>JBJMQT010000021.1:0-16927 GCA_045802525.1 Gemmataceae bacterium
GCTAACGGCCGCGACATGGCCGCCGCCTAGATCCTGCAAGACCATGCTCTTGAGGAGGTCGTTGATATCGGAAACGGGGAAGGTCAAATCGACGCGGGCGTTGCCTTCAATCTCGGCCTCGCGCTGGAAGTAGCCGACGCCGCTGCTGAAGAGAGCGCATTGCGCGATGGGCAATTGAGGCGAGTCCTTCGCGGCCGCCGGGGCCGCAGCCAAGTTGCCCTTCTCAGGCCCTGCGGCAACAGGTCCCCACAGAGCCGCCCAAACTCGCCAGGCCAGTCGCCCCGGCCAACGCTGCTATCCCACAAAGTCGACGCATGAAAGGTTACCTCCGGTTTGTTTGGTGCCGAGGGCTATATGCGGAGCATGTTCACGAAGGATCTACCATAGAGGACGTAATAAGATATGGATTAGTTTGCGCCTAACCAGCAAGTGCTCAACCCCACGATCAGAGAATCACTAGGCCAGATAAGAATGCTGCCAAAGTTCCCAGACGATATACTCTTGTGATGTAGGTGCCGGCTTCGTCTGGTGCGAAACTGGGTTCCAGCGGGATTCAGGTAATCGACTCGAACAGGGGCTGGGCTGCCAAAACATAGCTAGGAGAAGTTCCATGTCTTCAATTCAAAGATTCCACATCTTCTTTGTTGTAGTCATTGCCGGAACCCTCATTTGTCCTAAGACGCGAGCGAACGAAGCGGATGAACGCCCAGAGGTTCGCGTTGGCATCGACGACGGCGAAATTCGCGGCGGGGATCATCGGGCGATTCAGGCGGCGATTGACTACGTGGCGAATTTTGGCGGCGGCACGGTGCGCATCGGACCCGGACGGTACGTTTTGCGGAATTCGATCACGCTTCGTGACCACATTCGGATATTAGGTACGGAAGGCAAGACCGTGCTGGCGCCGGTCGAAGGCGCGAAGACGGCACTCGCGGCCGATGGTGATGCCAACCAGCGGACGATCACTTTGGCTGACCCATCCGGCTTTAAGGTAGGCGACCGCGTCCTCATCAGCGACGATCATTACAGCTCGGGCTTCGATCTGACCAGTGCGGTGTTGATTTCGAAAAATGGCAAGGCGACGTTTCGACTGTCCGAACCGCTACGCAATGATTACATGGTGCATCGCCACGGCCGCGTTGAATTGACCTTCCCTGCAGTGGGAGGCTGGAATATTAGGGATGCGGCCGTGGAGGACGTCACCATCGAGGGCACGCGCGGCCAAACGCCGTGCAAGGCGGCAGATGGCTGCCGTCATGGTGGCATTTACCGATTCGAGTGCGCCGAGGTCACGATCCAGCGTTGCGTCGTCCGCAGTTTCAATGGCGACGGCATCAGCTTTCAGGTGTCGCGCGGCGTGACGGTGGAAAAATGCTTTGCGGAAAAAAACGCCGGCCTGGGCTTGCATCCCGGCAGTGGATCCGAACGTCCGGTCGTCCGTCATTGTCTCGCGACTGACAATGGAGGAGACGGCCTATTCGTCTGTTGGCGCGTTAGGAATGGCCAATTCGAAGATAATGAGCTGCGGGGCAATCAGGGCGTCGGCATTTCGATCGGCCACAAAGACTGTGACAATCTCTTCCGCGGCAACCGGATCACCGCCAACAAGGGAGTCGGGCTGCTTTTCCGCGAGGAGGCCGAAGCTATGGGGGCGCATCGCAACGTATTCGAGAAAAACGTGTTTCTTGATAACGGCCTGCCGACCAAGGGCAATCCGGCGGCGTGCATTGTCATCCAGGGACATCATCATGACCTGGTGTTTCGAAACAACATCATCGGCGTTACATCGGAAAAGGTCCTTGCTGCCGTCGGCATCGCGGCAGGTAAGGAAGCACTTCGTCTGGAAGCCAACGACAATGAATTCCGCGGCGTGAAAGAAGCGGTTCATTCTGGAAAATGAGGAAGACGCCGGATTGGAACATTGGATTGGCCGGACGAGAGGGATCCGTCGCGTCTAGTTGTCGACTTTCTGTTAGCTATCGCCACAGAATCAATTGGACAAATCCTGCCGCCCCGACTCTTGGCGATCCGTAGGGACCGAATAGAGACTTGCTTGAGACAAATCCGCAGCAGGGCAGTGCACGCCCGAGGGCGGGTCAATCATACACTATGGCATATGCCAAAATGGCGGGTGGCAACTTTTGTCGAGCGCTCGGACGTTGAATGTTTTTCTTTCGAGCGTCTAGTTCGGTTTCTTCGATTTAGCTAGGGACGCAACCCTCCCGTTGCGTCCACTTGAACCAGTGGATTTACGTCAATTCGGTCGACGTAGCTTAGCCCTTGCTCCAATGCTCCGGGCTGAGACTTCGTGCGTTTTCCCAACCGGTCTAGCGCGCCAGTTGCCTGTTGTGTCTCCAGCGCGGCAGGCGCTCCTTTCGCCAACTCTTTGAGAATGTTAGTCGCCTCCTCGGAACCAACTTGCTCAAGGAGCATGATGGCCCGCAACCTTCGCAGTTGCTCGGCATTGAGTGGCAAGCGCGGCGGACTCTCTAGGAGAGATTCGATGCGGCGGCGGGCCTCGGCCGAAGTGTTTTCGTCCAGAGCCCCGCGCAAGGCCGGGAATGCATCACTGCCCAGTTGCAGGAGTGCTTTCGAGGCCGCTTCTCGCTTGTCGAAAGAAGACGAATCCAGCTCAGCGATGAGCTGAAGCAACTTCTTCTCTTCAACTTTCGGGACAAGAGGCAGCCGATCTTTCAGGAAACTTGTCGCTGACATAGGCGCCGCTGTCAGGGACCACACCGCGGCGTGTGCTTTGGCCGTCTCTTCACTGCACATGTCGGTCCACAACTTCTCCAACTCGGCCCGCTCTAAAGCTGTCGGTTTCTGGTCTTTGGTCGACTGAAAAGGGGAAACGTCCCAAAGGAGAGCCGTGGTGTCGCGCTGGCCCGAAGCCAAGGTTCGACCGTCCGGTGAGAACTGGACCGTGCCGATGTAAGAGCCTATGCCTTGGAAAACAACAACTTCCTTGCCACTAGAGACCTCGTAAAGACGAATCGTAGCATTCAACCAACCGCAGCCGACCGCAACGTGCCGGCCATCGGGCGAAAATGCCGTGGAATTGACGAAGTCTGGAACAGAGATGCTGCGGATTAATTTGCCGGAAGCTACTTCCCACAGCCGGACCGTTTTATCCCAGCCACCGGATGCCAGTGTGCGGCCATCCGCCGCGAAGGCCATGGATGCTAATACACCTTTATTGTCCATTTTGGCGAATTCTTGACCGCTAGCCACATCAAGGAAATGCAATTCCTTATGGAACAGAACAGCAGCCGTCTTGGCATCGGGACTTTGGTTATCCAAGAACAAAGCTTATTTGTTCTTCAGCGACACGGGGGGCTACCGATGGTACGTCGATCCGTTGGCAAAGAAGAGAGGTGTGCCGACGGAGAAACTTCGGGGAGCTGCGCGGGCGAGCTGCCGCTACCCAAACCCAAATGAGAAAACCGAATTGTGTACGTGTTACGTCGTTGTTCAGCGGGCGCTCCTGCTGGACCGCATTCGAGAAAGTCACTCTGCTTGACACCTAGGCGGTCAAGTGCCCTGGCCACACCTTGTCCTTAGTCGGCTTGCAAAAAGTGGACGCAACCCAGCGCTTGCGTCCACTAGAATTAGCGGATTTGTGTCGGTCGCGCGGAGTTGGCAGCAACGACCTTATTCTGGTCGGCCTGAGCTATTGGGATCGACTCACCTTCCTGCTTCGGTTTGATGCAAAGTGTCAAGCATTAAATCTTAACCTTTCATCTCCGGCGGGCGATGACGCCCGGTTCGGCGACATGTAAACTAGGCCCTAATGGCCAATGTAACTCATCTCATCGAAGCCGCCCAAAAAGGCGACCGTCAAGCCGCCGCCGAGCTGCTTCCGCTGGCCGCGTTTCTGGAGCAAGCGTGTGCGGGACGTCCCGGCCTCCGTACCGCCATCGAGGCGCTCCTCGTCGCCCACGCCCAGCCTAGCAATGTCCCGAATAAGCCGCCCGTCGAACTGGGCCAGACCGTTGCTTCCGAACTCGGCGCGCCCAACCACGGCGGCACAAGGATGTACTCGGCGGAACCCGAGGGATCGCCAGCCGCCTTCGTACCGACCACCGAAAACCGCCTGCAATTCGAACCCGGCCTGGTCATCGCCGGCCGGTACACGCTCGCCCAAAAGATAGGTGAAGGAGGCATGGGCGAGGTGTGGGTCGCCAAGCAGACCGAGCCGATCAAACGGAAGGTCGCCCTAAAGTTCATCAAGACCGGCATGGATTCCCGGGTCGTGCTGGCCCGCTTCGAGCAGGAACGGCAAGCCCTGGCGTTGATGGATCACCCGAACATTGCCCGCGTCCTTGATGGCGGCATGACGCCCAATGGCCAGCCATTCTTCGTCATGGAACTGGTTAACGGGCTGGCTCTCAACAAATACTGCGATGAGGCCAAACTGACGCTTAAACAGCGGCTGGAGCTCTTCGTGCCCATCTGCCAGGCGGTGCAGCACGCGCATCAAAAGGGCATCGTTCATCGCGACCTAAAGCCAGCCAACATTTTGATCACGATGATCGACGCGAACCCCGTGCCGAAGGTCATCGACTTCGGCGTGGCCAAGGCGACCGCAGGCAAACTCACCGACGAATCGATGTCCACCCAGTTCGGAGCCGTGGTCGGTACGCTGGAGTACATGAGCCCGGAACAGGCGGCCTACGCTGGAGAGGACATCGACACGCGGGCGGACATCTATTCGCTTGGCGTGATCCTCTACGAGTTGTTGACGGGACTAAAGCCGATCGACGCCAAGAGACTGCGCAAGGCGGCGTTCACGGAGATGGTCCGTATCATTCGCGAGGAAGAGCCGTCGAAGCCGAGTACTCGGCTCTCGACAGATGAATCCTTGCCGTCGCTGGCGGCGCTGCGGCAGACGGAGCCGAAGAAGCTGACGGCGCTCTTGCGAGGCGAGCTCGACTGGGTGGTGATGAAATGCTTGGAGAAGCAGCGCGAGCGGCGCTATGAAACAGCCATCGGACTCGCGCGCGACATCCAGCGTTACCTGGCCTACGAGGTCGTCGAGGCGCGGCCGCCGACTGCGGGCTACCGGCTCAAAAAGTTCGTCCGCCGCAATCGGGTGATGGTCTCGGCCGGGAGTGTGGTGGCGGGGACGCTCCTTGTCGGCGTCGTTGCCTTCGCGTGGCAGGCCACGATCGCCACCCGGCAATCCCGGATCGCCGTGGAAAATGAGCAGCGGGCGAACGAGAATTATCGGCTGGCGAGGCAAGCTGTCGATGACTACTTGACGCGAGTCAGCGAGAACACTCTGCTGAGGGTCCAACCATCGCGCGACCTCCGGGAACTCCGCAAGCAACTGCTCGAAGACGCGCTCAAATTCTACCAGTCTTTCATCGACCAGCACCGGGACGACCCCACGGTCCAACGGGAACTGGGCCGGGCCTATGTGCGCGTGGCGAACATCACCGACACGATCGGCTCCCGGCCGGACGCGCTGGCCGGTTATTCGAAGGCCCTCGAGATCCGGCGTGCCTTGGCAGAGGCCGACTCCGATGACCCCCTCCTCCGTGTCGAAGTGGCCGAAACCCTATATGCCATCGGCGCTCTCCAGCGGTCGATGGGGCGGTCCGCCGACGCCCTGGCCGCGCTGCAGGAGGCGCGCCGCCTACTGGAGGACTTGGTCAGCTCCAACCCCAACAGCCACGAGCCCGCCCTCCAACTCGCCAAGGTGAACTCTTACCTCGGCGCCACGTACAAGGGCTCGCAGCAGTGGGATCTCGCCCGACCGGTATACAACCGGGCCAACACCCTTCTCCGGGGACTCGTTGAGGCCGATCCGGAGGAGCCGAAGTACCTCCGCGACCTCGCCTGGTCCACCTACCAAATCGGAAACCTGCTAAGCGACCCCCTCCGTCCGGACGCTGATTTTCCGGGTGCAAGGGGCTATTACGACGACGCCCTGTCCTTGTACCGCCGCCTCATCGCCGCACACCCCCGGGAGCCGGACTACTCGATCGATATGGCCCAGTGCTACGTCAGCCTCGCTTCCCTCGCGGACCACGGCGACCGCGACATCCCGGGGGCGGTGCGCTTTCTTGAGCAGGCACTCGACCTCCAGAAGAAAGTTGTGGCAACTCACCCGACGGTGACGCTATACCTGCTCGATCTCGCGGGGACATATTACAACCTCGCTTACCGATCCTCGCGATTGCCCGGGCGTCATGCCTCTGTCGTGGGGTGGTACCGCGAGTCCATCGCCATCGCCGAGCGACTGGTCGAACTTGACCCCGAAAACGTCGATTTCCAGGACCGGCTCGGCAGGGCGGTCAGCAATCTGGGCTTCAATATCTGCATGTGCGGCCAGATCGACCAGGCGGTCCGCGAGTACCTTCGGGCCATCGAAATCCATCGGCGCGTCCAGGCGACGGGTACGAATGAGCCGCGCCACCGAACTCCGCTTGCAGTCGCCCTAGAGGGACTGGGCTGGGCGCGGGTCGTCCAACGGAAGCAAGCAGAAGCGCTGGAGGCCTACCACAAGGCGTTGACCATCCGACAGCAGCTAGCAGACGTCAACCCCGCCAACACCGCGTTCCAAGACGCCCTGGCCAACACTCACAACAGCATCGGCCGAGCCTATTCCCGCGAAAAACGATTCCCGGAGGCATTCACCGCTATCGATGCAGGCCTAGCCATTCGCCAGAAGTTGGCCGAGGCGGGGCCCTCAAAAACCTCGTACAGTACCGAGCTCGGCGAGAGTCATGCTTACCGCGGTACGGCCCGGGTGCGCGCCGGGCAGCCGGCAGAAGCCGCCGCCGACCTGCGGCGGGCCCTCGAATTGTGGGCCAAGTCTCCGCTCATAGAAATCGAGCCACAGGTCGAGCGGGCGCGGTCGCTGGCGCTGTTGGCAGGGCTGACCGGAGACGCCAAGTCCGGCGTGACGGCGGCCGAGGCCATAACGTTCGCCGATCAGTCCGTCGCCGCCCTCACGGACGTCGTTAAGCTGGGCTGGGCTCTTCCCAGCGAACTCCAGGAACCGGACTTCGACATGGTCCGCGGCCGCCCGGACTTCCAGAAGCTGTTCGTGGAGGTGGAGGCAAGGGCAGAGCAGCCGGCGGAGAAGATGCCGTAAACAAAGAACAAACCTCCTTTGCCCACACACGATGGCCAAGTGACGATTCGCACAATTAAGCTGCGGACAATAGAAAGGGGTTTTGAACGCGCCAGGCTGCAAATAGGAAGGCATTACGCCGCCTTCGACTCACGGGAGGGCGAATGCCAAGCGACATCCTCAATCGGCTTCGTCCATGGCACCGATTCCCGAGTCTGAATTATCATAAAACAAATCTCACGATTCTCCTGAGAATCGAAGCGCTGGTTGAAACGCATGCCAGCGCTTCCCACGGCACAGGGGTTCCCGCCTCTTCCAATTGCTTGGCGATATTTCGAAGCCCATTGTTCTAGCATTATCTTGATTCGCCCAATTACTATCTGGTTGGTCCACCATCTGCGCCGGGCAGTCGGCTTCGGCGTGCAAGGGTTGTCGTAGAATACCAGTCAAGCGGGCCTAGAAAAACACCGGCAATCGGCTCCTTGAGGGGTCGAGCGATACATAGGAAACGAGCCGAATTGGATTGCCTGAAGTGCCGCCTTTTGAAGAGTAGACATGGCCGACTAAGAGAAGAAAACTGGGGCTGATCCCTTGAACCGAATCCCTTTCGCCATGTTCGCTGCTGCCGACACCGGGCCTGCCTGGGTCTTCATTGAGTTGGGAGCCGCCATTCTCGGGCTGGCGGTCTTGACGCGGCTCTCCCACCGATTCGGCTTTTCCTCCATCCCGCTCTACCTACTCGGCGGACTCGCCTTTGGGCAACGGCGGGCTGCTCCCTCTTCACTTTACGGAGGACTTCGTCCGCGTCGGGGCCGAGATTGGCGTTATACTGCTGCTGTTCATGCTCGGCCTTGAGTACACCGGTGAGCAACTATGGGATAGCCTTCGCAGCGGCTTACCCGCTGGCTTGGCCGACCTGCTCCTTAACTTCCCGCCCGGCTTCGTCGCCGGGCTGCTGCTGGGCTGGGGACCTCTCCCCGCCCTGCTGCTGGGAGGGGTGACGTACATTTCCTCATCTGGCATCGTGGCCCGCGTGCTAGGAGAACTCCGGCGCCTGAGCAACCCCGAAACGCCCACGGTACTGTCGATCCTAGTGCTCGAAGACCTAGCAATGGCGGTGTACCTGCCGCTCGTGGCTGTTCTTTTGATCGGGCAGGGGTTCGTTGCTGGGGCAATGTCGGTCGCCGTTGCCCTGGCCACGGTCGCCCTGGTGCTTGTGGCAGCACTGCGGTACGGCAAAGTCATCAGCCGGGCGCTGGCCCACCAGTCGGATGAGGCCGTGCTTCTCTCTACCTTCGGCCTCGTTCTGCTCGTCTCCGGCGTTGCCCAGCGGCTTCAGGTGTCGGCGGCGGTGGGTGCGTTCCTCGTTGGGGTCGCCCTGTCGGGGCCGCTCGTGGGGCAGACGCACCGGCTGCTCGGCCCTCTGCGTGACCTATTCGCCGCCCTCTTCTTCCTCTTTTTTGGGCTGCAAATCGACCCGGGTACGCTGCCCCCGGTGTTGTGGCAGGCGGTGGCCCTTTCGGTCATTACAGGATTGACGAAACTGATAACCGGCTGGTGGGCGGTTGGCCGTGCTGGGGGCGACACGGCGGGAGGATTGCGGGCCGGGGGCGCGCTGGTGGCCCGCGGCGAGTTCTCCATTGTTATCGCCGGCCTAGGAGTCGGGGCGGGCCTGAATCCCGAGTTGGGTCCGATGGCAGCGGCATACGTCTTGATATTGGCGGTAGCAGGACCAATGATCACCAGGCTGATTAAGGGCGGGCGCCCGACCCCGCTACAGCAAAGCTCGGAACCGACTTTTGGAGTCACGAAAAAGAAGCTCGTCGAAGTCTGGGAAGCGCAAGAGGGCGGCGCGATCCCAATTTGCCTACGTATTCGTATGGTGCTCTAAATCCTCAGCCTCAACTTTCGCCTGCCCGTCTGCACGGTCGGCATGGCTTGCTCTGTCAGTTGGGAGAACAAGCAAAGTCATGGGAGATCGCCGCTCAAACGCGGCCGCTAGATCCCAATATAATTCGCGCGTTCGACTTGGTTTCCTCCAGTAGAGTTCAGCAAGCGTTTGACATAGGCGCCGAGCCCGAAAGGCTGCGCGATCGCTACGGCCGACATGTCTTTGGTCAATCGGTTCTGTTAGCCCGGCGTTTGGTGGAAGCGGGCGTTCGCCTTGTTCAGGTCAACTGGGTACGGCACGACAACGGCAAAGGGGCTCAGGGCTTTGATAGCCATACCAATCATTTGCATTTGGCAAAAACCGGCATCCACTTATTAGTGGACGCAAGCGACCCTCGCGCGTCCACTATGAAACCTGCCTGTGGTATACAGGCGACCGCTTGAGGCCTTTCTATGCCTTTGTTTGCATTCGATTCCTCAAAGGCAATCACTTCTACCAAGTGTCTAATTTCACGAGGGCGGCAGGAATGGAAATAAAATAATCCTATCCCCAACTTCTCGAAGGCGGCTTTGCCGAAGTTAAATGCGCGATGGCACGGGTCGTACATTAGGAAAACGCTGGCCACCCTTGGCACTCAGGCCGGTGTGCTTCTCCGACTCTTTGACGTGGACACGGGCAAACTACGCCGGGCGTTCCCGAACGATGACGGCGTGATGCCGGACCGCGGCAGCGTGGCCTTTTTGCCGGACGGCAAGACCGTGGCCGCAGCCACAAAGTCGATCCGGTTATACGACACGACGACCGGGGAAGAACGGCTCAGCATCGACCGGAGAGCCAGCGAACTGCACTTTGCGGACGACGGCAAAACGCTAACGGCGGCCGTCAGTGGGGCCATCTCGGGCCGAGGCAGGAGTCCCTCGCACAAATAACAAAGGCCGCACTGACCGAAGGGGCCATGCGGTCTCAAACCAGAATTCAATTGCGTGTCCAAAGCATCTAATCGTATGTTCACTATGAACCTTCTGTATTTTTGGAAGATGGGAGACTCAGCAACGAATAACTCAAACGAGACTGTCGAAAGTCAAAAGCCATGTGAGGCGTCATTTCGCCCAACACGAGGAAACCATGTTTACTGCGTCCACGATCGGGTATGGCATTCTGGCCTTGATTGTCCTGGGCATAGCTCTGTCCGGGCTGCGCATTGCGCAGGAGTATCAGCGCGCGGTAGTCTTCCGCCTAGGTCGATATCATTCGGTGCGCGGTCCCGGGTTGTACTACAATATTCCGCTTATTGAGTGGCAGCGCATCGTCGACATGCGGACCATTACCGTCAACGTCGAGCCGCAGGAGACGATCACCAAGGATTCGGTCACGATCAAGGTGAACGCCGTTTTATGGTATCGGGTCACCGAGCCGTTCAAGGCCATCCTGGAGGTCGCCGATTTTCGATCGGCAGTTTACCAGGTGGCGCTGACGAGCCTGCGCAACATCATCGGTCAGCATGCGCTTGACGAAGTCCTCAAGGAGCGCGACAAGATCAACACGCAACTGCGTGCCATTGTGGATCAAGCCACAGACCCGTGGGGCGTGCAGGTCGAGATGGTGGAGATGAAGGACGTCGAGATCCCGCAGGCGATGCAGCGGGCGATGGCGCGCGAGGCCGAGGCCATACGCGAAAAGCGGGCGCGCCTTATCAAGGCGGAGGCCGAGCAAGAAGCGGCCGGCAAACTTGCCCAAGCGGCCGGCCTAATTGCCGACAGCCCGTTCGGCCTAGAACTTCGGCGGATGCAGATGATCTCCGAGGTCGGCGCCGAGCAAAACTCCACCACCATCATCATGATGCCGTCGGAGTTTGTCAGTCTCGCGGACGGAATAGGGCGGCATCTGGGCAGCAATAACGTTGCAATACCGCGCTAGTCCCAATGTGGGTTAGGCTTTCGAGCCTGACCTACTTCGCCCCAAATCGCGAAAAACCAAAAAAATTGGCCCCATATAGCATTTCGCAGAAATGCAAAGTTCCTCAAAACGAACTGTTTTTGGGCGGGGTGTGTTAACTCCTCTGCTTTTAGTTCGGGTCAAATGCGAGCGAACTCGGCTAGTCTCAATTAACAAAAAGAGCATTCCCAATTCCTAACTTTTTTCACAGAGAAGCCAAAGCCTCTTTCGATTTTGTAGCGCTGCACGATAGAACGTTGAAGCAATGGAAAAGGGCAGAATTGATCACGTGTTGAATGCCGATGACGGACACCTTCCTTCGGCGACTATCGGGATAAGGAACGGCCCATCGGGTCAATATACTAAGGAATGAGTGACCCCGATTTCGAGGTATGGGGTCCGCTGATAAAGAGTGAGACTAGACATATTCAGGGAGTTACCATGAGGACGCGAAGTGCAGCGTTGATCCTTTGTGGAGTTGTCACGGTCTTGGTTTTTTATAGAACCCAAGGTTCCTTCTGTGCCGCCCCAGAAGCCGCTGCCGGTAAGCGTTGGGAATACGGGGAGCTGCGATGGGAATTTCAGGATGGGTCTGGCCATTATTTGTGGACTGAGCGGTCCAGCGATGCCTTTACCGGTCAGATGGAGGGCAAAAGTTCGGAAGAGATGTGCAAAAACTTAAAAGCAGAACCGTCTGCAAAGGGTGATGTCGCTGTGTTAGATACACTTGGCTCCCGCGGTTGGGAGCTTGTTATGACTGGCGAATACGAGACCAAGGGAGGTTTCCGCAGGCACTGGACATTCAAACGACAGCATTGAGAGCTTAATTCATAGACGGGGAGTGCGCGCAGCGTAAAAGCCCCGCACACTGGGCATGCGTGGGATCGATAGTCACGCGTGATTATGCCACTTGGACTAATTCGCTATTGTCCGAGCGCATACGTTTTCAGGTGATTGCTGTAATAGACGCAGGCCTTCTTATCCGTGCCCGCTCCACTATCCTCTTCGCGAACGGCTATGCGCCCTTACTAAACCGACCACACCATTGATCAACAAGGCAATCGAGGAGGGCTCGGGTTGGCGTTGGAGCCGAGGGTCGTGATCGCCGTGATGCACACCACGATGATCAGGGCCAGCATGACCGCATACTCGACAGCCGTCGGGCCATCTTCACGTTTCAGAAATTCAACCGCGAACTGTGTGAACTTACGCATGAGCCTCGTCCCTTTTTCTGGAATCAGAAATACCGTACCAGGCGATAGCCGGCCAAAACACATAATGACCGACTGTTTTCCCCGATGTGGTTGCTCGCTCGGGTTAGCTGCCGGCCGCGGCCGTGTTCAAGGCGACATCGCTGAACACGCCGTTGGCATTGGAACCCAACGTCGTTATTGCCGCAATGCAGACCACGATAATGAGAGCCAGCATGACCGCGTACTCGACAGCCGTCGGCCCGTCTTCACGTTTCAAGAAGTCCACGGCGCCCGAAGCGATTCGCGAAAACATTACAAAACTCCGCGGGGAAAATATTGAATGGTGAATCCGGAACAATGGCTTCACGGTAGAAACAGGCATTAGCTCAGTGCTAGGGGAAGTGGCTTGGAGAAGGGCAAGCGGGCGAGCGGTTCGGGGCGTACTCTGTTAACACTTCAAAGCTAAGTCAGAATTTGACCAAGTTAACCAAAGGCCAGTTGGCACACTACGCCAAGGCGACTTCGGCGCGGGGAACGCGACCAGAGCGGCAGTGCGCTAGGATGGCTTCGTTGGTGCAGCCGGCGTCCGCTAGGGCCTCTGCTAGGAACGGCAGGCGGTCGAAGGCACGTTTGTCATAAATTATCTTGCGATCTTGGCGACGGCACCGCGATGCCAGGCGAGCCAAGAAAGCTCGACCAAGGAATGGAAAGGATTGCCGACGATGGCTCGGAGCAGGCAAGTCTGGTCGGCGTGCACGGCATCGAGACTGACCCGCTCACGCTCGCTAAGTTCGGCAGTTTCCTGCGGGTTTGCAATCTCCTGGGCGACCAAGACGGCGTTGAATAAAGCGTCCGAGCCGCCAGCTGTTGACGAGACAACGGCGTGGACGGCAGCGTGGCTTCCCGCCTTGGCGGAGCGGTAGGCAACTTCCTCACAGTCCGTTCGTGCTTTTGCGCTGTGCCGACGCGGCTGGCACCTGCTCGCCGACCCCCGTGTCCGACACGCCGTTGAGATCGCAGAGCGATGAGGCCAGCGAGAGCGAGTTGGAAGACGCTAGTGACCTCTCCTCGAACGCCAATGCGGCGTTCGGCGTGGGTTGGGCAGGCTTGCCTCTGGAATTGATAATTACGGTCAGCCTCATAAATACCTCGGCCATTTTTTGGAGTTACATCAGACCGCCTCCTTGAAGGCTAAAGATATTCTCATGCGAACCGTCGAGCCTGACCTTTACGTGATAAGTGTAAAGTAGCTGGCCATGGAATTGCTCAGATGACTGTTCTTTGCCTTGTTCGTAAACAAACATCGTGCCTGGAACTGCCTCCGGATGAGCCAGGAGGATCATCTCGACCGTCGAACCAGTAAAGATCTCCAGTGTGTTTTCAGCTCCAGGGCTAATGGTGTAGTTTCCAAGGTTGTTAAATGCCATGATCGACCTCCACACGTCGCCGAGATGGGTTGGGTACATTCCAAGCCTTACTCGACCTGATGCGGTCTAGTTCAAATGGTGACCCGAGGGTTTGCAGGGTTAGATTTGGCCTGGAATTGCGCCTTAAGTGTTCCCTCTGCCCTCTCTGCTTGCTTCGCGAGGTGCTACATGTCCTCTCTACAGTGCTTGATTGCTATTTGTCCTGTCCTGCTAGGTTTTGATCCCGGGCATCCTGTCCGACACGCTACCCGTGAGACCGATACTTACCGCCGTATCAAGAAATACCTCGACAGCGTGCCGGCCATTGACACGCACGACCATCTCTTCCCCTTCGACAAGCTGCCCGGATATGTCGAAACCGAGCACGGCAAGGGAATGAACCTGTATAGCCTTTGGCGGAACAGCTACTACACGTGGAATAATCCGCTAACGCCCTGGCAGCCCGGGGGAAAATTCGAGGATTGGTGGGCCAAGGCCAAGCACGATTTCGATAATTCCCGCGCCGTCAGCTTCTATCGCTATCAACTTCCCGCATTCCGGGACTTGTACGGCGTCGACTTCGACCGCATCACGGACACTCAGGCACGCGAACTCGACTCCCGCATCTTTCGTAACTACCTCGATCAGCGCTGGCTCTACCAAGTTGTCACCGAGCGCGCTAATATCGAACTGATGTTCAACGATCCCTATTGGGCGCGTCTCGAACTTTCGCACGAGCTACCCATTCGGTGTCCTCGTCTTTAATGTAACGACGCTGGTGGACGGCTTTCACGCATCGGAGTTCAAAAGGGAGTGGGACGACCCTTATCGTTTTGCCAAGAAGAAAGGGATGCAAGTCGAATCGCTCGACGACTATTTAGTCGTACTTGACCGACTTTTCCAGGAAGCCAAAGAGCGTGGAGCGGTCTGCCTGAAAACGACGCTGGCGTATCAGCGATCGCTAAGTTTCGAGAAGGTGTCCAAGGATCAAGCAACGAAGATCTTTGGCAAGAAGCGGTCGCAATTGACAGAACAGCAGGTTAAGGAATTTGAGGACTACATCATGTGGCGCTTGGTGGAGCTAAGTGCCAAGTACGAGCTTCCCTTTCAGATTCATACCGGTCAGGCCCGCGTTCAGGGCTCTAATCCCATGTTGCTGGTTGACCTCATTGAAGCGAATCCGAAGACGAAGTTCATTCTGTTCCACGGCGGCTTCCCCTGGATCGGCGAAACTGGTGTGATCGTCATGCGACACGGCGCGCACGTGTGGATTGATTCGGTGTGGCTGCCAACGCTGAGCTATACGGCAGCCAAGCGAGCCTTCCACGAATGGCTCGAGGTGATGCCATCGAACAAGATCATGTGGGGCGCGGATTGCAATCACGCGGAGGGGATCTATGGCGCCACGGAATTCACACGTCGGTGCATGGCGGAGGTGCTGGCCGAGAAAGTGGAAAGTGGTGATCTGGTCGAAGAACATGCTTTACGAATAGGCCGACAGATTCTGCGCGATAATGCACTGGAGTTGTTTCCACAGCTTAAGAAACGGCTATGGAAACATAAGGGGAAGCTTACGCCGCCTCCTTAAGTTGAGTTGACTGGCCATGTCATTGCCGGTCGGGCCTGTAGCGTTCGGCTGGCTCCATGGCGTCGTGGGACTGGATACATGCGTACGGTCTTCGGCTCGCGATTTCTCTGGATTGGACTTGGACTGTTGGTCATTGGTAGCCGGCCTCTGCTCGCGAGTGTCATGAACGCATGGTTCCGGGGGAAACGATTCCGAACCCGTCGGCCCCCGGAATACGCGCAATGTTCATTGGGCTCGGCTTGGGGATAGCTCGTTACTTCCGGAGATAATGGGCAAGGGGATTAACAAACATGCGACAGTCGCTCGCGCAGCGGTTCCCTTTAGCATGACGTCTGCTGGCTTCTAGTTAGGCGAGGCTTTCTCTCCTAATGGTCGCTTGGCGTAGCTGGGATTTACTCTTGCTTGGGCCAATACACGGCATATCCCTCATTCTTCAGCCCGATTCGGTACAGCGACTTGCCCGCCGTAATGTATAGCGTCTTCCGGTCTTTGCCGGCGAAAACGCAGTTGGTCGGCGTCTCCGGGACGGGAATGAAAGCCAGTTGTTTGCCTTGGGGATTGAAGACGTAAACGCCGCCGATCTCGCCATCGCCTGCCGCGCCGTAGATGTGACCCTTGTCATCAACGCACATGCCGTCGATGCCGCGAGTTTGGCCGAAGTCGTGGAGCAGTTTCTTTTTGCCTACAGTTCCGTCCGGCTTGAGCGGAAAAGCCAATAGGTATTGGTTGCCTTTGGGGGTACTGTCCGCAACGTAAAGCGTTTTCATGTTCGGCGACAGGACAATGCCGTTGGGTTTTTGAACATCCTTGATGATCTGGACAACCGTGCCATCCGGGTCAACGCGGTAGACGCTTTCCGTATCAATCTCGCGCTTCTCGTCACCCACATAGCGCGGATCGGTGAAGTAGACACGCCCCCTGGCATCAATTGTCAGGTCATTAGGGCTGTTGTAGCGTTTATCCTTCCACTTATTCGTGAGTACGCGAACGGTACCGTCCTTCTCGGTGATCGTAATGCGGCGCTTGCCACCGGCGTTGGCTCCCTCGGCAGCGACGAGGCGGCCTTGCGGATCGAAGTCCAGACCGTTGGCCCGGCCGCTTGGGTTACGGTAGACACGAGTTTTGCCGCTGGCCGAGTCGTAAGCCATGATGCGGTTGCCGATGTCGCTGAAAAAGACACGGCCATCGGGACCATAGGCAGGACCCTCAGTAAACTCGCCGTCACCCCAGAGCTTTTCGAGTTTGGCCCCTTCGGGAACAATGGGGTTTGGCTCGGCGGGGTACAGACTAAAGGGGCACACTAGGAGAGCGCATAATGAAAGACCGCCATGCATAATCAATCCTGCCTCGATGCGGAGACCAGTGTTTGTCTGTTATATATGATTTCTTCTAGCGGTTTGCCGGCCAACTTTATATAGAATGGCCCATTTTGGAAATTCTACATCCTCTACTCTATTCCTGATGCTCATCGGAATACTCTCTCCCAGAATAAGCAAGCTCGTTTCCTTGCGAAAAACCCAAGGAATTAGAAGTACTCGGTTTGTTAACTGCGCCCCAGGTGAGGACGGGCCGCGATCGCCGCCTGAAAGTCAGATCCAGCGCTGCACCGCTTCGGCGGTGTCCGCGGGCGTGGTGTTGAAGCAGATCTTCGCGCCGGGGGCATGGGCGTGGACGAGGTTGAGCAGCCGCTCGAACAGCAGCAGGTTCGGCGGAGCGCGAAGCCCGGCCCCGATCATCACGCAGTCGAAGGGCCTAGACGCGAGCGCCTGTAGGATGACGGCCTCGGCGGTTTCACCGAGGTCGACGAGGCAGCTATCCACCTCGTACCCCAGC
>JBJMQT010000022.1:0-26708 GCA_045802525.1 Gemmataceae bacterium
ACAACGCCGCGGGCGCCGTGATCCGCAGCGACCCGACCGGCCGAGCGGGCACGGACGTCGGTGATGTGCTCACAAGTTTCACCAATTTCCACATAAGCAAGCATTCCGACATCTTGATCCAGTATTCGCACGTGTATTCCGGCGACTTTATCAAAAGAACCGGGAGCCCTCTTTCCCCGGACTTCTTTTACATGCAGTACACCTACCGCTGGTAAGCCTTCCTTGCAATGCGAGCGCCTATTGCTGTGTTGACCGCGGATACCTGACTTACCAATGATTAAGGCCGCTCAGTGATTTCATGATCAACTCAATCCATGCTTCCTGAGCCTGCTAAAGAGCGTGCTGCGGGCCATGCCGAGCGCTCGGGCTGCCTCTGCTTTGTTGCCTTTGGCCAGAGCTAGAGCTCGGACAAGGCTTTCGCGCTCCGTTTGCTCGCGCTGTCGGCGGTCAAAGCGATCCGTACCGGCGATGGTTGTTGTTGAGACAAGTTCATTCTCGAAATCATCTTTCCAATCGGCGCTGGAACCGTCCAAAGAAACGGCGTGGAGAATCTCAGCAGGCAGGTCTTCAGGCGTAATGGCCGCTCCTTCGGCAATGACGACGGCCCGCTCCATGGCGTTTTCAAGTTGACGGATGTTGCCGGGCCATGAATACGCTTTGAGAGCCAAGAGAGCGTCATCGTCGATTTGCAGTTGGGTCTTGCCGCTGCGCCCCCGAAAGCTCCTGAGGAAATGGACGGCCAACTCAGGAATATCTTCGTTGCGATCCCTTAGGGGTGGAACGGTGATGGAGATGACATTAAGCCGATAATAGAGATCGTCCCGAAACCGCCCCTCGCGAATGAGCTTCTCCAAATCTTGATGCGTGGCCGAAATCAGGCGAACGTCCACCTCGACCGGCTGACTGGAGCCGACCCGTTCAATGGTTTTTTCTTGCAGAACGCGCAACAGTTTCGTTTGTATCTCGAGGCTGATGTCGCCTATTTCATCGAGAAACAGCGTCCCGCCGTGTGCCGATTCAAACCGGCCTACTTTGTCGCGATGGGCGCCAGTAAACGCGCCTTTGACATGGCCAAATAGCTCGCTTTCCAGAAGTGTCGGTGACAGAGCGGCGCAGTGAACTTTTACAAAGGCTTTGCCGGCTCGTGGACTGGCGTCGTGAAGAATGCGAGCCAAAACTTCCTTGCCTGTGCCGCTTTCTCCTCGCAGCACAACAGCCGACGGACTCGCCGCCACCTTTTCGACATGATGCAGGAGGCTATGCACTTGCGGACTAGAACCGACAAATGTACGAGGCCCATCCGCTCGCGTTAAATCGGGCGCGTCTTTGGTTCCATCTCTCTCAATTTCCATTTGCCGTTGGGCAAAAACCGCAGGTTTTGGACCCTGAACACGTGACTGGCTCACGAGCTGGCTTTGTAGATTGGCAATGCGCCGCTGTTGTTCAGCGATTTTGGCAAGCTTACCGCGGAGTTCCTGATTAAGCGTCTCGATCGTGCGATGACCTTCAGCGCTCGCCAGCGCCAGCGCCGTCATCTGCGCGAATGCGGCTACGACGTTAATATCGTCGGCTGAATAAGCCGCCAACCCTTTTGGTCCCAGGATCAGAAGCGCCAGCAATTGACCTTCATGGACGACCCCGTGGGCCAATTCCCCGCCAAGAAGTTGCATTTGCCGATGTGCGGCTTCCGCTCCCAGAGGAGGACGGGCGCCTCCGACCATAGTTCCACAGACCGGCAGAGCTTCGATTAGTGGACAGCTAGGCGCAAGCTCGGTTGTCGATGGCGCCGGTCCCAAGGAGTCCGTTAAGCAGTAGCGCGGCGGATCGTCTTCGCGGAGGTATACGGCGCCGCGTGAGACGCCCAGGAGGTCCGTAGACACGTGCAGCAAGCGGCGCACCAAAGTAGGCGGATCCACCAGTTGCTCGATAGCCTGGCTCATCCGCCGCAGGGTGCGGTCCAGCTGATACTTCTCGCGTCGGAAACGATGATCAAGGGCTTTTCTAAGGCGCCCGCGCACTAGATCGAGGACTACCATCAACACCAAGGCCGTTGTACTGACCCAGATCGCCTGGCTCAGAGACGGCACGGCAATCACTTGGCTGCCCACAAGGAGAACGCCCACGAGCACGAGAAGATAGTAGACAAGCCCGGCCAAGAAGCTAAACAGGAAATAGACGACGCCAGAACTTATAAGCTGGTCCAGCTGCATCAAGCGATAGCGCGTAATGCTGACCGCATAGGCCAAGTTCAGGCAAACCGAAGCGGCGAACATCGGCCAGGTCGCTGCACCGCTCGCGAAACTGTCTTCGTTTAAGAACGCTAGGTAAAGCGTGTAGCCAATAGGCACGAGCGCCGCCATGGCTCCGAATAGAATGCACTTCACCTGATTCCGCTCAATCGGATCGCCTGCCGTCCGATAGCTCTGCAACAGGCTGACTACGCAGGCCAAATACCAGCAAGCGGCGACACCAAGATACGTCAAACTTACATAGAGAATTGTTTCAAGAAGCCCTTCCGGATCCTTGTCCCAAACGCGGGTCTGCATAAGGCGAACGATTGCATAGCTGCAGCAGAGGAAGAGCAAAAAGGCAGCGGGTACGCCGTAGATAACCCCTAGGGCCAACTGGGGACGTTTCTCCAGAACTGCCTTGGGCCGAGGAAAAATCAAATAAAAGTGCAGGCTGAAAGCGGGCAACAGGACCGCCGATGCCATGAACACGATCAACAGGACCGGCTGCGTGGCGATGCGCTGCCAGTGATAGCCTCCCATGAAAGCGTTGCAAGTGACCATGCACAAAAGAAAAAACTGCATGGCCGACCGATCTTCGGGCCGCTTCCACAAGACCCAGGCGCCGATTACGAACAGGCTTCCCTTTAGAATCAGCCAAAGAATAGAGGGCAAAATTGCCTCGAACGACACCCGCTCCACTTTTGCCCAGACCGAGCCCAAGTCTCCCTCCGGGGAGGACTTTTCGTATTGGACCCAGACCCACTGCTGACCTGCCACGCGAACGTTGCGGGCGTTTTTTGATGAAACGTCTGACCAATCTTCATGGTCTTCCGGCTGGCCGTTTATTGCCGCGAGGCTCTGCAGGAGTTGTCCCCAATTTTTGACCTCCTTATCACCCACTATCCTGATTGTGTCGTCCTCTGCTGGCAGCGGCCCGGTATCCGGGCGATAGGAGTTCGGATCGGGTTGGTGAATCCTGGTCCTGAATCCGAAGCGCAACCCGATTTCAGGGATTGATCGACCGTAGCTTAAAACCGCAACAGCATATCCAAAAACCAGAAGCGCAAGGACCGCAATAACCCAGCGCCGCGCGCCACTCGGTTGGAACCGCTCTCTCCAGCTAGAATTCCTAAGATCCAAGATTGGCTCCAAGTCCCGTCCAGTTTCCTGGCGATTAATATGCGCCGATTCCAGGCGCTGAGCGCCGAAAATCACCTCAAACAAGCGCCGAAATATCGGCGCTCACATATTACGCGCAAAAGTTCGAACAAGCAAGCACCATAAAGGTCTCAGCATATTGGCCTTGTGACGGAGCAAGTTTCAGAAGCTAAACCGCCTGCTGAAAAAGTTGGGTTGGTATGAGCTATGCTTTTTGTGCCATGTGAGCATTCTCTACCAAAGGGCGGCGGGTTGCTCACTTCCCATCGAGTTTTGCACCTCAGGAGAGAAAATGAAGGCTACAACGGATTGGCTCGCCTCCAGCGGAACGATTTGCCAAGGCGATTCGGGACAAGTTGGTTTCGCTCACTTGAAAAACTACTCGGTCCAGTATCGTATCTGGGGAAGCGGACCACCTCTGGTTCTAGTTCCTGGCTTGGCCGGCGGATTAGAGCTGTTGAATCCGCTGGCTCGACAGCTAGCCCACCATTTCCGGGTTATCAGCTATCAGCTACGGGGCGAGGATGACTGTTTTGCCCTGCGCCGCAGATTTGATTTAGACGACTTGGTCAAAGACCTGGCCGAATTCCTGGAATGGCAATGTCTAGAGCGGCCTACCATTATGGGGGTTTCTTTTGGCGGCGCCTTAGCGCTGGAGTTCGCCGTCCGATATCCACGACGACTCGAGGCTCTCGTCGTTCAGGGCGCGGGAGCGCGGTTCGAACGCGGTTTGCTGCAACAAGTGGCCGGCATGGTCTTGTCGCAGTTTCCCTTGCCAACGGACAATCCGTTTGTCAACCAGTTCTTCAACCTGCTCTTTGGCAAGCGCCAAAAACAGGGTCCCCTTTTTCAGTTCGTGACCCGGCAATGCTGGCAGACCGATCAAAGCGTCATGGCTCATCGCTTTCGCTTGGTGGAAAACTTTGATGTTGCTGACCGGCTCGAGCAAATTGATGTGCCGACGCTTATTCTGACCGGTGATCGAGACTTGCTGGTTTCAAAGCAAAGTCTTCATGCCTTGCGGTGTGGAATCCCCCATTCAACTTACCAGCCCCTATGTGGAGCCGGGCACTTGGCCTTTGTGACCCAGCCTGGGCAAGTCGCTTCGCAGGTCCGCCAATTTGCCAATTCCCTCGCTAACTGACGAATCGTAAATGGGTTGGTGTTTATTCCTTCGCAGGCGACGTTTCCCCAAGAAAAAGAGCGACTTCGCCTTTGTCGTTGTATCGCCGGTAGCGCGAATATCGTAGTTCGAAACTGCCGTGGTTATCAAACCCTTTTCCGGCGGTCGAAAAAATCACTAGGCTTGCTCGATTCATCAAGCCCAACCAAACCCGATCCGGCGGCAATACTCTCCGTAACGCTGCCCCGGTCTGTGAAGGACTGTATTCGGCGTTGAAACCCATGAATTCCTGGTGCCAAGGCAACGTCTGCAACATGCACACGAGGAAACCGGAAAGCAGATAACCCATTGCCAGGCCGAAAAACGCGCCACCGCCTTCTTGCAGGCCCGTATAGAACTCAACGGCATGTGGCGCCAAAACATTCGTCAGCCAACGAAAAATCAATAGCGGCACGGAGAACAATAGGAACAAGGCAAGGAAATCTTCGTAACCATGCAGCGCATTCTTAGCCAACAAAGGATCCAATACGTCGGCAAGCGGCTCCCAGAAACAGAAAGCCAAGAGCCCGGAAAGGAAGACATTGCAAAACATTGCAAACGCCGTCAGCAGCCCTTCGCGAAAGTACACGAAGCCGGTGATTCCCATGATGGCGACGGTAAGAAATGCCAACATCAACGATTTCCAAAGAATATTTACTTACAAACCCGTAGGAGCTCTTGAATCGATGTTTTGCCTTCGATCACTTGCCGTAAGCCGTCTTCTTGCAAGTACTGCATTCCGTTTTTCACGGCTTCTTGTTTGATGGCATTGAGGTTGGGATTCTCGCGAATCATGTCGCGCATGCGATCGGTAATCACCAGCATTTCAAAAACGCCGGTCCGTCCAAAGTAGCCGGTCCCTTTGCATCGCGGGCAAGTGCCGCTATCGCTTTCATCCGAGTTGGGATCAGGCGGACGATAAAAATGCTTGATTTTGTCAACAGGGAGATTGGCCTTGCGCAGCATTTCGGGGTTGGGCTTATAACGAACTTTGCATTTGTTGCACAAAATGCGAATAAGGCGTTGTCCCAGGATGGCCGTTATCGAGCTGCCGACCAAGAATGGCTGCACCCCCAGGTCGATAAGCCGAGCGAGAGCCGTAACCGTGTCATTGGCATGGATGGTAGTGAAGACCATGTGTCCGGTTTGAGCGGCTTGGCAAGCGATCTCCGCTGTCTCCTGATCGCGGATTTCACCTATATAAATGACGTCGGGGTCTTGGCGAAGAATGCTGCGCAACTCCGAAGCGAAGGTTTTGCCCGCTTTCGGGTTGACCTCGATCTGCGTTACATTTTCTATGTGATATTCGACTGGGTTTTCAACAGTGATGACATTTTTCTGAAAGCGGTCGATTTCGCTGAGGCAGGCGTACAACGTGGTGCTTTTGCCCGCTCCTGTGGGGCCGCAAACGATGAAAAGCCCATGGGGCTGAGTGACAAGGCTGTGTAATTTTTCGCGCATGGGATCGCGCATGCCCAGTTCACTTACCTCGACGATTTGTTTCGCCCGGTCCAAGATACGCATAACCAACTTTTCGCCGGTAACGCTGCCGGCCGTCGCCAGACGGAAATCCACCGGCCGACCTTCAACCAGTGCAGAAAAACCTCCGTCTTGAGGTTTTCTTCTCTCCGTAATGTCTAAATCGCCCAATACTTTGAATATGTTGATTATCGAATCGCCCGTCGATCGCGTGTAAGCCTTGGCCGGAGACAGGATGCCGTCGATGCGAAAGCGAACCGTCATTTCATCCTTAGTCGGCTCCATGTGAATATCAGTAACGCGCGTCGTGATAGCTTCGTAAACCATTTCTAAAGCCGCACGATAGCCCTTGGACTCCTCGGCGCGGGCGACGCGCAAAGGATCTTCGCCTTTTTGGTTCAGGCTTTTGCCGATAAAGCGAATCGGTATTGGTTTTTCTCCGCCTTGGTCATCCTCCCTCAACTTCAACCCCAGGAGCCGCCGCGCCAGACTGCGCAGGTGTCGCCGCGTTAATACCCTTTCTTCGGGATCGACCTCTGCATTGCGCAGGTTGACGTAGGCGAGCGTCGGAGTGAGATACAGAATGATTGCCAAGGGAAGTGAAATGAAAAACCAGGGCAGCAACCACAGCGCGACCAAGCCGGCAACGCCGATCAAGAACATCAAAGGATTCCAGGTCTCAAGGGGCAGCTTCAGTTCGCGGGAATCCGTATCGACCCACCAGCAAGTACGCAGCCAACACAAGTAAAGCAACAAGATGGGGACAACCTTGAGGAGGTTGAAGTAAAAGCCCGACCCGCGCGGAAAGGAGGGCTCTGCCGCGAGGAGGCACTGAATAGCGGAAAAGCTCGGCAGCGAATCCCAGGCGATCATGAGTCAGCGTCCTTGAGCGCAACGGCTTGGTGAGCCACGAACGGGCCTCCCCTTTGGTGGGCGGGGTCTTAAAGGATCCCGGGCGCGGCCACCTTAATGCCTTTGATAGCCATCTTCAGCGCTTCCGGATTCGGCGCCACTTCGAGGGCGGCCGCTTTATCCACATCGCCGCGCTCTACCAGTTGGCGCAGGCTTTCCGTGAAATCCAACATGCCTTCCAAAAAACCGATGCGGATGGCGTCGGAAAGCTTCTTGTCTTCGCCCTTGATAATCAATTCCCGGACGGTCGGGTTAAGAATCATGATTTCATTAGTCGGCACGCGCTGTACGCCGGGCTTGATGCTGGGAATGAGCTTTTGACAAACGATCGCCTTGAGATTGAAAGCCAAGGCTTGCCGTATGGCATTGTGCATGTCCGCCGGGAACAAGTCGAGAATACGGCCGATGGTGCTGGGAGCGCTGGAAGCGTGGATGGTTCCGAACACCAGGTGGCCCGTTTCGGCGGCATTAATGCCTGCTTCAAACGTATCGCGGTCGCGCATTTCGCCCACCAGAATGATGTCAGGATCCTCGCGAACCGCATGCTTGAGGGCCGTATTCCAATCGGAGACGTCCAGACCGACCTCGCGCTGGTTAATTACCGCCTTCTTGTCCGTAAACATGTATTCGATCGGGTCCTCAATTGTCAGAATGTGGACGCGCTCGCGCTCATTAATGAAATCCAGCATGGAGGCGATCGTCGTGCTCTTGCCGCTGCCGGTGACGCCGGCCAAGATGATCATGCCTTGATCGAAGTGGCAAAGCTTTTCGATGCTGGGAGGCAATCCGAGCTTCGCAAAAGTTGGAACGTTGTTGTTGACGCGGCGGGCAACAAGGCTAAGCCGGCCGCGTTGTTTGAAGAAATTGACGCGAAAGCGGCACTCGTCATTGCCGACGACGTGAGCGAAGTCCGCGCCTCCCGTCTCCTCCAGAATAGTGCGCAGCCGCTCGCTCATTATGGGGTAGACCAAGCGTTCCATGTCGTCTTGACTCAGGGCCCGCATTTCCATGTGCCGGATGATGCCTTTAAGCCGCATCATCGGAGGCAAGCCGACCTTAAGGTGCAAATCCGATCCTTCGTGCTTCATCACCATCCGGAAAAGCTTGTCCACTTCGGGCTCGCGACGCGCCTCCGCGGAGACCCGTGGGACCGAATCCACCAAATCAATGTCGGCGGTTGCCATCGATTTACTCCGTTTTGTTTACGTCTAAACTCGGACCGGCACACCCCGCTCGGCGAGGTAACGCTTGGTGGCGGGAATGCCGTATTCGTTGTAATGAAAGATGCTCGCCGCCAAGGCGGCATCCGCGCCGCCCGCGGTCAAAACTTGTAGCAGATGCTCCGGAGTGCCGGCGCCGCCGCTGGCAACGACCGGCACGCACACCGCTTCGGAAACGGCCTTCGTCATAGACAAATCATAACCGGCTTTTGTGCCATCCGCATCCATGGAAGTTAAAACGATCTCGCCGGCGCCTAATTGCTCCACTTGCCGGGCCCACGCAACGGCCTCCAGGCCGGTCGGAACGCGTCCGCCGTTGATATGGACTTCCCAGATTTCCTTGCCGTTCTTCTGGACTCGCCGCGGGTCGATGTTCACAACGGTGGCGCAGCTTCCAAACTTATGGGAAACCGCGGCAACGAGGTCCGGTGTACGCACCGCGGCCGAGTTTATGCTGACCTTTTCAGCGCCGGCCTGGATCAATTGCGTAGCATCGCCAAGGCTGCGTATCCCGCCGCCCACAGTAAAGGGCATGAAAATTTCTTCGGAGACGCGTCGCACTACGTCGAGCATGATGGCGCGCCCTTCATGGCTAGCGCTGATGTCGAGAAATACCAACTCGTCCGCTCCGTCCTCTTCATAGCGCCGGGCCACTTCAACGGGGTCTCCGGCATCGCGAAGCTGCAGAAAATTGATGCCCTTGACGACCCGTCCGCGATCCACATCCAGACAGGGGATAATGCGCTTTGTCAGCATCAGCTACCAAGAAGGAACTTCCCCGGCTGGCGGAGCGATGAATCAGGCGGCATCCGAATTGGATTTTCTAATCTTCAATTTACGGGCGCGGCGCTGGCAGGTCAACGGGCGCGAGCGAAGGTGAAGGGTCTTGACAGCCGGCGGCTAGCTAGTGAGCAAGGATGCGCCCTCAAGCTCGTTGGCGTTCTTTGATTCCGAAGGGGGCCAGGCCAAACGCGGGGCCACCTTGGTCCGACGCTGGCCACCTTGGAATGAAAGCCCGTCAAAGGCGCCAATGGAGCATATAGGTTTACAGGTGTAAACCCTGTGGCGCAGTGTTGGCGGGACCAGAGGGTGGGTCACTTGGGCCAGAGGGTCTGACGCAGCTGGTGTATCAATAAAAACAGAGGCCCCGCCCACGTAAACGCGAACGGGAACCTCTGTCTCGGTGGAGGATGCCGCCTCTCTCAAGCGAGAGAAGCATGGACCGGCTGACTCCCGAGTCGTCTGCCGGAAGCACGAATGACCAAACTAGAACGGGGATTAATCGAAAAGGCAGTCGAATGCCGGCTCGATGCCGGCTTGCCGAAAGGGGGATGCCTCTTTTTCCGCGAACCGAAAGACCTGTTCCTCTTCGAATCCTAGGTCACAATGTCGGGACGGTCAAATGAGCCGTTGGCTCAAGACCCTGCCTCAGGTAGCGTAGTCGGAGCTAATCCACAACATGTAGGCGACGCGCTCGCGTAGAATACAGGCGCGATGCAACTGAAAGTGGAAATAGAACCTCCAGACGTAAAAAATCGACGCCACGGCCAAGGCGGCCACGCTGCTACACATGGGTTGCATGAGATGATCCGTTGAAAGGATTGCCTCGTTTCTGTTCCGTACCTTTAAGCTAGCTCACGGTCTGGATCGAGGCAAAAGCGCCCTGGCGTTATTGTCGGGCGTTAGAAAAACGGCCAGGCCGCTTGTTTACCTAAATCCGACAATGCTCGAATATTCACGCCTCCTTTTGCACCTTCGCAGCGCTTCCAAGCGCCAAGCCGGTTCGCCCCCGCCTATCGTCCTCGGTGAAATTGTCGAGCCTGTAGAGCGCTTGGCCCTAGGAACCATTCGCCAACAAAGGCGTCGGCCCCGCTGGTGGCCCTTGGGGGGACAATCCTCCCTGGCGATCCATGAGCAGGACGATAACCCGTTGCTATTCACCATCCACAGACTTTGGACTTGGCCGCGCGCCTGGGAAATTCGGGACGCAGACGGCACTGTCGTCGGCCGCACGCGCCGGGGCGTCATTCTTCCCTGGCAATCGCTGATCACCGCGATCTCCGCCGTACACCAGGGGCAAACCCTGATTTTTCTCACACCGGCCGGGAAACAGTTGGGGACGTTGCTCAGTCAGGAGGAAGGGCTTTTGCTAGCGTTTGCCGAAGAGCTGCACGAGGACCCACTGACGAAGATGCTGCTTTTGGGCGCCGTGTTGGGATGGAATTTGCTCCCTTAGGCCGTGGCTTCGGATTCATTCAAGCCCCCCAAAATCCGGCAGGGGGAAATCCTAATCCGCATAAAACCGGGCCATCAGCGTTACTCGGCCTCGTTGTCGCGGATGTCTTCGTCGATTTCGGTAGGATGCGCGCGGTAGTATTCCCAAGCGGCCTGGAGATCTTCAGGCGTCAGGCCCACAATGTTCTTGAGAGTCTGTTCGTCTGTCGCACCGAGCCGGCGGCCATTCACGAGGCCCCAAACGGTGATCCGCGTGTTGCGAATGCAAGCCCGCCCCCCGCATACACCCGGAGTCTTCTGAACCCAACTATTCTTCTTGGTTGTGTCCGTGGCCATGATCGGAATCTCCCCGGGCACGATTATACCAGGGCAACCGGACGCTTGAGGAGGTATTAAACCTCCTGATGAAGCTCGGCTTGGTCACGCATTTCCGCGAAGGTTGGCTTCCCGCGGTTGGGGCGGGGTCTCCCGACCCCGCCCCGCCCACGACCGAAGGTCTCCCGTCCCATTGCGAGGCAGGAGACCTACGGTGCAGGTCAGGAGACCTGCCCCAGCGCTGGGGACCCGGCAAGGACCCAAAGTTATCGGCTTTCATCCTGACCATGATTGATAACAACCGACGTATCAAGGAGAATCACGGCACTTACGAGTTCAAACGAATCATCTCATGCAGACGAGGCTGATTTCTGATACATTCGATCGAAGAAATACTGAAGGGCAAATCGGGTGGCCCGTTTGTGGAAACTTACATGACGCGTCCAGCGACTGCCGATGACTTAGGACCGAAGCCGGCCCCTTTAGAGCGGCGCAACTTCACACTGGCGGAATTGGCGGCTGCACAAGGGATAAACGGCCCGCAAGATTTCGAGGCCCTCTGCGGCGCCGGCGCTGATTTGTGGGAGAACCACGCAGATTTTGAGGCATTCCAGTCTGCCTTGCGCGAATCGCGACGGACCGGAGGCTAATCCTTGGCTACGCGGCTCCTCGACACGAACATCTTATCCTATCTCCTCATGGGTTCTCATGACCAAGATTATTTACGGCAAAATCACGGGCCGGACTATTGAGCTTAGCGAAGACCTCGGGCTTGCCCCCGGTGAAGAAGTTGAGGTTCAAGTCAGGACTTTGCAATCACGCCATGATTGGGGCGAGGGCCTCAAGCGCTGCGCGGGCGCGTTGGCGAACGATTGGACTGAAGAGGACGACCGGATCCTCGAGGAAATATATCAGGACCGCAAACGTCCATCGCGCCGCGAGATTCCTGAATGAGTTTCCTTTTCGACACGGATATTTGCTCCTATCATCTGAAACGGCCCTCGGGCCTCATTCACCGCTTTGTGCAGTATTCCGGCCGATTACATTTGCCGACCATCGTGCTTGCGGAGCTTTTTGCCTGGGCTTATCGTCGCCCCAATCCGGCCTCGCTACTCCAGGCAATGGCCAAAGATCTGCTTCCTGACGTGACGGTTCTCGACTTTGACTCGGATTGCGCCGAGCAATTCGGCAAAACACGCGGCACCTTACTCCAACAAGGCATCCAGATCCCAACCACCGATCTGATGATCGCTTCAGTCGCTCTGGTGCATAACCTGACACTAGTCACGCACAACACAACTGATTTCCAGAATATTCCCGTTTTGCGGCTTGATGATTGGCTGATTCCGTGAGGCCGCTTTTCGACTCACACGCAATTCCCCGGCTCAGCATCCCCCGACGAGCGGCGGCCCGTTCGCCCCAGACGGCATCCTGGACAGCCTTGTCGTTCCTGATGAGGTTTTGTGGCTGCTTTCGCGATTTGCCGCGTAGAATTGTCGCTCCGGCCCGCGAAGCCGTCGGCTCGGATGCTCCCCGGCGGCCATCCTTGGGCCACGGTTGTGACCTAGTTACTCCTAATCTAGGCGATGTGCCGGGCATCGGTCATTTGACTGGCGTTTCAGAAAACCTGTGACGGTTAGGGAACGGTTTTTTACGGTGGCCCCCCTTTTTCACCTTTACCCGGCTAGTCGCCAGCCGCCGGCGTGATGAGGGCTCGCAAAGTCTGTTCTCTGAAGCAATGCGGGATTAGGCAAACGGAGCCGTCGGCCATGATGGCGTAAAATCCTTCGGCAGTTTGACCGCCCAATTTTGGTAATTCTCCTTTCTCTTCATAAGGCAGGTCATTGGGTTTAGTCCACTCCACTCCTTCGGCGGCCTCGACAACCAGAAAGGTCTGACTAGGCCCGTCGGGGAAGCTGGTAGGTGAACGAGGCTCGCGCTTTCCACCGAATGGCGCTTGCGGACCTACGAAAACCTGAAAACAGGTTTTGGCCTTTTGGTTTTCTCCACCTCTGTTGATGTTGAAGACAAATGGCATCTGGTCAAGCAGCGATCGATTGTGCGGACTGTCCCAGGGCTCGTCGAGGTGAAATTGTTTATAAAGGTCGTGCGCGCCCAGGTAAGGTAAGAGAGCAACGCGCCAAGAAAGGAGCGGTTTGCCGGCCTTGTCGTGAATGGCTGCGGCAGGAAAATGGTCGTTCGCGCTATGATAATTAAGAAGGGCTCGGGAAATCTCCTCCATGTGGGTCTTAGTGAGAGCCTCTTTAACTATATTGTCTTGGATCTCTTTAAGCTCCTTGGCCACGGCGGCCAGGTCCGTGCCAAAAACCTGGCTGACCACGATGGCCTTATTGTCTCGATTGACCTTCGTCGTCTGCAGGGCCAATTCAAATTGACCCACCAGGCGTGGACTCAACGCGACCCATTCTTTCAATTTGTCCGATTCCTGCAGCAAGTCGCGAAGGGATTGACTCGACTCTTCCAGAAGCTTCTTGAAAACAACTTCAGCTTCAGCGGAACTCTTTTCATCGGCAAACGACAGCTTTAGGTCGATCAAGAGGGCATCGCCGACAGCTTGCTTAGCAGAGCCTGATCTCAGGTTGATGGAAAGACCCAAACTCTCGGCACTACGAAAGGGCGTTAATCGCTGTTTGAATTCTTCTAGACCCACTTCCTGTAGCAACTTCTCAACCCAGTTGGATTTGGGATGAAGTCCTGCGACGATGGCATGGTCGCCCCGAGCGGCCCAAGCGAGCGCTTCATCAAGCGGACCCCTTCCTTTTGAGCCTGGCTGACGGAGCAAAGAAAGCAGCCCCTTTCCTTCTTTTTTCGGTGCAAACGCGTAGACATGGTCGGAAATAAAGCGAATGACGGGACCAGAGGGTTTGGTGGATTCGTAGAGAGCATCAGGGGCGAGTTTATCGTTTGTATTTGGCTCAATATTCTTGGGATTGAGGTCAAGATTGTTGATCACCGTGGCGCGATCATAAGCTTGGTGGGTAGCAATAATCTTAACGCTCGGATCGCTGCCTTCATCGGAGAAACGCTCCATTGTACGCGACGGGGTCTCCGGAAATACCTCAATCAGGCGTTCAATATTGGCTGGATGACTTCCAAGGAAGGGGACAAATGTATCTAGTAGGTCTTTTACTGGCACCTTTTCGCCCAAGTAACTGGACAAGGAGCGCTCAAAAGCATCCGTTTTGATTATCTCCGACAATCTGACGCAGGCAAATCCCATGGCATCGCGAGGAATCACATCGAGATCGGCAGGCAATACAATGGCCCCACCCAAATCCTCTTCGCCCAAATTAGGGACAGGCGGGCTATCAGCGTATCGTGCAGACTGCCAGCCTTGATACGCGCTTTGAAGAACCACGCTCAAACCTACTGCCATTAAAATGAGGAGCAGGCTGGCGGCGAGCCGCCGACGTTTCTTGACTAAGCGGCCTGCCCTTGCGGTCCACGTCATGGGCCGGGCCTGGATGGATTCGCCGGCCTGAAAACGGCGTAAATCTTCGGCTAAAGATTCCGCCGAGGCATATCGATTCTTGGGTTCTTTCTCCAAGCATTTCATGCAAATGGTTGCAAGGTCGCTAGGCAGTCTCTTGTTCAGGGACGAAGGCGACGGCGGGTCTTCGTTGATGACTCTCCGGATGGTTTCCAAGGGGGAATCCGTATGAAAAGGCGGACGTCCCATAAGTTGCTCATACAACAAAACGCCTAAGGCATAAATATCGGTGGAGGGTCCGATTTGTTTGTTGGTGCCGTCGGCCTGCTCGGGCGCCATGTAGTCCGGTGTGCCCATGATGATGCCGGATTGGGTTTGTCCCGACTCGGCATCAAGACGTTTGGCGAGGCCGAAATCCGCAATCTTGGGAGTGCCTTCCTTGGTAAGCAGAACATTGGCTGGCTTGAGGTCTCGGTGAACGATGCCTTGTTGATGAGCGGCATGGATGGCCCGGGCCAGCGTCTCCGTTAGCTGAACCGCTTGAGAAACAGGTTGCGAGCCCGCCTTTAGCCGTTGGGCCAGGCTGCCGCCCTCGACATATTCAAACGCGTAAAATGGGCGGCCCTCCGCTTCATCCACATCGTAGATCTGGACGATATTGGGATGGTGCAGCTTGGCGACTGCTTCCACTTCAGTTTGAAAGCGCTTCCGTTCGACCGGCCCCGCGTGCCCGCCTGCCAATATCATCTTCATGGCAACGATGCGATTGAGCTTCTTTTGGCGAGCTTTGTAGACCACGCCCATGCCGCCTCGGCCCAAGACTTCCAAGAGTTCGTAGTTAGGGATCGTGGGAAGATCCGGCCCCAACTCAGGGAGAGAAGCATTGCCGGAGAACTGGGTTTCGGTTTCCGCACTGGCGACGGCGGCGGGAGGGTTTGCAGGAGACGCCAGGATTGCTGTGTTATCGCCTTCTGGCTTCGTGACATCCAAATTCTGGGTCGCCAAGCCGCATACCGGACAAACCAACGGCCAGTCTGATGTTGAAGCGTCTCCGTTGGCAGAAGTTTGCCAATGATGACCCAGAGGGCAGGTGGCCTTACGGGGCATGGAAGTTACTCTACTGGGAATTAATTCAACCTGAAGGGATTATCCCATGCCCGAAGAAAGGTTCAAGCCTCGCGGTCGAGTTATGGACGACTCTCGAGGCTTCCACACTGAATTGGATGAAAGAATGGGGGTAGTGTAAGTTAATCTTCCCGATATGAAGCGGGGCGCCGCGCTTACGACGGTCGCCCGCCAATCTCCAACCGGGATTCCGCTTGTTTGCCTTCGCGCGTAATGTGAATGATGACTTCATCGCCCGGCTTGTGATTGAGGATTATTTCCTCCAAAAGGCTGGCAATGCGTTAAGAATGAAGTGAGGGACAGTCCGCGTCCCGTTAGATTGTCCCGGCATAAATCTCCTGGCCCAAGCCGAACGGTCGGCTTAGAGTGCCGTGACAAAGCTGCAACTAGGCGCCTAGACCTCGGACTCTGACTGACGCTGCACGTGCGCTGCTTTCGGGCTATAGTATTCCTTTTTACCTCTTCGTATTCCCCGAATCAATTTTCTCGTCAGGAACATCGATTTTGGATAGGACGGTTTTTATTTCTTCCATGGTCCGGGCGTCGGCGGAAATGAAAAGGGTGTTGCTGCGCGGGTCGGGTACTATGCGAATCGGCTTATCTTCACTGCTAAAGAGCTTCCAAAGGATATTGTTAGCCGCTGCCGCCTTGGCGTGCTTCAACTCAATTATCCGCATCGAAGCTTCTTCCTTCGCCGCGGAAGCTTCTTTTCCCGGGGCTTCGCCCTTCAGATTCTTATCATGGGTAGCGCCTTCCTTGCCTTTGATCTCGTTTTTTAGAGCCTTCACTTCGTCGAGCAGTCGGGCCAATTGCTTTTCCAGATTAGCAAGACGCCGTTCCACGCTCTGGGGAGATTCCGGTTGGTTGTTAGCGGCCTCGGCCGCGACCGGGCCGTTGTCCTGTCTGGCGTCCTGAGCGGAGACCCAAGCGCTCCCATAAAAGCCGGCAGTGCCTATCAAGCTGATCGCGACGACGACGGCCGCCGCCATTTTGAGTTTGGTCAAAAACATGGCCTGAATCACTCCTTCTGAGAGGGTTATCACTTTCGCCGAGACTATTCCACTGGTCAGCGCATGGCCTGATATAAGGGCAATGGCCGCTGTGATCGTTGCTGAGGCCACGGCGGTCGGCGCCCCGGCCGAGGCGGATTGGTGCAGGATGGCCGTCGCCAGGGCGCTGCCGGTGAGGGCCAGGCCTTGGCGGGCCAGCCGCTTCGCCAGCGTCTGCCTGGCTCGATCCAGCCGTGCGGATAATGTCCCTTCGGGCACACCCAAGAGGCGAGCCGCTTCTTTGCGCGTCCTGCCTTCAAGGTCACAGAGGACGACAGCCGAACGGTAGTTGGCGGCGAGACGACATAATTCGTTGTCGAGCACAGCTTGCCAATCGTTGTCCCGTTCGGCCCGCAGCACGCAGGGCTCGGGCAACTTGACAACCTGCTTCTCCCTGGCGCTTCGTTTGGCGCTGATGCTTCGCATCTTCAGGGCTGTCTTACAGGCCGTGCCGTAGAGCCAATTGGCGGTCATTTCTCTAGGGACAATGGATTCCGCCTTACGGATCAGGACAAGGAAAGTGGCCTGGAAAGCGTCTTCGGCGTCTTGAAAGTTGAAGAGAATTCGGCGGCAGACTCCCCAAACCATGGGGCCATGCCGGCGCACCAGAGCTTCAAAGGCCGCCTTATCTCGATCCGCAATGAAACAATTCAACAGATGGCCGTCAGCCGATCCGGCGCTGTCCGGCGACAATATGGCCGCTCGGCGCAAGTGCCTGATGATGTCATCCACGTGCCGGGCCGACATGGGTTGCCTCGAAGCCGGTAGGAAGGAAAGCTCTACTCTGAATATTGCCTGAACAGGCCCAGTTTCCCGCTTTTATTTTGGTATTGGGAGGATATTGTAAGGCGAGGCGGGGTCAGCCGTATCGGGCAACGCCGGGAAGGATACGGTGAACGTCGTCAAAATATAGTTTTGTGTCTTCCGGCCTGAAAGGCCGGTTCTAACAGCCCAGGTCGAAGACCTGGGGATACAGATCAACCCAAATCATTGCGGCCCTGAAAGGGCCGTTCGCCGGAAGCCCTTGGGTCGGGCTGGGGCGCTCCGGGGCGACCGAGAAAACCTGGGGGGTAACCAATGAACGGCCCTTACAGGGCCGAAACGGAATCGCCACGCGGTCCCCAGGCCTTCGACCTGGGCTGATAGAACCGGCCCTTCAGGCCGGAAAATCCTTCACGGCGTCGCGTATCGGGGCGCGACTTAAGCCATTTCCGCAGATCGCGACCACGGCCCAAGGAAGGTACAGACGCCCGAAGTGTGTTAACAAAGCCTTCCCCAAGTTGGCGCACCGTTTCTGCGCATGGGCCACTACACCTGGGACTCCGACTGACGGTGCACCTGTGCTGCTCTCGCTTGTTCCGTTTTCTTCGAGCACTCCGCCACGCCACCGGTGATGGCGCCGGCTATGGCGCCGGCGCCGGAGAGGAAAGTGCCCGCGAACATAGTGATCGCCGTAGTGTCATGCGCGGCCGATGCGCCTACCATCAGCTGTACGATCACAATACCAACCAGGAAACCTACGCCGGCGCCGGCGAAGGAATAAAGACAGGTACGTCCCATAAAATCACCCTGGTACTCCGTAGAGAAACAACGAATCGCTGTGGCCGAATCCCGGTTACTTGGATTTCTCTCGCTTGAGCGTGACCAGAAGATGCACGTCCGCGGCTTCACTCGAAAACTCCTTGGGGCGCTTGCCGTCGGGCTTGTTCCAACACCATTTCAGCGTATCGCCATCCACCTCATAGATGCCCAGAGCCGTCTTACCGCGGAGATTGTCTCTTTTGGTTTCGATGAACTCCATGTCAATTTCCTTGGGCTTCTTGGAGGGGTCGAGCGTGAATTTTCCTTTGATCATCGTTTCTTCGCCCTTTTTGATGGTGAATACATCGCCTGAGAAGATCAGACGGTGTAGATCGCCCTCGTCGAGCGGCTTGCCGCCAGCCTCCACGGTCACGGCCTTCCAGGCGCCTTGGAGTTTTTCCTTGTCTTTCTTCACATGATCCTTCGGATCATCGGCTCCGAGCAACAAGCCAACCAACATGCATGCGAGTAAAGGACGCATAACCAAACCTCCTAATTGAAAGGGAACGAGCGAGGTCCTGGCAGAGCCGTTCTCCGCAGGGCCTTCTCGTCAGGCGCGCCACGCAGACAATCCGACTCTGACACTTTACCATGCAAAGCACTTTGTGGCAATACGTATTGCAGAACTTCCGAAAAGCGAGGAGGTCAGATAGAAACAGAGACTCACCGGCGGACAAGCCACCGATGGCGCCGCGCGCCTAGAGACGACGCTCAGCGCCGACGCTATACTGACCGCCATAGTGTTGGGCTGACTGCCATCGGTCAGCCGATGGTCGTGGGCCTATACGGAGCGGGTATATGCTTAACCGGCAAGCCTTAAAGCGAGCAGGCGAAGTATTGTTATTGTTGGCAGCCGGCGCCACGGCCTGTCAGCGGAACGAGCCCTCACAAACTTCATCCACATCCAAGCCATCCCCGACCGGTACGCAATCTCGCGATGGCGCGTTCTGGGTTTCCGGCTGGACTTATTACATCCGACCCGTCAAGCCGGGTGCGCCGACCGATGCCAACAACGCCAAGGAGACCTGGCAAAACCTGTTTCCGGGAATGGCCAAGGACCCGAAGACCCGCGAACTGCTCACCAAACTTCATGGCGGTTGGCCCGCGGAACTGATCGCCGTCGATACCAAGCAAGCCGGCGACAAGTCCGTTTTCAAGGCGGATCCCCCCGACGGGGTGGCCGTCGTCCTGCGCGTGGCCGATCTCAATCATAAACAGGTAAAGACAAAAGCCGGCAGCGTCCCCTTCCGGGAGATTGCCTACGGCCGCGTGATCCGGATCAAGGACGCCGCAATCGCCACGTTGCCGCTCGGGACCGAGGAACCCCTTCCCGGTGAGGCCCTGGATTTGGCCATTGAAGATTATGTCCTCCGGCATGCGCCGGGATGGGTCGCGCGTCAGGGCACGGGCCCTGACACGGATTTCGCCGATGACGAGCAGTTGCGCCGCAGTGCGGAAGAGGCGAAGTTGCCCCCCAACGTGGAGGACCAGCGTCGAGAATTGGACCAGAAGATCAAAGACTACGCGGACCGCGCCAAGGCTTATTACGGTGCGATGAGCAAGCCCTAGCCTCCTTCTGATCGAATTTCGTTGGCTCCATTACTTGGCGGCCGATTCGCGGTGCGTCGCGCTCAGGGATCAACTATACCGCTGTCGGTCTACGGAAACTCACGCCATCTAGTGGACGCAAGCGGAGAGTGCTTCCACCCTATTTGCAGAGATTTGTTGCCTTTTTCATCCAAATAGGATTGAATGGAAAGTTCATGGGAGCGAGAAAAGAGCCTGGTTCCTAATCCGGCTTTAATCTCTATTTGAGTACATTTTTTGGGCAGTCACTAAACATTATGGAATCTTCATGAGACGTACAACATTAGGCCTATTGGCCGCAGCGTATTTGGGATGCGTTTTCACGCTTGGTTGCAAGAAAGAAGACAATACGGGGGCCTCAACCGTGGCGCCTGGCGCCGACACCCGGCCCGGCATCAAAGCCTCCCACAAAACCACGTTGGTTCCTCCGCCGCCGCCGCCTCCGCCCCCTGGAAAATGATCGGGCTAGCCCTTGAATACGTGCGGTCTTGAGGTTTCCTTATGTTATTCTTTTGCAGACGGGTTTTATTGCAGCAATAGGTCGTTCGCGGCACAGGCCCTCGACGGGAGTAAGGAGGTGTACTCGAAATTCGCTTGTAAATTCGGCAGCTGACTGCTGAACACGAAACAATCGCAGGTAGAAATGGACTAGTGAAGTCGGCATTTCGATTTTTTGTCTTCCTTGGGGGAAAGTCATGGTCATCATTCGTTTCAGCAAGAGAGCTTTTACGCTCATCGAACTGCTAGTGGTCATCGCCATCATTGCCATTCTAATTGGCTTGCTTGTCCCGGCCGTGCAAAAGGTGCGGGAAGCCGCCAATAGGATGAGCTGCACTAATAACCTTCATCAAATCGCCTTGGCTGCACATAACTACCAGGGTACGCTTGGGCATCTGCCGCCTGGTGTGAACATCAGTCCCAATTCCAATACGGCCCTTATTAATCCCGGCGCCAGCTGGTTTGCGCCGCCTTACGCCGGCCCTTTTACTGGCTGCCTGGTCTACTTGCTTCCCTATATCGAGCAGGACAATTTGTACAAAACGATTGACCCGGGCTACTTCGATTTCACGACGTCTTTGGGGGCATGGGCTTACACGACTCCGCCGTACGACAACTCCGCCGGCAATAGCACGGGCTTCTTGCCCCTGGCCAACGCTCATATTAAGACGTACGAGTGCCCTTCCGATAACGTCAATGGTCCCACTTCGGGAGGTATTATCGACGCTTACTGGACGCAAGGAGGCAGTATTTGGATCGACTATGCTCCCCCGGGCACCGGCACCCTGCCTAACCAGGATGTTCGTCTCCTGGGCGGCAGCAATTACATTGCCAGCTCCGGCGCCTTAGGCGCCGATCCGGTAGATTCGCAAGACACTTTCTGGCCACAGTTCGCTGGACCGTTTACGGCCAACTCTCAAAATAAGATCACCGATTGCACCGATGGGACTTCAAACACCATCGGCTTTGGCGAGTCAGTCGCCGGTGAAACGAGTGGCATCCGCGACTTCCGTTTGACCTGGTTCGGCTCCGGCTGCATGCCGACCGCCTGGGAACTTCAGGATCCCGGTCACTGGTACAACTTCAGCAGCCGGCACACCGGCGTCGTGAATTTTGGTTTCATGGACGGCTCGGTTCGCGCCGTAACCAAGGTTGGCAAGGATACTGGCTGGTACAGTTCCCGCTGGTACCAAATGCAATACGCTGCCGGTCTGCACGATGGCGCCGTGATTGATTTCTCGGTATTGGGTCAGTGATTTCTTACTTTACGATGCCCGCATAGAAACACCGAAGTCCGATCGGCGTTCGAGCATCATGCTCGAGCGCCGTTTTCAATTATCGCCTAAGTTTTGGCGATATCACGGGCACGGGGATTTACGACGGCCGCTCACCGATTTTTAGCCGAAACTCCGCTTGTTTGCCTTCGCGCGTAAAGTGAATGATGACTTCATCGCCCGGTTTGTGATTGAGGACAATCTCGCGAAACGCGTTCAGATCTTTAGTCGGCTTATCGTCAATCTGAATCACGATGTCGTTGGCCATTAGACCGGCCTTGTCGGCAGGTCCGTCCTTGATGATCTCCACAAGCAGTATGCCGTTGACCTCGTTGTTCTCATAGTTAACACGCACGGTGGCGCCAATGAAACCTTTGCCGGGCGCCTTATCCTGATCCGGTAGCTTGGCGGCAAGCAGTAAGCCAACTGTCGCGATGGCCAATACGCAACTTTTCATCACACGCCTCCTTGTTTAGGCGCCAAAGCTCGGCTAGCGCTCTACCAATTCCTCTTCCGGCTTTTCCAGTACGACCACTTCCGAATCAACCAGCAAATCATGCCACCAGTGATTTTTGCTGGGAACGGTGTCGCGCTCCCAATCGGCCAAGACCCCGAAGACGGCAAACCCCCTATACCCTTGCAAATCGAGTTCGTCGATATGGCGTTGCGCATCTTCCCGATTCTTGAAGGCGCAACCGCCGGAGTAACCCCGCGAACGGCCGGGTTTGATGACCCGGTGATTCTTGAGAAACGATCGCAAATAGGCCTTTTTACTGCCTATGGTGTAGATCATTCTGCCACCTCCTGACTCAGATCGCGACGAAGGCCATAGTTACCGGCTGATCCGCAATCCTTCCCTGCGCAGCAACGATTCCACTTCCGCACTTGTGATCCAGGCAAAGTCGCCCGGGATGGTATGCTTGAGGGCGCTGGCGGCAACGCCGTAATCCAGCCCTTTTTGCAAATTACCGTCGAGCAGCCCGTGGATCAAGCCGGCCGCAAAGGAGTCCCCTGCCCCGAGCCGATCTACGATTTCCACTTCGAAGGAGCGCGTCCGTAACACTCGGCCGTTCTGATACGCGATGGCGGTCCAGTTGTTTTTCCAAACGAGCGGGTTATCCCGCAGTGTAATGGCGACGACCTTGATCGGAAATCGCGAGCTTAATTGGCGGGCGACATCTTCATAGTTCGTTCCCTTGATACCGAAGACCCGCTCGACATCCTCCTCGGTTGTAATCAAGACGTCGCAGTCGTTCATCAACTCAGTCATCCACCGGCCGGCTTCCGCCGGAGACCAGAGTTTGGCGCGGTAGTTGAGGTCAATGCTCGTTTGTACGTGCGCGGCCCGGGCAGCGCGCAACGCGGCACGCGTTGTCTCCGCCGCGCCGAGACTCAGCGCCGGGGTTATGCCGGTGACATGAAACCAGCGCACGCCCTCGAACAGCTTCGGCCAAGCGACCATGTCCGGCTGAATGCCCGCAATGGCCGCGTTTTTGCGATCATAAATCACATTACTCGCGCGCGGCGCCGCTCCGAATTCCAGGAAGTAGACGCCAACCCGGTCGCCGTCCGTCCATACGATTTGGTCCGAATTGACGCCGGCTTCGCGCGCGCGATTGGCAATAAGGCGGCCAAGGGGGTTGTTGGTGAGGCGCGACACCCAAGCGGCGGTTCGGCCTAGCCGCGCTAATCCGACTGCCGTATTTAGCTCAGCGCCGCCGATCTGCAAATCCAATTGGTGAGCCTGTTCCAGGCGCTGGAAGTTGGGAGGACTGAGGCGAATCATGGCCTCGCCAAGAGTGACCACATCCCACGCCACGGCGTCTCCTCGTTTGCCCTAAACGGATTTGCGAAACTCTTTAACCACGGCAGCATATTGTGCGGCTAATTCCCGGATGCGATCGAATTGACCCAACGCCACGGCTTTGGGGTCAACCAATTGACTTCCAACGCCCAGGCAGCAGGCGCCCGCTTGCAGGAACGCGGCAGCGGTCGCCAAATCCACTCCCCCAGTGGGCATAAGTTTGATTTGCGGCAACGGCGCCCGAACAGCCTTAAAGAATGCAGGACCGACCACATCGGCGGGGAAAACCTTTACGATGTCCGCGCCCGCCTCCCAGGCAGTCAGGATTTCCGTGGGCGTGAAAGCGCCGGGAATAGCCAGTTTGTCATAGCGACGGCACAAACGAATTACGTCGCAATTAAGCGTCGGCGCGACAACGAAATCCGCGCCGGCGAGAATGACCGCCCGAGCGGTCTCCGAATCAAGGACGGTGCCCGCGCCCAGCAGCAAGCGGTCGCCTAAAGCTTGACGCACCTCGCGCAGCGCCTCGAGGGCATGCGGCACGGTCATGGTAATCTCGGCCACCGTAATGCCGCCATCGATAAGCGCTTCAGCGACTTTAACGAGCTGTTCCCTGTCGGGCGTCCGAAGGACGGCGACAATGCCGCAATCCAGAACACGGACCAGCAGCTTCTCGCGAGTCATTTCGCCCCAAGCAATTATTTAGAAGAATTTGGACGCTTTCCTAATCTCTCCAAAGAAGCTTTCGCCTCGGCCTTTAATTCCGGTTTCGGAGCGTCTTTGGCCAAAGTGGACAATAAGGCGCGGGCCTCCGGCGATCCGCTGAATTCCAGGGCTTCGGTCGTCCGCACGATGCGTAACGATTCGCCCCCGACGCCGGGCACTTTATCAAGCAAAAGTTCCAAACGCACGCGGACTTCGGCCGAGGCACGGCCCATGAGCGCCTCCCGCAAGGCGGGTTGAGCGGCTTTGCCCATTTGCTTGAGGTCTTCCGTCGCCTTATCACGCACATCGGGATCATCGTTGTCTAGATTGGCGATAAACTTGGCAATCAATTGCGGATCAGCGGCTTTGGGCTTTTCATCCTTGAGGTTGAGCAGATGGTCCTTGAGGAAAGGCAGTGCCTCCTTTTCCGAGCGGGCCAGCGTCAAGATCCCTTGATAAGCTCGCTTGGCATCGCTGCCGGCAAGATCGACCCAGATCACTTCTAAATCTTTCGTCGTTAAGGCCGGTCGCTTGATGGCGCCTGGAGGAGTGGCCGCTTTAGCTTCGTAGGCGTTATTGACTGCCGTCTGCAAGACGAGCCGTTCCTGCTTGCTGGCTAATTCCCAAAGCCGCACCGTGCGATCCCAAGCACAGGTGGCCAGAGTTTTGCCATCGGGCGAAAAGCGCACCATCCAAACCTGGCCCGGTTGACTAAACGAGGCCATTTCGCGACCGCCCTGCACTTCCCAAAGCTTCGCCTCTCCGGCGCCTGATTGGGCGACATGGCAAGCGGTCGCCAACGTCTTTCCATCAGCCGAAAAAGTGCAGGCCATTGCAGAGCCGGCCACTTGAATGCCCAACTGTTCCTTGACGCTCTCGACAAGCCAAATTTTGATGCCGCCGTCCCAGCCCGTTGACGCCAGCGTCTTGCCATCCGGGGAGAAGGCCACGGATTCGACAGGGAGTTTTTGGTGTTCCACCTCGGCCTTTTCCTTACCGGTTTCCGCATTCCAGATCTTGATGTCGCCGCCGCCTTGCACATTGGTCGAACTGCCGCTGCTTGTCGCCAACAGCTTGCCATCGGGAGAATAAGCGATTGAGAGCACATACTCTTTATGACCGGTAAGAGTAAACTTCTCCTTTTTCGTGTCCAAGTCCCAAACTTTAGCAGTCTTGTCCAAGCTGCTCGACGCGAGCTTTTTCCCGTCAGGCGAAAAGGCAATGCAATTGACGCCATTGGTATGGCCGCGCAAGACGGAAATCTCTTTGCCGGTGGCCGGATTGAGAAGCTTGATCGTGCCTTCGTAGCAGGCAATGGCCAAAGTTTTCCCGTCCGGCGAGTAGGCTACGCAGCGCACTCCCTTAGTCTCGGCCTTGCGAAATCGCGGCGTTTGCGTGCTCAGGTCCCAAACAGTGACGGTGCCGGCAGTACCCAAATGGCCGCTTACCGCCGCCAAGCTTTTGCCATCCGGAGAATAAGCGATGCACCAAGGCTGGCCGGGGTCGGCAGCCACCGGAGCGTCTTTGGCATCCGCCGGCTTGGCCGGCGCCGGTGCTGCCGGAGGCGGAGGAGCCGGGGTGGGCGGCGCAGGGGCTTGCGCGGATATCGTCCCCACGAAGGCAAAAAGTCCCAACGTCGCTACCATCAACGAACGCCGGCAGCTAAGGCAAAGCAAATGGGCTATATACCAACGCATGGTTCAACTCCTGGCTGGTGATCTGTCATCGGATGAACATTTCACGGTCCGGCGGGTGTTGCTTTGTTCAATCGGGCTAGTGCTTCAGTCGCTTCCTGGGTGGCCTGGGCTTTGGAGGATCCTTCCGATAATCTCCTTAATAGCGCTTGCGCGTCCGCCGTGCCAATGTTTTCAAGCACTTCGATAGCACGTATGAGACGAAGATCGTCGGGCGGCATCACCTGCGATTTGAGAGTTTCCAGTAGCCTATCGATGCGCCGGCTTGCTTCGGGCGAGGGGTCTCCTGCCAGAGCCTTGCGCAAAGCCGCCTCAGCCGTTTCACCCAACTTGGCCAATTCTCCCGAAGCCTTCTCGCGGGCGGCAAAATCGTCAGCGTCCAGATCCACTATGAGTTTGTTAATTTGACCGACGGTGGCTGTGATGGCTTTTCGTTCAACAGGCCTTGCGTGTTTCTTGAGAATGGGCACGGCCAGGTCAGGCGCCGATTGCAAGCTTGTGATGGCTTGGTAGGCCTTGCCGGCGTCTGACTCCGTCAAAGTGGTCCACAGCGAGTCCAGGTCGTCTGCTTTGATTTTGTCTCGGCGCGCCGGCGTGCCGGGCACTTTGCTCAAGTCCCAAAGGCGTCCGGTTTTGTCATGGCTGGCCGAAGCGAGGAGTTTGCCATCGGGTGAGAAGGTCACCTTGGCTACCCCGCCGTCGTGCTTGCCAACGAGCAAGCGCTCTTTGCCTGTTGCCGTCTCCCACAAGCGAATTGAGCTGTCCGGACTGGAGGAAGCGATAGTTCTGCCGTCCGGAGAAAAAGCGACACACCAGACATGCCCTTGCCCGTCGGCTCCCTGCGGCATACCCAGGGACCTCCAGCGCTCTTTGCCGGTCGCCACTTCCCATAGATGGATCAAATCACCGCCTGTCGCAATCGTCTTGCCGTCCGGGGAGTAAGCCAAGGTGCTGATTGACCCGCCCGCATTATCGAATTGTCGAATTTCCTTTCCGGAAGGAACTTCCCAAATTCGAATTGATCCGCCATGGCCGTCGGAGGCAACCGATTTGCCGTTTGGCGCGAAAGCGAGTCCGTAAATCGTTTGGCTGCCCACGCAGTTGGCTAACTCATTGCCGCTGGCCACGTCCCAGAGGCGGACCGAGTTGTCATAGCCTCCCGTCGCCAACACCTTGCCGTCTGGCGAAAAAGCGACCCGGCCAACGCCCGCAGTGTGGCCGTTTAGGC
>JBJMQT010000023.1:0-23324 GCA_045802525.1 Gemmataceae bacterium
CAGGTGGCATTCCCGGGCGGTAGTCTCCGCCAAATCCCCAAACAACCCTTGCAGCGCCGTGTCCACCTTGGCTACCATGCCCATCGGAAGCTCCTTCTTCCAATCCCTTGTTGTCACTAACTAGCGATTGTGGAAGGGCTTCCTTTTTCTTGATAGACCAATTCTTCCTTAACTTGATGCCTATGGGTTGAGCGCAGCGACACCACCGGTAGATGATTCCCAATTTAAGACGACCCTGGAAGGGTCGCAGAGACTCCCCGCTTCATTGCAGATACTGCGGACCGTGGCGGCTATCGGATTTGGGAGATGGCGATCCGAGTGCGTTGCCTTCTGCGACCCCTGCGGGGTCGAATCGATGTTATGGCCGTTCTTCCGGTGGTGTCGCTTCGCTCAACCACCGGCTAATGGCTGCGACCTCTCCGAGGTCAAAACCGGCGAACTCGTGGCCGAGAATTCAACAAACGTACACACACCTAAGAGGGGTAGGTGGGGGATGAAAAACGGAAACCAAGTGCGCATCAGCCCGTTCAACGCGGGTCATCCTGCCCCCGGTCTAGGATGTCGATATAGGACGCGTCAAGGGGTCAGCGGCACCCAATCGGTTACGTCAAAGAGGGCATGAGGCGAGGCGTTCACAACGACGCTCATTTCTCCGTATGCCGTGCGGCAGGGTCGGAAAACGCGCTCCACATCATCAAGGTTCAGATACCCCTGTTCGCGGCAAAACATTAGATCCGCCTGACCCGGCACCCGAATGACCTGCAAGTTGGCAAAGAGCTTTTTTGCTTCCTCGCCATAGGTTTTCCCCGCATCGCTCACCGGAGTGAGCAGGTATTCCGTGCTACTGTCCGCCTGCTGGCTGGGCACGAGCGGCGCTGCGTTTTCGTAGTAACCCTTCGTGTTGCCGCTCTTGTGGCCGGTAGTCGTCTCCACCTGGGCGACGTCGGTAATCGGCAGGTGGTTGCTAAGGCATAGCGCCGCTTGATCCACCAAAGGCGCCAGCAAGTGACGGATGAGATCCGTCGGACCCAGGCACGCGCGGCAAAGTCCTCCCAGCGTAGTGAGAACCGTATCTTGCAAGTTTTGGTCGAGCTGAGTCCAATGTTCCTGTTTTAGTGTGCTCAGGAACCTGAAGGCGGCATGTTCTAGATTGTCGTCCTCGGCCGGCAATACGACGCGTGTGGTCGACGACTGCCGAATGGATTCCCAGAACGACTCCGGCGACGGTGTCGTAGAAGGCGCCGGAGTAACTTCGACCGGCGACGGCGTGTCGGCCAAATCGTCCGTTGTCATCATGGGCAATTCCAGCGTTTCCTTCATATGGCGGAGGCGCTGCCGGCAAAGAGCCATATCGCGAAGACGATCGCTTAGCCTGCCGCGAAGGCTTGCAAAGAAGACCCGGGTCGCAACGCCTATATCTTCCTTGAGACATTGGCGAGCAAAGGCGGACAAGTGATCGAGAAAAACCCGCAAAAGACGCTTGGGCCGGCTGCCGAACAAGCTGAAGCTCCCGGCGCCTGCGACGCAAGCTTCCACGGCCCTTTGCAAATGATCCTGGGCATCCTGAGCATTGCGGCGCAATTGGTCCACTTGCTCATTCTGGTGGGCCGTTTGCTCGTCGCAAAATGCGATCAAACGGTTGATGGCTGCCTCGGCTGCGGCTAGGCGCCGGCCGGGGTGCTCCGTTAAACTGAGGACCGAGTCGGCCAAGGCCTTGTCCCACTTTTCCGCCGCGCGTTGGGCGGCATTTTCCAAACTGCGGCTAAGCCGATTTTTGCGCCATTCACCGGCCTCCCGGCTCGAACCCAGCCCGCTGCCCAGCCATTCGCGCACGCGAAGCAGCGTTTGCGTGGCCCAAGAACCCGGATCATCTTGAGCCGGATAGTCAGCGGCCTGTTCTTCCAGCCCGGCCAACATGCGCGACAGGGCATCGCTCGGTTTGCCTTCGCTCGGCGTAGTTGCCGCCTCTTCAACTTCGCCCGCAATAGCTTCGGGCCGCAAACTGGGATCGGCTTGCACGCGGGCGCAGGCGGCCTCGATTTCGGCCCGGGCGTTGGGTTCGCCACTAATCTGCCATTCTTCGAAGAGACGTTTACACGCTTCTCGGGCTGCCAGGCGCAGTAGCAGGCCTCGGGGAAACCACACCGTGTGCGTTCCTAGGCTGCGGAACGGCGTCAACGCCGTAGTGGGCTGCCGTCGGCCGTTTTCCAGGCGAAGCCCCAGCGGCGTGGTCATCTCATGAAATAGGTAACTGCACAGGTGAGCCATCACGTCGCGGCGCGCTTCCGGAGTGCGCGTCGACTGCACCATCAAGTACACGGAATCGAAGGGTGCCGCCCGATCGGCAATCTGCGGCCCATCCGCGCCATATTGGGCCGAGAACGGCACCGCCACGTCGGCATAGTGGTTTAGTTCTGTTAATGTCGCATAGACGTTAGCTTGTTCCATCTTGGGAGTGGCTGGATCGTCCGGCGCGCCGCAGAGCAGCATCGTTACAACCGGCGAGTTGGGATAGCGAAGCTGTTGAAGGAGCCGGCGCAAATTGTACCCCAGATCGACCAGCAACCCGCTCCCGCCTCCCCCCGCAGCCGCGATGACATAGACACGCGGGATATTGTCTCGGAGCGCCAGCCCTGTTTGATTTACCGAGTGGTAAAGGACGTCGGGGTGGGCACACTGTTGGATCTCGCGCTTCACTCGGGCTAAAAGACGGTGATAGTTGTCGGTGAACGCCAGCCGGCCCAGTGCCCGCGATCCCTGGGTCTTTAGGCCGCGCGGCATAGCATAGAGTTTTTCACGCGGCAGCCAATCGCCCAAGTGGTCTAATTGCCGCCGGCGGTAATGCGAAACCGGTTGCAGCGGCAAATGATGGAGTTCACCGGTCTTCAGAGCGACTTCGGGCGCCCCTCGTGTGGCGGCCTTCATTTCCTCGGCGTCGCTATCGACATAGAGAAATCGCAGCAATGGAATGTTGCTCAAGTCGCCAAAGCGATCGATGAATCGACAACGCAGATCGAGCATCGCCTTCCGCGCCATGCTGCCAATGCCCAAGATAAACGTCGGGCGTAGAGCACCAGTCTGGGGCTGAGCGACGGTGATGCCCAAATTGGAGACTTCTTCGAAGTTGTCGCGCTCAGGCGGGCCGGCCGAAAAATCCACTTCTTCTTCGGGCGACCACTGTTCCAACGCCTCGGCTTTTTCCGGCTCGGCGGGCACCAGACCGTTTTCGAGATGGAAGTTTTCCAGCGTCTCCGCCATGCTCTTGGGACGCTGCCCTTGAGGACCCGGCTCGGGTAGAACCACAGGTTCCGGGCGGATGGCCCGCACTGTGTATAGGGCCCGAACAAACGCCAAACAGTTCGGATAGCGCCGGTTCGGGTCTTTGGCTAAAGCACGCGCCACGATGGGGCGTTCCGGCTCGGTAAGGCCGCGCAGTTCGGGTTCTTCCTGGAGATGTTGTTGAGCGAGCTGCCGGGCGTTTTTTCCAGCGAATGGCCGTTGGCCGGTGAGCAATTCCTGGTAAACCACCGCCAAGCTGTACTGATCACTTTGCGGGCTGATTTTACCGCTGAACGTTTCGGGAGCAGCATAAAGGGGCGTGACGCCGCCAAGCAAGCCGGAAGCCGATTGCCTTTCCAGATGCTTGACGAGCCCAAAATCCGCCACCTTGACGCGGTCGCAAACGACGAAAAGGTTGCGCGGCTTTACATCCAAATGCTGGAGGTTGTGCTTTTCATTCATATGGTCCAGCGCTTCAGCCGCATCGCGCATGTAGCGCAAAAGGTCATCGCGCGGGACACCGATCAGGCCGGCGTTCTGGAATTCCACATAAACGTCATGTAGGCTCTTGTCCGCCAACTCCATGACGATGACCAGTTCCCCTTCGACGACTTCAATCCGGTCCAGCGACAACACGAACGGATGGCGCACTTCTTTGATGCGCTGCAAGGCGTGGAGCTCTTGCTCGGCACGAGCGCCTTCGACGTCGAGGGAATTGATGTTGCCGAAGACAAATTTGATGGCTTTGAAAAGGCCGCCCGGGGCTTCGCATTTCCAGGCCTCGCCAAACCCGCCGCTGCCAATCGGCTCGATAAGCCGATACCCCGGAATGGGTTCGGCATTAGGCTCACGCAGGAAACTCATAAGGCCTAATCCACCGTTTAGTTGCCGCTTCGAATACGAAAAATAGCCTTCCCGGGTAAGAAAGAGGTTCTCACACCAGGCTCAAGCCGACTGCGCACCGTGCCCGTTCTCTTTTCCGGAAATGGAGTCCCAGCAAAGGTAGGTCGTAAGGCAACGGTTGTCCAATCCGCAAGCCGGCGAGCGCGGCGCCTACGGTCGATGTGGAAGGGCCTATGCCCGAAGAAAACATAATGGAAGGGAACTAATTTAAGCCTGAAGTTGGGAAATTGGATAGAATTCGTGCTCGTCCCTGGAACCGGTCTGTGAGGCCGCCACGAAAACGCTCACAAACGGACCCGTGGAAAGCATTTGCGGGTTTTTGAGTCTTTTCGTGGCTTTTGAAGGTCTCGGCACCTGACCCTCTGGCCCAAGTGACCCACCCTCCGGTCCCACCAACACTGCGCCAGAGGGTGATCAATAATTGAACACCTGATGCCGACTTGCGCACTTTCGTTGTCTTGGGCGTCTCTTCTTCGAAGGTGGCTAACGTCGGGCTCGAAGGTGGCCAGCGTCGGACAAAGGTGGCCCCGCATTGGCCTGGCCCCCTTTGATTTTGAGAAGCTTTGGGCACCTACAACCTTGAACGCTTTCCCGCCCGCCGAAGTGCTAAATGGGCTGCCAAAGTTAAACACTGAAATGTTGGCGGAATTGGTGTTCCCCAGCGCAGAATTGAGTGATTTTGAAAGTATAGCGGGGAAGGCGTCGGTGGAGGATATTGATGTCGCAGCATCTTCCGGCAGGAACGAAGCCACAAACGGATGACGAGTTAGAAGCTCTCGTCGCGCAATTCCTGGCTCAACTTCAGGCCGGCGAAAACCCCGACCGTGAAGCATTGATACGTGCTCATCCGAATGTAGCTGATCGGCTTAAGGCCCGGCTGGCTCTGGCCGAAATGGTTTACCGAGTCGGGCTGGCGCCCGTGGAAGAATGGCCAAGTGCTGGAGAGAACGTCGATTGGCCCAATTCCACTTCCGGCCTGCACGCGCGGCCAACTCGTCGTGCAGATGCCAATGAAGAGGGACGCCCGGCGCAGGGCCTGCCTAGCAATCCTCCGGACTACGAAATTCTCGGCGAACTCGGCCACGGCGGCATGGGAGTGGTTTATAAGGCTCGCCAGCTACGCCTCAATCGCATCGTGGCTCTTAAGATGATTCGAGCGGGCGTCCATGCCAGCCCGGAGCTACTGGCGCGCTTCCACATCGAAGCCGAGACGCTCGCCAAGTTGCAACACCCTAATATCGTGCAGATATATGAAGTAGGCGAATATACGGGCTGCCCTTATATTGCCATGGAGTTCGTAGACGGCGGCAGCCTGCACGACCTTCTTGCAAACAACCAGGCGCCGCCCCGCGCCGCTGCCGAATTGACGGAGACGCTGGCGCGAGCCATGCACGCCGCTCATCTGCGCGGCATCGTCCACCGCGACTTGAAGCCGGCCAACATTCTGATCCGGAAAGCGGAACATTCAAATTCGAAATCCCAGAATAGTCCTATTGAAGGATTCGGATTTAACGTTTCGGCGTTCACCCCGAAAGTGACCGATTTCGGCCTGGCCAAGCATTTGGCGGAGAATAAAGGCCATACAGCAACCGGCGAGGTCGTTGGCACTCCGAACTATATGGCGCCCGAACAAGCGAGCGGCCGCTTGCGTGATATTGGGCCTCCGACAGACGTCTATGCCCTTGGCGCCATTCTTTACGAGCTGCTCACGGGGCGGCCACCATTTGAGGGCCAGGGCGGCATGGACACCCTAAGGCGGGTGCTGTCCGAAGAGCCGCCCGCGCCATCCCGGCTCCGCCCTAAGCTGCCCCGTGATCTGGAAACGATCTGTCTCAAGTGCTTAGAGAAAGAGCCGGCAAAACGCTATCAAACCGCTGAGAATCTGGCTGACGACCTACGCCGCTTTCTCAACCGCGAGCCAATCACCGCCCGTCCATCCGGAGTGAGCGAGCGCTTTTTGAAGTGGGTAAGACGCCGGCCCTTATGGGCCGCGCTCATCGGGGTCGTTATTGGGGCGTCAGGGCTTATGATCGTCAACTCCGCGTGGTCTTACTCACAAGTGGTGAAGGAACGCGACCGGGCGCGCACCAGCCTGCAAGTCGCTCGCCGCACTATTGACGATCTCTACATCAAGATGGCTTCGGAGCGATTTTTCGATGAGCCGCAACTCGATCCGCTGTACCAAGGGCTTCTGGAAAAGGCCCGGATCTTGTACGAGGAATTGGGCCAAGAACACAGCGACGATCCCGAGGTTCGCCGAGATATTGCCATGGCCTGGTTTCACCTGGGCGACATCCATCGTTTGCACGGCCACCATGACAAGGCCGAGGAAGCCTACGTCGAGGCGATCGCCCGGCAGGAAGATCTCTGCCGAGCATACCCGAATGACCCACGAGTCAAGCACGACCTGGCCACCAGCCACAACTGGCTCGGCGAGCTGCTCCGTGAACATGGTCGACCGCCGGAGGAGGCCGAACTGCACTATCGTGCAGCCCTGGATCTTCAAGATAGTTTAGTCGCCACCGATGCTATGGATGCCAACTATCGCAAGGACCTAGCTCGTAGTCACTACAATCTGGGAATCATTGAGCGGGAAACCGACCGATTGGCCCAGGCGCGAGAAGACTACGACCAAGCTGTTGAATTACTGACGCAATTGCACGGCTCCCGTCTGGCAGAGCGGAACTGTCAAGAGGATTTGGCTCGGGCCCTCGTCAACCGCGGTATCCTGCACCGGCAAGATGGCAGACCCGATGAGGCGGAAAAAGACTATGGCAATGCCATCGGCCTCCTGACGCGTCTGCACGACGAAATTCCCAGCCGCGCCGCCTACAAGCTTGAACTTGCAATTGCCAAACAAAATAGAGGCAACCTTCTTTTGAGCCAAGGTGGCCAGATTCAGGCCCTTGAGGAACACCGAGGAGCTTTGACCCTTTTAAGACAATTGACTAGCGACTTTTCCAGTCGACCGCACTACCAGAAAAAGAAAGGCATTGTCCTCAAAAACCTCGGGGCCGCCTTGGCGCCTTTTGCCAAGGATCGGCTGGAGGCAGAGAAATACTTGAACCAGGCCCGTACCATCTTTGAGACGCTTACTAAAGAAGCTCCCGATATCTTCGACTACCAGGCGCTGTTGGGCATGACCCTCGGCAACTTGGGGTGGCTCCGAACGGAAGAGAAAAACTGGTCCGAAGCTCGCCGCCTTATCGAAGAAGGCATCGAACATATGCAAGTTTCTCTTCGGCCCAATCCTAAGCACCCCGATTACCGGCAGGAGTTGCGCAACCAATATCAGGATCTGGCCTGGACGCTCGTGCAATTGGGCGACCACGTGGCGGCGGCCCAAGCTGCAAAGAATCTGGCTTCCGTCTACTCGAACCGGGCCCTGGACAACTATTACGGCGCTTGCTTCATCGCTCGCTGCATCCCACTAACCAAGGATAGCCAACTCAGCGCTCAATACGTCGAGCAGGCGGTGGAATGCCTGCGGACAGCCACTCAACGCGCGACCCCCAGTTTGACGCGCATTCCTGACGAAGTGCAAGTCTTTGAGCCGCTTAGAACCCATCCCGATTTCAACGGCTTATTGAGCCAGCTGGACGCCAAGACCAAGAAATAGAACGCCAATTCGTTCGCATACTGTGTCGTAGGACAACCGTCCCGATTGTCCTGGAGAGCACAAACCAGGGACAACCGGGACGGTTGTCCTACGAGCTGATGGGATATGACGGTTGCAGGGAGCTCCCACCTTCGCTCCAAGGGTCCTGCAATCCCCATCCCCTTATCTACCTCTCCCTTTCGAACGATAAGTTACGAAGCGAGATATCGTAGACCGCGTGCCATGGAGGGCGCAATGGCAAGGCATTCATTATTCCCTTCAGTCTTCGTCGCCCTTGCGCTGGCTCAAACCGTCTGTGCTCAAGGCACCAGTGGACCGCGCGTCTCGGACAGCTCCGTTGGCTATATCGACTCCGCCATCCCCGGCGACGTGTTCCGTTTTCGCTTCGATGCCTCCTATAACGACCGGCGGCCAACAAGGGCAGATTTCCTCTATCCCCGGGGCGGGCCTGTGGGGCCGGGCTTGCCTGACCCGCAGCCGAGCGTTGATTTTCAAGAGCTTTCCGCCTACCTCGAAATGGCGCCTTACGAGCGTTTGTCCGTCTTTGTGGACATGCCGGTGCGCTTTATTAATCCGGACGTGGGGCCCGACCACGCCGGGTTCTCCGATCCCGATGCCGGATTCAAGTTTGCTTTCATTCAGAGCGAAGATCGGGTAGCCACCTTTCAATTGCGCACCTTTGCTCCAACAGGAGATTCTCATAGGGGCTTGGGCACGCATCACGCTACCGTCGAGCCGGCGCTGCTGTTCTACGACCGATTGACGGACCGGCTGGGCTTGGAAAGTGAATTGCGCTTGTGGACTCCGATTGGCGGAACGGATTTTGCCGGTGACATTGTCCGCTACGGTGTCGGCTTGCACTACGATCTATTTCGAACTTCGCATTACACCATTACGCCGGCTGCCGAATTCGTGGGCTGGACGGTTCTAAACGGCAAAGAAACCGTCGTGCCCCCGTCCGGGCGATCCTTCATCGAAGATGCGTCCGGTCAAACAATCCTGAACGCTAAACTCGGGGTTTTTGTAAAGTTCTGCGACCGAGCCGACTTTTATGCCGGTTATGGAAGGCCGCTGACCGGCGATCATTGGTATGAGAATACGATTCGCCTCCAGTTTCGGCTTTTCTACTGATCGCGGATCTTTACAGATATAGTTTTGAGTCGTCAGCTTTCAGCTATCAGCCATTCTTCTCCCCCTACCAGGCAGGGTTGCGGCGAGACTTCACTCGTCGGCCAATTGCATGCGCTCCAGCTTTTTCCGAACCCGCTCGCGCGTCCTCCGGACCGATCGCTCGGGCATGCTTAGCTGGTGACTGATTTCGGCACTGGTGTATCCTCGCAGACTCATTTCCAGGACTGGCCGCTCGTCGCTTTCCAGGCCGCGCATTAGCTGCTCGAGGATTTCGGCCAACATAGCGGCTTCTTCCGGAGTCGGATCGCGAGCGACTGCCTCCCACCATGGCTGCGACTCCGCCGTGCTTGGTTGAGTCGACGCTTCCCGTCGCACATCGCGAAGAGCAGCGCGATGATACTCGACCCGGTCAAAACACTTGCGGAGCGTAATCACCGTCAACATGCCCCAGAGATTGCCCCAGTCCTGGATCTCCATTTTGCCTTCGCCATAGCGGACGAAAAAACTCTTGTAAGCCGATTGAACCACGTCCTCCGGGTCCACTTTGCGGCGCATAACTCCGTCGAATTGGCGATGGGCTAGGCGGACGAGCTGATCGACGAAGCGCTGGAAAATTTCCCGGGCAGCGGCCTGATCGCCGCCACGCAGACGGGCCATGATATCCGTAAAGGAATCGCTGGCGGACATAGCGACGCCACCACCTTTCAGAAACTCTAAACCAGGCTGCTTAACGGGTTGCATTGTACCGCACGGAAAGAAGGAAGAAAGTTTTCCTTTTTTTTGGCCGTCCGTGCCGCCGTCCCGGATTGGTCAGGTGTGAGGCCTTTGTCACCCGCCAAAGTGTTTACTTTCTTGAAAGGTTTGTCTCATGGCTATGTCGTGGTTGAAATTGACGCTTATAAGGAAGTCCCGCCTGGCCCCCAAAAAGGCTCGGCAAGGCCGGTTCGTGCCAACTCTGGAAACGCTGGGCGAACGTATCCTTCCGGCCGTAACAGCGTCTTTTTCGGCAGGGGCAGGCGTCCTGTCGGTATTCGGCGACAGTCTGAACAACACCATTGTCGTAAGCCGCGATGCCGCCGGCCATATCCTCGTCAACGGCGGCGCTGTTTCGATCATCGGCACGCCCACGGTAGCCAACACCACGCTAATCCAGGTCTTCGGGCAGGCCGGCAACGACCAAATCTCGCTCAATGAGGCTAACGGAGCGCTTCCCTCCGCTAATCTCTTCGGCGGCGATGGCAACGACACTCTGACCGGCGGTTCGGGCAATGACATGCTCTTCGGCCAAGCCGGCAACGATACTCTCCTTGGCAAGGGCGGCAATGACCTGCTGTTCGGCGGCGCCGGCAACGACACGCTTACTGGCGGCGCCGGTAATGACCAGGTCTTCGGCGAAGCCGGCAACGATCGTATGATCTGGAACCCGGGTGACGGGACCGACCTCAACGAAGGTGGAGACGGCATCGATACTGTCGAAGTCAATGGCGGCAACGGCGCCGAGACCTTCACTGCCACTGCCAACGGCTCACGCGTCCGTTTCGACCGGATTAACCCGGCGCCCTTCTCGCTCGATATCGGCACGTCTGAGAATTTGGTCGTCAATATGAATGGGGGCGACGACACCTTCACCGGCGGCAACGGCTTGGCCCCGTTGATCTCACTCACCGTCGACGGTGGCGCGGGAAATGACACCATCACCGGCGGCGACGGCAATGACGTGCTGATTGGCGGCGATGGCAATGATGTAATCGAAGGCGGCCGGGGCAATGACGTCCTGTTTGGCGGCGCCGGCGACGACGTCTTCACCTGGGATCCGGGCGACGGCAGCGACACGATCGAAGGGCAAGGCGGCCATGACAGGTTGGAATTCGATGGTGCTAATGTCAGTGAGCACATCGATATCTCTGCCAACGGCAACCACGTTCGCTTTTTCCGCGACGTCGCCAACATTACGATGGACCTCCACGGCGTCGAACAGATCGACTTCAATGCCATGGGAGGCGCCGACACCGTCACCGTCAATGACCTGTCACATACCGACGTAACTCAGGTCAACCTCGACCTCGCCAGCTCGCCCGGAAGCGACTTCGGTGACGGCTCGGCCGACACAGTTATCGTTAACGGCACCAACCACAGCGACAACATCCAGATTAGCGGAAGTGGATCCAGCTTCACCGTCTCCGGTCTGCATGCCACGGTCAATGTTCAGGGCTCCGAAGGTGCCAATGATAGCCTGCAGGTAAACGCTCTTAATGGCAACGACGTGATTGACGCCTCCGGACTGGCAGCCGGCGTGGTCAACCTAACCATCGACGGGGGCGCCGGCAACGACCGGATCACCGGTAGCAATGGAGCCGATAGGTTGATCGGCGGCGACGGCAACGACACCATCATTGGCGGTCGCGGCAACGACGTACTGGTAGGCGGCTCGGGCAACGACACCTTCATCTGGAACCCCGGCGACGGCAGCGATGTGGTCGAGGGTCAGGGCGGTCACGACACCTTGCAGTTCAACGGCGCCAATGTCAGCGAACATATGGACCTGTCGGCCAACGGCAGGCGGTTGCGGTTCACTCGCGATGTCGGCAACATCGTCATGGACGTCGACGGAGTCGAGCAGGTCAACATCGCCGCCCTCGGCGGCGCCGACGCCATCACGGTCAACGACCTGTCCGGCACAGCCGTCACCGATGTAAAAATCGATTTGGCGAACTCAACCGGACAAGGCGACGGCCAACCCGATACGGTAACCGTCAACGGGACGGCGGCTGCCGATGCTATTGCGATTTCGGGCTCAGGCACGAGCGCGACCGTGTCGGGCCTTGCGGCCACGGTGCATATTTCCCATGCAGAAGGGGCTAGGGACAGCCTGGTCCTCAACTCCCTCGGCGGCAATGATAAGATCGACGCATCCAATTTGCACGCCGGCGTCATTTTGTTGACGGAGAACGGCGGCGACGGCGATGACACCCTCGTCGGCAGCCAGGGGAACGACATCGTGATAGGCGGTCGCGGCAACGACATGGCCTTGATGGGCGCCGGCGACGACACGTTTGTGTGGAATCCCGGCGACGGCAGTGACACCGTCGAAGGTCAGGGCGGCCATGACACCTTGCAGTTCAACGGCGCCAATGTCAGCGAACACATGGACCTGTCGGCCAACGGCAGCCGGTTGCGATTCACCCGCGATGTCGGCAACATCGTCATGGACGTCAACGGAGTCGAGCAGGTCAACGTCGTCGCTCTTGGCGGCGCGGATACCATTACGGTTAACGACCTCTCACACACCGGCGTGACCCGGGTCAACATCGACCTTGCAGGGGCGCCCGGCACGAGCACCGGCGATGGGCAGGCCGACACCGTCATTGTCAACGGCACCGCCGGCGCTGATGTAATTACTGCCTCCGGCGACGCAAGCGGCGTCGAGGTTCAAGGCTTGTCTGCGATCGTCAACATAACCGGCGCTGAGGCCGCCAACGACCGGTTAATCCTCAACGCCCTGGCCGGAGACGACGTGGTGCAAGCGTCGGCCTTGGGTGCCAATGCCCTTCAACTCGTTGCCAACGGCGGAGACGGCAATGACGTCTTGATCGGCGGGGCCGGCAACGACGCGCTCAATGGAGGAGCTGGCGACGACGTCCTAATCGGCGGGCCTGGCCAAGACATTCTCGACGGTGGTCTTGGCAACAACGTCTTGATCCAATAAAGGGAGCCGCTGAGAAAGGAAATGAGGGCTCGGGAGTCAAATCGATTAAGGCTCCCGGCCCTCAACTTTTATGAAGAATAACGGGGCTGGTGGCGATGTGCTTGAATCTTTGTTGTCATCCCTGATGAAAGTGCGAAACTTTGGCCCGAAACAGATGCGATGATCACGTCTTACTGAGCCCCTGCATCTCCGCGCGCAATGTAGTTTCCGGCGTTAGGCCGACATGCCGGCTCGCGATTTTGCCGTTCTTAAAGATCAGAAGGGCCGGGATTGAAGAAATGCCGTAGTGGGCTGCGAGTTCCTGGTTCGTGTCCACGTTAACTTTGCAGACCTTGAAATCTCTGGTTAAGGCTTCGATAGTCGGGTTCATGGTTACGCAAGGCCCGCACCATGAGGCCCAGAAGTCCACCATCACCGGCTCGGCGGCCTGGATGACTTCCTTCTTCCAATTGAACTCGTGCAGGAGCATCGGCTTTCTCTTGGCTTGTTACGGTCCACGCATTACGCTTTTTTCATTTTACGCCGCGTCCTGGTTCGTCGCGTGATCGAATTTTTCAAGAATAGGTTGTAGGCCCCAAGACCCTCTGACCCTCTGGTGCGCTGGCGGTGCACCACAGGGTGGTCACTTGGGCCAGAGGGTCACAACGGTTGGCCCCGAGGGTCTAGCATCGCAACCGTGCTTCCCTAGCACGCGCGTTCCACGTTATACTTGGGCAGTCCGAGTCGCCCCGGTTTCGTTTCATTTCAACCCCCGGACACCCCGACACCCCCCCTCCGAGCCGGTTAGCGCAGGATCTGCGCTCGGCTCTGCAAATAGATGTCAGGGCGAGAGTTGCCCAAGCCCTCTCAGGGTCGTCGCTTGGGCAAGAGGGTCAGGTGCCGAAGAGCTTCAGAAGCCACGAAAAGGCGCAAAAACCCACAAATGCTTTCCACGGGTCTGCTTTCGAGTGTTTTCGTCGGGGGCCTTACAGACTATGCGTTCAAGGCATGCTCCGTCCGGGGGCGCGCAATGCAATTGGGCTATATATTGGGCGGCAATTCCGGCCGGATTCCGATAAACCTGAAGACAGTCTTGACCGAATCATTATTATGTTGATAGAGATTATGATTGTATACTAGCATCTAGCATCGAAGCCGCTTATTGGGCCCGGTGATTCTGGGCCGTAAATTCGGATTAAGGACGAAAGATGATCGCGACCTTGGCCTGGACCTCCGAACAAATTGAATCCGCCAGCGGCAGCCTGGATGGTAAAACGCCCCAAGACATACTGCGGTGGTCGGTTGCGACGTTTGGCGGTCGGCTTACGATGGCAACGGCATTTGGAGCCGAGGGCTGCTGCCTGATCCACATGCTCGCCGAAATCGATCCGACCCTGCACATTTTCAATTTGGAAACAGGTTACCAGTTTCCCGAGACTTTGGAATTACGGGAAAGACTCAAAGCGCGCTACGGAATTGAGGTCGAATACATTCGCCCCGAGTTAACCGTCGCCGAATACGAGGAAGAGCACGGCGGCCCGCTCTACCGGCACCGGCCCGACCAATGTTGCTATGACCGAAAGGTCCTGCCTCTCCGCCGCGCCTTGGTCGGCCATGAAGCCTGGATCAGCGCCATTCGCCGCGATCAAACGGCGGATCGCCAAAAGGCCGGCGTCGTTCAGTGGGACTCCAAGTTCAATCTCGTAAAAGTGAACCCGCTTTTAAGTTGGACGCGCAAGGATGTATGGTCATTTATCGTCAAGCACGATGTGCCTTACAATCCCCTTCACGACCGAAATTATCCCAGCATAGGCTGCTGGCCGTGCACGCAGCCGGTCGGCAATGGAGAAGACGAGCGGGCTGGTCGCTGGTCAGGAACGGCAAAGAAGGAATGCGGTTTACATGTAATCGAGCATCAAGGAGGCAGCGGCATCTAGGACGATCACGCAATTGCAGTCAATCATCAGAATAACTCATACAACACTCTTTTCGAGGTTGGCAGCTAGGCTGTTATTGCCGAGTTATTCCGAGGAGGCGCCGGCATGCGTGTATCCGCGAAGGCCGAATATGCCTGTATCGCCATGGTGCACTTGGCCCTCCACCATCGCGATCCCCTGCCGGTGCGAATCAAGGCCATTGCTGATGCCCACGGAATTCCGCAGCGCTTCTTAGTGCAAATTCTTCTTCAGCTAAAAACAGCGGGGTTGGTAGCGAGCGTTCGGGGCGCAGCAGGGGGATATCAACTGGCCAAGAGTCCCGACAAGATCTCGCTGGCTGAAATCATCAACGCGGTGATTGACCGCATGTCCTCGCAGCGCTCCGACCCCGTGGCTTTGCCGACCTCCGGCGCGGTCAAGGCAGTCCGCTCCATTTGGCGACAACTTCAAGAGGAAGAGCAGCGGACGCTGCAAAAACTAACCTTGAGTGAACTGAGCCGCCGAGCCCACGAAAAAAGCGAATTGTCGTATCAAATATGATTGTTCGTGGTTCGTGGTTAGTTGTTCGTTGCAAAAACTGGCACAAAACTTCCTCGCATAAAGCTGAACATCTACTGACAACGAACAACGAACAACGAACAACGAACCACCGACCAACTCAAAAGGAGTTCCAGTAAATGCCTGATTTGATTGCCCCGCATGGGGGATTGGCCGAGCCGGTTAATTGCCAGGTTTCCGTTGACGAAGCCAATGACTTTCGCCAAAGGACGGCGAATTTGCCGAAGGTGACCGTCAGCGACGCTGACTTATCGACTCTCTACCGCTTCGGCGATGGCGGACTCAGTCCCTTAACCGGGCCAATGGATCGGGCCGTCTTTCAACGCGTTCTCGATGAGGAGGTCATCGAACGCAACGGTAAGAAATATGCCTGGACAATCCCGCTCGCATTCCCCGTCGATCAATCAGTTGCCAAAAATCTCAAGACGGGCCAGTCAGCCGCTTTAGTCAATAGCCGCGAAGAAATAGTCGGTTCACTTGCCATCAAGGACATATTCCCGTTCGATAAAGCAGCCTATATCAAAAGCGTTTACGGAACCGATCGCATTGACCATCCAGGCGGCCGCATGACCATGGCTGACCCGCGCGATACGCTGCTGGGCGGAACGGTGCGCGTGCTACCCCAACCCAAGAACCCCGCCTATGGCAAGTACATCCTGACGCCGCGTGAAACCCGCGCTCTATTCCACGATAAGAAATGGCAGCGTGTCGTAGCTTTTCAAACCCGTAATCCGCTTCACCGCGCCCATGAATATGCCCTGGTAGCGGGCTTGGAAAGGCTAACCCGCGCCGGCCATTTTGCCGGCGCGGTGCTCAATCCCCTTGTCGGCGAAACCAAAGGCGACGATGTCGACGCCCCGACACGCATGAAAACCTACGAGGCGCTCATCAAAAACAAAGTGCTCGGCCAAGGAGACAAGGACGAGGCGCTTTGGAAGAACGCCGGCTACGATTTGACCGACCAGGTGCTTCTTTTGGGATTGGATATCAAAATGTTCTATGGCGGGCCCAAAGAAGCGATCATGCACGCCATCTATCGGCAAAACTTCGGCTTCACCGATATCGTCATCGGCCGCAAACACGCGGACGCGCCTTACGAGGACGGCAAGGACATTTGGGACGGCCTCGCGGCGCAACGTAAGTTCGATGAATTGAAAGGCGAGCTTCTAATCAAGCCGGTGAAAATCGGTTTTGCGGCGTATTACGAAGAGCTAGGCCGGGTCGGCCTGGTGGATGAATGCGCGCCTAAAGGCTACAAGCAAGTTTCTATTAGCGGCCGGGAACTTCGCGAAGTATTGCGAAACGGCGGTCTGCCCGACCCGCGCATCATGCGACCGGAAACGGCGCGAATCTTAAGCGAGCAAATGCGAGCAAAGTAGCCGCCTGCTCCGCATCGGTATTAATGATCAGACAACTGCAGCCCAAAAAAATGAGCCGTGCTTTCCACGGGAAAGCACGGCTCACTCTGTTCGGGCGATGGGCGGGGGGGGCGAGTGCGGCAAATCAATCAACCACGGCGGGCTGGCGGCGGCCGGTTTCTTTCTTGCCGACCGGGTCAGCCTTGGCCGCGGGTTCTTCCCGGACTTGGCCGTTTTCGCCTGTCCCGGCAGCCAAGTTGCCCAACAGCCCTCGTTTTTCGAGGATCTTACGGCTGATTTCATCGATCAATTTAGGATTGTCGCGTAAGAATTGCTTGGCGTTTTCTTTGCCCTGGCCCAGGCGGATTTCGCCGTAATTAAGCCAGGCGCCGCTCTTCTCGATTAGTTTATCGTCAATGGCAAGATTAATGAGGTCGCCTTCGCGGCTAATGCCCTGATTGTACATCAGGTCGAACTCGGCCGACCGGAACGGGGCCGCCACCTTGTTCTTGACAACCTTGACCTTTACTTCCGAGCCGGTGACTTCTTCACCATCTTTGATGCTGCCCACCTTGCGGATATCCAGGCGGACGGAACTATAAAACTTGAGAGCCAGGCCGCCGGAGGTCGTCTCCGGGTTGCCGAACATGACGCCGATTTTCTGCCGGATCTGATTGATGAAAATCATGCAGGTCTTGGTTTTCGCAATCGTCGGATTGAGGATGCGCATCGCCTGGCTCATAAGGCGGGCTTGAATGCCAACGTGCGAATCGCCGATTTCGCCTTCCACTTCCGCGCGAGGCACCAAGGCGGCCACGGAATCAATGACAATGATGTCCACCGCGTTGGATTTAACCAGCATTTCCGCGATCTTCAGAGCTTCTTCACCGGAGGAGGGTTGACTCACAAGCAGCCCCTCTAGATCCACTCCCAGACGCTTGGCCCAGGCCGGGTCAAGGGCGTGCTCGGCGTCGATATAAGCGGCGACCCCACCTAGCTTTTGGGCACTGGCCACCGCGTGCAAAGCCAGAGTTGTCTTGCCGCTGGATTCAGGGCCGAAGATCTCAATGATGCGTCCGCGCGGCAGGCCTCGGCCGCCCAGGGCAATGTCCAGGCTGAGCGCCCCTGTCGGAATCCCCTGCACATCGGCGGAAGAGCCTTGTCCCAGTTGCATGATAGCGCCTTTGCCAAATTGCTTCTCAATTTGAGATAAGGCGTTCTTCAATTCGCGATCGTGACCTTGGTCCGCCATGATTGGTCCCTCATGTCAAAAAGGAGCGATAGGTGTACGTTTGTGAGTATACCAAGATGATCGGCCAAAACAATCTCAAAAATGCACAAAACCCAGAAAAGAATTAGCCGGCTGCTTTCTCGCCGCGTAGGCAGCGTCCTATCTGACGGACCGCTTGCCGCAGCCGATTTTCATTCTCGACCAGCGCCAAGCGCAGATATCCCTCACCTATCTCACCAAAGCCACCACCGGGGCTCACGGCTACCTCGGCTTCTTCGAGCAACTTCATGGAAAAGTCGATTGAGCCCATCCGGTCGCGCCACTCCTTGGGATAGCGGGCCCAGACAAACATGGTGGCTTTGGGGCGTTCCACTTCCCAGCCTATGCGCTGAAGGCCATCCACCAAAACGTCGCGCCGATTCTGGTAGACCAGAGCCTGGCGCTGAACCAGTTCTTCACCATGGCGCAGTGCCAAAATGCCGGCAATCTGCACCGGTTGAAAAATGCCGTAATCGTAATAACCCTTGATTGTCGCCAAGGCGCGGATCATCTCCGGATTGCCGACGCAAAAGCCGAGCCGCCAACCGGCCATGTTATAGCCTTTGCTCATGGTGATGGTTTCTACGCCTACTTCCTTGGCCCCCGGCACGCTCAAAAAACTCGGCGCCTGGTAACCGTCGAAACACACATCGCCATAGGCGAAATCGTTAATGACCATGAATCCGAACCGCCGAGCCAGTTTCACTACCTCGGCGTAAAAACCTTTCTCCACAACCGTCGTAGTCGGATTGTGTGGGTAGTTGAGAATCAACACTTTCGGACGGGGATACAAATGCTCCGCCATGCCGGCGATGTTGCTTAAGAACCGGTCGGGCTGGGTGCAATCCAGGCTTAGAACATTGCCTGAAGCCAGCGCGACCGCGTAAACGTGAATCGGAAACGAAGGCGCCGGTACGATCGCCGTGTCTCCAGGGCCTAAAAGAGCCAGGCACATATGGCTGAAAACTTCCTTCGATCCCAACCCGGCCAAGACCTCCGTTTCCGCGTTCAATTGCACGTCATGCCGGCGCGCATAGCGCTTTGAGACTTCGCGGCGAAGGTTAATCACGCCATTGCTGACAGAATAACGATGGTTGCGCTCGTCGCGAGCGGCTTCACATAGTTTTTCGATCACAAGAGATTCCGGCACATCCGTGGGATTGCCCATGCCCAGGTCAATGATGTCGATGCCTTCGCGGCGTTTGCGATACTTCAGGTCGTTGATCTTGCCGAACAGATAGGGCGGCAAGCGTTTGACGCGCTCGGCCACCTGAATTTGAAACGGCGCTTGATTAGTATTGGGTTCGTTTTGCATAGAACACTTGAAGATAATAATTCCCTCGCCCACCGCAGCCGGCATGTCGAGTTTAGCATGCGGAGAAGGAACTGTCAGTATAGGGGACCGGCCGTTTGGATTTGACGAGCCGGCCATTAAAACCCTAAACTGAAGGTTCCCAATATAAAGGAGCTTGCATGAGCGAACGTGAAGGCGATGATGCCGGCGCGGGAATTGGCTACGCGACGGCGCGCGGCCGCGACTGGCCGAGCGTGCGGCAATTCAACGTTTTTCTGGAAAACCGGCTCGGGGGGCTTCTCGACGTCGTTCGTCGCTTCGAAAGCACCGACGTCCATATCGTAGCCTTAACCGTCGTTGATTCGGCCGATTGTGCGATTATCCGAATGGTTTTGAGCGATCCCGAACGCGCCACCGAGATTTTCCAGCAAGCAAAGCTTCCCTATACCGAAAGCGATCTGCTGGTCGTCCAATTGCCTGACGGCGCCCAACCGTTGCTGCAAATCTGCAAGGCCCTCTTGATGGCCGAAATCGACGTGCACTACGCCTATACCCTGCTGGTTGGCGCTCAAGGCCGGCCGGCTCTGGCTTTGCATGTCGCTGACCATGAAACGGCAGTCAATACGCTAACGAGACGCGGCTTTGTTCTCTATACCGAAAACGATTTGACTTCATGATTCGCGATTCGATTACCCCGCCCGCCTTTGCCCAAGGCCCCAAATCTCCAGCGCGATCAATTGCTTGACGACGGCGGACGCTTTCGGTCTATCCTCCGGGCGTCGGGTCAGCATGCGCTCGATCATATTAGCCATTGCTAAGGGCACGCCGGGCAGATGCTGTCGAATGTTTACCGGCGGATCATACGAATGTCGGCGAAAGACCTCGTCCACCGAACCGGTCCTATACGGCAGCTTGCCGGTTAACAGCTCGTAAAGCGTCACGCCCAGACTAAAGACATCGCTGCTTTCGTCGCCCTCCGTCTCTTGCCGACACATTTCTGGAGCAAGGTAGTTGGCTGTGCCCAGGACATAACCCGCGCGTAAAAACGCGGCATTTTCGCCTGGCCGATGTGCGAAACCCAAATCAAGCAAGATCGCCTGGCCGTCTTGTATCAATTGGATATTGTCCGGTTTGACGTCGCCATGGAGGAACCCCGCCCGGTGCATAGCCGCCAGCGCTTCCGTGATTTGGCGGCCCACCCAGACTGTCTTGGGAAAATCCAACGAGAACTCGCGCCGAAGCTGCTGCCGGAGCGACTCCCCCTGCAATTGCTCCATCGCCAGGTAGTAAGGCGGGCTGGTCACATGAGCGTCAAACAGCCGCACAAGATGCGGATGCTTGACCGCCAAGCAGGCCCGAGCCTCGCGCTGCAAGAGCTTGATCGCCGTGGTTTCATCTTCCCAATCCGGTCGCAGCAGCTTAAGGGCGCAAGGCAGGTCCCTTTTCCTCTCGCGAGCGGCAAAGACCTGCGTAAGAGGCCCGCCGCCAAGCGGTTGCAGAATCTCATAACCGGGTATTTGCGGCATCGATGACATGAAACGGCTTACTTGAACGGCGGCACAGTGCAATAGACGGGACGATTGATCCGCAATGGGAATATCGGCAAAACGGACATGGACATTCCAGCAAATGCACCCTCAACCCTCTAGCTCAATGTGTGCGGGTCTAAAGGGTGGGGCGCTTGAGCCAGAGGGTCGTCGCGCGGAGCCAGAGGGCCGGCACAACCTCTCAGTCAAGGTCATTCATCTGCTAATGTGTTTAGTCAGGTCGATATGCTTAGCCCCCGGCAGATGATCAAAACGATCCGGGTGGCACGTCAGGATGATGACTTGGAGGCGACCAGCAGGCGGCGTCCAGGCGGCATTTCCGTCGGACGCCAGGCGAAGAATGTCCAGTATTTTGCGATGTTTGGCGGCATCGGTGTGAGCGAGCGGGTCATCGAGAATGGCGACCTCCGGCTCCTCCCTGGCCAGAACTCCACCCAGAGCAAGCCGCACGATAATGCTCAATTGCTCCCAGGTGCCATAGGATTCGGTCGCAAAAGGCACCGGGTCTTCCAGCGTACCATTTTTGAGCCGTAGGCCCTCGGGCAGGAAGGCGTCGCCGAACTGGACTTCATGGCAATCATCCAGGCCAATTTTCCGCGCCCAATCCACCACCCGGACGGCAATAGGTCCCATGACCTGGCGCACTCTATCATCGCGGCACTCATCAAAGAGATCTCGCAAGCGCTTGTGGGCATCCGCTTCAAGTCTTTCCCGCGCCAAGGCGGACTCAACATGTTGCAAGGCGCCTTCAGCATCAGCAAGTTCGGTGTGAAGGCCCTCCTTATCGCCAAGAAAGCCACGCAATTGGCTAATTTCCTCCTTTAATGCAATAAGCCGCTCCGTTCTCTCGGATAACGCGCAGTCCGCTTGCTTCAATCGATCATCGATAGCCAATTCAAACTCGCTAAGTTGACTGGCGGCAAGCTTTTCTTTGCACTCTTCTTGGGCCTTCATCGCGTTCGTGAGTTTTTCTTGGAGATCTTTTTCATTTCCTGAGCGCTGTACGGACTCATCCTCAGATTTCTCTGAGGCCTTGGCGGAAGCCAGCGCTTCCTTTACCTGGTGCAACGCTTCTTCCGCCTTGGCCCGCTCCTTGGCGGCCGCTTTTTCATTGGCCTCTAATTCCTCTCGCTTGTTCTTCAGTTCTTTGGCCAGTGCAAAGAACTCTTCTTCCATTTCGCCTATGTCATTTGACGATGGCTGGCAATCACGCCAATGGGGGTGTCTTTGAAGAAGGCTTTCCTGTCGACTGTGCAAACTGTCCCGTTCTGCGAGGAAAGAGTCGCTCCCCCTTGGCGCGAGCTGAAACAGTTCCGCACGCACTTCTTTGATCCGTTTCTCAGCCGCTTCGCGCTCAAATCGCCGTTCCGTCAGCCGGTCCAAACACGATTCATCACCGGGGTCTTCTTTGAAGGACCGAACGAGATCCTGATACTCACGATCCTTTCGATCGACGTCCCGAACGATATTTGCCAGGTCAAGGTTTTCGTGCGACCGGGTCACCTCGACCGTTCCAAGTTCAGGCAGTTCTATCGATCCGCATTGCCGAAGCGACCAGACGACTTTCTTACCGGGCGTCAAATTGACTGCTTGGCTTGGTTGTCCTTCCAAGGATAAGTTAATCACCGCGTCTTTTTTTGCGGCAACCGACAGCTGCCATTCGGCAGCCTTCAATTGAGCCCGAAGGTGGGCAGCCTGACGGCGGTTCGTCCGCAGGGACGCTAGAGTCTTTTCGTCCGGTGCAGCCACGCATTGAATAGCCTTTTCTAATTCAGCAATTTCTTTCTCTTTCTTTTTCGCGGCGTCCAGATTCCGCTGCAATTGACCGATCTGTGCCACAAGAGCGGCGAGTTTGCGCCGATCATCAATTTCATCCCGCCCTAGTTGATGATCTTGCTCAGTGCGGCGAGCGCTTGCCAAGTGTGCTACTTTTTCTTCGTGGTTTCTTTTGCAATGGATGCAACGTTGTTCGGCTTCTTCCACGAGCCTGCCAACCTTCACGACTTCGTCGCGGGCGGTTTGCCGGCGCTTCAAAGCATCTCCAAACTTCCGCAAACACTCGGAAGCGTCCTCAACTGCGCCCTCGGCGATCGTAAAGGCGTTTTTGGCTTCCTGATAGGCTCGCAAACGAGCCTGGCAACTTTCACGTTCTATCGTTAACTGATCAACTTCTTTGCGCGCCTGCTTGACAGCCAAATCGAGTTGGGGAAGCTGGTCTTGCAAAGTCTGCAACTGGCGAAGGGCCTCCGCATATTTTTGAAAGCTCTGCTTTTCGTTGTCCCGCCTTTCCAGGCAATTCCGCCTTTGTTCCTCCAACTGGGCCAGGAGAGAGTTCCTACTTTCTCTGCCCGTCGCCGTGAACCAGGCGGTGCAGAGCCGGTCCAATTCCAGGCGCACGCCAAGGTCTCGTCCGGTCACCATGACACCCAGTATGCCGCTCAGCTTTTGTTGCAGGGATGTATCTAGGCTCACTTCAGGCAGTCCAATCTCGCCCTGTCCCAACCAGAGCAGTTGGTTGAGCCCGGCTGTCGATTTATTAGCGCGCAACAATTCCCGGGCTCGGCGAGACGCTTCCTTAGGCGCATCTTCCTCCGTGCGCCATTGATCGTCTACTTTCTTCTCTAGAAGAGCCTTGCCTTCTTTTTTCTTGGAAAAAACCTTGGTCAGCCGATATTCGTCTGCGCCTGATGCAAATTCCACAATTACCTTCGGCGGACCTTCGCCATTCCACGGCAGGCTGCCA
>JBJMQT010000024.1:0-19802 GCA_045802525.1 Gemmataceae bacterium
CCAGCGAGCTAAAAGGCGTTGAACTGACCGTGTGCGTTGACGGCATCAAGGATCAAGGCGCCTCGACAATCTTGAACATTCCCAACGGGACGGCGTTCAAGCACAAATTCGAATTGGGCCTTTACGGCAAAGAGGGTTATCGGCACGTTAGCGCCCAGCTCAATACGGACCAGAAGTATGGCCTGCGGGCCGACAACATTCGCCATGCGGTGGTCAAGGTGGACAAGAATGTCCGCGTCCTGGTCATCGACGGCAGTTTTCCCGACCACATGCGCGAAAACGGCGACACCATTCCCGTTCAATTGGCCCTGGCGGCGACGCGCGGCTACAAGGTCGAAGTCAAGGGAGTCGATGAACTCGATAAAGGCAACTTGAATCAATACCCCAGCGTCTACCTGCTCAATGTGCCGGCCATAAAAAGCCCCAAGGGACTGAAAAACCTGGAAGATTACGTGGCCCAGGGCGGCCGCGTAGCCGTCTTCATGGGTGACCGCGTCCAGGCCGATTTCTATAACAAGGTCCTCTACAAGCAGGGCGAGGGTCTGATGCCCGTTCCCCTGGCGAGCAAGCCCACCGAGAAATTAACGGAGGAGGAACGCCAGGAGCTGCTCAACAACGGTCTCCATAAGCTGTTCCTGCGCACGCAGAGCCAGGAAGATCAAAGGATCGTCGAGGGCTTGACGACAGCGCGGGAAGCTCTCCGTTGGCTGATGATCGAGCAGTATTTCCCGACGCAATCGCGCTCCAATTGGGTACATAAGCCCGGTGAAGTTGAAGAGCTGGCGACGCTGCCCAGCCGCCGGGCTCTTGAATTTTACCGAGGTTCCACGCAAGACTTGCTCAAAAAGCTGCCTCTCGACGACAGCAAGTATGAGAAGTACAAGCCGGGCCTCGTTCGTCTTCAGCAAACGATCAAGCAGACACTGACCGGGACATTCGTCTACAAGCTGGCGGACGATCTCGATCGGCTGCTGCGCGCTCCGGTGGATCCCAAGGACTCCTCGGGGCCGACGCTGGCTGATTTCTGGAATCTGCCCGAAATGCAGACCCTCAAGAATGAAGTGGAGCAACTGCGCGACACGGTTCAATACGGCGATCCTCTGGTGGTGGTGAAGAAATACGGCAAGGGCCGCGTCGTGGCCATCATGACGACGGCCGGCAAATCGTGGAACCTCTGGTCCGGCGGCTGCATGGCTTCGTTTACGTATCCGATGTTCATTTCCGACATGCAGAAGTATCTAACGGCGCCTAGCGATAGTCAGAGCTATAAAGTCGGCGAGACGGTGACCGAGCTTGAATTCGACGCCAACCACTATAAGGCCGAGGCGGAGCGCGTATACACCGATGGCCTGGAAAAGAAGGTCAGCGCGGATCAGCCTATAGACGGCGCTGCCGCGGCGGGCGGCGACAAGGAAAACGTCGTCAAATCGCTGGGCGTCGTGGACAAGAATCAGATTACTTTCCCGTTTACGGACGCCAAGAAGCCCGGCATGTATCGCTTCACGTTTCACCCCAAGGGTGAAGGCGTCAAAGACACCGACGTGGACGAGCGCGCGTATGTCTTCAACATCGATGCGGTCGCCGAAAGCGATCTGCGCCGCGCCGCCAAAGACAAGCTCGAGAAAAATGCCTCCAGCAAAGACGCCGTCCAGGGCAAAATGTTGCTGATCGCGCCGGACTCGTCGCTGGAAGTCTTCCGCCAAAGGCAATCCGATCTGTCGGAATCGCCTTGGCTGTATTTAGTCTTTCTGATCATGCTGATTGCTGAGCAGGCGCTGGCGGTTCACTTGAGCTTCCACTTAAGAGGCAATGAAGCCGTATTGCCCGCCCAGGCGGTCAGATCGCAGACCGCGGCGGCCTAGTTGTGAAGTGAGCGCGATTTATCTTGTAGGATGGGACGAGTCTTCGAGTCCCACCACCGCATTGAGCGAGAATCATAAGGGCTTGACCCATGAATGACGGCAATGTGACCCAGAAAACCGAAACGGTCTGGAGACGGATCGAAGAATCGGTGCGCTGGTTCGGTACGGAAATGGACGGCCGGATCTGGTTTGCCGTGCTGATCCCAGTTTTGCTGGCCGGGCTCTTTTATGTCGTGTGGATGTATATCCGCGACAGCAAGGCGGTCGGCTGGTACTGGGCTACGTTTCTGGCCGTGCTGCGCTGCACGGTCTACGCGCTGTTGGCTGTCGTGTTCCTGTTGCCGGCCCGCCAGACTTACGATGTGGTCAACAGCCAATCCAAAGTCCTGCTTCTCTTTGATCCAACAGGAAGCATGCTCGAGCGCGACGATCCGCCGCCCGAAGGCATGAAGCCGGAGTCCATGCCGACCCGCCTCGAAAAGGTGGTTCGCCTGGTAACGGACGACAAAGTCAATTTTGTCCGCCGCATTCTGGAAACCAACCCCGTAACGGCATACCGCTTCGGCGCTTTTCTGGACGAAGACTACCGCACGATCGACGGCGGCAAATTCTGGACGCGCGACCAGTGGGAGAAGCGCAGCAAAGCCAAAGAAGCGGAAAAGGCCAACCAAGATAAAGTCTCCGCAGTTGTCGAAGAACTCCCGGTTGGCGTCGATTTCACGCCCGCGCTGCTGGCGTCGTGGCTTCAACCCGATCCAAAGGCTGACCCGGAAAATCCCACGGACGAACAGGTTCGCGCCAAGCAGCGCTACGAGCGCATGATCCGCGCCACGAACATCGGCGACTCGATGCTGGCCATGCTCAACCGCGAGATCAACAACCGCTTGCAAGGCATCGTCGTTTTCACCGATGGCCGCAGCAATCAGGGCGAATCGCAAGCCTACAAAGACTTAGCCGAGCGCGCCAAGAAGGCCAAGATCCCGATCTTCGTGGTCGCCGTCGGCGAGGACCGGGCCAAGACCAAGATCGACATCACGGAAGTGCGCGCTCCCGACAAGGCCCGTCCCGACGACCCCTTCAAGGTCAAGGTGCTGGCCACGGGCATCGGCTTGCCTGACCGGGAAGTTAAGGTCTTTCTGGATGTCTACAAGCCCGGCCCCGATCAAAAAGAACAGACCAAGGATAAGTTCACCACGCTGGAAAAGACCGTCACGTTCAAACCCGGCCAACCGCCCAATACCGAGGCCGAGTTCGACATCGATCCGGCCCAGTTCGGTGAAGCGGCCGAGAAAACGGACAAGCCCGGGGAAAAAGAATCCGCCAAGCAAGAGTTGGCCGAAGGCGATTGGACCTTTATCTCCCGCATCCCGGCTGACAAAAAAGAAACGGTGGGCGAGCACGTCAGCAACAAGGCCAAGGTGCCGATCGTCAAAAGGCCGCTGCGCGTCTTGCTGTTCGCCAGCGCCGCCACGCGCGACTTCCAATTCGTCAACAACATGCTGCTCCGTGAAGTCGCCAAGAAACGCGTGGAGATGAGCATCTATGTGCAGCCGGCGCCCGGCCGTCCGGAAGTGCGCACTGGCGTGGTCTTGGGCTCCGAGGCGACACCGTTGCTCCGAGGTTTTCCCGATGCCTTCACGGATCCCAGCGAAGTAAAGGATGCCGAGCAAGCCCCTTATAACTTGGGCGCTTATGACCTCATCATTGGCTTTGATCCGGACTGGACGGCGCTGAGCGAGGATCAAATCAAGAAAGTCGAAAAGTGGGTGCAAAACGGCGGCGGCATGATCGCCGTGGCCGGCGCCATCAACACCTTGGAGCTTTCCCGGCCCAGCGGCAAAGGCGGGGCCGACCGCCGCAAGCTCAAACCGATCCTCGATATTTACCCTGTTGTCCTTGAAGACGCCCGCGTCTTGCAATTGGAGCGGGACACCACGACTCCTTACCCGCTCAGCTTCCCCGGCGCGACGCCGGACCTGGAATTTCTCCGGCTTGACGAGGATGAAAAAGCGCCGCAATTAGCCGGCTGGGACGAGTTCTTCCACGGCAAAGGCGGCGATCCCAAGGTCACCATTCGGGGCTTTTACAATTTCTATCCGGTCAAGGCGGCCAAGAACGGCGCCATTGTCGTGGCCACGTTCGCCGATCCCGCCGTCCGCCTCAAGCCGGACAACAAAGAAATGCCGTACCTGGTTACCATGCCCTATGGCAGCGGCCGAGTAGTGTGGCTGGGCTCGGGTGAGATGTGGCGCCTGCGCGAAATCTCCGAAGGGTTCAACGAGCGCTTTTGGACCAAGCTGGCCCGCTACGCCGGTTCCGGCAACCTGGGGCGCATCAATCAGCGCATTTCGCTCAACTTTAGCAAGACCTGGAAGACTAGCGACTATGTCTACGTGGAAGCCAAGATCCTCGGCCGGGATATGCAGCCGCTGCCCATGACCGCCAAACCGGAAGTCGTGATCACTCCGCCGGCCGGCATCGATGCCCGCGCGCTATTCGGCCCGAGCAAGGGCGTCTTTGAAATGAGCCCCAAGAAGGGCGGCGATTGGGAAGGGTACTTCATGGCTCGCTTCCTCGTCAATTCGCCCGGCGAATACAAGCTCAAGCTCAAAGTGCCTGAGATTAACGACGAGCAAGTGACCACATTTCAGGTAGAAGCCGCCGACCCGGAAAAAGATGAGACCCGGCCGGATTTGGCCCTCCTTTACGACCTGGCCAGCGACGCCGATCTGGTGCTCAAACGCATCGACGAAAATAGCGCCCTGGCCAAGGAACTCCGCCAGCGCCTGATGAAGACCCGGCCCGTCACCGAAGATGCGCCCAAGGAGGAAGTCCGCGTCGAAGGCAAGGACAAGGCCTCTCCGGAGAAGAAAGAGATCGCCTACGACAAGGATGCGCTCAAGCTCGTCTTCGATCTCAAGAGCGCCGAACTGATCCCCAACTGCATGCTTCTAGACGCCAAGAAGATCGAGAATCGCGGACCGGTGTCCGATCTCTGGGACGACGGCTTCACCATGCCGCAATGGAACTGGCTGCCCCAGTGGATGAAATCGTCCGCCGACGAAGAAAAGCCGGCCAAAGTCTCGTATGTGCTGGTCGCCGTCGTTGGGCTGCTGTCCATCGAATGGCTGACGCGCAAACTCCTGCGGCTGGCGTGAGACCGTAGTGCAAGCGTCTCGCTTGCACAAAGTGTGAATGCCCAAGCGGGACGCTTGTACTGCGACAATGCCCTAGCCAAAAACTGAGTCACCATGGCAACCGTAACCGATCCCAAACGCCCGCTGACGCTGGAAGAATCGCATGGCCGCGTGCACAGCCCGCTGGAACGGCTGCGCGGCGCCATCCGCACTTACATCGGCCTTGAAGGGCTCATTACCCTTTTTACCTTTCTGGGCATGTGGTTCTGGATCGGATTGGTGCTCGACTACGGCTTCTTCAAGGCTTTCACGCTCGACTGGGTGCAACTTCTGCCGTTTTGGTTCCGGGCCGGCATTTTGATTGTCTTGTTGTCCAGTTTGATCGCGTTGTTGACGCTTCGGGTGGCCGTGCGCTTGACGCGCGATTTCCGCGATGCCGCCTTGGCTTTAGTCCTCGAACGCCGTTTTCCCAAGTTGCTGGGCGACCGCCTCATCACCGCCGTCGAATTGGCCGATACACGCGAGGCGGCGAAACTGGGTTACTCGCCGTACATGGTTGAGCAGACGATCCACGATGCCGCCGCCCGCGTGGATCAGGTCCCCATCGGCGAAGTGTTCGACTGGAAGCGGCTGATACGGGGAGGCGTTAAGGTCGGCCTGCTCACCGTCGGCCTCTACGTCGTGGCCGCGCTGGCGTTCAGTTTCCAGCCCAAGCACGTCAGCATGAAGACCAGCGTCAAGGATTGGCAAATGGTTTGGACCGGCGACGGCGTTCGCCGCCTCAATGAGGTTTCCTCCATCTGGTTTGAGCGCAACATTCTCTTGCGCAACATCATTTGGCCGAGGCGGTCGCATTTGGAGTTAATCGGTTTTCCGCGCGAGGGCTACGTCACCATCGGCCGGGGCGCTTCGGCGCCGCCCATCCGCGTGCGCGCTCTTAAATGGGTTATCGCCGACAGTGCCGCCGAAGAGGGTTGGCGCGCATTGCGCTGGACCGACCTCAATAACGTCCTCGATGCCCCGGTCTCGACCGACCTGGTTCCCGCAAGCTGGCACGATCAAGTCCGCGATCCCGACGCGGGGCTGACCGTTGACGAGGTCGAGCTGCGTCTGGAAAAACCCGACGCCGCTGAAGCTATGACCCAAGAACAACGCGATGGGCTGGCCGACGTGATAAGCCGGCTCGAAAAGCGCACCAGCCAAGCCGGCATGGCCCGCAAGCTGCGCATGTTGCAGATTCCGGAAATCGTCTACGTCAACTACAAAGGCGCCAGCAGCAAGAGCGAAATGACCTTGCAAAAGTCGGGCGACAATGAGTTTGCCGGCGAATTCTCCGCCCTCAATGAAAACATCAAGTTCGTCGTCCACGGCGAGGACTATTACACCAAGTCCAAGGACATCTTTGTCGTGCCGCCTCCGGGCTTACAAAAGCTGATGCGCGACGAATACCGGCCCGCGTATCTCTATTACCGCCAGCCCAAGGACGGCAAGCCGGGCGACTTGATCGCCAAGAAGCAGGTGGAACGCGACTTAGGCGCCAACGTGGTCGGCTCGGATTCCTCCAAAATCACTTTGCCGATGGGGACGGACGTTGTCTTGACCGGCGAGGTGGATAAGGATCTGGCCGGACCGCCGCGATTGATTCCGGCGGCCAAGGGGGGCGAGCAGCTTAAAAATGAAGTTGTGTTGCTGGATGAGCACCATTTCCAGATGCGCTTCAACAACGTTCGCTCCAAGCTGGACTTCGCGCTGGAGATCGTCGATACCGACAACGTGACCGCGCTTAGGCGAGTCGAGATTATTCCTCAACCCGATTCGCCCCCGACGGTCGATGATTTCCGCGTCGGCGACATGATCCGGCGCACTTCGCAAGGCTACATGGTCACGCCGGTGGCTTTGATCCCGTTCGCCGGTCTGGTCAAGGACGATGTGGCCCTGGATGGCGTCGAGTTCGCGTATTCGCTCGTCAAGCTTGACAAGCAAGCAGAACAAAACCTGCGCGGTCTGTTGCTCTTGAGTGCCGCGACCATGCTGCCGGGCGGTCCCGGCCATGAACTCTACACGGCGGCCACCGTCGCCGCCGTGACCAAGAGCACCAAGCAGATTTCACCGGAGGACCAGGCCAAGGAAATTCGCCGGCTGGCCTTAGCCATCTTCCAAAAGAAGCTGGCAGAGGAGCCGCGCTATAACTTGGCGGAAATCCGCGCCAACCTCGATAAGGCGCCGCCCGAGCGCAAGTTGCTTACCGAATTCCGCTTCGACCAGGGCGACGCCGACACTAGCTTCGATCTCAAGCCCCTGGGCTTGGAAGTGCCCAAGGGCGGCGCCGACCCGCAGCCGCGTTACAAGATGCAAATCTGGGTCGAGGCCGTCGATAACAACATCGAGACCGGTCCAGGCAAGAGCCTGGTCAAGGAACGATTGCCATTCATTATTGTTTCCGAGGATGAATTGCTTTCCGAAATCGGCAAGGAAGAGGAAGGCGAGTACACGAAGCTCAGCGAAGTGGTTACGGCTCTGAAGCAGGCACAAACCCAGATGGACACGATCAAGGGCGACCTGATCGCCGCCAACCTCAATCGCGAGGCCTTCGGGCCGATGACCGTTCGAGTCGAGGAACAGGAGACCTTGCTCGATAAGCACAAGCTGGCCGTCACCGAGGTCAAGGCCGCTTACGATCGCATTCTGCGGGAACTCAAAGCCAACCGCGTGTCGCCCGACTGGATTCGCCGGGTGGACGTGGACATTTGCAAGCAACTGGATGCCGCGCTCACCGACGACGTCGGCGAATTCGCCACGACAGCCAAGGCTTTGCAGGATCTTCGCGAAATCCTCGACGGCAAGGAAGCCGACGCGGCCCGCAAAGCCGATCAAGCCAAGCCCGCCCTCGAGATCGCCCGGTCGCGCACGGCGGAATTGGAAAAACGGCTATCCGATGTCCTTGAGAAGATGCAGGGCATTATTGAGCTGAAACGGCTTATTGATCAGCTTCTCAAAATCAAGGAAAGTGAAGAAAACATGGGCCAGCGGTTCAGTTCGTTGCGTAAGCAGCTGGAAGACCTCTTTTTCCAGGACGACAAAAAGGAACCGGCCAAGGAGCCGAAGAAAGATAAATGATCGATGGCGAGCAACGTCCGCGCTTTCTGTGCAAAAAAATGCTTTCTGTGCAATAATTGGCGTTTCTGTGCAAAAAGCGTCATTTCTGTGCAACCGGAGGGGTGTGTCGTTTGCACAGCAATTTGCACACAAACGGTGCCCAAGAGGCTGTGTCATGTTCTGGTTCATCCGTAATGCACTGGCAAACGAGCGCTTTACGGCGTAAACTATTATTGCGTAGCAAGATAAATCCAGCCGACTCAGTCCGCGTCCCGGATTAGCTTTGTGAAACCGGCATCAAAGGAAAAATGAGAACCGGATTATCCCAAAGAAGCCTGTTTGGGAGTCATCAAAGGTTCGTCTTACTAGGGTTGGCACACTTTGTGCAAATTGAGACTGTACGGTCGAAAACTCTTGCCTCGATGAACTTTGCGTTAAGCTCGCACGTCGAAAACAATAGAGATTAATCGAGGGTTTTTGCTGGGCCCGGGCGGCCTCTTGCAGCGGGAGGAACCTAACAATGATGCGCCGGTTATTCGCCACGCTCCTGATGACCGCCCTAGCCGGCGTCTTGACTCTCAGAGCGGCGGACGAGCCGAGCAAGGCCAAAGGCAAACCCCCTGCCGACAAGAAGGACGAGGCCAGTCTCGATCCGAAGGGCACGCTCACCGAAGCCGAATACCAGCAAGCCCGGCTCAAAATGCAGTTCGATGAGTTCAAGAATCAGCTCATCCGCCTGGCCGACCGCCTGGCCCAGTCGAGCGACCCGGCCAACAAAGACAAAGCCAAGATCCTCCGCGAAGCCATCAACAAGGTCAACGATGTAGGCGTCGAAATCAAGTTCGAGAAGCTCGTCAATTTGATCAAGAACGCTTCCAAGGATGTGTCCATCGACGATCTGGCCAATATCCAGGCCCAGCACGAAGATCTGACTAAAGATATCCGGGCCATCATCGCCATCCTGCTTACCGACAACCGCGACGCCGAGCTGCGCCGCAAAATCAAAGACCTCGAACGCCGTATTGCCGAGCTGAAGAAGATCATCGGCAAGGAAGAGCGCATCAGCGACCGGGCCCGCGTCGGCAAATCCGACGGCGACCACCTGGCCAAGGATCAAAAGGGCGTCACCAACGACACCAAAGACCTGGCCGGCGTTGCCAAGGGCGACTCGGGCAAGGAAGGCAAGGGCGCCAAGGGCGACCCCAAGGGCGCCGGCAAGACCGGCGACGGCAAAAAGGGCGAGCCCAAGGAAGACGCCAAGGAGGCCAAGGCCGGCGATAAGGAACCCAAAGGCGGCGACAAGAAACCAGGCGACAGCAAAGACATCGCCAAGAAGGGCGATCCCAACAGCAAGGAAGCCGACGCCAAAGACGGCAAGAAGGGCGACCCTTCCGATGCCAAAGCCGGCGGCAAGAAGAGCGACTCCGAGAAGGCGGACAGCCAGTCGGCCAGCAAGGGCCGCGGCGACGGCAAGGGCGCACCGAAGCCCGGCAGCAAACCCGGCGAAAGCAGCGCCAGCAAGAGCAACAGCCAAGGCGGTCAGGGCGGCGAGAGCAGCGCCAAGGCCGGAGGCAAACAGCCCCCTCCGCAACAGGATCCGCAACAGCCTCCTTCCGATCTGCCCGGGCAAAAGAAGATCCAGGAAGGCATCGGCAAGCAGGAGCAGGCCGAGACTAAACTGCCCAAGGATCAAAAGGACGGCGCCGACAAGGTCGACCAGGCCGTCAAGGACTTCAAAGAAGTCCTGAAGAAATGGGAAGAACTTCTCAAGCAGCTCCGCGAGGAGGAAGTCGAACGCATCCTGGCCGCGCTTCAGGCTCAATGCGAACGGATGCTGGCTCTTCAGATCCAAGTCCGCGACGGCACCGTAAGCGTGGACAAGGTCATTCAGGAGAGCGCCGACAAAAAGCCGACCCGCGCTGAAGATCAGAAGGCGCTCGAGCTTTCCGATCGGGAAGAAGAAATCGTCCGCTTGGCCGAAAAAGCTCTGGGCATCCTTCGCGACGAAGGCTCGGCCGTGGCATTCCCCGAAGTCTTCGTTCAAATACGCGACGACATGATCAACGTGGCGCGCCGGCTCCGGAAGACAGACACCGGTTCGCTCACCGTCACCATCGAGAATGACATCATTGCCACGCTCCGTGAAATGATTGAAGCGCTCAAGAGAGCCCGCCAAGAAAATGGCAAGCAACCGCCCAGCAAGGGAGGCGGCGGTGGACCGCAAAACCAAAAACTCATTGACCTGATTGCCGAATTGAAGATGATTAGGTCTATGCAGATCCGCGTCAACGCCCGGACGCAGACCTACGCTCGTGAGTATGAGGGCGAGCAAGCCCCGGCGATTGTTGAGGCTCAGACTCCGCAAGAAAAGGAAAAGGCCGAAACGCTCACCCGGGAAATGAAAGAACTGGCCCAACGCCAGCAGAAGATCTTCGAAGTCGCGAACAACATTTACAAGGAGAAAAACAAGTGAGGCTAATGCGCTGGATCTTGGCCCCAGCCGTGGCCGTCTTCTTAGCAGGAGGCGGTAGCGCGCTGGCGGGCGAGATAACACCTGCGAAGGACTTACCCTCCTTCGGCACGCTCCGGGCCGCTGACCCGGATGCCGTTCGCGGCCAGGCGCTCGAGTGGCTCAAAAGCGCCGGCAAGAGCGACGAAGCAACCCTTAAAGCGTTCAATACGATCTGGGACTCCACGGACACGGTGCTGCTGGACAAGGTAGCCGACACGCTGGCTTTAGGCGATGAAAGCGCCGCCAAGCTCTTGGCGGAGGCCCGCAACCTGGCGACTCCGGCTCCGCTGACCGTTCCGGAAATCTTGAAAGACGCCAAGAAACCAGTCTTCTACCGCGCCAACCTGGCTCTGGCGTATGCCAAGGCCCTGACCGGCCGGCGCATTTATGAAGAAGCCCTCGACGCCCTCAAGGTCGTCAAGGCGGAGCAAGTGGTCGATCCGGCCGCCTACCTCTTTAGCCGCGCGGTGGCCGAACATGCTTTGGAGCTGCGCACCGACGCCAACTACTCCATCATCCGGCTCTTAGACGATGTGACCGATTCCCCCGAGCGCTACAAGACCGTGGCGGCTCTCATGGTCTATGACATGCTCGGCTGGCAGGAAAAGGACATGGGTTCGATTGCCCGCAAGATGGACAACATCGAACGGCGTCTGGACCTGTCCCGAGGCGGCCCGACCACCCAAGAGATCCAGAAGAAGGTGGTGCGCCGGCTCGATGAAATGATCAAAGAACTGGAAAACCAAGCAGGCGGTACCTGAGACGGCAATGGTGGTGGCTGTCCCAACGGCCAGTCCGGCAGTTCGCCGAACAATACCATTCGTCCTAGCAGCCCGCAAAAAGATAGCAACGGTGGCAACGGCAGCGGTCCCGGCAATGTCGATCCGCTCAAGTTCCAGGAATTGTCCAAGGTTTGGGGCAACCTCCCCGAAAAGGAGCGCGTCAAGGCCATGGCCGACCTGACCGCCGGCATGCCGCCCAAGTACAAAGCCCTGATCGAGGATTATTTCAAGAAGCAGGCCGGAAGAGATACGGAGGCTTCCAAGCCTTAAACAACTGGCTCCAACCGTGCATGTTTTGCTTGGGTAATGATCTGATAGGGTGGGTCGAGTCCTTGAGAGTTATCACGATTGCAATATCGTGAGGTTCTTGAAGACTAGACTCACCCTTTCGCACTAGCACTTGATCAAATCTCATTCCCACGCTCTGCGCGGTGAACGCAAGGTTCGACGCTCTGCGTCGTGTTTCAGAAAGGCCGTGAGCCGTCGCGGGACGCGGAGCGTCCGGACTGGCGTTCCCACGCAGACCGTGAGAATAAGAACTATTGAGGTCAGCATGCAGGCTCGATTTGCGCTATTTGCTTTTCTGGTAATCGGCCCTCTCACGCAGGCAGCCGAGTTGCGTACCCTCACGGGCGAGTCTTACACGGGCGATCTCATCAGCCTTTCCGACAAAGAGATCGTCTTCAAAGTCGAGAAGAAGGAAGTCATCACGCCGATTGCCCAGGTGCTTTACCTCAATTTTCAATCGGCCGCTCCCAAGTCGGATGCCAAGTTCAGCGAAGTGGAACTCAACGACGGCAGCCAGCTCCGTTGCAAAGCTGTTAGCTTTAAAGGCAAGGAGATTAAGCTGACGCTCCTGGGCGGGCAGGAGCTGACGCTGCCGATTGCCGCGGTCTCCTATGTGTTTCATGAAGCGAACGATGCGGCCTTGCATCAGGAATGGCAGAAGATGTTCAGCGGTAAAAAACGCAACCGCGATGTGGTCGTGCGCAAGACCGGTGAAAAGCTCACCTCCATCAGCGGCACTCTAGGCGATGCCGATGACAAAGGCGAGAACATGGCGTTCGAATCCGAGACGAGCCGCAAGATTGACGTGCCGCTCGCTAAAATCCAGGGGCTGCATTTTCAGCGCCGGGTCGATCCGGACGCCAAACCGCCCCTGTTCAAATTGACGGATACGCTGGGCAACGCCCTCTTGGTAAGCTCCGCCTCTTTTGCCGACAAGAGTTTGAACGCCACGACGCCCAGCGGGGCCAAGATCGCGGTCTCTTTACCACAAATAATCAAGCTCGATTACAGCAAGGGCAAGCTGACTTATCTCTCGGACTTCGGGCCCGATAAGACCAAAATCGTGCATGATTCAACTTTCGGCGTGTTCGAGCCCGTTTATCGGGATATGAACCTAAACCACAAGGCAATCAAGTTGGGCCGCAAATCCTATCCCAAAGGCCTGGCCATCCATGCCTATACGGAAATCACTTTTGACCTCGAGGGCGAATATCGCGAGTTCAAGGCGACGATCGGCATCGACGACGACGTTGCCGCCCGCGACGACGGCACAATCGTCAAGATCGTGGGCGATGGCAAAGAATTACTTTCGACCACGGTGACCAGCAAGGACAAACCCCAGGAAAAAGCGCTCAACGTTAAAGACGTTCAAAAGCTTACCATTATTGTCGCTTCGCCCAACGCCATCGACATGAGTCGCCATGTCGATTTGGCGGATGCGAAGGTGAGCAAATGACGCAAAAGGATGGCACCATGACGACGCTCCACATTTGGAAATGGCCGGTTGTTTCTCTGGCGCTAATGGGTGGTATCTTTGGGACGGCCTGCCTGCTCGTGCAAGCCGAAGGCCTTGATGGCAAGCTCAAAGATTCCGAGGAAAAGCGGATCAAGGCGATTGAGCTGGTCAAGCCGTCGGTGGTGGCCATCTTCGCGCCGGGCGGCCAAGGCGGCGGGTCGGGAGGCCTGATAAGCGAAGACGGTTATGCCCTGACCAACTTTCACGTGGTCGAAGGCGCCGGCAACGTCATGCAGTGCGGCTTGCCCGATGGCGTGCTTTATGATGCCGTGCTCGTCGGCCTCGATAAGGTCGGGGACGTGGCCATGATCAAATTGATTGCCAAAAAGGAAGGCAACAAGTTTCCGTTCGCCAAAATGGGCGACAGCGACAAGCTGCGAGCCGGTGACTGGTCGATGGCAATGGGCAATCCCTTCCTTCTGGCCACTGACTTCACGCCGACCGTGACGTTTGGCCTGGTGAGCGGCATCCACCGCTATCAGTATCCTTCCGGAACGATCCTGGAATACACCGACTGCATTCAAGTCGATACGTCAATCAATCCCGGCAACAGCGGCGGTCCGCTCTTCAACATGGACGGCGAACTCATTGGCATTAACGGCCGGGGTTCATTCGAGAAACGCGGCCGCGTCAATTCGGGGGTCGGCTATGCGATTTCGATCAACCAGATCAAGAACTTCATGGGGCATCTGAAAGCCGGGCTGGACGTCGACCATGCCTCGCTGGGCGCCCTGGTTGAAACGCCCAACGACGATGAAGGCGCCGCCTCAGTCCACCTTAAAGTGCGCAGTATTCTCGACGCCAGCGATTGCGATGCGCGGCGGCGCGGCCTGGATCAAGGCGATTTTCTGCTCTCGTTCACCGGCCGGCCCATGACGACGGTCAACGAATTCAAAAACGTGCTCGGTCTCTATCCCAAGGGCTGGCGCGTGCCGCTGACTTTTCGCCATGAGGACGAAAACAAGAACAATAGCGAAGTCCGGCAGATTCTGGTTCGTCTCATGGGCGTGCAGCGCCAAGAGATCGAAGATCCCAATCAGCCGAAGGCGCCGCCTCCGCCCAAGCCTGGTCCCAAGGCGCCGGTTAACCCGGCCATAGCCAAGCTTTACGAAGCGAAGCCCGGCTTTGCCAATTACTATTTCAACAAGCTGGAGCGCGACCGCCTGCTCAGCGCCTTCGCCAAACACGGCGACTTCAGCAGCTTGACCGGCCCCTGGACCTTGGAGGCAACCGGCGACGTGCGCGACAAGCAAACCGTCGTCCGTATGGAAATCGCCGACAAGAAGGACAAAGAAGGCAAAAACACCTTTACCAACATTAAGTGCTGGATCGGTGAAGTGGACTTCGACTTGGATCCTCTCAAAACCAATCAAGAAAAGGACGACCTACGGCAACCCCCTGGCAGCGGCGGCTTCATGATGGCCATGTATCACTACCGGCAACTACTAACTGCCGGTACGAAAGGCTTTGTCGGCGAGATCAGCCACGGCGGCAATGAGCCGTTTTACCTCCCCACGCCCGCAGGCGAAAAACCTGACTACACCAAGCAGCGCGTCATGTGCGAAGTGCTGCTCACCCGCCATGGCGGCGTGCCCGTCAAGTGGTTTTTCTCCATGCAGGATTCTTCGCTGCTCGGTTTCGAAGTCAGCGTGGAACGCGAGGATGATCCCTGCAAAGTTTACTTATCCGATTATCAAAAAGTGGATGGCCGATCGCTGCCGCAGCGCATCGAAGTGCATTACGGCGACAAGCGCTATGCCAACCTCAAAGTCAATAATTACAAGCTCGCGGCGGCCAAGTAAGCCGGAGCGGAGGAGGAATTGACGATGGTGTGCCGGCGCATCCTGGCCCGAATCTTTTTGATCGCGGGCGCGCTAGTTACTTTTGGCGCTCCGGCGAGCGCCGACGAGTCCCTTGCGGTCGTGGCCAAGAAGGTTAATGCCAAGCTCGTTAAGCTTTTTGGTTCGGGCGGTTACCAGGGATTGACATCTTACGGCACCGGCGTCGTGGTCTCGCCTGACGGTTACGTGCTTACCGTCTATAGCCAGATGCTCAATACCCCTGATCTGCGCGTTCACCTCTACAACGGCACGCGCGTCCATGCCAAGATGGTCGTGGTCGAGCCGGAGCTCGACATCGCCTTGCTTAAGATTGTGGAGAAGGTGGACCTCGATAAAGTCAGCATTAAGCTCAACGACAACGATGAAAAACCAACCGACGTCAAAGGCTATTTCGATGTGAAGGAGGCTGCTAAAGCTCCGCTTCAAGAGACCGGGACAGGCGTTTTAGCTTTCAGCAATCAGTTCAAGATCGCTACGTTTGATGAGCCGATGTCCGTTCAGCGCGGCGTGATCGCGGCTTACACCAAGCTCATGGGTCGCCGTGGCATTTTCGATGCTCCCTATGCCGGCGAGGTGTACTTTATTGACGCCATCACCAATAACCCCGGAGCCGCAGGCGGAGTCATAACGAGCCGTAGAGGAGATTTGCTTGGCCTCGTTGGCAAGGAGATGCGCAATACGCTTACCGACACCTGGGTCAACTATGCCATTCCGATAGTCGCGAAAATTGAAGTCGTCAATGGCGATGAAAAGCGCCTTGCCACGATCACGGAGATGGTCGAAAAGAAAGAACAATACAAGCCGATTAGCACGAAGGATAAGAATCAAAAAGGCCCAGGAACATTTCACGGCATCGTCTTGGTGCCCAATGTAGTCGAGCGTACGCCTCCGTACGTGGAAACCGTCGAGCAAGGTTCACCGGCCGCCAAAGCGGGGCTCAAGCCCGATGATTTAATTGTCTACGTTGATGGCGAGCAGGTCATCAGCATCAAAGATTTCAAGGACATCCTAGATCGAGCGCGGCCTGAAACCATGCTCAAGTTGGAAGTTCGCCGGGGCGACAAGTTGACGAGCATCGAGCTGAAGCTCGAGGCACTGAAGAAAAAACCGTGAGACAATCTAAAAAACCGTGAGACAATCTGTAGCGGCCATAACGAGTTGCCGAACAAATTCCGAGGAAAGCGACCCATGCGTCGATCACCCTATTTAGCAGCCGGCTTAGCCATCATCCTGTTGCAAGGGGCCGGGAGAGCCTGGGCCGAGGATGACCTGGATTCGCTTCGAGAGCAGGCCATCAAAGCGGCCACGCGTAAAATCGCGCCTTCGGTCGTGCAAATCGAGACGTCGGGCGGGCTTGACGTAATCCGCCCGGCCGGCCCGCCGATGGGTCCGAGAGGGGGCGGCGCCGTCCGCAAAGGCGCCGGCCCAACGACCGGCCTGGTCGTCGCCAAGGACGGTTACATCATTACCAGCTCGTTTAATTTCGCCAACAAGCCGGCGGCAATTTTTGTCGCTGTGCCCGGCCACAAGGAGCGCTATGTCGGCAAAATCGTCGGCACTGACCACTCGCGCATGCTGACGCTCATCAAAATCGACGCCAACAACCTGCCCGAACCGCCTTACGTCCCCAAAGCCGAGATGAAGGTTGGCCAAACGTCCTTGGCGCTGGGCCGGACGCTGACGCCCAATCTCGATCAACCGCCCTCGGTGAGCGAAGGCATTATCAGCGCGGTCGGTCGCATCTGGGGCAAGGCGCTGCAAACGGACGCCAAAGTATCGCCGGGCAATTACGGCGGGCCCATGGTCGATCTCGAAGGGCGCGTTCAAGGCGTTTTGGTGCCTTTGTCGCCTAATGGCGAAGGCGAGACCGCCGGCATCGAATGGTACGACTCCGGCATCGGTTTCGCCATTCCGCTTGAGGACATTTTTGCCGTGCTGCCCCGGCTCAGGGAAGGCAAGGATCTCAAGAAGGGTCTCCTGGGAGTCACCGTCCAGAATCCGGATATTTATAGCGTGCCGCCCACCATTTCGGCCGTCGCGCCGGAATCGGCTGCCCAAAAGGCGGGCATTAAAGCCGGCGACGTTATCAAAGAAATCAATGGGCATGCTGTCGCCAATCAAGCGCAAGTCATGCATCAATTGGGCGCCCTTTATGAAGGCGACTTGATCAACGTTAAAATTCTCCGCGGCAAAGAAGAAAAGATCTTTTCCAACCTCAAATTGTCCGGGGCCCTGACGGCGTTTCATCAAGCCTTCCTGGGAATCCTGCCGATGCGCGATGACCCGGAGCTAGGAGTCGAGGTTCGATTCATTTATCCCAAGAGCCCGGCGGAAGCGGCCGGCATTAAGGCCGGCGACCGTATTATGAAATTCGGCGGCACATCCGGTGCACTCCAGGCTTTTTCCGGACGTGATGCTTTTATGACGTTCATGAATACGGTCGTACCCGGCATGGAAGTGAAACTGGAAGTCGCGCACAAAGAGAACAAGAAGACCGAAACGCTCACTGTCCGTCTCTCGGAAGTCCCCGATGCGGTGCCCGATAAGTTGCCCGAACCCGCCTCGTATCAAAAAGCCCTGGCCCCGCGCAAGACCGTCGCTCCGGCGCCAAAGACTCCCATGAAAACCGACAAAAAGAAGGATGAGAAAAAAGATAGCGCCAAGGATGGGAAGAAAGAAGAAAAGAAGGAAGAGGCCAAAGACGACAAAAAGGACGATAAGAAAAAATTCGAAACCGGCTTGCTGAAGCGAACCAATACGGCCAAGGACCATGAGTACTGGGTCTATGTGCCCGCCAACTACGATCCGAATATTGCCCACGCGCTGGTCGTATGGCTGCATCCTATCAACAAGAACAAGCAAAAGGATATCGAGGAGTTCACCGATTTCTGGTCAATCCCCTGCGAGGATCAGCACCTCATTATCGTCGGTCCTAAAGCGGAGAACGAAACCGGCTGGCTGCCCAGTGAGTCGGATTTCATTCAAGAAACCATAAACAATGTGGCGGGCGAGTACACCGTTGACCGCCGCCGCATTGTCGCTCATGGCATGGGCGTCGGCGGGCAAATGGCCTATTATCTAGGGTTCCACAATCGCGACAGCATTCGTGCCGTGGCCGCGACAGGGGCGGCTTTGAGCAATCAGCCCAAGGAAAAAGTCAGCAATCAGCCGCTGGCTTTCTATATTCATGTCGGCGGCAAAGATCCAGTCGCCCGGGCGGTCGGCGACACCAAAGCGAAGTTGCTCGACCACAAGTTTCCCGTGATCTTCCGGGAAGCCGAAGACAAAGGGCACCAATATCTCGAAGGCAAACTGTTCGATGAATTGATGCGCTGGATCGATTCACTCGATATGCTCTAAAGTCCGAGTGGTGTTCCCGCCCCCAAGCGTTCCTGTTAGTATGCCAGGCGAGCCTCCGATGAGGCTCGCCTTTTTTATGGAGGGGCTATGCTGAAGATTCTGCTCATCGCCATGGCGTTTTTGGCCGGCTTGGGTGTTTATTGGACCTATGTCGACCGGTCCGGCGACGCCAAGAATGAATCCAGAGACAAAGAAGAAAATGCCAAGGCAACAAGTCTTTCGCTGGGCGAGTTGGCTCTCGAAGTGCAAGCGCTGCGGATGGTTCGCACGTTGAACTTTTCACCCGATCAAATCAAAGAACTGCAAGAACTCGCCTCGGAAACGGCCATGCCTGCTCGTCTTCGAAAGGGCAAATCAAGCGCCGAGCTCCGCAAAGTCCTGATCAATCTCCGCGACGCCTTGGCTTTTGACGACGAGGATGCTATCGACAGTCAGAGCGACCAACTCGATCAGCTAAGCGAATCGGAAAAGCCCGAACTCGACGATGCGGTAGAAGCCACCGAGGCCGCCCGCAAGGCGGTTCCCTCCGTGCTCAAGCATCTAAAGGTTACGCAATTCGTCGCCTATGTTTCGTTGGTGGCCGATCAGGTGGTGGATCCGGCGGACGAAATGAAAGAGCGGCTTGATAAGGTTCGCATGCTCTCCTTGGCGGATTGGAAGGAGCAGCGCGACGAGATTGCCGACGGCGTCGCCAAGCTCTTGGCCGGTGTGGACGCTAAAAAAGTCGAAAAAACCCGTGATCAGGTGGTCGCTCTCCTGAGCCGGGCTCGGACGCTTTCGGAGGAGGATTACCAAAAGAAGCTGCCCGATCTGCAGAAAGAAATTGACGATCTTGTCCAGGAATGCGGACCCACCGAGATCGTCAAACATATTGTCGAATTGGCCCTGGCCGACCTGCTGTCCAATCCCCGGCTCGGCGCAGCGCTCGAGGCCCATAAGCCGCCGAAAAAGGACCAGTAATGCAATACGGCGGGCAGTCTGCAAGTCTGCCCGCTGTTTTTCGTCTTTTTGAAATCGGCAGCAGGGACCTTAAAACGGTTCAAGCCATTCCGTCCATCGACGGACAAATCTAAGCTGCTTACTTCTTATCGTACTTCAGAGCCAGCTCGAGCTGCTTGATCGCCACATCAACAGCTTCGAGCGCTTCTTTGCGATGGCCGCCAAAGTCATGGTCGGCCTCCTTCAATTCACGTCGTGCTTCACGCAATTCTTCAATAGCCCGGTGAATATGCGGGTGCCGTTCTTTCTTTTCCGCGGGCGATTTGGCCGACACTGCCGCGGGCCCGCCGCAGGTGACGAGGCCGAAGCCGGCGCCAAGCAAACAAAACGATAAAGCTAACGTTCGTGCATACTTGAGCATGAGCAAGTCCTCTAAAGGGTTGGAAAGGAGCCCGCCGCTCCGCGGCGG
>JBJMQT010000025.1:0-22052 GCA_045802525.1 Gemmataceae bacterium
ACAGACGCCGAGGCCGCCCAGTAGAACAGTGACCGCGAGCGCGCCGGCGAAAATCAATCGGCGCTTGGGCGTTGGCTTTGAGCTTTGGTATTGGTGCGGTTGAACCAGATTAACGGGGAGGGGAGTCTTCCCCGCTTGAGCGTGCAGGAGCCCGATGACGCCGGCAAACGCTCCCCGCCCTTGGCTGGGCAGCGCGGTGCTTTCATCGCCCCCGAAGGGATCGAGCCGATGGAAGGCGATGGAAGGCGTCGTCTGTAATTGGGCCATCAACTCCGCTTGATCGCCCGCGACGTAGACCGAGCGGAGGGGATGCTGCGGCGCCTGGCCTGCATAGACGAGCAAATTGCGACGAATTTCTCCCGCCAGCGCATCGGATACCGGCAGAAACCGCGAGTAAACGAGCTTTTCTTGTTGAAGGATGCAAAATTCGGCCCAGGTTTCCGACAAAGACACTACTGCCGCCGCCTCGCCTGCCGCATAGGCCGGCGTCAGCACAGACGTGCCGGCCAAGCGATTCAAGCAGGCAACCAGGCCGAAAGACCGCGGCGTTATTGCGGCCAATTTGAGCCCTGCCGTTTTGGCGATTGTTTGATACGCCCCAATCAAGTCGCGCCGGCCGACCACCACCAGGGCTCGCTTTTGCCCACTGCCCCCGCCTTCTCCCATGGGGCAATAGTCAATGACCAGGTCTTCGGGAGCGTCGGTCAGTTCTCGCGCGGCTTGGAAGCGGACGACTGAGGCCTCCTCGGTCTCCGCCACTTCCGGATAGCGTATATCCTTGAGAATGACGCGGTCGCGGCCCAAGGCAACCAGGAGCGGAGCGGGGGCGATGCCCGCTTGCTTAAGAAGGTCTTTCAGCCAACGGCCTTGTTCTTCTGCCTGCGAAGCGGCCGGCGTTTGTTCCACCGGCCACACCGCCGCCCGCTGAATGTGAACCGAGCCGCCGCCGAGGGTCGCCTCAACGACCCGGACATATTTCTGATCCCAATCAAGAGCTAAAAAACGCGGCAAGGAAGGGACTCCTCAGTTGTTCGTTGTTCGTTCTTCGTTGTTCGTTGTTCGTTCTTCGTTCTTCGTTGTTCGTTGTTCGTTGTTCGTTGTTCGTTGTTCGTTGTTCGTTGTTCGTTGTTCGTTCTCAGCGGATGTTCAGTATGCCGCTAGCAAAATACTTGTTTGTCTTTGCAACGAACAACGAACTACGAACTACTGACTATTTTGCAAATCATACCCTTTACCCAGTTCGGTCAGATCGCGCCACATGAGGATGCGGGGGCGACCTTTGTTCGTGTCGATGATCGCTTCAATTCGGGCGTTGGGACCATCTTTGTCAAAATACCCGACCGATTGCACCCGGTAAACCTGCGTACGGGCCGTGATGTATTTTTCGAGCGACTTCATGACGGCCGGCTTGATGCTGGCGCGCGTTACTAGCCAGGCCGGGGTCTGAAAGATCGGGTCGGAGGCATTGGAGCTTGACGGCGTGGGTCGTTGGCTCATGATCGCTTGAATGTCATTGGCGGTCAGAGTCGGAGCGATGGCCTGGAGACTGGCCAACACGGCCTGAGGCGCCGTATTAACGTTGATGCGGCCTGGCAGGTCCGTCGCTTTGGTCGTGGTCACGGAGTCAAGCAGCAAAGGCAGCAGCGATTCCTGCTGTGAGGGATCGCGGAGCGGACTGGGATAGTTGATCGTAGTCTGTTGGCCGCCTGCTGCGGGCGTGGTGCGCGCTGCGCCGCCTGCGGCGGGCGCGGCATTGCCGCCGCCTGAAGGGACAGAAACCGAGCTGTTTACAAGATCGTAGAGCGAAGTAATGTTAGTAAGTTGTTTCTGCTGACTGCCTTGGCGATCGCGCGAAAGCTGACCGGTCACCGTGGTGCGGTCAGCGCCGTTAAGGGGTCCCATGGCATTGCCATTCGCCGTGGGAGCGACTGTCACACTAGGGGCAGCCCCGGTCGTGGTTTTTGCCGTACCGGAAGTCGCTCCCCTGGCCGGTGCCGTGGGGGCAGCCGGTGCAGCGGGGGCTGAAGTTGCCCCGCCAGGCCTGCCGCCCGTGCCCGCCCTGGCCCCAGTCCCGGGGGTCCCGACTGCCGGGATTCCACCACCGGCGCCTGCCATACCAGCGCCAACCGCACCGCCGCCTGCGGGAGTCCCAGCGCCACCTCCGCCCCCCGCACCCGATCCTGTCGCGGCCGGACCGTAAAGGCGATAGGCAATGATGTAGTTGGCCAGGTCCGCGCCCAGCGCGGTGGTTAGGTTCTGCGAGAGCGTGCTGAGGTCCGAATCGTTGATGTAAATCCGCGGATTGTTTTGACTGTCGATATTCAGCTCGTGGGAATACACGGTCAGATAGACCGACCAGCCGCGATCGAGGCTGCCGCCGTCGTCCTCCTCTGGTTCGAGCATGCCGTTGCGATTGCGGTCATTGCCGAAGAGCAATTGGGGCGTCACACCCTTAACAAGCAGCAGTTCTTCCAGGCTATCTAGCGGGCCGTTTTTGCAGCTATAAGGCGGCGACAGCGATTGGTAGTAACCGTTTTCCGCGCCGCTTTCACGCGGCGTATCGTCGGGATCGAGCCAATCGAGAATCGCGTTGGCGACGTCCTCTGTCATATTGGGCAGCGTCATCAGGAGATCGTGCCCCTTGCTGCCGGTAGGGTCGATTTTCAAGAGCGCGTTTAGATTGATCTTGCCGGATTCATCGACCACGCCGAAATGGTACGACTGCGAATCGGAAGCCGATTCATCCGGACCCAGCGGCGCAATTACGCCGAACCGGGTTTGCCAGCGCGCCACATCGTTGGACTGAACTAGCTGGGCCTGAAATACCGAGGAGTTATCGTAAGGGTTGCTATTGAGCGTGTTCGTGAAGGCGTTGGAGTCGCTTAAGAGCGCGGCCGCGTAATGAATGCCGGAGTTTGCGGCGGCATGGGCTTGAATGGAACGGCGATAACTGTCCATGGAACCGTGCTCCGCCATCGTCAATTCGCTGTAGTGATAGGCGGCCAGCGAGAGCACCGACACGACGATGAGGACCGCGATCAAGACCATGGCCCGCCGTTTGCGGTTTCGCGTATTGGATAATTTCGGCATGGCTCACGGCGAGGCGCCGCCTCCTGAACTGGCCGGGGGGCCGTTGGCCGTCTGCAAAACGACCACGTGGCGGAACGTTTTAACGTCCGCCTTGCCCGTGATCTGATTGGCGCCGGTGTGCGGCATGGCGATATCCAGCGAAATGGCAATCGCGGCAGGCGGTCCCATCGGCGTCGTGCCGTCGGACGAGGTGGCCGTGCCGTCCCAACTATCGGTCCAGCTTAGCGTCTGGCCGTCAAGATACTGGAAAGTCACACTGCGGACCTGTGGGGCGAAGACCAGCTTCGGATCGTCGGCGGGGCTGGAATTGTCCAAAGCGTCATCGGAGGTTGCCTGGAGGAATTCCTGCCGGGCCAAGCCTCCCAACGAATCGCCGCCTCCAGAGAGCCAATAGGTAATGCGGCGGAGATCGCTGACGGTGGGCGGCGCCGAGGAGTCGCTCACGCCGGTCATTCCCTGGTAGATTTCGCGCGGCCACCGGCTGACGAAAACGCTTAAATGGGTGGAATCCCCTTGCACCCCCATGTTGAACGTGAGCACCGAATTAACTCCGCTCGACGTCGCGGGCGCGCTGCTCGGACTTGTCCCACCACTGCCTCCGGCCCCCGAACTGCCTGACGAAGCCCCACCTGCTGCACTCCCGCCGGATCCTGCTGCCGGCGCAGACTGGCCGGAGGATGATTGGCTTGAATTGGAGGAACTCGAACGCGAAGGATCGACCGCGCCCAAATTCGGCAGAATATCGCTGGTCATGCGTTCAAAAACGGACCGCGCCACCGTGCTTCCTTGGATCACATCGCGGCCGGCGCTCGTATAGCGCATTTGCGCGCTGACCGCCACATACAAGGCGGACAGAAGAAGAACGCCGACGCCCAGGGCCAGCATGACTTCCAGGAGGGTAAACCCGCGGCGAGGAGAGGCGCCCTGGATCATGGCGACCTCCCGGACCCGGAAGAGGCCGGGGTTGACGAAGATGGAGTGGAAGAAGTCGGGCTAGTGCTCGATCCGCTTGTGCTGGTCGAGGTCGACGAGCTGGACGCGGCCAAATCGAGCGTACTGCCGCGCATGGAGGGATCCAGGACCATTTGCGTGAGCGTTTCTTCGAGACCCGACTTGCCGTCTTTTTGATTGCGAACGGTAACTTTCACCGTCCACAGGTTGGTCGATTCGCTGGATTGAGAGCATTCCAGCGACCAGCGCCAGTCCGGATCCTCATCGAAAGCCGAGTCGTTTTGCGACTGGAGGGCGACGGCGCCGGCCATGACTTCGTTCATCTTTGATTGGCAGAGGCGGGCCGCCTGGCTGCGCTCTTTAATCTCCATGACGCGCTCGCTGCACAGTGTAACGAGGTAGTGTAGAGCGCCCATCGAAATGAGGAAAATGGCAAGAGCGACAAGCACTTCGAGGAGGTTGAGAGCGGAACGGACATCGCCAGTGCGGTGCAGCCTCATGGTCGGCTTACCTCCCAGCGATCTTTATTGTTCCATGGTGACAGAGCCCGTCATGGCGCGGATCTTAAGGGTCACGGGCTTGGTGCCGGAGACCTCAAGGGTGATGTCCGTATCTTCGGTTGCAGTGCCGTCAGGCAGAAAGGTGGCCGTCTTGGACCAGGATTCCCAATCTTCCGAATCAGCCGATGAATCATCATCGGCGCTGCTGCTCACGGAGGAGACGGCCCCTCCGGTGGTGAAGCGAATGCCGTAAGGAAGCTTTTCGGTGGAGACCATCGGGCCGCTTCCGCCGGCGCCTTGATCGCCCGAACCCGAACCGGACCAGTAGGAAGGGCTATCCGGAGCGATGCGATAACTGCCCTTATTGGGTACGACGGCCATCTTATAAGGACGCCCTTCGCTCATTGCATGGCTGCGGGCCTTGGCCAAGCCGGCCCGGACCGAGTCGGCCGCGCTCTTGACCTTCTCGTAGGTGTACATGGACGTGATGATCGGGTAGCTGACCGCAGCCACAATGCCGAGGACGGCAGTGACGAGAACCAACTCAAGCAGGGTGTATCCAGGCCGCTTTCCTTGCACGGGCTGTCTCCCAAAGGTGGACAAAGAGGAACGCATCTTCAACCTAGAGTAAAGCAACGTCATTTCGACCAGTTGCCGATAATTCGTCCACTCGGCGCCTGCACCCAGATGTCCGGCTTATTGCCGCCGTTATTGGGGCCGGCTGGATCGTATTGGTATTCCGATCCCCAAGGGCTGAGGACGGCATCCGGTTCCAAGATCGCCTTTTCCCCATTGGGACCAGGCTGAGTAACCGCCGCTAGGGAAGGAGGATAGTTTCCAGTATTCGTGTAATAGGTCAAAACGGCGTCTGTCAGCGGGCCTCTCACTTGGACCTTCGCGGTCTTTTCCTTCGCCTCATCGACGCGCGGCAGCAAATAATAACCGCCTACGCCTGCCAATACGACGATAATGGCCACGACCACCAACATTTCCATCAAGGTGAAGCCGCGCCGGGTTGCTCGAACAGCCGTGTTTGTCAGTCTCTTTGCGATCATGGTTCTAAATCCTCTGTTGAGGCCCCCTGTGTTATCGATCTAAATATAGCCCCTGGCCAATTAAAGAATAATGAGACATTTCGCTTTAAGTTGTTATGCCGCAAAAGGTCTAGGAAAAATCAGCTGGTAGGATCCGCGTCGTTGCCTAAAGTCGTCCGCCTATTGCGGCTTACGGCACTGTGGCACGCTCTATTCAACTGCGCTGCTCATCTTGAATATCGGGAGAAGTAATCCCGAAACCACGAGCAAGGTCACAGCCGCCATGACAAGCAGCATGACGGGCTCAAGCAATCGGACAAACAAGTCCAGCTGCCTGCCGGTGCGCTTTTCGAGGCCGTCCGCAATGTGGATTAGAACCGTTTCGAGGCTGTTGCTTTCCTCGCCGACGGCAATCATTTCCACTATGTCGCGCGGAAATTGCTTGCAAGCCCCCAATGGGGCTGCCAGGGATTCGCCGCCTTTGATATTCTCGGCCGATTTCTCGATAGCCAGCGTCAAGACTCGATTGCCCGTCGAGTCTTTAGCGATGTTGAGCGACTGTAAAATGGGAATGCCGTTGTGAAGTAAAGTGCCGAGAATGCGCGTAAAGCGCGATAAGGCATAGGAGACATAAATGGTACCCATGCCCGGCAGTCGAAGACGGAAGGCGTCTAATTTTAATCGGCCGGATTCGGTCCGTGCCCAGCGACGAAACAGCCAAAATAAACCTATGGCGCCGGCCAGCACCAAAAGGCCTTGGCGCTGGATTAGATGGCTTGTGCCGATTAGGCCTTGAGTGAGAAGAGGCAATTCCCCCTTCTCATCTAGTTTTTTGAAAATGGGCTCGAAGCGGGGCACGAAAAAGACCACGAGCACATTGAGAACGATGAATCCGGTGACGGCCAAAAAGACGGGGTACGCCATGGCTCCCACGACTTTAGCCTTCAGATCCTCTTGATGCTCGGTGAAGTCGGCAATGCGCGTGAGCACATCTTCCAGAAACCCGGCTTCTTGCCCCGCCTTGACCATGCTGACGGCCAGTTCGTCAAACGCGCGGGGATGCATGGCCATCGCTTCGGAGAGACCGGTTCCATCGGCCACTTTAGCCCGCACCTCACGGAGGACTTCCGAAAGAGCCGGCTGCGATCCTTGGCGTTCCAAGATGTCCAGGGCCTTGAGAAGCGAGACGCCCGAACGGAGCAGGTCGGCCAGCTGGGAATAAAACGACGCCATGTGCCGGCTTTTGATCTTCCGGCCCCAACCTTTGCCGGCGGCGTCCGGCGATTTGAGCGCTCCGATTTTGACGGGGAACAGCCCCCGCGCATCAAGCATTGCCAGCACTTCGCGCTCGCTGGTCGCAGTCAGCGTTCCCTGACTGCGTTGGCCACTCCCCGCAAGCGCTTCGTAAGTGAATTCAGGCACGGTTTACACAATTGGTTGGATGGTGGTTCGTAGCTCGTGGTTCGTAGGGAGTCTGGTGGGACTCGAAGACTCGTCCCACCCTACGTCTTCAATTGCAATTAACTGATATCCCCCGCGGTTACGCGGGCCACTTCATCGAGGGTCGTGATTCCTTTCATGACTTTGAGCCAGCCGTCCTGCCGGAGCGTCCGCATGCCTTCCTTCAAGGCTTGGTTGCGGATCACCGACGCATTGACGCGCTGCACGCACATTTCGCGAATCGAGTCGCCGGTCACCATGAGCTCATAGATGCCGGTTCGGCCGCGATAGCCGGTTTGGCGGCAGGAGCGGCAGCCGGCGCCGTGCCAAACCGTGACCTTTTTGCCGTTGTGCGGAAAGTCGCTCGGCATCTCGTGCGGCACGAATTCCTCTTTGCAATCGGGGCAGATCGTCCGCACCAACCGCTGGGCCATGACGCCCTCGACCGTGCTGCTCACGAGAAACGGCTCAATGCCCATGTCGATAAGCCGTGTGAAGGCGCTCGGGGCATCATTGGTGTGCAAGGTGCTGAAGACCATGTGGCCGGTCAGCGAGGCCTGGATCGCGCTTTCCGCCGTTTCCATATCGCGCATTTCGCCGATCAGGATGACGTCGGGGTCGTGGCGCAGGATGCTTCTCAAACTCGCGGCAAACGTCAGGCCAATCTTCGAATGGACCTGAATTTGGCTGATGCCCGGCTGCTGGTATTCGACCGGGTCTTCGACCGTGATGATCTTTACTTTCTCGCTCTTGATTTCGTTCAAAGCGCTATAAAGCGTCGTGCTCTTGCCGGAACCGGTCGGGCCGGTGACCAGGACGATGCCGTGGGGCCGGTCGATCATTTTGCGGAAGAGCTGGTAGGTGTCTTCGACCATGCCGACGTTGGCCAGGTTAAACACCATGCGCCCCTTGTCGAGCAAGCGCATGACGATGCCTTCGCCGTGAACCATCGGAATGATGGAAACGCGGACGTCAATCTCACGGTTTTGCACGCGCATCTTGATGCGGCCGTCTTGCGGCAGGCGCTTTTCGGCGATGTTGAGCCGGGCCATGATCTTGATGCGGCTTATAATGGCAGCCTGGAATCGGCTAATTTCCGGCGGCAGCGATTGGGTTTGCAGCATGCCGTCGATACGGTAACGGATGCGCAGGCTGTGCTCGTCGGGCTCGATGTGGATATCGCTGGCGCGCTCGTTGGCTGCTTCAATGAGGATCTCGTTGACAAGCTTGACGACGGAGGCTTCCTGGGCCATTTTGGCCAGTTCGCTATCGTCGGTCTCGGTCTCCTGAAGCAGCTCGACGCCGTCGCGCTCCTGCACCAAGGCGGTCACAGTCTCGCCGCCGACGCCGAAGTGCGTCTTGAGCAGCCGGCTAATTTCCCGCGGGCTGGCCAGGACCGGTTTGATTGTCAGGCCGGTCAACGTTTGCAATTCGTCTAGGGCGTAGATGTCGAAGGGGTCGCCGGTGGCGACTGTAAGGCTGCCGTTGTTCCGGGCAATGGGCATTAAGGTGCGCCGATGCAGCAACTTGAGCGGCATGGAATGGAGCGTAGCCGGTTCGACCTTAATCTGCGTTAAATCCACTACATCGAGCCCAAGCTCTTCGCCCAGCGCCGCCAAGATTTGCTCTTCCTTGGCATGCCCCTTATTGAGTAGTTCGGACAGAAAGCGATCGGGAGAAGCGGCAACGACTTCTTTAATGGCCGGGATGTCGGCTTCGGCAAGAATGCCCTTAAGCGCTAGACGCTGAAGTAGTTGCATGTATCACTCGTTGGGTGACGAATTTACCGGTCAGGCGTGAGCAGGGTAAACCGGATTGGACAGCAATTGGCGTATTTAAATGGTCTAACCAATTAAACCCTGCGGTTTATGTAGGGTAACGGGCCCGGGGCGAATTGTCCACCAGCTTATGCGTGTTGGCTCTCGAGTAATCGGGTAAGTGCGGCAGGTGGATCGAGTCTACCAAATAAGACGAATCTGTCAGGCTCCTCATGTTAGGGGAGGCGCAGTTCCAGCAAGTCATGCCCTCAACGCGGCCGCATTGCGAGCGATCAGAGATTCTGAGAAAATAGGTTAGTAACTCTTGTTTAGATACGCAAACTCCAGAATTGCGTTGGGAGCCCTATATGCTAAATCGCTCTTTCGTTCTTGGCTTTTTTATTCCTTGCGCTCTCGTTTTTACGTCTCAAAGCGCTGAGGGGCCCGAAACGAAGCCGGTAGCCGACATCCATGCCGCCAACCGCAAGCTTGGACGCGGCATCAATCTGGGCAATGCTCTCGAAGCCCCGCATGAAGGCGATTGGGGCGTCACTCTCAAGCCTGAATATTTCCGGGCCATTAAGGAAGCCGGATTTGCAAGCGTCCGGTTGCCGACTAAATGGTCCGCTCATGCCAAGCCGGACGCTCCCTACACTATTGACCGCAAATTTGCCGAGCGCTTGGACTGGGCCATTGATCAAGCCTTAGCTAACAAGCTAAACATCGTGGTCAATGTTCACCACTATGCCGAGATGGACTCGGATCCCGACAAGGAACTGCCTCGATTGGTCGGCCTGTGGGAGCAAATTGCCGCCCGGTATCAGGATAAACCCGCCGGACTGTACTTCGAATTACTTAACGAGCCGCATGAAAAGCTGGTCGATGCCAAGTGGAACGCCGTGCTCGCTGCGCTTGTGAAAGTTATCCGCAAAACCAATCCGGCCCGGCCTGTCATAGTGGGACCGGCTCAATGGAATGCAATAGGCTCTTTGGACAAGCTTGAGCTCCCTAAAGAAGACAAAAACCTGATTGTGACCGTCCATTACTATGATCCCTATCAGTTCACGCATCAGGGCGCCTCCTGGGTCAAGGGCGCGGATAAGTGGAAAGGACGCAAGTGGACGGGCAGCGACAGCGAAAAAGCCGCCGTCCATAAACAGTTGGAGAAAGCCCAAGCCTGGGGCAAGAAGCACGACCGGCCGATCTTTCTAGGCGAGTTCGGCACGTTTGCGGCGGCCGACGCCGCCTCCCGTGCTCGGTGGATGCACCACGTGGTTCACGAAGCGGAGAACCTGGGGTTCAGTTGGGCCTACTGGGAATTCTGTGCCGGGTTCGGCGTCTATGACCCGAAAACCAATGAATGGCGCAAAGCCTTGAAAGCTGCCCTGCTTGAATGATTTCGAGAGGCTCCCCCGAAGGAAAGCAAAGCCCTGGTCCGACGTTGGCCGCCTTCGAATGAGAGACAACGAAGGCGCGCAAGTCGGCAGGGTGTTCAATTATTGATCACCCTCTGGCGCGCGGGCGGTGCACCACAGAGTCGTCACTTGGGCCACAGGGTAGGAGGAAAACTCTATTCAGGAGTTTGCGGTCAAAACGCGCAACCGTTTTCCGTTTTTCATCCCCCTCCCACCCCCGAAGAAAAACGGGACCACCTGGTGAAAAACGAAACCTACTTGGTGAAAAACGGAACTTAAGGTGTCGCTGGCCAACGAAGCGCCTTCGATTTGGTTCTCTCCAATTCGCCTGACCCCCTGTGGAAAGAAATGAAAAGCATTTGCCGATTGGGTCGAAAGTCGCTCTAAGAGCTTCAAAAAAAAACTCCTGAGCGCAAGTGAGCTTTTAGCGCGTTTTGAGGCTCTATGGCGCCCGCGTGCGCGAACCAGCGCCCTTTCATGGAAGGAAACGAAAAGTAATAGTGGGCTGTTGAATCGAAACCTTGGCAGGGCAGTTCGATGAAGCCAAAGAAGAGAGCGAATTTATCAATCCATTGGCCACGCCGGCTCAACAGTGGCGCCAAAGATCCAATGACCTGAAATAGCGCTCTCTAGGCGGTCACGCTATCGGTCGCGACTGCATAGTCGTTTCGATCTGCGGACTTTCCTTGGCACAGTCCGGCGGAATATCGTCTGGTCGGGGCGCTCGAGCGGAAGTGCCGAACGAAGGCGCCGCATCCTTTCCGGTTATGAGCCGGGCCGAGCGATCACGCGTGAAATAATTCCAGGCCCATTGGACGAGCACCACGAAGCGGTTCTGGAATTCGATAATGTTCATCAAATGGACGAAAATCCAGATCAGCCAGGCGAGATACCCGGATAGATGAAGCCAGCCCAAGTCGGCCACGGCACTGGCACGGCCGATCGTCGCCAAGCTGCCGCGATCTTTATAGAGGAACGGCGGCAGCGTTTTGCCCGTCAAGCGCGCTGAAATGAGCTGAGCGACATATTTGCCTTCCTGCATAGCCGGCGGCGCCACGCCGGGCAGCGATTTGCCGGTCTGGTGGCTGAAATTGGCCATATCTCCAATGACGAAAATATCGGGATAGCCGGGCACGCTCAAGTCCGGCTGAACAACTACCCTCCCCGCACGGTCGAGAGGTGCGCCGGTGACCTGCGCCAAGGCCTTGGCCAGCGAGGATGCTTGGACACCGGCCGCCCAAATGATCGTATGGGTGGGAATGATTTCCGTCACTTCGCCATGACGCACCGTCACTTGATCTTTCTTGACGTCCGAAACAACGTCTCCGGTTCGCACGGCGACTCCCAAGCGCTCAAGACTCGCTTTCGCTTTGCTCGATAGGGAAGGCGGAAAGGGCGGCAAGATGCGGTCGGTTCCTTCCAAGAGAATAATATGGGCCGACGCAGGATTGATCGTGCGAAAATTGTTCTTCAAGGTATCGCGCGCGATTTCGGCCAGAGCGCCGGCCATCTCAACGCCGGTCGGTCCTCCTCCCACCAGGACAAACGTCAAAAGAGCTTTGACGCGGTCAGGATCCGGTTCGCGTTCGGCGGCTTCGAATGCCAGGAGAACCCGCCGGCGAATCTCGGTCGCGTCTTCAATCGTCTTGAGGCCCGGGGCAAACTCCTCCCATTCGTCGTGACCGAAGTAATGGTGTCGGGCCCCTGCGGCGAGAATGAGCGTGTCAAAGCCAATCGTGCCGTCCCGCAGAATGATCTGGCGCTGGGCGGCGTCGATGCCGCATGCCTCAGCCAGGAGAACCTGAACATTTCTTTGCCGTTTGAGAATTTCGCGCAACGGCGAAGCGATGTTGGCGGGAGACAGGCTGCCGGTTGCTACCTGGTAGAGCAGGGGCTGAAAGAGGTGGAAGTTCCGCCTATCCAGAAGAAGTCACTTTGACCGGGGCGCGTTTCAAGTTGATGGCCGCTTGCAAGCCGCCAAACCCCCCGCCGATGATGACCACATGATGGACATCGCTCATGTGTTTGTTCCTCGGCAATCCCGTCTTGCAGCGCTCGGCTACGAATTGCCGTCCTCTATGTTTGTTCCCTCACTCTACTCTTATATTAGAGGCTGCGCAAAGTTTATCGCTTACACCGATTTAGGCAGCGGTCGTTACTACCCAAACAATCCTCTTAAGCCGAAAACCTCTCATTATTGGTCCATTGCCGGGACGAACCCAAGACTAGAGAAAAACGGCGGGCAGGAATTGCCTCCGCTAATCGCATCTGCAAATGCGCGCCGAAGTGAAAGCGCTTGCGTTGGGCTAAACAGCGCGTGACTGGGATGGGTCTCGGGAGCATAGTCGCATGAAGAAGAATTCAAGCGCCCTAGCGCTGTTGACTGCTGCGTTGTGCCTTGCCGGCTGTCAGACTCCGACTATGCCTTCCATGACGCATGTACCCCCCGAATGGCGCGATAGGCATCCCTGGGGTCCGGAGGCCAATGCCCTACGCGAGCAAGGGCTTCTCCAGGTATGCCCTGATACGCCCGAATTAGCAGCCTGGCGGGAGTTCGGAAAAGAGCATATTCAAGACGGCGATATTATTGTGCGCCGCGGCTTGGGGCTGGGGATCAAGGATAAAATAACCAATCATATTTTGGTTACGGCTACGGACAGTGCCTTTTCTCACGATGCCATTGCCCACTGGAAAGACGGCAAAATATGGGTTTACGATGCGGAGTTGGAAGGCGTTCGCCACATGCCGTTCGAGATCTGGATTCTCGATGTTGTGCCGCACCGATTGGCTATCTATCGCCCGCGTCCGGAATTCCAAGGAGGAGTGCCGCAGGCCATCGCCTATTGCCATGAAAAGTACTTGGAAGAAGTTCCGTTTGATAAAGACCTGGGGCTCGGCGATGACAAGCTCTATTGCACCGAGCTAATCGAAAAGGCTTATCGCTCGGCTGGAATGGTGATTTCCGATCCGGTGCCGTTGCGCTGTCAACCTCAGTTCCATCGCTACGCTATCCTCGGCCCATTAGGCGAGCGGACCACAGGACTTCGCCGCGACATGCCTATATTCTCGGTGGGAAATCAATACCACGGCTTATTGTCTTCGCTCAATCTCGAATTGATATACATCGATCCCCAGGCGGATCCCAAGCGCCGTCATAAAGCACCGACCTGCGATCCGGTGCCCTTTCCCTGAGAACATCAATGGGCGGACTGAAAGTCTAAAGTGAGGCAATCCGGGGATTTCGGTTCCTAACCCCGTCTCTGTTCCGACCCCGAACTACCGGCGAGCCTTGTTTAGAAGGTATCGAACCGGCATGGGATTGCCGCGAAGCACCCTCATTAGTTTACCTTCAACCATTTGCGCTGGAGTTAGATCGCCCCGGATGTCGGCCTCAAGGGCTTCATCGTCGAAGAATGCGGCTTCGGGGCGGCCTAGTAAGCGTTCGACCGTAGATTTGCGGGTCGAATAAGCATGATTATGGGCGGCACTGAGGCGAAAGCTCGAATTGGGAAGCTCTTGAAGATCGGTCGATTTGGAACTAAGGGTTGCGTCATTCATGTAGCGCTCCTTAACGAGACATAGTTTCCTCATTGCGGCTTTGGAGGGGCCCTGAGCCAAGTGCAAAGAGTATGCCAACGTGCTTAGTATACTGAGAGCGCTTGAGAATTCATCATCCAAAAGGGATTTAGAAAGCGCAAAGAAAGAGACGGGCGCAACTGTTCCCCGGAGTGCGCAGGACAATTCGCAAAAGGCCCTGGATAATTACTGGCGTGGACGCGTTTACGATGCCTGGCGGGTTGGGCAGCCCATCGAGATAGGGTCCTCGTGGATAGACTCGATTTTTCGAAAACCAATGCACTCTAATCCCTGCCGAACGCAAGGCACTCGGTGAAATGCCGTTCGGACACGATCGGCGATCAGGAAATTGTCAAGTGACAACACCACGGAGCCGAGGTCGATGCCCACCACGTCCTCGCTAACCCAGGAGGGCGAAAGGTTGACGTTGCTGAACCCGTAGCGCCCGCGTGCGATCGGCCGCGCCTTTCCATCCGCCTGATGCAAATTTTCTAGCACCGCTTCGGGATCATGGACAATCGAGGCTAAGGTCGCCGTCAAATGAGCCGTTCCGTCAATCGGACCCGACGGCGCATAGCAACGGTAGCAGTCAACGCTGCCTGAGGCGCCGGGCCCGTCACCCGCTGATAATCCCCAATGACGAAGGTACGTTGGAAACTGAGACGCATAATTTTGACAGATACGGCGATTTGCCTCTGTCGCGACAGCGGCTTCTTGCCATAAGTCAACATCGCCCGGCATCTTCCAGCGCCGCAGGTCTAATAAATCCAGTCCGTACTGAAACACGAATAATCCCAAGTCGGCGCTACAGAAAGCCGAGCCGGCCACGGATCCGACGAATGGTTGCAATCTCTTCCAAGCCTGAGCTGACAGAGATCGGCCCGGTGCGGCGCCGGCGCCTAGGACATACATGAAGATCGTTTCGCCATTGAGCCGATCCCAGGAGCAGCCGAGAAATTGACCGTTCGGTCCTTTCCCATGGCGAAGCAGCTCCCGACCATTTGGCTCCTCTGGTGCTGTCCAGTAATCCCAGTTGACCCGCGCGTACAGGTTGTTCGCGAGCGCTTCCAACTCACCGTCTTCCAGAAGAATTGCCGCGGTAAAGGCCCCCGCCAGCAACCACGCCGAGTCAATGGTGCTCAGCGAATCATAACCATGAACTGCCTGGGAGACGGAGTCCACGAAGTGAGGCATGATGCCTTCTTCATGAGGTAACCGTTCCAATGCCGTTTGCAGGCCGCATTTAATCCTTTCGACCGCGGATATTCGACTGATAAGGTGATAAGGAGGTGAACCGGCCAGGGCCAGAGCAATGAAACCCATGCCTGTCGTAGCGGTGCTGCACAGTCCATAAGCCCGTATATGACCGTGATTGCGTTGGCGGTCCAACACCAGACCGTTCGGCATTTGATTATCGATAAAATACTGCAGAGAGAGCCGGTGCAAGCTCTCGAGGAACATTCGATCTGCCGCTCCGATACCGTCCAGCGAACGAGGCGGAACGGTCGCCTGTGGAGGAAGAGCGAGTGGATCTTTCTTGCCAAAGATCCGCGAGTCGCGAGAAATTGGTAATGGGGGAATCGCCCCCAGTGAAGGTTTCATTTGAAAAGGTCGCACACCTTTGTGCCGCTGCGGGCACAAGCGCCACGACGATGTGGTCGCTTCTTCTGTCCCGTATTTGAATGTAGCATAAGACGGGGAGCTAAGTTAATGCCGAAACGAATTCCGATGGTATGCGAATGTAAACGGTTACCGTCAAGAAGTTTCCGGAAAGTGCAGCCCATCCGCCTTTGGCATTTTGGCATTATGTTTGCCCGCGAACTGGCCAGCGGTTTGAGGCGAATCGAGTAAGCGCCGTGTTGTCGCGTCTTTATTGCCGTTTCTATAACATACGCGGACGCAGACGTTTCTGACTCAAGGCTGAGCCATTGTCCGATCTTAATAGAAGTGTGTACGCATCATGAGTACTGTTCCGGCTTCATCCCGAACGTCGCTGACCCTTACCGACCCTTTTGTTGGGCTTCTTGGATCGGCCCCCATCCGCGCGGAACTTTATGGTCTGGACCACTTAGAGGCCCATGCGCGCGATCTCGCGGCTTTCTCTCCCGTAGGTTGGAAACGTGCGTATCCGTCGCTCTTGCAGCGATTCAAGCAAAACAGTCGGATTCTTGTTCGTTCCTATCGGCGAATCGCGGAAGCCAGCGCGCAAAACCAAGAACTTACCCCCGATGCCGAGTGGCTTCTCGACAATTTCTACGTCATTGAGGAGATGCTTAGGGAGGTCCGGCAGGATTTGCCTCGAGGGTTCTACCAGGAGCTTCCCAAACTGGCGTCGGGTCCTCTAGCGGGGAGCCCGCGGATTTACGCGTTGGCTCTCTCGCTGGTCGCGCATACCGACAGCAATCTTGATGAAAGGTACATTACCCGGTTCGTTCAGGCTTACCAAGCCGTCGCGCCGCTCACAATAGGCGAACTGTGGGCGGTTCCTACTATGCTGCGTTTGGTTCTATTGGAAAATCTGCGCCGTCTAGCCGAAGAGATGTTGCACGCTTGGGACGAGCGGGCGCGGGCGGAGCGCTGGGCGGCGGAGAATGCCAAATCTGAAAAACAACATTTTCCACCGATTGGCGGCGATGCGAGCGAACGCTTGGACGACCGGTTCGTAACGGGGCTGCTGCCTTTGCTGCGCGACCCAAGCTCAACCCTAGCGTCCATGGCCGGTTGGCTGGAGGACCATCTCAGCTACCACGGCACGAACACTACGGAGATTCTTCGGCGCGAGCATCAGCGCCAAGCCGCTAATCAGGTGTCGATTGGCAATTGTGTCACCAGTTTGCGGCTGCTGGCGGCCCTCGACTGGAATACTTTTTTTGAGGAGACCAGTCTTGTCGAGAAGGCGTTGCGTCGGGACCCGGCCAATATCTATGCTCGCCAAGACTTTGCCACAAGAGACCGCTATCGCCGAACCTTAGAAAAAATGGCGCGAGCAAGCCAGCGCTCCGAATTGGAGGTCACGGATAAGATTCTCTCCTTGGCCCAAGTCGGCGCGCCAAACGATGTCCGACGACAACATGTTGGGTATTACATCGCGGACGACGGCCAAAAAGAACTCCAAGCACAAATTGGCTATGTTCCGCGGGTGGTGGATCGGTTTAGAGGCTTATTACTCCGCCATCCGAATAGTTTCTACTTTGGTTGTCTTGCCACCTTAGTCTTCCTCATCGTCATCGCTATTGTGTCAGCTACGGGGTGGTCCTGGATCAGCTTGCTTGTCGCCTTGACAGTATTGGTGCCGGTCAGCGAGGTGGCGATCGCCTTGACCAACTTCTTGGTGACCCAAATTATTCCCCCTCGCGTGCTGGCCAAGCTCAATTTTAAAGAAGGAATTCCTGGAGATTGTGCGACTTGTGTCGTTGTTCCTAGTCTCTTGATTAACGCGCAAGGCGTAATTTCCCTGGTTGAACATCTCGAACTGCATTATCTGACAAATTCGGATCCGAACCTCCGCTTCGCTTTGTTGACGGATTTTGCTGACGCACCGGCCAAGAATCAACCGGAGGACGAGGATTTGCTGAAAGCGGCCCTCGATCAAATTCAGGCGCTCAACGCGCGACATCCCAGCAGTGGACCCGACCGTTTTTGCCTTTTCCACAGGGAACGTCAATGGAACGCTGTTCAGGGATGCTGGATGGGGTGGGAGCGAAAACGTGGCAAGCTAATCGAATTCAATAGGTTGCTGCGTGGAGCTAAAGACACCAGCTTTAAATGGACAAGTCTCGATCCCGCCCGACTAGGGAATATCCGGTTTGTTCTTACGCTTGACGCCGACACGCGGCTGCCACGAGAAGTGGCCCAGCGGCTCGTTGCCACCCTGGCGCATCCCCTGAATCAGCCCCGTTTCGACCCTCAAACGGGCCGGGTCGTCCAGGGCTACAGCGTCCTGCAACCACGAGTTAATTTCACTTTATCTTCCGCCTTGCGATCGCTATTTGCTCAGATCTTTTCGTCCTCCAAAGGCATTGATCCTTACGCTGTAGCCGTCTCGGACGTTTATCAAGATCTTTTCGGGGCCGGCAGTTACACGGGTAAGGGGCTTTACGACGTCGATGCTTTCCAGCAGGCGGTCGGGGGCAGATTTCCAGACAATCACATTCTCAGCCATGATCTCATCGAATGTGATTTTGCACGATGTGGTCTGGTGACGGACATCGAAGTGATGGACGACTTTCCCTCGCGGTATCACACGTATGCACGCCGCGAGCATCGCTGGACGCGCGGCGATTGGCAACTTTTGCCCTGGTTATTTTCCAAAGTGCCCGCGCCCGGCTCGGGCCGGCCGGACAGGCCCGTGCGGGGGCCAAACCCGCTTCCGCTCTTGGAACGTTGGAAAGTTTTCGACAACCTCCGGCGCACTCTAGTCCCTCCTTCATTGCTCCTATTGCTTTTGTTGGGCTGGACGATTTTGCCGGGGTCCGCGTGGTGGTGGTCCGGCGCCGCTCTCCTTGTTCTATCCCTCCCTCTTCTTTTTCTCTTGGTAGGCAACCTGATCCAGTGCATTCGCGCGGTCACGATCATGCCGCTTGTCGCCGCCCTGCACGAAGACGCCTTGCCGACGGCAGGGCAAGTCGGATTGACGGTCACTTTCCTTGCGGACCAGTCCTGCTTGATGGCGGATGCAATTGGAAGAACTCTTTATCGGGTGTTCATAAGCCGGCGGCGGTTACTGGAGTGGGAAACCGCCGCCTCGACGGAAATGCGCCTGGGAACGGACCTCACCAACTTCTTATGGAATATGTGGCCGGCGGTTGGAATCTCCGTCGTATTCGTAGGGACAGTTTTCTTTTCGAACCGCGATAGCCTGATTGCCGCCCTACCTTTGTTAATTCTTTGGCTAGCCTCACCCTTGATTGGGTACCTCGTAAGCCTTCCGCGCCAAGCGCCGAAACCGGAACTCACGGCGGCCGACCGCAAAGAATTGCGCCATCTCGCCCGAAAAACCTGGAATTTCTTTGAGACCTTTGTGGGCGATGAGGATCACTGGCTCCCTCCGGACAATTACCAAGAGGATCCCAAAAGCGTTGTGGCCCATCGCACCTCGCCCACCAATAAAGGCCTTTTACTTTTATCTACGCTGGCCGCGCACGACCTTGGGTACCTGAGTTTGACCAGCCTCATCACGCGCCTCGAAAAAACGTTGGAGACGATGGACAGGCTGGACCGCTATCACGGGCATTTTCACAATTGGTATGACACGCATACTCTGAAGTCACTTCCTCCCGGGTACATCTCGACGGTGGACAGCGGCAATTTGTTGGCATGCTTGATGACGCTCAAGCAAGGCCTGGAGAACAAGACCAAAGAAGTGTTTCCCAACCCGGCTCTGAGGCAGGGATTAATCGACGTGGCGGAATTGCTGGGCGAGGCGGTTCGCGAAGTGGAACCGCCCTCCGAGCCGGAGCCTCTTGAAGCCTTTCAAAAGCTCGATGCCGATCTCCATGAAATTGGCCGCTTGTTGGAACGCAGCCCGACCGATTTCCTAGTATGCCATGATTGGCTGCGCCAAATTGAAAAGCATGCAAGCGGCTTACCGGCACGTGCTCGAGAATTGGGCCGGCTCGTTAAGGAATGCCCCGAAGAGATTCAGCTGTGGGCTGATCGTTTGCAGGCGCAAGTTGGGGGGCATCTCGAGGACATCGAACAGATGCTGCCCTGGCTTGCCTGGGTCGCGCGCAATGGGGCCGGAATATCTTTGGAGTCTGAACATGCATCACGTTGGCATAGCATTTTGGCAGAATTGGTGGAACCGGTTGCCTTAGTGGAGTTGGATAAGCGGCGCAATAGCCTTCAGGTCGACCTTTCCGCCCTTGAAGTGCATTTTTCTGAGGCGTCAAGAGGCGCCGTCAAGGAGTTATTAGATCTTCTTAAGGAAGCGGATACTACCGCGGCCTTGAGCCGAATAGATAGCCTAGCCAGTCGCTGCGAATCGCTGACTGAAAAGATGGAGTTTCGGTTTCTTTATAACGAAGACCGCCATTTATTCTCCATTGGCTACAATCTCAGCCAGAATCGGCTTGATAACGCTCATTATGATTTGCTTGCTTCGGAAGCTTGCCTCACCAGCTACTTAGCCATTGCGCGAGGGGACGCGCCGGTCAAGCACTGGTTCCAATTAGGCCGTCTATTCTCTCGAAGCCTTGGGCATACGGTTTTGCTCTCCTGGGGCGGAACCATGTTCGAATATCTGATGCCCCGGCTGATGCTTCGCTCCTATCCCGGTACGATGTTGAGCGTCAGCTGCCAAGCGGCCGTGGCAAGCCAGATTCAGTATGGGAAGCAAAAGAGGGTTCCTTGGGGCATCTCAGAATCCGCCTTCAACTTCTTGGACGGTAATCTCGACTACCAGTACCGTTCCTTTGGCGTACCTGGATTGGGGCTTAAACGCGGCCTGGGAACGGATCTAGTGATTGCGCCTTATGCGGCGGCCTTGGCTCTAGCCATTGAACCCCGTGCTGCGCTTGCTAATTTGCGGAACATCGAGCTAGAAGGCGCCATCGACGTCCACGGTCTCTATGAGGCGTTGGATTATACAAAAGAACGCCTTCTCAAAGGCCAGCGAGTGCAAGTCGTCAAATCGCACATGGCCCACCACCAGGGAATGGGTTTAGTGGCGATGGTCAATTGCCTTTGCGACGACATCATGCCCCGGCGTTTTCACAGCGACCCGGTGGTTCGCTCGGCCGATCTTTTGCTCGAAGAGCGCGTTCCCGTGCATGGTGTCATTCGTCAGCCTCTTGAACGCGAGCAAGGTCCCAGCCAGATTGTGTCCGAACGGCCCAAGCAACTCAGCCGGCGTCTCACGACGGCGGCAACTCCGACGCCGCGAACCCATCTGCTGTCCAATGGCAGGTACTCCGTAATGGTGACCAATGCCGGGTCCGGCTATAGCACATGTGACGGCCTGGACGTGACACGATGGCGTGAGGATCCGACACGTGATTGCTGGGGCCAATACTGCTACCTCCGCGATATGCACACCGGCCTTACCTGGTCGGCGGGCCATCAACCAATCGGGCGGTCGCCCAGCAACTATGAGGTTGTCTACTTCGCCGACAAAGCCGATATCCGGCGTCGCGACACGGGAATTGAAACGCATTTAGAAATCACAGTCTCACCGGAGAACAATATCGAAGTTCGTCAGTTGACTCTGACCAATTTAACGCGTCGGCGCACAGATCTAGAGATCACCAGCTTTGCTGAAGTCGTATTGAATTCTCGGGGCGCCGACTTAGCCCACCCGGCATTTGGCAATATTTTCCTGGAAACGGAATGGCTACCCGGTTCCGCCGCACTTTTGTGCCGTCGGCGGCCCAGGTCGGAAGATCAAAAGCCGGTTTGGGGCTTACATGTATTGGCTCTAGAAGGCGTCCCCCTAGGAGGACCTCAGTACGAGACTGATCGAGCGCGTTTCCTAGGCCGCAACCGCACGCCCGCTAATCCCCAGGTTCTCGAGCGATACGCCTCCCTGTCCGGCAAAACCGGCCCCGTTCTGGACCCTATCTTTAGCATTCGCCAGCGCATTCGTTTGGAACCTGGAACGACCGCTCGGCTGGCTTTTTCTACGGGCTTGGTCCATTCGAGAGAGGAAGCTCTCGCCCTGGCAGACCGGTTTCATGACATTCATGCCGCTGCGCGGACCTTCGAGTTGGCCTGGGCTCATGCTCAAGTCGAATTACGCCATCTGCAAATTTCGCCCGAAGACCTACATTTATTTCAACGGCTTGCGGCTCACCTTTTATTTGCGAACGCCGCCTTACGGGCGCCCGTTGCCCAACTGCTGGCCAACCGGCAAGGTCAAACGTCGCTCTGGCGGCACGGCATTTCCGGAGACAGGCCGATCGCCATCGTTCGCATCGCAGAAATCGAACATCTGCCGTTGGTTCGACAGACATTAATCGCGCACACTTATTGGAAGCTCAAAGGACTCGATGTCGATTTGATTATCTTGAACGATCATCCAACCAGCTACCATGAAGAATTGCATGAACAGCTTCAGAATCTGACCATGGCTAGCGACGCCCATCGATGGCTGGACAAACCAGGTGGAGTCTTCTTGCGCAAGGCTGCCCAGATCTCCGATGAAGACCGAGTGCTGCTCTTGGCGGCAGCCCGCGTTGTGCTTGTAGGCGAACGCGGTTCCCTGGCCAATCAATTGGACACACTGGAGCGCGCGCTTGCATTGCCGTCGCTCCTGCATCCTCGCAAGCATCCACCGGGCATTGCTGAGGAGAA
>JBJMQT010000026.1:0-15273 GCA_045802525.1 Gemmataceae bacterium
CAAGATTAGCCGACTATCCCGATGCGTTCGCGAAGCAATAGCAACGTCAGCGCCGTTTTCGAGCGCCTCCGCTAGCCGAATGACATCTTCAAAGGGATAGGCGAGGTCCACGTCTGTAAATAAGCACGATCTTCCCCGAGCAGCCGACAGTCCCTGCCGGACGGCATACCCCTTGCCACGGTTGGTGGAGTAACTTAAGACGCGAATCCGGCCATGTCCTTTGGGGGCAAGAGTCTCCAAGAGCTCTTGTGAGCCATCGGTGCAGCCATCGCAAACGAAGATTACTTCCCAATCAGTGTCCCTGGTGGCGATAAATTGGCTGACTTCCTTCCGGACTCTTTCCAGGCGCGATCCTGCATTGTAAGTGGGAAAGATGAGACTGAATCGTGGCCCGCTTCGCCCTTCCGACCTTCCATACGTGGACAACGTCATTTTCTGGGATGTGATCATCGCTCGGGGCCTTGCCGCCTCTCCATGCCGCGTGGTTTACCCGCTCAGTGAAGCGCACCGACAACGCAAGTAACGAATTCTCATAATTAAATCAAGCCACGCCGCCGTGGGCCCGAGACTATGGCGTTGATAAGGCAAGGGGCGAGATTTGGGTAGTTGGCTTCGTATTCCGCCACCGCTCACTGATTTTTCCGACCAGTGATGGGGGGCAAGTCGGCTCGCTTAGTTGCTAACGCAAGGAATGCGACCTAGACTTGTTCGGCAAACGAAGCCGCCAGTTTTCGTGGCGGTTTTCGGGGGCAAGCCTTTTTGTCTTGCTTGAATTCCAAACGCCTTTCATCCTCGAAAGGGCAAAACCGTCGAAAGACGGCGACGCAAAGCTATGGGCCTTCGGTCTCCGGGCCGATGGTCGCCAGGCTGCCGAAGGGATGGGCAGGTGAAGAGCCCGTCCGTCCCAGGGTGTTACACCGGCAACTCGGACGCCTAACAAAAGTGCGAACACTCCATCGGGATTCAAGGACCGGTTCTGCCGGTAACGAGAGGCTTGTCCTGCTTTTTTCTTTTTTTCGGTCATTTCTCCTAAACTCTCGATCCGATAATTCAGGAAAGCGCCTTCGAGATCCAGGGCCCGCGCGCCGACCAAGGAGAGGTAACATGCAACGGCTCTTGACAGTTTGCGCCCTGCTTTTGGCAAGCTCTTTCGTTATTTCGCTCATCCAAGAGCCTGCCAAAGCAGCGAAGGACGGCCAAGAGCGTCTACTTTCTTTTGATTCCGACAAGGTCGAGTTGCAATGGCAAGACAATCATTGGCAACTCCTGGCTGAGGGAATTGCACTCAAGGATTTCGGGCGTCGGGAGGCAGACGCAAGGTTGGCTCTGCGCCTGATACGCAGCCTGGGCCTCAATCAATTGGGCACGATAGGTTCACCGGAGCCGATCGTTGAGTATTGGCTGGTAGATGGGCATGCTCCAACAGGACCTTGCTTGGGCCTGCGGACTGTACCTATCGATCTGGAACGGTTGCGCGTTGAAGCGGTCCAGCAAGAATGGTGCGTCCGAGACACTTATCGCATTCTGTTCAATCTGGGCACTCAGAAGGAAGAAGCTAAACTGACCGCCGAGGTTTTGAAGCGGTATGGCTTCGCCCAAATCGGCTATGTGGGCCAAGGCACGCCTGCCATGATTGTCTTCCTGGCCGATGCGGCCAGGGCGCCTTCTGAAAGCATGGACGCTCTTAGAGTTTCGCGCATCGCAACGCACAACCGCATGACGGGTCCATTCAAAAGCAAGGAAAGCACCATTGAAAGCAACCAGGATCCCACGGAAGCTCGCCTGGAAGATCACATTGCATCCATTCAACAATCGGCATCGAAAGCGGACAAGGGACTAGCCGGCAAGTTGCCGGATCTTTCCCATTCCAACATCCCCGCCGTTTTGCCGCGCGCTCGTCAATTAAACGAGCCGCGCTCGCCGCTGTCTGACTCGGCGGTAAGCGCGGAGCGCGTCCCGTTTGATTGGCGGCGGGTGGAGGCCAAGAAGGACCGGCAGGGTTGGAAAGTCGTTTCCGGAAGCTATGTCTTCGGAAACTTCGGCAACGATGAACACGCGGCCAATCAAGCGGTGAACCTAATCCGATCGTACCAGTGCACCGAACATTGCACGACCGGCCAGCCGAAACCCTCGTTCGCTTATTTCTTAAGCTACGGCCAAGCGCCGCACGGCGTCCAATTAGGCACCGGGGGTCTCACTTTCCGTCCATCGGAACTGACTGTCAAACAAATCGGCGCTGACTGGGTTCTCGCCGATTCCACTCGGATCTTGATGGGCTTGGGCAATAAATCTGAAGAAGCCGAGCAGGCGTTGAAAACGATCCAGCGCTACCGGTTTAATCAGCTAATCCCGGTGGGCCAGGGGACAACGCCTGCGATGCTGTTTTTCGCACGAGGCAATTGATGAGGGCCTGCTATGCCGGTTTTTTACGGCCTCGTAGTCCTGCAATCATGGCTTCTTGATCAGATTCCAAATATCGCGATCCGACGCAGTAAAATATTCCGCTCATTACAAGAGCTGGTACGGTAATAACCAGGCCCCAAAAACTGTCCCGTGTCCAATCGGAAACCATTCCCATTAACGGTGGCGATGGAATATCGCCCAAAATATGGATCGCGAAGATGTTCACGGCGAAAGCCGCTGCCCGCATATTCGGTGGCGTCACGTTGACGATGATCGTGTTGGAGGGACCGGTATAGGCGAAAACCAGGGTGAGGCCCACCCCCATACTGGCAAAGATCAGTAATTCGTGTTGCGCCACTATCGTCAAAAAGATGAAAGGCGCCCCAGCGAGAGTCGCCAATCCACAAACCCAAAAGTAAGCGCCTCGAACTCGTCCAGCATATTTATCGGCAAGCCAGCTTCCAAGGATCGTTCCCAGTAGACCTCCAACAGCCAGCATGATGCCTGTGTAAGTGCCCGCTTTTTGCTGCGACATGTCGCGATGTGTCTCTAGAAATTTGGGCGTCCAGATGGCTAAACCACCGACGGCAAAGGTCATGAAAGCCATACCAAGCGTGTCGTACAAATAAGACCGATTGCGAAAGAGGGCTTTATAGGTTTGCCAAGAGGTTGGCATGCTTCCGTGAGTCGGAACATCGTCGGGCGCCACCTCTTCGCTGGCACCTCGCTTCGGTTCCGGAATTCCGAGGGCAGCCAATGCAACGAAAAAACCTGGCAGCCCTACGACGTAGAAAGCCCATGGCCAGCCGTAGCCGGCGCTGACCTGAGCGCCGATTCCGTACCCAAGCGCGGAACCGATTGGTATAGCGACGTAGAAAATGGAAAGCATGCGGTTTCGTTTTTCCCGCGTGAAGAGGTCGGCAATGATCGTAGGCGCCAATGTCGCATAAGTGGCCTCGCCGATGCCCATTATGCTACGGGCTAAAAACATATGGCTATATGTGGTAGCCATACCCGACCCGAATGTGGCGAGGCTCCAAATTCCTACACCTGCCGCTAAAAGATATTTACGTTTCCACCGATCCCCCATCCAACCAATGAAAGGACTAAAAACCGAATAGCTGATCAAAAACGCCGATCCCAGATAGCCGCCCTGCTCGTCGTTAATGCCTGGGACGCCGTCGATGGTGAGGTCTTTTTGCACCTGAGACATCACCGCCGCCAAAATATAGCGGTCGATGTAGTTGAGCAGATTCATTACGAATAGGGCTGTTAAAGCCCAGTATGCCATGCGCGGCACCTGGGCCATCGCCTTGTTTGAGCCTTCCATTGCGACGAGCCCTTTTTCTTTGAGCTGGATTCGGTTGCATTGCCATGCAGGCATACAGGCGGGCGATTGTAGGGACGGAGGGCAGAATATGCCAATAGAATTTCAACGAATAGCAAGGAGACAATAGCCTGATTGAAGCGCACTAAATTGGGAAATAAAGTAATTGGTTTGCCCACTCTTCATCGAGGCTGCATTCCGCAAAAAGAAGAATCTCTCCAATGAGTTGACGATTTGGAACCCATCGGCGCCTAATAACCCAAACTCCAGGCATGCGTAAGCCTTGGCGGACCCGATTGAGTGCGAAGTTGGGAATTGTTTTACGGTCGTGGGTAAGAAGAATCCGATTGTTCGAAGCGGCCCAATCGAGGATGATGGAATTCCGATATGCCAATCAACCCGACATCTTGAACACGGACGAAGTCCAAGGCCGCGTTCTGCTTTTTCAGAGCCGCGAAGAGACGGCCGTTAAAGTTTTCATCAGCTAGGAGCGGAAGCATCGTTGCCTCGCAATGAAGCTTGGCGAGCCAATAGTCTTTCTCGAATTCCGTTGAGATCTTGATTGGCTTGGATTTTGTTCTTTATAGCTTCAGCGGCAGCTTCTTGTTGAATCATGTAGTTGTCGACTTCGTTCTTGTGGTGCAAATAATACCCAATAACCACATACACATCCGCCAATTCGAGGGTCGGGTAGTTAATCACGATTTCCTCGGCAGTGGCTCCATCCCTAAACTCTTCGATAACCGTCTCCAGCGGGATCCTCGTTCCAGTAATTCGGATGGTTCCGTCCTCAATCATTTGCAAGGGGACCGGATTGGATTGCAATACTAACATCATGAATCTCCTAGGGGCGACGTACAGCAATCAATTTCAAGATGGTCGGGATTTGCCGGCAAATGACTTTCGCTCAGGACCAACTTCCCAGTGTCCTGTATTATTGCACTTCTCCAAACAGGCGGCTACCAAATCGTTCGGCTAATCTAGCGTACCTCCGGATAGGCTGACGCCAACCGCCTCGGGGAAACGCCCCAGGCGGCCCTTGCCAAGAGGGACCAATTCCGCAGCGACTGCCGAATGATGCCTTTTTGCTGCCAGCGCCGAGGGGATACAAGAACGCGGGTCTTGGCTACTAAGATCCGGCCGTAGCGGCGCAGCTTCTTGCTAAAGAAAACGTCTTCCATTAACGGCACGTCCGGGAAACAGCCTAGCGCCGAAAAAACGTCCCGCTTGAGAAAGAGCCCTTGGTCTCCATAGACCAGTCCGGTCAGCCGGACTCGGAGCGACGCGCAAGCGTCGATCGAGCGATAAAGAAGTCCGGAGGCCTGCACCGCCATGCGAAAGCAGCCGGCAGCTACACCACGGCGCTTCAAGCATCGCCTCATTTCGGGCAGCGCGCCGGCCTCGAGAAAACAATCGGCATGCAGAAATAGCAAGGCGTCGCCGCTCGCGATGGCAGCGCCCAGGTTCATTTGAATCGCGCGCCCGCGCGGGCCTTGGAGAACCTGATCGGCCAGGGCGGTCGCCACTTTGCAGGTGGCGTCCGTGCTGCCGCCATCCACGACAATGATCTCGTGGGGCCTTTGGACACGCAGCGATTCGAGGGTATGGGACAGGCAGCTTTCTTCGTTCAGAGTCGGTATGATAACGGAGATCTTCATGAAGGCCCGCCCATGAGGTTTAGAGCGTTACATGAATGAGCCATGGTACCAAGATGGCCTGCGCTTTCGCTGTACGCGCTGCGGCAACTGCTGCACAGGCGAGCCAGGTTATGTCTATGTTAACGAGGAAGAAATCGCCGCCATCGCCGCCCTTCGCGGGGAATCCACCGACCAGGTGACGGCTTTGTACACCAAACCGGCTTATCGCGAGAAATCGCTGCGCGAAAAGGCCAACGGCGATTGCGTATTCTTCGAGCGCGGCCAGGGGTGCACAATATACGCCGTTCGCCCTCGCCAGTGCCGGACGTGGCCCTTTTGGCAAAGTAATCTGCTGTCGCCGGAAGATTGGGAGCACACGAAATCCGTCTGTCCGGGATCCGGACAGGGCGAATTGATCTCGGCTGAGGAAATCACCAACCGATTAAACGTCATTCGGCTTTAGAATTGGGGTAGGCGTTACTATGCGACAGCGGCGGCCACTGAACTAACGAAATAGCAAATTGAACGAATTCACCTCTCCAATCGACCGCTAAACCTTTCCAATTGTACCGGCCTTGCGGAATGTCCTGTTTCTGCTTGGCGATCTTGTCGCGCTTTGTTGCGGGATTAAGCGGGGCAGCCCAGGCGCTGACCGATATAGGAAGCTGGGTAACGCGTACTTCCGCCACGCACTATCGTCAGGAGGATGATGCCGTGACTTTCCGTTCCCGATACCTGCTAGCCTCCGCCCTCGGGCTGTGGCTTATCCACCCTACGTGGGGCCAGGAACCGTCGCGTCACGGTTTGGACGCGGGCCCGGCCACCATGGACAACCAACAAGTCGCCAACACCATCGCGGGCCAACTGCGGCAAAGCGGCCAGTTGCGGCAGTTCGACATTAAGGTCGTTTGTCGCAATGGAACCGTTGAGCTTAGCGGCACCGTGAGCGGCAAGGACCAAAGCGATGACGCCGTCAAAATCGCAGCTTCGGTCCCCGGCGTTGAAAAGGTCGTGAGTAAGTTGAGCGTTAGTGACAGCAAAGTGATGCGCGCCCAGGCGACCGTTCCGGCTCCGGGCAGAGCGGCTCCCCCAGGCGGTCCCGAACCGGCGCCGATCTTCCAGGGGCCTCCCCCCTCGCCTTACGATCTCAATCCGCCAAAGATGCCGCCGTACGCCTGGCCGACCTACGCGCCTTACAACAACTACTCGCGCGTGGCCTATCCGACGGTCTATCCTTATGAAGCGTTCCCGTACATCGGACCGGTCTACCCCTTCCCGAAGGTGCCGCTCGGCTGGCGCAAAGTGAAGTTGGAATGGGACGACGGTCACTGGTGGATCAGCAACGTTTCCAGCCAGCACGACTACTGGCGGCTCCGCTACAACTAAGCGAGCGCTCAACAAAAAAAATCAGAGCCGTGACTGTTAGGGACCGCTTCCGTCAACGCTCCCTAACAGTCGCGGCTCTGATTTTACAATTCCCCGAAATCAACCATCTTTGTTCCTGCTATCACGAAGCACTGAAAGCCTCGCCATTTTCGATTTCCAAGCACATTGCCTCCCGCTGCATCTTGGGAAAAGGCCGGCAAGACTAGACAACCATCGCGATAAAGGAAGCATGGCGCTGTCAATTGACGGCCCCAGCGAATGCAGGGATGGTGGTGTCCGAGGATCACGTTTCCTGCCGGCAACTTTTTATCACCATGAACGACCAGCCAGTTGCCGACGTGGAAGCCTGCCTCGAATACCGGCGCCGTGCCGTCGCGAGCGATGCTCGCATCATGATTGCCCGGTACAATTCCGATTAGGTCCACATCCCTTTCATGCAGCCAGGCGCGCATTAGGCAAGCCATTTGGTCGCCTTGCCCTTTCTCAACCAAGTCGCCGGCAATGGCTAAATTTGAAATCGCCTGGTGAGAAAAGAGCACGTTAAGAGGCGCCCATTGCTGCTCCAGGGAAACGGTCGGCACCGCGTCACCGCTTCGGCACCTGGCTAAGTCATATCCAAGGTGGAGGTCCGCGATGACCGCCGTGGCCGTCGGCAGGTGGATCGCGGCACGTTCCGGCGTTAGCAGCCACTCATCGATTTGAATGACTCTTCGTTGCGGCTCGAGATCGATTCTGGGAACAGCCGTCTTTGGAATTGCGCTCAAGGATTTACTCCGTTTTCGCGACCGATGCTCGCGCTCGTCAACTCCGCATGCAAGCGTTCCAAAGCTGCAACCGGATTTGTGGTTTCCTCATCGGGACCCGGTTTCAATTGCGTCCAATGCTGAGCGAAAGGGGAAGGTTGATTGAGCTGACGACAACGAAGGGTCATGGAAGGTATATCACCGAGATAGGAAAGTGCGGAAGCAATATCGCAACATTCCTCTTGGACTTCCTCCATGGCTTGGCGAATCAGGACAAAGCTCGCATCACCGTCCCGAACTTGGCCAAAAAGCCGTCGACGTCCCCAGTCGCGGCCACCGACTCGGCGACGTCCCCCCAGGGGCTGTCTCAACAACATTAGGCCTGTTGTTGCGATACGCTGAAACCGTTCACGAAGCATTTCGCTATCGAGCAAGGACTCTTCGCAATCGCTTTTGAAATCTCTCGCACCTTGGAGATCGCGCCACGCCGTGGGTGTCAGCCTTGTTTCTCTGCGGATGGAAACAATTAGACCTAAATCGGCTACCACTGAAGAAGCTTGCGCGCCGTGCCAGGCGGCCAAACGCCGGACGATTACTTGAGCCAGGGCTTGATTGGCTGGCTGATTAAGCGGGGCGTGCAGGTAATAGTCGGTTCCTTGTTCTGTAGGCACATTCTCGATCAGGCAGGTTGCCGCATCGGGGATCTCGCTTATGCATTCTTGTAGCCGAAAATATTCCCCGAGCATTTCAACCGCTTTCTTGTTCAAGCCATATTCCTCCCTTAGCAGAGACCCCAGCGCGTCCTCTCCGTCTCGCAGAGCCTCTCCTGCTCGTGTTCGCAGATCATAGAGATGCCGTGCTAACTGGGCGGAGATCGGCCAGCCGGCGCCGTACCACCGCGGCGTGACGGGGCGGCCGAGCACCTCATTCACCAAGACGTCCCACCCTTCCGCTCGTCGAAATTCCAGGCAGCGCCCGTCAAGCAGAAACCGGTCCCCGGGCTTTAGCCGGTCCGCATATTGGTCATCAAGTTGGCCAATTTCGCGCGTTTGATCCCGGCGCCTCAGCAAGGGCGATACGGGCGCCGTTGTAACCATTTCGGATTCTGTCCCTCTAGAGACTCGTACAGAGCGAACTTCCTCGCCAAGGATGGTCCCTAGATTGCGGCGTAAAAGGCGGGCGGTAAACTCGTCGCAAATTGTGAATGCACCGTCTTCCCAGCGGAGGCGCGGCGGCAACCAATCCGTCCCATCCCGCCGTTTGCCGGATAGATAATTAAGGCAATCATCGAAATCCGTACGGGAGAGGCTTTCGTAGGGATAGGCCCGGCGAACAAGGTCCAACGCATCATCCGCCTGCCAAATCCCGGAGGACGCCATCCCGACAAGGTGCTGGCAAAGGACATCCAACGGATGAGCAGATATCGTTATGGGCTCATTTTGAGCTAATTGACCGCAAGCGCCGGTGACCGCCGCTTCAAGAAGCTCAGCGGCGTTGGCCGCGAGGATCAGGCCGCGACGGTGCGTATCTGGTTGATGGCCCGAGCGGCCTACGCGCTGTAAGAACCGCGTCACCGCGCCGGGGGGATGCACCAAAACCACGTTCTCGACGCTCCCGATATCGATTCCCAATTCCAGACTAGTGCTCGACACGACGGCTCGGAGATCGCCTCGTTTGAGCCGTTCTTCAACGTCGCGCCGTCGCTCTTTCGCCAGCGCGGAATGATGCACGGCAATCTGGCCATCCCAGTCGGGATGACGCTTACGCAGCCTCCACGCCAGGCGCTCCGCGAGTCCACGCGCGTTGGTGAAGATTAGCGTGCTGGAATGCGTTTCTAACTCCACCTGCAAGCGCTCGACAAGGGTACCGAGAAAATCGGACGCCGAATCACCGGCAGAATCCCAATCGTTTGCACGAGCCGTTCCTTTGAAAAGCGGCTCGATTTGCACCTGTAAAGAGGAAGAATCGGAAATCGAAGCGATCGTGCAGGTTCGATGCGACCCGGCAAGAAACCGCGCTACCTCCTCCAACGGCGTGCAAGTCGCGGAAAGCCCGATTCTCTGAATGGGCTGCTCGGCAATATCGGAAAGTCGCTCTAGGCTCAGTGAAAGATCAGCTCCTCGTTTATTAGAAGCGAGCGCGTGTATCTCATCCACTACAACCCAGCGGAGGAGAGCGAACAACTGCTTGCTCATGGGCTGACTTAGCAAAATGGCCAAGCTTTCAGGCGTCGAGAGCAAAATGTCGGCCGGCTTGGAACGAAGACCGCGACGGTCCTTTGCGGAGGAATCGCCCGTCCGTTGCGAAAGCGTGGGACAATATCCGGGCGCTTTCCGGTGTTGCTCAATGCCTCTTAGGTGCGTGCGTAGATTCTTAAGGGCGTCGTTGGCTAACGCCTTGAGGGGCGCGATATACAAGCAGCGAACGCCGGCCTGCGGCGCTTTATTCAGAAGCTCGCCAAAGAGAGGCAAGAAGGCGGCGAGCGTTTTTCCTGTGCCGGTAGGCGCACACAGTAGCAAATTCTTTTCGGCAGCAAGGACTGGCCAGGCGGCAATTTGACAAGCTGTAGGTTGGCCATAGGCGGAGCGGAACCAACTTGCTATCGGTTCCGGCAAGCAAGAAAGGGCCGTGCCCATGCTGGAGGGCAAGAGCTGGAATTCAAGGAGTTCAGCCGGCTTCCCTGCCATCAAAACCTTTCAAGGCGACTTGGGATTTTGAGCCAGTAAATCGGGCAGCACGGCCGCCAGGCGATCCACTTCTTGCTCGGTATTGTAGAAATGCGTTGAAGTTCGGACTACCGGACCTTCGGGGCGTTCGAAAGCATTCACTTCGATGCGATGGTCCCAAAGCCCGCGCCGCAGCGCGGGCAGATCGATATGGCCGGGCATGCGAAACGCCGTCAACGTTCCATGGAGCTGCGGATGATCGGGCGTGATTAACTCTAAATCCGCAATCGTGCCTAGTGTCTCGCGAACATGCCGAGATAATTCTCGGTGGCGGGCGCGGATCCTCTCCCACCCCAGATCGGCCTGGAAGTCTATGGCCGCCGGTATGGCCAGCCAGGCGCAGGGATCGCGCGTCCCTTCAAATTCCAAAGCGCGCAGGCGGGGCGTCGAGCCGAACTCGTCCCGTTCATCGATGCGTTTGTGATCGAAGTGGTAGCCCCAACTGACCATTAACGGTTGCAAACGATCTTCATTGCCGGGGGCAAAATAAAGAAAGCCGGAGCCGCTGGGCGCCAGCAGCCACTTGTGGCAGTTGCTGCCATAAAAGTCGCAGCCGATAGCGCCGACATCAAGGTCAATCATGGCCAGGGCATGGGCGCCGTCGATGACTGTGAGAATGCCTCGCCGCCGCGCTTCCGCACACAATTCTTTGGCCGGCAGCACTAGCCCGGTCGGCGATAAGACGTGGCTGAAGAAAAACAGCCGCGTGCGCTCGTTGGCCGCCTTGACAAAGGCTTCCACGATTTCGCTCGGGTCTTTGGCCATTAGAGGCAATGGAAATGTACGGACGGTCATTCCCTGGCGTTCTGCCGCACGCTCCCAACACCATTGCAAAGACCCGTATTCATGATCGGTCATCAAAATTTCACCCGGCGATGCCAGGCGCAATGAACTGGCGACGATATTAACCGAAACGCTGACGTTGGCTGTAAACACCAGGCGGAAAGGACTGACACCGAGAAAAGCCGCTAACCGTTCGCGGGCATGCCATAGGAGCGGCGGCAACTGGCGAACATAAAAGTCCATCGGTTCTTCCGCCAGGCGCCGTCGCAGAGCCGTTGCATACTCAAACACCGGCCGGGGCAACGGCCCGAAGGAGCCCGTGTTGAGGTTGGCAACGCTCGGATCAAGCAGCATCTGCGAACGTGCGGCCGACAGGACCGGATCAGCCATGCGGAATCTACCAAAAATATCAAGGGATGAACGGAAGTTAACTTACGAAAGATCTCAAAGAGGTCGATGAATGGGCGGCCTGAAATCATTTCTTAGGTGCTTTTAATAAAAAACGGTTGTTGATAGACTGCATTCCGAGGAGAACTCGTTTGGAAAGGGCAACAGGCTTGCGGATCCAGGACGCTTTTATTTCCAACTCTTTGAAACTGGGTCATAGAGAGGGGACAATCATGACTGAAGCCGCGGCGGGATTGAAATCGCAACTCAGTGCGCTTTCCCAACAGGATCGCGCCGAAATGGCCTTTTTCCTTCTAACGTCGCTTGAACCAGAAGAGGAAGGCGTTGAGGCTGTCTGGAAGGCTGAGGTGTCCCGGCGTTTGGAGGAAATCCGGAGCGGAAAAGTGATTGGGAAACCCGCCGACCAACTATTCGCAGAAATGCGCGAGCTTTACCCATGAAGCCCGTTGCGATCCACCCGGATGCCGAAGCCGAATTGCGGGTTGGATTGGCTTATTATGAAGGTCAGCGAGAAGGGCTGGGCGCCGAGTTTCGGACAGAGTTGGAGGCCTCAATTGAGCGAATTCGATTGAATCCCAAAGGCTATGGAATCGAAGTGGAACCTGACGCTCGTGCCTGCCCCACCCGCCGATTCCCCTACACCATTTACTACCAAGAATTCGAAGACTTGATTTGGATAGTGGCCGTAGCACACCAACGCCGGCGACCAGGCTAGGCGGCGGCGAATGTCAAGTTGATGCAGCCGAGTGCGGAGATTCTCCAGGATTAAGGAACTTTTCCTCCCCGCCTCCCGTCGAACGTCCGATAGGCATCACGAAAGATTTAGTGCCAGAGAGAAGAAGCTTGACAGCAGGCGGGGCCGGAGCGAGACTAGATTGACGTAAAGTCCGTCAGCGCAGCGATATTCGTTGCGGATCGAGGCAACTAGGGGGCATTCATGAGCAAGGCTGACTTCCCGGAATTCAATCGCAGGCACTTTCTGAAGCATTTGGCCGGCATGTCCGCCCTGGCCGTGCCCAGCATGCGGTTCTTGACCGGCCTGCGGGCTGCGGAAGGCAAGCTAAAGAAGGAAGGCAAGAGCCTGATTGTCCTGTGGATGGGCGGCGGCCCCAGCCATCTTGACCTCTTTGATCTCAAGCCTGGCGAGCAGACCGGCGGCGATTTCAAGCCGATGAATACCGCCGTCAGCGGCATTGAAATCAGTGAGATTCTCCCGAACGTAGCCAAGCAATTCAAAAACTTGTCGATCATCCGCTCTCTGGCCAGCAAAGAAGGCAGCCATGAGCGCGGCACCGAATTGATGAACACCGGACGCCCGCCGAGCCCCGTCGTTCAATATCCGGCCATCGGCGCGATGGCGTCGTCGCTGTTGACGCCGAAGGATCTGGCCCTGCCTGGCTTCATCGGCATCGGCGGCACGGCTCAGCGAATCGGCGCCGGCTTCCTGGGCATGATGCACACGCCGTTCACCGTGCAGAATCCTGGCCAGCCCCCCGCCAACATCGCCGCCCCCGCCAGCCTGGGCAACAAGGTCGAAGCCGACGACCGCCTGCATCGCCGGCAACGGCTCTTCGCCGAAGTGGAAGGGGAATTCTCCAAGAAACTCTACCCCGATACCAAGAAAGAAGAACGCAAGGATTTCGGCGACGCCGCCATGGCCCACGGCGATGTCTACAAAAAGGCCTTCGATTTAACCGTCTCCGAGCTGCGCACCGTCTTTGAAGTCCAAAACGAATCCGGGAAGGTGAAATCGCTCTACGGCGGCGACCGTAACAACTTCGGCATGGGTTGTCTCCTGGCCCGTAAGCTGGTCGAAAAAGGCGTTAGCTGCGTCGAGGTCGATCTGGGCGGTTGGGACAATCACGCCAATGTCTTCCAGGCGATCAAAACCGGCAACGGCCCGCGCCTTGACCAGGCCATGGGCGGTCTAGTTCAAGATTTGACCGACCGCGGCATGTGGAAGAATACCGTCGTCGTTTGGATGGGCGAGTTTGGCCGCACGCCGCGGATCAATCAAAATGCCGGCCGCGATCACTGGGGCACCTGCTGGTCCGTCGTGGTGGGCGGCGGCGGCATCAAAGGCGGCCAAGTCTACGGCGCCACCTCCAAGGACGGCATGGAAATCGACAAAGACCCCGTCTCCGTCGGCGACCTCTTCGCCACCCTCTACAAAGGCCTAGGCCTCGACCCCGAAACCAAGGTCCGCGACAACCTCGGCCGCCCTATGTCCATCGCCGACGGAAAACCGATCAGCGCCTTGGTCGGCTAACCGCATGAGACGCAAATTATGCGGATTTGCGCAGAGATGACTCTGTGCAAATCCGCGTAAATGCTTATTATCATCAACCACCAGGTTTCGGGCGCCCTTCTCTTTGCTCACCAAACGCCAGGGATCAAACACTTGGTTGTTGCCGCGTAGGCCTCGTAATCCTTCCCAAATTGCTCAACCATCATACGCTCTTCGGGTCTCAGGCGGAGGGCGATGAGTAGAACCATGGCAACGCCATAAGACGGGCCCGCCAGCCAATTGGGAAGGACCAGGGCTTGGCCAACGGAGTAAATGAGCAGGGCCAAGTACATCGGGTGGCGGACCACCCGATAAACTCCTTGCGTAATAAGTTGATGGTTCTGGCGCACTTCCAGGGTAAGCGACCAGTTCGAGCCCAGATCAACGTGTGACCGGTGAAAGAGCCACAGCCCCACTCCCAGCAAAACAGTGCCGGCTATAAGGGGGGCCAGGTGAAGCGGATAGTCAGCAAATGCGAAGACGGGCGTCACTATCCAAAGCAACGGGACAAAAAAAGCGACCCAGGCGATTGTCAGGAGGACGAGTTCCAGCCGTCCTCGTCGGCTCCGCAACACCGGAACCGTGCGACTCCGCTGACCATGCGGCGCTCGGATGACGATCATCAGGATAGCCGCCAAGAGAATGATCGCTTTCGCGAACCAAGGGTTCATGGTCGCATGTCCCAGAAATCATCAAGAGCGAAAAGACCCTTCCTTCAGTAGCCGGGCCGAGGCAGTCGCCATAAACGTCAGGAGGGGCAGTGCCCGGCTTGTGCTGCTCCGCGCTGCGTGGATGAAGTTCGGGTGATGATTATAATCTTTCACTGAAGCTTGCAAAGACGGGAACACCGGGAACACCCACATGAAGACTAAGTCGGAAAAAGCTATGAAGCTCTTTGTCGGCACCAGCGGTTATTCCTACAAGGAATGGAAAGGCACGTTTTATCCCAAGGATTTGCCCGCCCAGCAGATGCTCCGCTACTACGGTGAGCATTTTCGGACGGTCGAGATCAACTACACCTTTCGGCGCCTGCCGACGGCGTCGCTCCTGGAAACATGGGCCGGCGCGGTCCCCGCCGATTTCCAGTTCGTCCTCAAGGCGCCGCAACGGATTACCCACGTGAAACGGCTCAAGGATGTCGACGACGCGGTCTCGTACTTCCTCGAAATCGCCGGTAAGTTAAAGGAGCGCCTGGGGCCGCTGCTGTTTCAACTGCCGCCGAACTTCACGAAGGCTGTGCCGCAGTTGCGCGCCTTTCTCGCGTTGCTGCCGCCTGCGTGTCGCGTGGCGATGGAATTCCGTCATCCGTCGTGGTTCGACGACGAGGTCTTTGAACTGCTGCGCCAGCATGGCGCCGCGCTGTGCATCGCCGACGCCGAGGACGACCTTGAAGTTCCTGTCGTGGCGACCACGAATTGGGGCTATTTGCGCTTGCGACGGCCCGATTACAACGCTGCGGCACTGAAGGCATGGGTGAAGCAGGTGCGAAAGCAAGATTGGCGGGATGCCTTCGTGTTCTTCAAGCACGAGGACGAAGGAAAAGGCCCAAAACTGGCGAAGCGCTTTCTACAAC
>JBJMQT010000027.1:0-34516 GCA_045802525.1 Gemmataceae bacterium
GATCTACTTTCGGTCTCGTTTTCAGGTTGGCCTGGCCGTTGTTGCCTTAATTCCAGACATGCACACCAAAGAGCTGGTCCAAAAAAACACGCCCAAAAAAGAAACCCGGCGAGAAGCACCGCAAGGTAGTAGAAAAACGGTCCGCTATGGCCTTCCATGGGTGCGCGGAAACGGTCCAAATTGTGCTTAAGAAAGAAACCCTTCAAGAATTCCCAGCGCGTATCATTGCCGACCCAGCCATACCAGGGGCCCGACACAACAAGGAACGTCAAACACCCCCAGAGAAGACGTCGGTCGCAGAGCCGGTTCAACTGGCCGGACCAATAAAGAAAGAGTCCGATCACCGCGGCCGGCAGTACCAGGCCGACCGGGCCTTTCGTCAGCATTGCTAGCCCCGTGCTGATGCCCGCCAAGGCAAACCAACCGGAGCCATTTCGGATGTAGCCTCGCCAGAAGATGGCAAACGTCAACAAAGTAAAAAGATTGAGGAGTGCATCGGGATTGGCGAAATGGGCGGCGGCGCAAAACGCGGGAGCGCTAGCCAGAATGCTGCCCGCAATAACGCCGGTGCTGCGGCCATATAAGCGCCGGCCCAGTTCGTAGGTGAGCAGCACGGCGAGAATGCTAGCCACCGCGGACGGCAATCGGGCCGCAAACTCATTGATTCCGAAATGAAGGTAGGCGGCCATTTGTAGCCAGTACAACATGGCGGGCTTATCGGTTCGCAACTGGAAATTGAACGTGGGAACAATCCAATTGTCGGCGTTGAGCATCTCCTGGGCGCATTCGGCGTTGTTGCCTTCGTCGATGTCCCACAAGCTCGGAGCGCCGAGCCCCGGCAGAAACAGCGCTGCCGAAACTCCCGCTAGAAAAATGTAATGACTAAGCCGATTTTCGAGGATGCGGAACATTCCTTTGTTCCATTTCTTGTGTAGGAAGCTAAGCCGCGCTTCCTTTTGTGAGAAGATGGTCGGCTTTGATTTCGCATATTCGTCGCGGCAATGCAATGTGAAACGATGTACGCCTGCCTTATTGGGCGCCGTCGATAGGGATCAATTTGGGCCTCGGCACCACTACTCCGACGACGCTGCCGTGGCGGTGCTGCAGTTGATTGAAATTGAGGCGCAGGAACCCGTGCAGAGAAACGTCGGCGCCATCGGCCAAGTATTGCCGGACCAGATGAGCCATGTGCGTATCGTAAGAGTTCTTGCTGCTGGTATGGAGAGCGCAGCGGCCTGGGTGACGGCGCAGATCGCCGTCGAAAGCTGGACTGAGGTGATACATTTCGTGAAAGAGGGTAATGAATTTATCGTCGAAATCCTGGTCCAAGAACCGGGGCAAGCAGAAAGTCACAAGATAGAGGATTTCGCGATCTTCCACGAAATATCGCTGCACCTGATAGCAAACGCCATGGCGTTGTCGAGTCAGTTTGCCCTTACGAAAGCGTAGCGGCGTGACACGAGCCTGAAGGCCATGGCGCCGGCCCGTGCGCGCTTGGGTCATTCCGAAAATAAGACGGCTTGTGTCAACATGTTTGAGCTCGGGGCAACGCCGAGCTATGTCAGCGCATAATCGCCTCACGTGGCCGCTGAAATCGAAAGGTTGATCGGCGGGGCCGGTGTCGAACCGAGACGGCGCCTCCAAACCAAAGGGATGGTTCTTTTTGTGATGATGGGGCAGACGCACGGACCGCAGCGGCAGAGAACCTGTTTGATTCCTCCAACAATAGGCGAGAGGGAGACCATGAGCCGTCGGCAAAGTTTCTGGATCAATCAGGGCTTCGTTCATCCCAGCCTCCGCAGTTTACCATGGCCCGCTGAGCGCCCTCCGTAAGGCCCTCGTTCCGTATTAGGCCGCAAATCCGTTAAATTCCCTACCCTTGGATGCCGATGCTAACAGGCAAGCGGCGCGCCACAAGGAAATAGTTTTAGCTCGAACCAGGAATCTGGCCGCTTAGGATTTCGTTTCAACCGAGAAACGTGGGGAACGCGAGTTGTTGTTCCTCAAACACGGCATTTTTTGCTGGGAGAGTCCAGACCATGAAAACGAAACGCCAATGGCCCTGCTGGTGCTTTGCTGGCCTTGGTTTGGCGCTGACGGTCCTTTCGGGCTGCCAAACCAATGTCGGCGGCATGACGCTGCCTTCAGGCCACTATCTGGATCATCCGCCGCAATATATTCCCCCGTCGCCGGCGTTCCCCTTATCAAGAGAATTGGCTTCCCAAGAAGCCGCCGCTGCTGGGGCACCGGTTGCCGCTCCGGTGGTTCCGCCTTTGCCCCGGCCGATCCAGTAATACGGCGGGTCCAAGTAGCCCCCGCGGGCGCTGGATAAGCTCAGCTTGTCATCATGCGGACAGGCAAAGGAAGCAGCTTTGCTTCCTTTGCCTGTTCTTGAAGGCATTTCCACAAGTTTCTCCTCAATCGATTTCCATTTCCGCCATTTCTTAAGCACCTTCAACATGCTGCATCGACCGTGACGAGCTTGCCAAGCAAGGAAACCCTTGTCCTGGCCTGGTCAATTGGCCGAAACCTTACCTCGCAGCCGGGGTTTGAAGTAGAGTTCCCTGAGTTGGGTAAGGAGACAAGCTCAGGAAGTTTTCAAAGGTTGGCCAAAGATAACACAGCGGCGCACGTCAGGGAAGACAGCACAGAGGCCGTCCTGTGCGGTTTTGCTTAACGAGGTGCCGGGCATGATACGTTTTCTGCTTAATATTCCCGCCGGGCGACAATGTTTTTGCACCTTGTTGAGCCTGGCTAGCGCAGCGGCCCTTTGCTTCGGTGTCGGACGCACCGAGGCCGGACCCAACGACCCCAAAAAGGCGGCCAAGAAAAACGTCGACAAAAAAGCGGATGCAACTCCCAAGCCCGTTGCTCCCCCGGCACCGCGCTCGGCCATTCTCACCAGCGCGGCCTGGCAAGGCGTGCCTATGGTTGCGATGGAGGCTGCCGAGATCGATCGGCTGGTTTCCAAGGAATTAGAAATCAGCAAGATCACGCCGGCCCCTTTGACCTCCGACGAACAATTTATTCGCCGCGTCACGCTCGACTTGACCGGCCAGCTTCCCGCTCCGGCCGACGTAACCGACTTTGTCGCCGACGGGAACTCGCAAAAAAGAGCCCGGCTGATCGATATGCTGCTGGCCAGTGAAGAGTATGCTCAGCACTGGGCCCGCTTTTGGCGCGATGTGATCGCTGCCCGCGTCAATGACCGGCGCGGCCTGGCCCTGGCACGCGCCTTTGAAGCCTGGATGACCGACCAGCTTCAGAAAAATAAACCTTGGGACAAGGTTGCTCGTGCCATGATTACGGCGGAGGGCGAGTGCAAATTCGACGACGACGGCCAACATGGCAATCTTTTCTTCTTGGCCAGCCATCACGGTCCGGACGCCGGCAACGAACGGGCTGCGGAGACCTCCCGCATCTTTCTCGGCATTCAAATTCAATGCGCTCAGTGCCACGATCATCCCAGCGATCAATGGAAACGGGTGCAATTTCACGAATTGGCAGGGTATTTCGCTCGCGTCCAAGAGCGCCCCGTCCGAGTAGAGAAAGGCCGGCCGGGAGGAATGGAACTCATTTCCCGGCCGCGCGGCGAACACGAAATGCCGAGCATGGAAGATCCGAAGAAATCCTTTATCACCTTTCCGCGTTTCCTGGACGGCAAAGCGCCCGCTCAGAAGGATTTAGGCGATGTCGAGCGCCGCAAGGCGCTTGCCGACGCAATTCTTGACAAGAACAACTACTGGTTCGCCGGCGCTTACGTAAATCGCATCTGGGGCGACCTCATGGGCCATTCGTTCTACGAACCGGTAGACGACATGGGGCCCAACAAGAAAGCCATTTATGCCAATGTCCTTGTTCGATTGGCCGCTTCGTTCCGGGCCACGAACTACGATATGAAGCAAATGTTTCGGACCATCTTAAACAGCCAAACGTACCAGCGGCAAATCCGGCTGGGCGAATCGTCCGATCAACATCTGCACTTTGCGGCCGCTTACCCGACCCGCCTTCGGCCGGATGCGCTTTGGGATTCGCTGGTCAATGTGTTAGGCAACCTCGGCGGCCAAAACACCAAGGCCGTCGGGGCGGGCAAGCGCTTTGGCGGTTTGGGCGGCCTCGAGGGACTCTTCAAGGACGAGTTCGGCTTTGATCCGTCCATGAAATCGGACGATGTAGAGGGCAGTATTTCGCAAGCGCTGTTATTGATGAACAACCCTGCCTTGAACGCTCGCATCGTGGCCAAGGGCAACAACGTGGTCGCCCGAATTTTGACATCCTATCCAGACGATGACGTAGCCCTGCGCATGCTTTATCTAAAAACCCTGGCCCGCAAACCGACTGACGCCGAGCGTGCCAAATGTCAAGCCTATGTCGCCAAAATCGGCAAACGCGAGGAGGCCTTCGAAGATATCCTTTGGGCGCTATTGAATTCGACGGAATTTCAGACGAAACGCTGAAGCGTGTCAGTGGTCAGTGGTCAGTTGCAAAGGAAAGAGGCTGCCTTCCCCTCTTATAGTGAACATCTACTGACTACTGACTACTGACTACTGACAACGAGAAAACCATGACCTTTCAATCTTTGATGCATATTCAAACCAACCGTGACGGCACGATCAATCGCCGGTCGTTTCTGCGGCGCATGGCCGTCGGCGCTGCCGGACTAGGCGTCTTGGGCTGGAAGGATCAAATTGTTTGCCATGCCGATGAACTCCGTAAACAAGGCATGGCTTGTATTCTTCTTTACATGCGCGGCGGACCGAGCCAGATGGAGACCTTCGATCCCAAGCCGGGCACTCCCAATGGCGGGCCGACCAAGGCTCTTTCCACCGCGGTCAACGGCATCCAGATTGCCGAACCATGGACCAATGTTGCAGCGGCCATGAAGGATATCGCCCTCATCCGCTCGATGACCAATAAAGAAGGCGAACATCAACGCGCTTCTTTCCAAATGCACACGGGCTACATTCCCACGGGCAGCGTCAAGTATCCGAGCTTGGGGTCCATCGTCGCCTCCGAAATTGGTCCTAAAGAATTCGATCTGCCCCATTTTGTCAGCATCGGCAACCGAGGCACATCGATCGGGTCGGGATTTCTGGGAATGCAGTACGCGCCGTTCATCGTTGCCAACCCCGCCCAGATGCCCGGCAATGTCGAGTTGCCGCAGGGGATCAACGACAAACGTTTTGGGCGGCGAGTCGATCTGTTGAATGAATTGGAAGAGGATTTCGCCAATACCGGCGGGGCTCCGCGGGTCGCCGACCACAAGGGCCTCTACGAGAATGCCTCGCAAATGGTCCTCAGCCCGCGCCTTAAGGCCTTCAACGTCGCCCAGGAAAAGGACGCCGTTCGCGACCGCTATGGCCGCTCTTCATTCGGCCAGGGCTGCTTACTGGCACGGCGGCTGGTGGAGACCGGAGTCACCTTCGTCGAGGTTGAGTCCAACGGCTGGGACACTCATGACAACAATTTTGACCGAGTCAAATCGCTGAGCGAGACGGTCGATCCGGGCTTCGCGGCCCTGGTGGCCGACCTGAAAGAACGTAGTATGGTCGATAAAACTTTAGTCATCTGGATGGGCGAATTTGGGCGTACTCCCAAGATTAACGGCCGAACGGGTCGCGATCATTTTCCGCGTGCGTTCAACGTGGCACTCGCCGGCGGCGGCATCAAGGGCGGCCAGGTGATCGGCAGCACTGGCCCTGAAGGGACAGAAGTTAAAAACCGCCCGGTCAGCGTAGGTGACTTATTCTGCAGTTTCTACCAGGCTTTGAAGATCAATCCACGCAAGGAAAACATGAGCTCGCTGGGCCGGCCCATCAAGATCATGGACAACGGCACGGCGATAAAAGAATTATTCGCGTAAAGCGGTCCTCTTCCGCAATGGCACGCTAGATCCACATCCCGCCCTTGGATGACGCTCTATTCGGCGATAAACTGCCGAGTATCATGGCCTCACCAAACAGATGCCGCAACCTTGGCGTCCACAACGCAAACATCATTCAGTGTCGAGCTTGCCCGCGCTTGGTTGCCTGGCGTGAGCAAGTCGCCCAAGAAAAGCGCGCGTCTTTCAAAGATCAAGAGTATTGGGGCAAACCCGTCGCAGGCTTCGGCGATCCGCTTGCCCGGCTGCTGGTCGTGGGTCTCGCCCCCGCCGCGCATGGCGGCAATCGGACCGGCCGGGTCTTCACGGGCGATCGCTCCGGCGATTGGTTGTTCGGCTCGCTCTTTCGCACGGGATTCGCCAACCAGCCGACTTCACAAAACCGCGACGACGGGCTCGCCTTGCAAGATTGTTACATCACGGCCTGTGTGCGCTGTGCTCCGCCGGATAACAAGCCGTTCCCCATGGAGCGCGATGCCTGCCGTCCCTATCTCGTCAAAGATTTGCGGCTGCTCAATCGCGTGCGGTTCATAGTTTGCCTCGGGGGGTTCGCCTGGGATGGGACTTTGGCCGCTTTACGGGAACTTGGCATCCGACCTAGCCGCAAACCGCGATTCGGCCACGCGGCTGAAGCGGCTTTGGAGCGATACACGCTACTAGGGTGCTACCATCCCAGCCAACAAAACACCTTCACGGGGCGTTTGACAGAGGCTATGCTGGATGGCGTGTTCCGAAGAGCCCGGCATATGCTGGCCTTATAACGTATCTCAGATCTTTTCGGCACGGTTAGTATCCTCCGCTCGCGAAATGCCAAACCTTAAGTCGCGGGTGGCGCAGTTCGGCAAGTCTGTCTTGCTCCATTTCTGGAAAATGGCAACCATGGTCGCGATGATGACCACATTGCGCGCGGGGAGATACGGTCGGACCCGCAACTGGAAACTATTGGCTTTAATGCTGCTTGCCGGCTGCAATAATAAGCAACCGCCAGTTGTAGAAGCAGAAGCCTCCGGAATGTCCGAGGCTGGTAGTCTTTTCGATCCCACTACCGCCGGCTCAATTCACGGGCAAGTCGTTTGGGAAGGCTGCCTTCCCAGCGTGCCATTATTCCATGCTCCGACGAGCCCGCGAACGGAGCAACCCGGCAGCGGGCTGTTGAATTGGCCCAATCCCAATGTGCCTCGCATTGATTCCAAGACTCGGGCGGTTGAGGAGGCCGTCGTTTATTTGAAAGCGGTTGATCCGAAAAAAGCCAAGCCGTGGGATTTGGACCCAGTCACGGTGCAGATGCAGAATTACCAGTTCCACATTCTGCAAGGCAAGGCGGCTAAGCTTACCGGTTTCATTCGTCTTGGCGACCCTGTGGAAATGATTTCCGGCCAAGGCGTGTTTCATTCTGTTCACACCAACGGTTCTGCTTTTTTTTCAATTCCTTTTCCCGATCGCGATCGAGCAGTCAAGAGGCGCCTAGACCGAGAGGGAATGATTGAACTGACCAGCGCGGCAGGCTACTTTTGGATGAGGGGCTATCTCTTCGTGTGCCGCCACCCGTATATCACGCGGACCGATGCCCAGGGAAACTTCGATTTGGCTGGGGTGCCGCCCGGAGATTATGAAGTGGTCTGCTGGTTGCCTAATTGGCAAGAAGATCACCATGATCGCGACCCGGAAACCAGCTACTGGACGCGCTTGTTTTTTAAAGAGCCGCTAATAGTTAGGCGGGACGTTTCTCTAAGAAATATACAATCCAAAGAGGTAGTCTTCCCTATTTCGGAAAAGCTCTTTCCCTGACGGCGCCCGATCCGTCACATGGAAAGATACACGTAGCCGCTGAAGGCCACTGCCGTTAATCCTGCCAAACAGGCAAGCGTCCAAAGCACGCTTTTTTGCCGCGCGGCAAGTGCGAAAGAGCTGATCGCCATGCCGGCTTGAGCCACCAACATGCCGTAGAAAAAATTCTTGCTGCGCTGACGATGGCGCTCCGATGTCAAGCCGCTTTTGTGAACTTGAATTTCGTCGACGTAGGCTATCTTCTGATTGTAATCCGCCTCGCGGCGATTGCGCAAGCCGTTGTACTGAAGATGCACCGCACGGAATCCCTTTTGTAACCGCTCGATGTCCGCTTGCAGTTTCGCGGAATCCAGAACCGTTTGCAGATTGGCGTTAGGCTCTTTATTCGTTTCCATTTCCGAGGCTTCTTCAGCCTTTCTTTCAGCCCTTAAGACCGGCATGGCCAAGGCCACGTGGTTTTTCACGGCTTGCTCTACTTGGGCCAGGCCCTTGGTGAGCGGTTCCGTGACTTCATCAGCCTGCTTGGCATTCTTCTGTGCTGTCTCTAAAGCTTGCTGAATCTTTTCATTGCTAAGGCTGGCGACGGTTTTATCAACTTCGTTATCGGCTTGGCGCTCCGCGAGAGCCTGTAAGGCTTGATTTACGGAAGGGTCTTCAATGGCTTCATCGGCCGCGCCCGGTATTTTAGAACTCTTCAAGAAGTCGAATATCTTGTGGACTTCGGGCCGATTCAATGCCTCGTGAATCACCTTCTCCGAGTCGGCGGATTTGCCGCTTTCCGCTTGCGCGGTCGACTGGAGCTGTTCTAGGGCCGATCGCAACGAATTATCTTTACGCGTTTGAGTGGGATCGGCCTTCCCCGCCAGATCTCCTGCTTCTTTGCCAATCCGGCGCAAAGTCAGGGAAACGCGGTGTGCCATTATTTCCAATTCTGAGGAATCGCTTAAGTTGACTTGCGTTTGCAGCGCCTCCGCGCTATTTTCCAACCCACTGCCCCGGATACGCTTGGCCTGGAAGAAGCCCCATTGGTCCCCCGCCTTGGATTGATACTGAGCGGCCAATGAGCGATGGTATTGGGCCTGGGTCATTTCGCTGGAAGAGAGGCCGGCCAAGAGCGTTGACAGAATGGTCATGATGACCGGAGTCGTGGTCAGAATCCGTTCCCAGATAGGTTTGGCCGCGGTGGATAAATCGACTGTTTTCGGCGGCTCCATGGTTTCTCACTCCGGGTTCGCCTTTACTCCTTACTCGGCCTGGCGTCTAGCCCGACGGCACAAGGACCCGCGTGAACGAGTTGATGCGCACTTGGATTCCGTTTTTCATCTCCCCCCTACCCCCGGTGAAAAACGGGAAGCATCCTTTCACCTCTTTTTGTGTGCTTTCGACTGTCGGCTTTTCTTTCGGGGTCCATTATAGATGGCGAGCATATTCTTCTATTACCTCGGCCTGTTCGTCGGTTTCAATGGACCCAGGCCGGAGTCGGCGAACGCGGCTGATGGCGTTTTGAGGCGAGAGGCCTTTTTTTACCAAGTAAGCGGCCAGGACAACACCGGTCCGTCCCAAGCCCGCGCCGCAGTGCACAGCTACTCCCATTTGCTGTTCAATCGCGCGGTTGATCGCGGAAACGGCGCGGTCCAACTGATCCAGGGTCGGCGCCTCCATGTCGATCATGGGCACATGAAAAACAAGCAACCCCGATTCATTGACCCAGTCGCGCCGGAGGCGGTCCTCGGTGAGTGAGACGAGCAACTGGATTCCCTGGTTGCGCAACCAGAGGAGATCGTCTATGTCCGAAGGCCGAGCCATCGCTGCTAGGTGCGGCTTCTCGATCCAGGAAAATCCGTGGGGTGGCGCCATAAGCATTATCAAGATCCCGTCCGCAACGGCTTCTGCCCGAAGCGAGAACGCATGCCGTTTACCTGTTCCCACACTTTGGGCTCAATCTGCAAGAAATCAATCAAGTTGCCGGTGGAGATTCCCAAGCAAGCGGCCGCTTCGCTGACGCGCGCTTCGGCGGCTTGCATAACGTCTAAAATCAGCCCAACTAGGGGCCAAAAGCGTGCATCTTTTCTTCCCACATGCAAACGGCCATTCCCGTCGCGTGCCGTTTGCAGTTCGCTGCTGCCCGCCAAAGCGTCGGGCGTCAGCAGTTCCTTGGCGATGTCCACACGTAATTTCAGATAAAGCGCCTGCCGTAAGCGCCGCAAGGCTTTGGCCTTGTTTTCGTGCTGGGAGCGGCTTTCCTCGGCTATTACCAGCAATCCCGATGGCGGATGGCGCAGGCGAACGGCGGAGCTGGTTTTGTTCCGCTTCTGCCCGCCCGGTCCGCTGGCACGGTACGTGTCCACTTCGCACTGGGCCAGCAATTGGGCGTCCGTCAAGTTGGTCCATTGGGCGCGACTGGTCATGTTTTGAAAGTCAGTTTAGCAGCGAGCCTCCGGCAAGCGTTGCAAAATGCTCGCCGGAGGCTCGCCGCTAAACGAAAACGTCAATCAAGCCTCCAATTTCCACGGGGAACGCATGTCGCGGCTTAGCCACTTGTTGGCTTCCTCGTCGTCAAATTGCTCCTTGACGGGATCCCATTTCAGCTTCTTACCCGTTCGCAGAGCGATGACGCCAATGTGGCAGACCGTGACCGAGCGATGGCCGACGCTTGCCGGACAGATCGTCTCTTTGCGGCTACGAACGCAGTCGATGAAATTGCGCATATGGTCGTTCGATTCATAGAGGCGCACCGCAGTCGCCGGCAGCTTTTCATCCAGAAGCGCCTTGTCGCTTGCCTTAATATGACCGCGGTCCACGAAGATCCACTTGCCGTCTTCACCAATGAACTTAATGCCGTTTTCCCCGCCGGAAGTGCAGACCAGATCTGTGCCGTTGGCGTATTTGTAGTTAACGGTGAAATCGGAATGCACGTTGTAGCAATTGGGCCTTTTGTCGGCGACCCCGGTCCCTTCGACGGAAATGGGCCCGGAGTCGTCCATGCCCAGGCCCCATTGGGCGATATCGTTATGATGAGCGCCCCAGTCGGTCATTTTGCCGCCACTGTATTCATACCACCAACGGAACTCATAGTGGCAGCGCTGCGGGATGTAGTCGACCTTCGGCGTTTGGCCCAGCCAGAAATCCCAATCCAATCCCTTGGGGACCGGAGCGGTCTTGAAGGGCCCCGTTTTGTTTTTATCAATGCCGCCAATGCGCGTTTCAACAGTTTTGATTTTGCCGAGCCGGCCATTGCGGACTAACTCGCAAGCCAGGCGGAAGCGGGCATCAGAGCGCTGTTGGCTGCCGACTTGGAAAACGCGACCGGTTTCCTTGGCTACTTTCAGAAGTGCCTTGCCCTCCGCAACGGTGAGCGTCATCGGCTTTTCTAGGTAAATGTCCTTGCCCTTGCGCAGCGCGTCGATGGCAATGATCGTGTGCCAATGGTCCGGTACGGCAATTGTGACCGCTTTGATGTCCTTGTTATCGAGCAGTTGTCGGAAATCTTTGTACTTGGCGCATTCGAAGCCTTCCTTCTTGAAGATGGCAGCGCCCTGGTCGAGATGGGTAGCGTCAACATCGCAGGCGGCAATGTAGCGAACGCCCTTCTGCCCTTTGGCGGCGTAAAAGATGTCTTTGCTACGGCGCGGTGAATCACCTATGCCGATAGCGCCCATGACGATGGTGTCGCTGGCCGCTTTATTGGCGCCCTCTTTTTCCCGTTCGGAAGCCATGATTTCCCGGGCGTACCAGGCCGGCAAACCGGCGCCGATTGTGAGAGCCGCCAAGGATCGCTGTAAGAAACCGCGCCGGGAGAGGCTGCCTCTATTCATGGGGTTACTCCTTGAGATTTTGATGGCGAATAAGGAGTTATCTTAGCAGCACCCTTTGGCAAAGGAAAAAACAAAAGGGCGGACTTTTAAATTGATTTAAGGCCCAACGATCAGGACATTGCCAGGATCTGCTGTTCCAGATCGGGACGGGGCTCCAGTTGACGATCGCGCTGTCCGCGGGACAGAGCGAATATTGTCGGAGGATCAAGCTTTTCGCCGCGAGCTCGGCGGCACGCCTGTTGCTTTTTGCGGGACTCCAAGAACCAGGGCCGTAAGCAAGTCTCACAGGTCAGAGCATAGGTCTTGAGCTCCTCAGTGAGCCCGTCGCTCCAGCGAGCGGCAATCTTGTAAACCGCATCGCGCCCGCAATCCGCCTGATAACAAACTAGGCGATAAGGAGGCATCGGCACAGGAAATGACCTCGTTCCGGGTGGCGCTCCCACGCCAGGCGCGGGCATGGCCCGGTGTTTCCAACGCGGCAGAACAGCAAACTCGAATTCGAATCAGAAACGAAATTCCAATGTTCAAACGCGGCTGCTATTTCTTTGGATCATTAGGATTTTGGAATTGTTTCGGATTTCGAGTTTCGGATTTCGCTTCGCTCATTGCGGTAAAGTTTAGAGGTAAAAACCCTAATCATGCTCATAGGGAACCGGCTCGCCCTTAATCTGCGCCAGAGCGTTCATGGCGGCGCGCTGTTCCGCTTCCTTTTTATTGCGCCCCCAAGCTCCTCGATAGCGCTGCCCACGGATGACCGCCGCTACCTTGAAACACTTGTTATGGTCGGGGCCGTTTTCGTCGAGAAGGTGATACTGGGGCGTTGCCCCGAGTTCGCGCTGGGCGACCTGCTGAAGAGCGGACTTATCGTTGCCATGCGCACCGTCGGCGACTTCTTCGATTTCGGGTCCCAAGTATTTAAGGATTAATTCGCGCGCCGGCTCGAGGCCCCCGTCGAGGTAAATGGCTGCGATGAGCGATTCAAAGACGTCCGCCAAAAGGTTGGAGGGAACAGCGGCATGAAAGCTCATGCCTTTTCCCAGGAACAAATAATCGCCGAGGTTTAGCTGACGGCTGATCCGGGCGCAGATGCGCCGGCTGACGACGACCGACTTTACCTTGGTTAAGTCGCCTTCCTGATAATCGGGAAAGCGCAAATAGAGTTGCTCGCAGGTGACCAGGCCTAAGACCGCATCGCCCAAGAATTCGAGGCGTTCATTCGAGCCCAAACGTGTGTTGGCGCCGGAGGTATGGGTCAAAGCCGCGCGTAGCAGTTCGGGCTGGCGAAAGCGATAGCCGATGGAGTTCTGGCACTCTTCCAGAATCTCGGCTTCGTAATGTAAGGTCAGATCCTGTGCCATGATATCTTAGATTGAGTCATCGGAGACCGCACTAACGAGGCTATCAGCGAGCCATGCCTTTGTCAACGCGGCCATGCTCTTGACGTCTCCAGCCGTTGTTGGCATTATTCCGCGCTGGTTCAATCCTTTGAATTGTCGAGTCGCGAAATGGGCAAGCAGCCCGGGGCCGACCGAAAAAAAATCTGTGCGACGGCAACCCTTCGCAAGCAATTTTGCGTAATATTAAATAGGGCCGCTGAGCTAACCCTAAGTTCCCATCATGGGCCGCATTTACGCTGCCATTATGTCGTTCGCAGCCCCCAGACGCCTTCGCAGCGTGCCTATTCTGAAATTGGCTATTTAATGATCGAGGATTCGTAACGCGGCGTTTGTGCCCGCGCTTCCTCGCTTTTTGGAGGATTATTTCCCATGAAACGTTGGTCGATTGCTTTTCCCGTTCTCCTCGTTGGCGCTCTGATTAGCGGCCTCGTGTTTGGGCCGTATCACATCCAAGGGCAAGCGCCGCATGCAACGGTGGTTCCCAAGGAGTTGGCCTCGTATCGCGATATTGTCAAGAATGTCCTTCCCGCAGTCGTGAGCATCGAAGGGAAGGCCAAGCCGGTAGCCGCTAAAGACAAGCGCCGCCGGCCGCCGATCGATGAAAGCCAGGTCCCGGAAGAATTTCGTCGCTTTTTTGACCAGCTGGGTCCGCTCGAAGAGCAAGATGCGATACCCCAACTGGGCTTTGGATCGGGCTTTCTGGTCGATCGCAAGGGCGTCGTTTTGACGAACTATCACGTTGTCGAGGGCGCGGACCAGGTCATCGTTGAACTGCATAATGGTCGCAAATACACTTCGCGCGACATTCACGGCGACCCCAAAACCGATCTGGCGATCATCCGTCTTACGGACAAGGAGCCGTTCCCCTACCTGGAAATGGGCGACAGCACGCAAATGGAAATTGGCGACCGCGTTTTGGCGGTCGGCGCTCCGTTTGGATTGACCGGTTCGGTGACGGCCGGCATTGTCAGCGCCAAGGGGCGCAGTCTTCGTATGAATATGTATGAAGATTTCTTGCAGACTGACGCGGCGATCAACCCGGGCAATAGCGGCGGCCCGCTGATCAACCTCGAAGGCAAGGTGATCGGCATCACTTCCGCGATAAAGAGCCGGACTGGCGGATTCCAGGGCGTGGGGCTCGCTATATCCAGCAACCTCGCTCAAAACATCATGAACCAGCTTCTCAAGGATGGGAAGGTGCACCGCGGTTATCTGGGCGTGCAAATCAAGGACATTGAAGATCAGGACCTGGCAAACCGGCTTGGAGTAACCAACGGCAAGGGCGTCATCGTCTCCAAGGTCCTTGAGAATGGCCCGGCCGCCAAAGGCGGACTGCATGACGGCGATGTCATCACCAAGCTCAGCGGCAAGGCCATTGAAGACGGCCGCGAATTGCAAAAATTCGTTGCCACGGCGCCGCTGGGCAAGCCGATCGATGTCGCCGTCGTCCGCGACGGCAAGCCAATGGACTTGAAGGTGACCGTAGAAGAGCAGCCGGCCAACTATGGGAATGCGCGCATGTCGTTGCCCAAAGTGCCGCGCGACGCCCAAACCGTTCCTATCGACAAGATCGGCGTCGAAGCCATGGATATGTCACCTGATATGGCTGAAAAACTCGGTTACAAGGAAGACGCAGGGGCCTACATTACGCGCACCCAACCGGACGGCGCTGCTGCTGAATCCGGCCTCGTGCGCGGCATGTTGGTGACGCGCGTCGATAAAAAGCCGGTGAAGTCGGCTGAAGATTTTAGGAATCAAGTAGCCAAGGCTTCGCTGGAGAAAGGCGTATTGCTTCAGGTCTATACGCCGCAGGGCAGCAGCTATGTATTGCTGAAGAAAGCCACTGAATAGTAGAGAACCAAATTCGAAACTCTAAATTCGAAATCCGAAACAAATCCAAAATCCTAATGATTCAAACGAATTGCAGCGACGTTTTAATCATTCGAATTTTGAGTTTGTTTCGGATTTCGAATTTCGGATTTTGAGTTTTATCCTATTAGCCGCCGGTAGGTTTCTCGAACCAAATTCAGTTTGTCCTCCCAGCGGAATTCTTTATCGAGGCGCGCTTGGCCCCTCCGGCCGTATTGCTCTCTCAGCGCCTTGTCTTTTGCCATGTGATTGAGCGCCTGCGCCAATCCGTTAAGATCACCGCAGCGGACGAGCAGACCATCTACCTCATGGCGTATGACGCCCGCCACGCCTCCCGCGCGGTAAGCCACGTTCGGGATGCCATTGGCCCAGGCTTCCAGAAAGACAAGTCCGAACGAGTCGGAAAAACTTGGCATCGCGAACATATCGATCGCGGCAAAGAAATCCTTCTTCTGCTGGCTGTCGAGAACGCCCAACCGCCGCACGCGGTCAGTAAACGGGAAAGATCTCCAGAAAACGCGAAAGTTGGGCATCTCGGGTCCGGCCAAAAGAACGCGAAACGTTGCGCCTCCCTGCCAGGCTCGTCGGGCTGCGCGCAGCAAATCGACCGTCCCCTTTTCGACACTGTTGTTAGCGAGATGGCCAATAAGCACCTCATCGGGACCAATGCCCCATCCCAGGCGCGTCGTATTTCGGTCTCCTCCGGTACAGGAGATGCGATCCACCCCCATTCCCTGCAAAAGGATCCTGTCCTTCGCAAATCCCAAATCGAGGAGAGCGACGCGCTCAACCCCTGTCTGCACGAAGACGCAATCGGAGTTGCGAAGAAGCGACAAGAGAGCCGGCGAAAGATACGCTCGGCGCGTTTTGTCATGCGGCGCGTCCGGATCGCCCAAATGCAAAAAAGGCGTTACCACGAACGGTACGTTTAGACGTTTGGCAAGCCGCCTGCCGCATACGAGCGGATAACCGTAAGGAAAGGAACTGGCATGGACAATGTCGAAATGCTGATCTCCCCAAGCGGCCTCTTGCCACATGGTCGGTGCAATGGGATTGCAGGACTGGGTTAGGCACTGCCATGATCTATTCGGTAAGAACGCCAGCAGCTTAAGGATACGGCGTTGCCCAGGAAAACGTAAAAGAGCGTGGCGGCGCACTTCGACGCCGTCTTCGATATTCCTACCAGGACTCAGACATTTGCCGCGCGGCGACCAGAAAGCCTCCAAATCGAGGGCTGTGGTCGTGTGCACGGTAAGCCGGTCGCCCGCCTGAGCCAAATAGCGGCCCAGACGGCCGAAATAAGCTTCCGACCCGCCTAGCGCGGGAGGATACCGCTGGACAAAATGGGCCACTCGCATTCAGCCGTCCTTGCCTTCCTACAAATCAAACGCTCTCGGCCATCAATTTGTACCGGCCATCAAGAGCGGTCGTCCTTGGCGGCTATCATCGCGGCATGGAGACTTTCATGAAACTTAGGATCAGGAATGAGGCAAGGGTGCTTGTATTGTTCGAGGGATCCACCAGTGCGAATCAGGCGTTGGCGATCCCAATGATGCCATGTGCCCGATGGCAATACCTCCAAGCGCACTTTGCCGAGGCGGGCGCTGGACCTCTTGGCCGCATACTCATCATTTTTTTCTGCCAAACGCTGATCGAGCAGCGACACGAAGCGATCTGCCAGTCCATTTTGGCCCACGTCGTCCTGCTCTAAGAACAGTGTATAGTAGGGCAGCGTATCGTCCCAGCACGGCGCCAAAGTATAAGCCGTAACGGTCAGATCGAGTTCGCGAAGAACCTCGGCCATGGCGTTGGCAACCTGGTGCTCGGAGAGTTTTTCGCCCGTCATATTGGCGATATGGCTGCCCTTGCTCAGAAACTCAATAAGCGGCGTGCGATTGTGGAAGCCGGTGACGCGCACCAAGTCGTGAATATGATAGCGGTAGAGGCCTGAGGCCGTCGTCAACAAAATGAAATACGACCCGCCTTCCTGCAACTCATGTGAGCCCAACACCGTGGGCTTTGCACTTTGCGCTTCTTCTTCAGGCAAGAATTCAAAGAAGTGAGAAGTGATATCGAGAACCCCGCTGGACGTATTGTCGGCCAGAGGAATCGTCATTCGTCCTTCGCTGGCTATGAGGCCAACGTCGCGCACCGGCATGGGGCCGTAATAGCGTGGGTAGTGGCGCAAATAGGCGCTGACGCTGCCGCCTGTCCAATTGCCTAGCAAGCAATGGGGCGACCAATAATCTTTGGGATAAAGCGTTCCGGTGCGCCGGACGATGGCTTCCAGTTCCTTGGCTCGCTCAGGGTGGCGTTTGGCGATCCTGGGCATGAGTTCGCTGCGGACGTCGGCGGGGACTTGCAGGCGTGAATTCAATGTGCCGTCGTGGAGGTCGCGGATCAAACATTCTTTTTCAGCATCGCCGGCACGGGCCAGGTTGACCAGCGTGCTGGGATTGGCCGCCATGATCATGCCAACCGGGCGCGGCAAGCTTAGCCGGAGAGCCAGATAGTATTTAGCAGCCGCATCCTTGACTCGGCCGACACTGGGCGGGACGCAATACAACCAACGAATGAGGCGCTTTTGCATTTTCGCGGTCAAGCCTGTAACAGCACCGCACGGAATGCCGCACTCGGTTTCAAACTCATTCCAGTCGCCCGATAGCTGAACGATAGGCTGAAGCTTGACCGCCGGATGATCGAGGTAAGCACGCAGGCCCCAGATGTTCCAGCCGCGTCGATAGTCGGCAAGGTATTGGTCGGTCACCGGGATAAATTTGCGCGCCGCCGTCGTGCCGCTTGTGAGCGCAAACATGTGGATGCGCGTGTCGGCGAGGAGAGCGCTGAAATTGCCCTGGCGCACCTTCTTCAGGTACGGCTCAAAATACTCATAGGGAGCGATGGGCAGATTTTCGCGAAAATCGGCCAAGGACGTGATTGTGGCGAAATTATGGTCGCGTCCAAATTGCGTTTGGGCATGCCGGTGGACAATGCGTTGGCGGAGCGATTCTTGAACGGATAGGGGATCGCGCGTGGCCGCTTCAAACGCCGCGGCTTTGCGGCGAATGGGCAACGCCACTAACTTTCCGGCAAGCTTGGTCAGGAAATGAGGAAAGCGCATGGCTGCCACGCAAAGGGACTTCAGGAACCAACGACAACTTCATTCCCTGTTTGGTCCCGGCCGACCTTAGCCATTGGCTCGTGCAGGTGGTTTAGAAAGAAATCAAGGACCCGTCGCTTATAACCCTCTCCCGCAACCTGTAAGGACTGGTTATGTTTGGCGCCGTCTACGATCCACAATTCCTTGGGTTCACGGGCTTTCGCGAAAAGGCTGCGAGCCATTTCCGGTTTAATGTAAGTATCGGCTCCGCCGTGGATCATAAGTAATGGCCGGGAGGCCAATTTGGCCATTGATTTCTCCAGATGCATGAATCGGCAGCCGCTTTCCTTCTCAATAGTCCGAAGACCGGCAAGGCCAATTAAACCGTAATACCAAGAAGGAATGAGACCTTGCAGCAAATACCGAGCATCATAGATGCGAAACCATTGCCGCATGTACGGAACCAACGTTGTATAGCTGGCAAACAGTCCGTCCGTGGCGAAACAGCGCACATACGCGTCATGAGCGCCGGCAATCAAGCCTGCGCCCGCCCCTCTGCTTATGCCAAAAAAACCAATGCCGTGCGAATCGCTGTCGGGCCTTTGCTTCAAATAGTCGAGTGCAGCCTGAGCGTCCTTAACCTCTCGATCGGTTACCCATTGGAGCGGGTCATAGCCCGGCTCTTTTTCGCTTTCGCCTTGGCCGCGCGATTCCAACGAAAAAACGTCGAATCCATTTTCGATTAAGTGTTCGCAGTAAGGCAAGCAGGACCAGCGATTGGAACCGAATTCGAGCCCAAATAGGACTACGCCGCGCCGGGAATGAGGCGTACTTACATAACAACCTCGCAGCTTCAACCCATCGGAGGTCGTTATTGTTACGTCCTCGGCGTCGGGAAGGGGATTGCCGCGCGGTATGATGAAGAGCGGTCTTTCTTGAAAAATGCGGGCGATCAAGTCGACGTATTTCCAACGCAGATAGTAATGGAGAAGCACCAGTGCCGTTAATACGGCAACCGGTACGCTAACCATCAGCAAAAGTCCTGCCCAGAACCACCCCACGACAAACAGCTCCTCATTGAGCACGGTCCCTGTGCGCAACCGATACATGCGGATTGTTTGGGCAGGAGAATTGCTAGTCTCTTTGTCGCCGGGCCCGACGCAGCGGATCTCCACACCCCCAACTCACTTTAGTTGAAGTCCAACCCGCCGCGAAGATCAATTCAAGAACCGACTGACCAAGAGCGATACATTTTGGCCGCCAAATCCGAAGCTATTGCTTAAGACGTGGTTGACGCGCTTTTCGCGAGCCTGATTGGGAATGTAATCCAGGTCGCATTCCGGATCAGGCACTTCGTAATTGATCGTTGGAGGCAGCACACCACGCCGCATTGCCATAACGCAAATAATCATTTCGACCGCCCCAGCAGCCGCAATCAAATGGCCTAACATACTCTTGCTGCTGCTCACCGGGACCCGGTAAGCCGCCTCGCCCAGGACCTTCTTGATCGCCAGTGTCTCCATCTTGTCGTTGACTTGCGTGCTAGTTCCGTGGGCGTTGATGTAACCGATATCAGACGGTTGAAGTCCGCTATCTTTGAGGGCCAGCCGGATGCAAGCGATGGCGCCGCGCCCATCTTCGCAACTATCGGTGAGGCGAAAGGCGTCCGCCGTGGTTCCATAGCCGGTTAGCTCGGCGTAAATGGTCGCCCCTCTCCGTTTGGCATGTTCCAATTCCTCAAGAACCAGCATTCCTGCCCCCTCGCCCATGACGAAGCCGTCCCTCCTAAGATCAAAGGGTCGTGAAGCCTTGGTCGGATCCTCATTGAACGTCGAAAGAGCGGTCAGCCGATTGAAACCGGTGACTCCTAGAGGATGAATCATGCTATGCGAGCCGCCCGCAAGAATTAGGTCGGCATCGTCATGGCGAATCAATTCCGTAGCCTCGCCAATGGCCTGGCTGCTGGCGGCGCAGGCCGTTAAGCACGTATAGTTGGGTCCTTCCAGGTCGTGTTCAATGGCCAAATGGGCCGCCGTTGTATGGAGTTCCTGCTCGGCTTCGCGGTCGGCATGAAGCGCATGGAGCGCGCCGCGCGAAAATGAGGGAACATCTACCTTGCGGCTTTCGCGTCGATAGGCCGAAGCGATTTGATAAATCAAATTGGGAAAGTCCTGAATGCCCTCGCCGGAACCTAGATAAACGCCGCATCGGGTTCGATCGATCTTGTCGTTCTTCAATACGCCCGCATCGCTTAGAGCCTGATGAGCGGCGCCCAATGCAAACCGAGTATTTACCCCCGAGGGTTCCCAGGAACCGGCCTCGCGGACATAGGGGCTGATATCGTAATCCAGCACCTGAGCGGCGAATTGGGTGGGAAACCGTTTGGCATTAAAGTGAACGGTTTTCGAAACCCCGCTTTTGCCTTCCAAAAGCGCGCTGAACATGCCTGGCACGGAGTTTCCTAATGGCGTTATGGCACCCATACCCGTTATAACAACTCGTCTTCGCATAATTGTTCGTTTCATCCACTGCTGGCTAACTGACTACGACCATTTGCGGCATAGGAGAGCCGCGCACTGGCCCATAGGCGTGAACCCGACCTTCATGAAATAGTCCCGCACCACAGGTCGAGGCTCTTTGGCAATTACGGCAACAGGACAGGCAGGGTCGGGCGAATCATAGTTAAGGGTCCTGGGCACGACGCCTTGCTGCATGGCCAATAGGCTGGCCGCCAATTCCACCGAGCCGCCGGCGGCTCCCAAATTGCCGATATAGCTTTTAGCGGCGAAGACGGGAATCGGGGGATCACACGACGCAGTCACGTCCCGCAGACCTTTGGCTTCCCAGACATCGCCTTCAATGCTGGCCGAGCCATGCGCATTAATGTGGTCAATAGACTCCGGACCGAGATCGGCATCTTTCAACGCGGCCCGGATGGCCCGAGCCAGGCCGGCACCGGACCGGTCGCGATCAAAAGAAGCTCCGAATCCTACTAGCTCGGCATAAATGCGGGCCTCTCGTTTTTGCGCATGCTCCAATTCTTCGAGAACCAGTACGCCGGCCCCTTCCCCCACCACGATTCCGTCGCGGTCCTTGTCGAAAGGCCGGCAGGCTTTTTCCGGGTCGGAATTACGTTTGGACAGCGGCTCGTAAAGACATTGCCTTACCAGGCTGAGCGGATTGAGCTTACTTTCAGCGCCTCCAACCAAAAAAAGGTCCGCTTGATCTCGGATTAACGTGCGGAACGCTTCTCCGATGGCAAGCAGGCTGGCCACATCGCTTTCGGTGATGCTGTTATTCGGTCCTTGGGCGTTATGCAAAATAGATACATGGCATGCCGGCATGTTGGGCAGATACTTCAGCATCCATAGGGGAGGGATGGTTTCCAATCCCTTCTCCGCCCATTGCTCCAGATCCACCGAGCCTGGTTGACCGTTAGCACTAATAATGGCGGCTTCGCCCAACTCATCCAGCTCCGTGGCAATCAACCCGGAACCAAATTCAACGCCGAAGCGGGTGGGATCGAGTTTTGATTTGTCGACTTGGGCATCATCAAGAGCGAGCTGGGAGGCGGCCACCGCAAGCTTGATGGTGCGGGCCATCACTTTCAGGCTCTTGCGCGCTTCCTTATCGAGATATTTGCGGGCATCGAAATTGGGAATTTCGCCGGCTATTCGGTAGGGTAGGCCGCTTGTATCAAACGCTTGGATGGGCCGGATGCCGCTTTGGCCACCAATCAAGGCATTCCAAAAAGAAGGGAGATCTTGGCCAATGGCGCTTAATACACCGATGCCGGTGAGCACAGCCCGACGAGAATTACCAGCCATGATTCACCAGTTAGACGGACGCGGAAATCGAAAAGCCGGCATCCTAACCAAAGCAGGCAATCTCACCTAAAGCGATTGCTCCATAAAAGGATTTATTGCTTATTTCCCGATTGAACTTTCTTGCAAAGGCGGCTGCGGCTTCTTGATCATTGCCTTGACTAAGTTCACCATGCGCTGCAATTCGCCCCCGAAAACGAAATTCGTCTGGCCGAAAAGTTCCTGAGTCCTGGCGGGACTGAGCTTGGCAAAGAATATCTCCGCCTCGCCGACTAGATCGCCGTCCACCACGATCCGTCCCTTGACGGAAGCGCCCTCGGGACGCGTCGATACCAATTCAACCTCGTAGATGGCTTCTTCGCCGGCAAATACCTCACGAAAAAAGCGGGCCGTCGGAACCTTAGCGAGAACGACGTTGTCCTTGAAGTCATCAGCCTCGCCAACCAGCAAACCTCCTGTCTGGGCCAATCCTTCGATCATCAGGGTGGCCGGCATTACCGGGTAGCCGGGAAAATGGCTGGCCAAGTAGTCTTCAGCTATGCTAAGGGATTTCACCGCCTTAGCTGATTGACCGCTCTTGAATTCAATGAATCGGTCAATCCAAGCCCAACGCATATTGCGATTCCAATGTCCTGATGTCGATCAGATCCTCGGGCTCGGAGAATATGGTCGCATACTTGTGCGTTTCCCATTTCACTTGCGCCGGGACGCTTAGTTCGAGCTGTTAGTCAACTTGCCTTGTATATAGCGCGCAATTAGATCTACGGTGAATAGATCGCTCAAATGGCTAAGCTCGGGATTTTCTTCAAATCTCTGCAGATTCGCAAAGGGCATCCGCGTTCGTAGTTCTGCCAGCCCCTTTTCCGTCACTTTGCCGTCTTGCACAAACTCCGGGTCCCCTTGAAAAATGGATTCGGGGAACAATTCTCCGCGGGGGATTTTGATGCCGAATTCTCTCTCTAGGCGAAAAACAATGTCCAGAAAATCGATTGATTCAGCGCCCAGGTCGCCTTGCAAAGTTGCCGTAGGATTGATTTCGTCTTCGTCTACGTTAAGGGCCTCAACAAGAGTCGCGGACACCTTTGTGTAGATTTCTTCCTGAGTCGGCATCGAATCAGCCCTCCAAACATTAGCAAAAAGGTTATTTAAACAAGTTCAGATTCACAGTCGTAATGCCCTGGCTTGCGGATATCATGATCACAATATAGGACAGCGCTCTCGGCAAACTACCCTGCTGCTACAGCTCCGAGGCTAAGCCCTCCGTCTACTGTCAACACCTGTCCGGTGATATACCCGCCATCTTCGCTCGCCAAAAAAACGGCCACCCGGGCAATATCCTCCGGCTGGCCTAGGCGGCGCATCGGGATATATTTTTTGATCAAGTCTCCGGCCTTGTTTCGTACGGCCGCGCTCATGTCGGTTTCAATAAAGCCGGGAGCGATGGCGTTTACCGTGACGCCCCGGCTGGCCAGCTCTACCGCCAGGGCACGGGTAAAGGAATTAATGGCGCCCTTACTTGCCGCGTAATTGGTCTGGCCCATGTTTACATGGTCGGCAGCCACGCTGGAGATATTGATAATCCGACCCCGACGCTGTTTCATCATGGGATACGCTACTGCACGGCAGAAATTGTAAGTGCCTCCCAGGTTTGTCGCCAGCACTTTATCCCAGGCCGCTGGCTCCAGGCGAACGAACAAATCGTCCTGGATAACGCCGGCGTTGTTTACAAGTATGTCGATCTTGCCCCATTGCTGGGTTACCTGTTCGACACATCGACCGGAAGCTTCCAAATCGGTAACATCAGACTGCAAAGCTAATGCCAATCCGCCGCGTTGCGCTATTTCCTGAATCACTTCCTCGGCAGCCGACTTACTTCCTTTATAGACAAGAGCGACTTTGGCGCCCTCTGCTGCCAGGCCTTTGGCAATAGCCCGGCCAATGCCGCGACTGCCCCCTGTCACAAGGGCGACTTGATCATTCAATCTCATGGACGCCGTGGCCTTAATTTCTACAGTCTTAATTGTCTTTAAACGGCCTCAAATCGCCAGAGACCGTTAGCCCAGAGTTACGCTTGCGCAATCAAGGGTTTACACATTCCAGCTTTAGCGTGGTGATTTCGACGCGGCATTTCCTTGCAATAACGCACAATGAAGACGCAAGTTATGGATTAAGCTCTCGTCCAATGAGCGGAGGCTGGGGTTTCGATCGGCTAGATTATAGGCTCCGAGAGTCAGTTTGGCGGACACCGTGCTATTGCCGTTCATCGCGCCTTTGCCCTTCAGGACAGCAAGGTTTCCATTTCGCTCCAGCAACTCGACAGTGACAGTCATCTGTCGCCCAGGTTCCATGAAGGCGCCGTATTTTACGTTGCGCGCTTCGCGCAAAACAATAACACTGTGCCTAAAGTCGTCCGTCAGCCGGATAAGCCAGGTTCCTGCCTCCACCAACGTCTGAAGCATCAGGACGCCCGGCATTACTGGAAACGTTGGAAAGTGGTCTGCCAGATATTCTTCGCCCAGCGTAAGATTTTTGATCGCCTTCAACGATCCGCCAAGGTTTACTTCAATTATCCGGTCGACCAAGTGGAAGCGCATTCCTAGTTGTCCGTCTCCCTAACTCTTTCGTCTCAACCGCTTTCAGCGATATAGATGTAGGGGCCAAGTATACTCTTGGCGGCAGTGAGCGGCAACCCCGATTCCAACGGCCGTAACGGTCGCTCCCTTTCCAAATCCTATTTTGGTTTTGTTAAAATGACGAATCTGGTTGGTTTAAGCAATCCTTGACTGTTCAAAAACTGAAAGCAGTTGATCTCAATTTGGCCGCGCACTCCATCGAAAGGGGTTGTTCCGATCGACACAGTAAAGCTGGGTGACCGATTCAAGCGATTGGCGGTTTTTGTCCAGCTGGTAAAAATGCGCCAGGTTTAGTATTCAGGAGTTAAATAACGACCAGTTTTTTACCAGTCCCGCCTTGTTCTGCGTCCGGACATTTCTATAATTACCGATCAATCGGCAAGCACCGGACCATAAAAGGCAGCGAGGAGCCAAGCATGGGTCGTAAGGGAGGCCACGGGAGAAGGAAAGTTGGGCGCAAGAAGCGCCGCATGCGCGCCAAAATTCGCCATCGTAAGGGTTAATTTGATGGGCAAAGTTGGTTTCAGCAAGCAACTGCCACGTATGCTTCCCTGGTCCTCACTCGCCTATTTGTGATCCTCCCTTAGTTGCTCGATAATCGCCACTTCCATCTCGCGCTTCAAACAAAACTCAGAGACAATCGGAGTCCCTTAAGAGAAAAGGAACTTCGAGTCGCACTTTTTCAATTGATTGGCCAGCGCTCAACGACCGAGAATTGACGGGATAGAGTTTTCGGCGGCGTGAATCTGGCGTTTTTGTGGTTTAGAAGGCATTTCCAAAAAACTTCTTTTTTTGTTGACTTCTCTAATATTTCTCTCATAACATTGTTGCCTGGATAGGCCTGCACCTGTCCGCTTGGCCGTTTTTCGCTAAAGGCCGATGCTTCCTCATCAAGTATTCGCAAAGCATAACTGGACGGTCGATTGCGGACAAAGGCTCGGCTTTTCGAGGTTCTTTGTTCCTCTTTTTTCCATTCTCTTTCATAAAGGAGTCGGCTAGTGCCAAAGTTCACTCTCCTAGGTCGGAAGCGTGGTTTCACGCTGATCGAACTGCTGGTCGTAATTGCCATCATTGCGATCTTAATCGGGCTGCTCGTTCCGGCAGTCCAGAAAGTGCGCGAGGCCGCTGCACGCGTGCAATGCATCAACAACCTGAAGCAGATCTCGCTCGCTACGGTCAATTGCAGCGACACCAACAGCGGCGTCATGCCCCCCGGCATCGGCTGGTATCCGACCGACAATGATCGGCGGTTTTTGTCCAATGGGGACGGCGGCGCCTATGGAAGTGTTTTCTTCCATATCTTGCCCTACATCGAACAAGATAACTTGTACAAAGCTAGCTACGGCCCAGCAGCATTCACAACATGGGATGGAATGCGCACAGCTTCGGGTTACAATTGTTGGAATGTAAGCGCCGATCGCGTTAAGCCTTATGAGTGCCCGTCGGATCCAACCCTCCGGGGCGGATTAGCGGCCAGCAACGATGCCGTAACCAGTTATGCTTATAACCACAAGGTGTTCGATGTCCGGGAAGGGACGGCTCATTCTTCGGAGCCTTACCCGCCAGGCACCGCCGGCTATTGGGGCAGACGGGCTCGCTTTCCCGCTACTTTCCAAGACGGAACTTCGAACACCATCATGTTCGCGGAAAAATACGCCAACCCCTATGACGATTGGGGTTATCAGTACTCCGACGGCAGCCATACCTGGGACCATGTCGGATGGAATGGCAACACCTGGATCGAGTGGGCGCCCAAGTTCGCGGCGGACGTAACGGGTCCCGCGTCAAAATTCCTCAGCCAGCCGACTCCGCTTTACTGCCAGCTGACCTTGGTCGTGCCTGAAACCGGCTTCCAAGGCCAGTCCGACATCTGTTCGGTTATGGCGACGAGCCCTCATCCCAGCATTAACGTGGGAATGGGAGACGGCAGTGTTCGCAATGTTTCAGCCACCATAACCGGCGTAACTTGGTGGGCCGCTGTTACCCCGGCTGGAGGCGAAGTGCTTCAAAGCGATTGGTAAGATTTCTCGCTGATCCTAGAAGGATCTCGTCGCGATCGCCTTGTAACACGCAAATCGTTCGGTGGTCCTCTATGCAATGGCATAGAGGACCACCGCTTGCTTTTTATTGATCTATTTTGTTGGCTTGCAACCGAGTGGTTCTCCGCACCGGGACTCTCCGCAGCTTTTTTGTGGACCTCGTCCATAACGCGGGGCGGTGAAACAATTCGGCTGTTTCCAATCTAGTCCCTTTAGTACATGAGCTATCTTTAAAGATGGGGGCAATGACAATGAACCGATTCTGCTTGCGGGGCGCTTCGTTTGGATTCATGTTCTTTGGTACGCTTGTCGCTATGGGTTGCGGAGCCGGTGCCAAGACCGTGAATGTATCAGGAAAAGTTACTTACCAAGGTAAGCCCTTGCCAGGCGGCAAAATTACCTTCTATCCGAAGGAAGGCGGCAAGTTGAACCCGGCAAGCGCTGATATTCAAGAAGATGGGACCTACGCTTGTAATGACGCGCCTTCGGGCGACGTCAAAGTGACCGTGTCCAACGAGCATCTCAATGAAAAACCGTCGGCAGATCCTAGAACCAGGGGGCCCATGGGGGGCAACCCGGCTATGCAAATGCAACCGCCTAAGGACAAAGCCCCTCCTACCAAGACCGAGAATTCGGACCTTAAAAAGGTTGGGAAATACATCCAAATCCCTGACAAATATAAAAATGCCGATAAGTCGGGGCTAACGTATACAATAAAGAACGGCGATACCGTTGATATAGAATTAAAATGATTGCGCCCCCAGTTCTGGACAATTCTCGCGATGAGGCTGGACAAGTTGCTAGTTGTTCGCGAATTGAAGAAGCCGCATTTTCTATTTGCTGCCCTTTTTCTGGTCGGAATTTCCGGGTTGGCCGCTTGGCTCACAGGGGCCAACCTCTTATTCGAGTATCACTTCTATAAAGCCCGCGCCGCTTTATCCGAAAACCGATTGGACGAGGCCCGCTATCATGCGGGTCATTGTCTGAATCTGAGCCCCCAAAGCGGTCGCACGCACCTGCTGGCCGCCCAAGTAGCGCGTCGTTTCGGAGATGTCAAGGCTGCCGAGCGCCAACTTACAGAAGCCCAAAAACTGCTCCACCTTTCGGATGACGTCGCTCTGGAGCGTTCGCTTCTTTTGGCTCAAAGGGGAGAAGTGGACGGAGTCCAATCTCAGCTTCGGCCGCTCATTGACCGCGGACATCCGCAAACGGTTCAAATCTTGGAAGCTTTAGCCAAGGGCTATCTGCGCGTTTTCCGGCTTGAGGAGGCCGAGAAATGCTTGAAGGAGTGGTTGGAGCATGACCCCAAGAGCGCGGAGGCCAATCTGCTTCTGGGCTGGAGCATGCAGCAAAAAGGTATGGCGGCCGAGTCGATCAACTACTTCAGACGCAGCGTTGAACTGGATCCCGACAATGCAGTTCCTCACTTTCAGCTGGCTATGGCGCTAATAGATAATGTTCAACCTGACGAAGCCATTGACGATCTTCGGTATCTGGCCAAGGTTCAACCCAATAACCCGACAGTTCTTGTCAGCCTGGCCCGCTGTGAACATGCCCTGGGAGAAATTGAAGAGGCCCGTGCGACCCTCGATGAAGTGCTAAGCAACTATCCAAACAACCCCGGCGCCCTGATTGAACGCGGCGTTTTGGCCAATAACACTGAATCCCCAGCGACTGCGGAAGTGTATTTGAAAAAGGCCTTGGAAATAGACCCTAGTAACCCGCAAGGGAACTTTAACTACCATTTATGCCTGATCAAGCAAGGAAAGGAAAAGGAAGCGGCCGAGCAGCAAGCCAAGATACGGCGCATTGACCAAGACTTGCATGATAGCGCGGACCTGCTTACCAGTCGCATACCCGCCATGCCCGATAATCCGGTTGTACATTATCAAGCCGGCGTGATATTGCTGCGCTTAGGCAACGACCGGGAAGCCGAACGGATGCTGTTCCGAGCCTTGAAATTGGATCCCGGATATGTTCCAGCTCAAAATGTGCTGCTTGAGCACTTCAAAAAAAAGGGCGATTTCAAGCAGGCAGCCTCGTTGAAAGAAGCTATCGAAACAGGAAGGCCTATCACCGCGGCCTATCCTTTTAACTAATGAGCCGCATCGATGCATCTTCCCCGCTGAGTATTCGTCCGTGAAGCCACCCCGTCTGGGGAAGGGAGGATTTTTCCGTGAGACTGTCCTCAAGAGAAGGAGGTCGTCGAGGTCTCAATGCCTTTGGCCTGCTTGTGGCCGCCTTGATTCTCCTTCCCTTAGTAGGTTGGGCGGGACTTTTTGGCGCTAGGCAAATTTGGGCCTCTTATCATTTCCGTGCCGCCCGCGCTGCCCTGGAAGAATATCACTTAGCTGATGCGCATCGCCATTTGAAGCAATGCCTGGAAGTCTGGCCCGATGACCCGTCGGCGCGTCTTTTAGCGGTTCGTGCGGCCCGTCTGGCAGAAGACTACGACGACGCCGAAAGGCACCTAAGAGAGGTCCAGCGGGTGCAGGGTGTTTCAGACACTACGAGCTTGGAATGGGCCATGCTTCAAGCGCACTACGGGGATCTTGATTCGGTTGAGGTTTACTTGCGTTCGCTTCTCGCGGAAGGGCACCCAACCTCTTTTTATATTTTGGACGCCCTGACTGCGGGTTACGTGCGAATGTACCGCAATGCGGATGCATTGGCCGGCATCAAGATTTGGCTCGATCAGCAACCCGATTGTATTCAAGCGCTAAGCTATAGGGGCCGGATTAACCAACGCTTACACGCCTATCAAAACGCCGCCGCTGATTTCCGCAAAGTAGTCGAGGCGGATCCAAGCCGAGACAATGTCCGGCTTCGTCTGGTCGCCTGCCTTTTGGAGTTCAACCAAACGAACGAAGCTCTCCAACACGCGCAGGAGCTATATAAGAACAAGCCGGATGACCCAGAAGTAATCGTCGTCTTAGCAAACTGCTTTTATAGCTTGGGTCAGTTTGACGAGGGCGCTGGACTCTTAGACAAACTTCTGGAAAAGGATCCGAATTATGCCCCCGCTTTGATCGGGCGAGGACAAATAGCGCTGCAAACGCAGAAGTCGGACGATGCCCTCAAGTATCTGAGAAAGGCGGTTGACCTTAGTCCCATAGATGTACGCGCCAACCACGAGCTCTACCGCTGCCTCGAACAGTTGGGCATGGTCAAGGAAGCCGAACAGCAGCATCAAAAGCTCCTGCAACTCCAGAAAAACGTCGAGCGATTAATTGAGATAAGCAATCGCGATATGGCCAGAAGCCCGAATGACCCGGCCCTGCACACTGAACTGGGCAACCTCATGATAACGCTCGCGCAAGAAAACCTCGGGGAACGCTGGCTTCTGAGCGCTTTGCAGAAAGATCCGAATTACGGGCCGGCCCATCAGTCCCTTGCTGATTTCTATGAGAAGAAAGGGGATCATTCCAAGGCTAGGCAGCATCGTGAACGGGCCCAAAAGGATTCTTCCCACAAGAGCTAATTCGCAAGAGCAATGATTAAGACATTTAACCGGCGGCGCTTGGTTTTGACGATGATAGGCGTCGTCCTTGGCGCATTAGGCTGCGTTTATGCCTTTGGTGTACTGACCGATCCGCCCGTCCTACAGACATCCCCGGAAACTTCGGAAGTTACCGGTGCACAAGTTCAGCAATTCTGCGCGGCCTGCCATGCCTATCCTCCGCCCCAAACCTTCCCTCGCCATGCCTGGAGAAAAGAAGTCGAGCAGGGCTACGCCTTCTTTCGCAACTCCACTTTGGACATCGACGTGCCGCCCATTGAGGGGGTAATAAAGTACTACGAAGACCGTGCCCCGAAGAATCTGACGCTGCTCCCGGCGGAGACCTCGGCGGCCGACCCGCCCGTCGGTTATGATCCCCCTGCCATCGGCATTCCCCCGGGAGAGCAGTATGCCGCCATCTCCAATATCAATCTCGTTCATTTATCCGACGAGAGAAAACTTGACCTACTGGCCTGCGACATGCGCGCCGGCAGTGTTATGGTAATGAAGCCCTATGAATTATCGCCCAGCTTTAGGGTCTTGGCGTCGATGCCTTTCCCGGCTCATGCAGAGGTAGTCGATCTTGACGGCGATGGCATAAAAGACATCTTGGTTGCCAACCTCGGCAGTTTCGGCCCGACAGACGATAAGAAGGGCAGTGTTGTTTGGCTCAAGGGCAAACCGGACGGAACTTACTTGCCGATCACTTTGTTGCACGACGTCGGTCGAGTAACCGATGTGCAGGCCGCCGATTTTCGTGGGGCGGGAAAACTTGATCTAGTCGTCGCGGTCTTTGGATGGCGCAATACGGGTGAAATCCTTTACCTGGAGAATCAGACCACGGACTGGAATAATCCTCGATTCGTTCCCCGTGTTCTGGACAATCGCCATGGCAGCATCCACGTATGCGTGGGCGATCTTAACAAAGACGGTAAACCGGACTTCGTGGCACTCATTAGCCAAGAGCATGAGACCGTGATTGCTTTTCTAAATGAAGGAGAAGGCAAGTTTCGCAAAGAAACGATTTATACGGCCCCTCATCCAGCATACGGCAGCAGCGGTATTCAACTTGTTGACCTTAACGGCGATGACCGCTTAGATGTTTTATACACCAACGGCGATACCCTCGATCCGCCCTACCTGCTCAAACCCTATCACAGCGTCCAATGGCTTGAAAACAAGGGAACATTTCCTTTCGAACATCATCATATAACAGCTATGCCCGGCGCAATGCGGGCCATAGCGGCGGATTTTCGAGGGGCCGGTCGGCAGGACATTTTGGCTGTCAGCTTCTTGCCAAAGGAAAACTTTCCCGATCGCCGGACCCACAAAGTCGATTCCATCCTCTATTTGGAGCAATCAGAGCATGGCGTCTTTGTTCGCTATTCGCTGGAAAAAGGGACATGCGACCACATGACGTGCGCGGCAGGCGCATGGAATGGGGACGGGCAAGTCCATTTTGCCGTCGGCAATTTCCCGCTGAGCAAGCAGTACCCTGAACCCGTCGCGGTTAGTTTGTGGAAAAAGGCGGTCAAATGAGACATTCGGCCGCCGCGGCCGCTAGAGCTCCTGGCTTTCTAAAGACTGGTTTGGCAACTACTCGATTAATCAATCGTTTTCCTTGACTCCCGCCTCTTTCGCGCTGCTGGGGCTGATTTTCACCAAGGCCGCACTGGCGTTTTCCTTCACTTGGTCGTCTTTATCCTTTAGCAGCTTGATAAGCATAGGGACAGCATCCTTTGCTTCGGCGCCCATGGATCCCAGGGCGCGAGCGGCTTCATAGCGCGTGCGAATTTCCTCGTCTTCGAGAGCTTCAATGAGCATGGGAATAGCTTCTTTTGCTGCCGGGCCGATTTTGCCGAGCGCCAAAGCGCACTGTTGACGAATACTGAATTGGAAAGCCGCGCTCATTCCAAAATTATTGCGATCTTTGAACGCTTCCATCAGCGCTGGAACGGCTGCGCTAGCCTCGGGGCCGATCTGTGCCAAGGACCGGACGCAATTCATGCGCACATAGGCAAAGTCGTCTTTAAGTCCGTCAATCAGGGCGGGCACCGCCTCATTGGCGTCCGGTCCCATGTGGCAAAGGGCCAGGGCGGCATTCGAGCGCACTTTCTCATCCGGGTCTTCCCGCATGACTTTGCAAAGGGCGGGTACGGCTTCCTTGGCATCGGAACCGATCAAACCCAAGTAAGAAGCCGCCTTCTGTCGCTTGTCAACATCCGGATCACCCAGCGCTTTTACCCAATAGCTGGTGGGCCTTCCTTCGTATTGGCCTTGTCCGCTAAAAAAGTAATAACGGATCTTGTCCCCCGCATAGTAAACCATTCCAATTCCGCAAATCGCTATGATGCCGATCAAAATCACACGACCGCCTTTGTTGCCCATTTGGCGCTCCCGTCGGATTAAATAATGAAGGAAAAAACGTCCCGGAGTCGAATATCCAGGCAGAGATCCGAAACGATTATCTCTAGGAAGGTAACCTTATAATACGCATCGGCTAGCTGGGTGTTTACCCTTCTTCGGCATAATTTCGATGATGTAGGAACGTTCGGTGCAATAGTTTTCCCAAAAACGAATCATGGCATGCAAGCCCTATATTCACAACTATTTTCTAGCCCTTGGAACGAAACCGATTCAACAAATTCCCCGTAATGCGCTGCACGCGCGGATCCGGGCCTTTGGGACTAGCGCCATGCGCTGAAGGATGTAGATAGCCGGGCGGTGCGCTGAGGCCGTCGGACCACCAAATGGTCGCACAATTGAAAACGAAATTATCTTTTGGTCCGGGATAAATCGTCGCCGTATAGGCGTGCGTCGCTTCCCGGCTGGTCACGTTGCCTTTGGCAACCACTTCGAGTCCGGGTAGGTCGGCCGGGTCTCCGTGCCATTCCCAGCCAACCAGACCGGGAATGCCATCGCCGTTCTTCATTTTCGTTCCGTCAAAGAGCCAATGCTTCTCTTTTGCGCAAATCCAATCCGCGCCGCCGGTGACGGGGAAGGTACTGCGGGCGCCGATCACTGTGGCCTCGTTCGGCCCATTGTGCCTTAGGTCTTTCAGCTCCGGGAAGCCTGCCTTGACGGCTTCCTCCTGGATGGGACCATATTGGCCAATGCGGCTAATATTGCGGTGGGGAGTCTTGGCTTGATTCGCTTTTAAAGTCGATGACCCCGCAACAGGTGTTGGCGCTCAGGAATGCCACGTTAATGCCCGCTGCAATGGCGGATTTTACGTGATCGAACATTTCAAGAGACCAATATTCGTCGTGGCCGACGGAAATCAGTCCCTTGGTACGCAATAATCCCTTGGCATCAGTGTGCGTATCGACGTTGCTAATGTAGGAAACGTCGTAGCCTTCCTTCTCCATCCAAAACGCCAGCGGGAATTCCCACAAGAGAAACTCGCCCGAACCTTGCGACAAAGGAGCGTCAAATATTTGGCAATATTTTCCGTAAGGCCGATCCCAGCTCACTCGTACGCCGGGGCCCCAATACCATTCTTTTTTGCCGTCATCGTAAAGTGAGAATTGGCTGGGCCACCGGTTATACGCCGACCAGGTGGTATCGCTGCATTGGAACAGGAAATCGCAAGGACGATCATCGCGGATGATGAAGACGATATAGCTTTGCAGCCCTTCCTTATCGGCTGTGAGCTTGCCCAGGTAGACGCCGCTGGGCCAGTCTTTGGGAATTTCCAACTTAACGGCCGGCTCCCACTGACATTCCCGGAGCCGCTCGTCGCCGACAGCCGGATCGGGCTGCGGTTTGCCTTTGAAGGGACCAAGTTTTTGAAGATGGCGGCCCCCTTTGCCGCCGTAGTAGCCGAGCCGGTAAAGGTCGATTACGAACGACGACGCCGGATTGGCGCTTACCATGATGGTAAGTCTTTCGCCGGCTCTAATGCTCGTATGCGAGCAGTAGCCCTCAATCCACGGGCAACGATAGCGGGTCTTGGGGTCAACTCGGGTCTTTTCGAGCAACCAGTCGGACGTGCCCTGCTTGTCGTTCTCGGCACGAATCAGGTCTTTCCGCGCTGGCGCCCCATGGGCCATATCGCCAACCAGAGGGCTTAGCACGCTGGCTAACCCGGTGGCGGCACCGCCTTTGAGCAATTCCCGCCGGTTCAGGTCTAGACCAACGGTGTTGTCTTTCATGTCACGGCCTTTGACTGATGTCTGTGAGGCTCCGTCCTAGGGGAAAGCAACCCATTTCCGATTTTGTCTTCCCTGCTTTATCGCTAACAACGGCCAGTTGCGGGAGCCAGACAGTTGTACTCGGCCGCCTTTTGATGGCTGCCAACTTAGCCACGAAAATACATGAAAACACTCAAAAACAGACGCGTGGAAAGCATTTGTGGGTTTTCGTTCCTTTTCGTAGCTTTTGAAGATCTCGGCACCTGACCCTCTGGCCCAAGTACTGACCCTGTCCTCCACACGTCAAGGTCAGTTTTTGGGGGGATGCCGGTGCCTGTTTACGCAGCGAAAGCGGGCCGGTTGCGGTTGGACATCGCCGGGGGAACTTTCGCTGACCGCTAACGCCTCTTCGGAGCTCCGGACGGTTGCGGGGCTGGGGACGATCGGGACTTCTCGGCCTCGGGTAACTCAAGCCTGTCGCCTGGAGCGTGACGCGTCGCCGCGCCCGCCGAATTGGCTATCTAGGAGATTGCCGCGA
>JBJMQT010000028.1:0-7728 GCA_045802525.1 Gemmataceae bacterium
AAAATAGTTGTAGACGCTCTTCCAGGGCGGAAAATCACGGGGCAGCATCCGCCACGAACAGCCCGACCGCGTCAGATAAAAGATCGCGTTGACGATCTGGCGCAGATCGACCGACCGAGGCCTGCCGCCGGGCCGTGCCGGCGGAATCAGCCGCTTCAAGAGCACCCACTGTTCATCCGTGACGTCGCTGGGGTAGGGATTCCTTTCCATCCAGCTGACTTACGAAAAACAGGCCTTTAGGAACACCCTCTAAGGCGTCCGAAAGCTCGGACTGGACTGACCGGATCGAGTATTTGCCGTATTCGCATTAGCAACTAAACCCGGGCAAACGGATAGCCTTTGAGCCAGCCGGGAGCAGTTCCAAATCCCGCTCGGCGTTTCGCACCGGCGAGAAACCAGCCGGCGCGAAACGCAAAGGGGTCGATTATCCCAGGTTCACATAAACCGTCTTCACTTCGCTATAGTTTTGCAGGGCATATTCGCCGAGTTCCCGGCCGATGCCGCTCATCTTAAAACCGCCGAACGGTGCGGCCGCATCGAAGACGTCGTAGCAATTGATCCACACCGTGCCGGCGCGGAGATTCTTGGCCAAGTTATGCGCCTTGCTGATGTCGCGCGTCCAGACGCCGGCGGCCAGGCCGTAAAACGTCTGATTGCCGCGCTGGATGACTTCTTCCAGATTCTTGAAAGACAGCACATTCATCACCGGCCCGAAGATCTCTTCCTTGGCGATCGTCATATCATCCTTGACGTTGTCGAAAACAGTCGGCTCGATGAAGTAGCCGCGCTCGCCGAGGCGTTTGCCGCCGGTGAGAAGCTTGGCGCCTTCTTTCTTGCCGGCGTCGATGTAGTGCATGATGCGGTCGCATTGTTCCTGGGAAACCTGCGGCCCTTGGGTGGTGGCCGGATCAAAGGGATCGCCAACCTTTTGTGACTTGGCGCGCTGGAGCAGCTTATCGACGACTTTATCTTTCACCTTCTCTTCGACAAAGAGCCGGCTGCCGGCGCAGCAGCATTGGCCCTGGTTGAAGAACAGGCCGAAATACGCGCCTTCGATGGCGGCATCCAAGTCGGCATCGGCGAAGATGACATTAGGGCTCTTGCCGCCCAGCTCCAGAGTAACGCGCTTCAAGTTGCTTTTGGCCGCCGCCTCCATGATGAGCTGGCCCGTCGTGTATTCGCCGGTGAAAGCAACCTTGTCGATGTCACGATGGCCGCTGATTGCCGCGCCGGCTGTCGGGCCATAACCTGGAATGACATTAATGACGCCATCGGGAAAACCGGCGTCTTGAGCGAGCTGGGCGACACGCAAGGCAGTCAAAGGCGTCTGCTCGGCAGGCTTAAGGACAATCGTGCAACCTGCCGCAAGAGCCGGACCCCACTTCCACGCCTGCATCAACAGCGGGAAGTTCCAAGGAATGATCTGACCGACAACCCCGACCGCTTCATGCCGGGTGTAGCAAAAATAATTCCCCTCGACGGGGATCGTTTTGCCGTGAATCTTGTCGGCCCAGCCGGCGTAATAGCGGTAGCATTTGACCGTCAAGGGCAGATCAGCGGCCAGCGAGTCGCGCAAAGGCTTGCCATTATTCAGCGTCTCCAGCCGCGCCAACTCGTCCTTGTGTTCTTCGATAAGGTCGGCCAGCCGGTTGAGCAGGCGGCCGCGTTCGGACGCGTTCATCTTCGTCCAAGGGCCGCTCTCGAATGCCTTGCGGGCCGATTTGACGGCCAAATCGACGTCGGCCTTGTCTCCTTCGGCGACCTGGCAAATAGTCTCGCCCGTGGCGGGATTGATGGCGGGAAAGGTTTTGCCGGACACGCTATCTTGCCATTTGCCGCCGATCAGCAAAGCTTGGTCTTTCACCTTGGGCGCTTTGTCGGTGCGTGGTTTAGATGCGGTTGCAGTCGCCATCACTATTTCTCCTCGCGAAAGAAGGGGGAACCGATCTCCGGCGATTTCTGCCCGTTGCTAGCGCGTGGATTGTCGCACCCAAGAGAAAGAACGTCAAGCGTCGACAATCTCCCCTTCAGGCCCCAATTCCGGGGAGCTGCTTTCAAGCGGTCTGGTCCGCCGAGGTGCTAATGAGATAGGGCCCGAGTTAAGCACTCGGGCCCTGGAAGAAGCACTAAACTAGTGCCCATTAGTCTTATCGTCAGGTGCTGCACGCAACAGGAGCATAGCTGACCGTCGTAGCAAGGGGTTGTTCAACGACGACCGGGACTGTGCGATAAGTTTGATTGTCGACGGTCTCGGTTTCTTTTACAACGCGCCCTGCATCGGCATAGCGGCGCAACGAGCGCTCCAAATCCCGATTGGGCAACACGCCCTCTTTGCGAAACGCCTGCTTTGATCCCGACCGATCGCTAATGACGATGCCCTTGCCATGCTCCAACTCGAAGCGGGCCGCCAAGCGCCGGTTCGCTTCCTTGCTCGTATCCAAATATACGCAGACATAGTGGGCGCCCAACAGCTTTTCCACATCCTTGTCGATTTTGCCTTCCGTAATGGCCTTCTGAGGACCGGTGTTGCCAGGAACTAAGAAGACAGCCAGGGGACGACCTTCCTGACGGCCAAGCTTGCAGGCCCGATCGTAATCGTTCATCCAGGTCGGGGCGGCCGGGGTATAAAACGGGATAGTGTAACCTGCCAAGGCAAATAGCACGACTGAGGTGTACATCGGCGGACTCCTCTCTAAACAGTTCTTTTGCACGCCCGAACACGGAAACAAACCGTTCAGGCTTCTGCCAAGGCGAACGAAGTTAGGCGTGACGGGATTGGCGAACCGGACACTGTCAATCAGAAGACGGGGGTTTCCTGGACGAGAAGTCGATGGCGAGTGGGCCCTTGGCGACTGATCTAAAACTTAAAGGGCATGGGAGGGAGCGGTCGTTGGATCCAAGGGCCTCGTGCCGGGCCTCGAAAAGGGGCCCGGCCTAGATCCGCATGGCCTGGAGGCGGAGCGCCTGGGGATTTGCGCGAGGCGCTCCGCATGGCGAACCTTTTTATGAAGGGTTCACCGTTTAAGCATAAAAGCTGACTGCAATTCCATACCAGATGGAAATGCCCAACGAATTTTCAGGACGGGATTCGAGTCTGTTTGACGGGTAAGACAAAACGAAGCCTAGCTCAGGGAAAGAAGGGTGTCAAATTTGCGATTGGGGAGTGGGGAGTGGGGAGTAGGGAGTGGGGAGTGGGGAGTGGAGAGCGAGGCGAATTTCGAAGGGGGCCAGGCCAACTCTGGGGCCGCCTTAGTCCGACGCTGGCCACCTTGGCTGGCCACCTTTGACCGACGCTGGCCACCTTGGTTGGCCACCTTTGACCGACGCTGGCCACCTTCGAATTTGATGAGGGATCAAAAGCCACGAAAAGCCACCAAACTGTCCATACATCCCGCACCTGGCATCTGTTTTCGTGGTTTTTCGTGGCGATCAAGCGTTCTCTTGGCGGGTTAAGGGCCAGTTAGAATGCCCTAAAAATGAGAAAACGACTTAGAATGACGCAAATGCAGCTTCGTGAAATAGCTGTCCCTCAAAGAGCAAGAAATTAATGTGAGTCGAATCTAATGAAAGTCAATTTGCATTATTCTCGAAAATGTTGAGCCCTTTGGGGACGAGGATTTTTGGTCCTCCTCAATCCTGGGTGACGAAATTCGAACACTGAGATAGCGCCATGTTGCCTCGCGAAGTCATACGCCAGATACGCCGGTTGCAGATCCAGGCGCGGCGTGCCGTCGAGGACCTGCTGGGGGGAGAGTATCACAGCGTCTTCAAAGGAGCCGGCATCGCCTTTGAAGAGGTCCGGGCGTATCAGCCGGGCGATGACATTCGTACGATCGATTGGAATGTTACCGCACGCATGGGCCAGCCGTTTATTAAGCGCTTTGTCGAAGAACGGGAATTGACCGTAGTCCTGCTCATTGATTGTAGCGCCAGCCATCAATTTGGGACTCAGTTCCAGCGTAAACGCGAGGTTGCGGCGGAGTTGGCGGCATTGATCGCCTTCACGGCTGTCAGCAATAATGACCGGGTAGGGTTGGTGCAGTTTACCGACGAGGTAGAGCGATTTGTACCGCCACGGAAAGGAAGCCGGCACGTTCTTCGATTAATTCGCGATGTTTTGTACTTTCAGCCCAAGCGGACGGCAACGTGCTTGCGGGCAGGGCTCGATTACCTTAACCGCGTCTTGCATCGGCGCTCGATTGTCTTCCTAATCAGCGACTTCCTTGATGAAGATTTTGAACAGGCTCTCAAGCGCGCCGGCCGAAGGCACGATCTCATCGCCATCAAGATAACAGATCCCCGCGAGGAGGATCTGCCGGCTGTCGGTTTTCTGGAACTGCAAGACGCGGAAACGGGACGAAGAATCCTTTTGGACACCAACAGCCGGGCGCTCCGAGAAGAGTTCCGGCGCACGGCGCTCCGGGTGGCGCAGTCGGTGCGCCAGGCCGCACGCACCGCACACGTTGATTTGATCGATGTATCCACGACCGGCGGCCATCTTGACGCCTTGATTCGTTTTTTCAAGATGCGTGAACGCCGGCTGAGGAGAACATGAGCGGACGTTATCAAGCGGGAAACAAACGCTGCTTTGGCATCGCAGGCGTCATCTGGACTCTGCTCGGCCTGGCCGGAATATCGGTTTCCGGGAAAGAGCCTACCGCTGAATGGACCCCGATACAAAAGCAAGGCCGGGGAATCCTCTACGCACCTGCCGAAAACGTCAAGGAGAACCACGTCGAGATTCGGTTATCTGATTCCCTATCACTAGCGATTGACGTTCTAGGGGATTCCGATTTAGAGGTGAGCTCCCTAGATACCAAGTGGTCGCCTGAGGGTTGGAACGTTTTGCGAATCGGCAACCTTGAAGTACGGAAGGAAGAGACAGCGGCTGGCCTGCGAATCCGGCAAATTGTGGCGCTCGATCCGCTGAAGAGCGGTGAGATGGGCGTTGTTCTACCGCCGCTGCGTTTTCGAGACCGGTCCACGGATGGCCAATGGAATACCGTTCACTGGCAGCCGCTTATCGTTCAGGTGGCGACCGAAGTGCTGCAGGCGGACTTACAAGAACTTCGCGACGTCGCTCCGCCCGAGGATGTGCCTGCAAGTCATAAGCCGGCGCTATGGATCCCGTGGGCAGGGTTCATTCTTGGCAGCCTTGCCGTTCTTGCGGCGGCCTTCTGGGCAAAGCGTTATTGGCGCCGTCGTCCGGAAAACGTTTCTCCTGACCAATGGGCCTTGCGCGAGTTGGATCAAATCGATTTGCCGGGTTTGATGCTCACAGCGCAAGAAGAGAAGGTTGCCACGCTCGTTTCCAAAATTTGTCGGCGCTACCTCGATAACCGCTACCAGCTGAATATGTCATCGCTCACTACAGCGGAATTCCTGGCAAACCCGCAGCGCGACCTGCCTCTTTCAGCGGAACAGCAATCGCTAGTTTGTGACCTGCTCCAGAAGTGCGACCTCGCCAAGTTCGCGCGCAAGCCGATGTCGCAAGAGGACTGTCAGCAAATCCTTGATATGGCTCACACACTTATTAAGCAGACTTCGCAAAGCGAACCTATACCAAGGCATTAATCGCATCTTCAAAGTGGCGATTCCGAGCCTTCTAGGCCGCGCGGCCCCTGGTTTAATCGGCCGGCTTTGGAGGGCGGCACATATCCAAAGGCTTCGAATAGTCCGCAGGGATTTTCGGCGACGTGTTGATCGCTGCATAGCTTAGCAGAACCCCCAACCCGGCTGCTCCTAGGATCAGAACCAAACGCGAGAAAGGCGCCAGGCTGCGCATGCCACGAAATGCATCCGCGATTACGAGAACCGTCAAAACAACCAGAATGACAAGGGCTTGTTGCGGAGCGGTGCCCAGGCCCAAATAACCCGGCGGGCATTCCAGCTTGTGATTGAACTCCAAGTATTCGTGAAAGCCTATCGTGGTCAAGGCGCCGGCCGCCATCGGCAATGCCAGAAAGCCCAGTCGTTCGCCAGGTCGTTGGTGCAAGAGCAAGCCCACAGTGTATACCGCCACAACGCCCATGACAAATAAGCGCTCATATAAGCACAGCGGACAGGCGCGAAGCTGTAGACTCAGCGTAAGCCCCAGGCTGGCTGCCAGAGCGATCACCGCAACTAACCAGGTCAGCCAGCTAATGGGCGATGCGGCACTAACATGGGGCGGATATCCGGCACTAGGCGGTACAGAACTGGCCATGGGAATGATCCTGTTGCTTAACAAATGCTTAGCAATTCACAACAAAGACTCGCCCATTATCTATTGGACGACAGCGAAAAGAAAAGAAGGCCTTAACCACCAGCCCGCGCTTTGAAGCTGCGCTCTTTCGATAACCAAGCCGCCCATAATGGACGCCACGGATGTTGCCAGCTCTTTGCTGTCGTTTATTGAATCGGCGACAGCTGATCTTTGGGCTAGCGCTACAGTTTTTGCGGTGTATCTTTAATCTCTGATGGATTGACAACTGCCTCATATCTTTTGTCTGCTTGCGGTTCGCCATAACGCGGCTCCACTGAATGGCGGTGAGGACGAACGCGCATATTGAGCAATTCCACACTCACTGCGAAAATCATAGCGAAATAAATGTAGCCGCGATTGAGGTGCTGATCGAAACCTTCCCCTATCAGCATTACGCCAATCAAAATTAGAAAGCTCAACGCCAAGACCTTTATGGTCGGGTGGTTTTCGACGAATCGGCCCACGGGTCCCGCGAAGAACATCATGACGCCTACCGCCAGAATCATGGCAACGATCATGATCCATTCTTCCTTTGTCATGCCAATCGCGGTGATCACCGAATCTAGTGAAAAGACAATGTCGAGCAAAGCGATTTGCACGAGCGTCCACCCGAAGCGGGGGCGCCCTCGGCCGGCGGCGGGTCCCCGAGGGCCCTCAATGTTCGCGTGAATTTCGAAAGTGCTCTTGCCAATTAACCACACGCCACCGGCGATCAAAATGAGATCGCGCACGGATATTTCGTTCGTTTCCGCGTCGAACCAGGCAGCCGGCAAGCCCAGGTCCGTCAGGTCAAAGAGCGGATGCCGAAGACTGTTCACTAGCCAAAACAGGACCAGCAGAAGAAGCAACCGCGTACCCAAGGCCACTGTCAATCCCAGGCGCCGGGCAAGCTCGTGCTGCTTGGCGGGCAATCGGCCGACCATGATCGTGATGAAAATGATATTGTCGATGCCCAAGACGATCTCCATCGCCGTCAACGTGAACAGCGAGAAGATCCATTCGAGAACCATTGTTCTTCTCCGTCGGTGAGTCAGACGATAGTGGGAGCAAAGAGCGGAATTGCGCCGTCTTCCTTTCAGTCAGAGAAGCAAAATACAAGCCTATTCTAGATCGGAATCCAAGGAATGCACCTGACATATTGATGGACCGTGGGACCATTTTGATGCTTCCTTTGTCGTGAAAGCAGATGTATGGTCCTAGGATGCCTAAACCTTCACCGCGCGCCTGGTGGGCCCGGTCCTTTTTTGCCGCTGACCCTCTGGCGCGCGGGCGGTGCACCACAGTTGGCTATAGACGAGTGTAGAGGGGGATGCCTCAATAGGCGGATTAGGGGCAAATGTGGTATTTGCCGAAGCCGCGATGTAGGAGGTCATCCCCATGAGAAGAAAAGCCTACCGAGCGACGCGTGTCAAGGATGTGGAGGTAGCGCGGTTGACGGCGGATAAAGCCGGCGAACCGGTGAGCGTGGGCATCGATATGGGCAA
>JBJMQT010000029.1:0-37428 GCA_045802525.1 Gemmataceae bacterium
GCTAACGGCCGCGACATGGCCGCCGCCTAGATCCTGCAAGACCATGCTCTTGAGGAGGTCGTTGATATCGGAAACGGGGAAGGTCAAATCGACGCGGGCGTTGCCTTCAATCTCGGCCTCGCGCTGGAAGTAGCCGACGCCGCTGCTGAAGAGAGCGCATTGCGCGATGGGCAATTGAGGCGAGTCCTTCGCGGCCGCCGGGGCCGCAGCCAAGTTGCCCTTCTCAGGCCCCGCGGCAACAGGTCCCCACAGAACCGCCAAACTCGCCAGGCCAGTCGCCCCGGCCAATGCTGCCAACCCATAAAATCGACGCATGAAAGGTTACCTCCGGTTTATTCGATGCCAAGTGCTATCTGCGGAGCATGTTCAAGAAGGATCTACCATAGAGGACGTAATAAGATATGGATAGTTTGCGCCCAACCAGCAAGTGCTCAACCCCACGATCAGAGAATCACTAGGCCAGATAAGAATGCTGCCAAAGTTCCCAACCAAACTCCTCATTCATCAGCAACATAGGTACGGATTCGGTCGCTCTAAATAGCCCCGCACTTTTTGCGCGGAAGAACGATTCACGTCGGTCCGACCTGACGACGGGATTTGAACCGCGTATTAGCAAGCGCAGAAGGGACTTTCGTCGATTGTCCTCGACATTAGACCATCGTGCCACGCTATTGAACTCCCTCATTACGCCGTAGGTCTTATCCCAACAATGACGAAGCCCTTCGACGTTTGGTTGAAGGACTCGTTTCTAAGTCAAGTCGGGGCGACAAGACGGCTATTGAACTTTTCTTGGCTGGAGTCCGGGATTGGGGGGTTGGATTGCGGCGGATTCTTCGTCAGGTTGCCGGATAATAAATGAGCCTAACGCCTCAACTCAGCACATGGGCGGCCCCTGCCTCTGGGCTGACCGAACTCCGCCTCAAATCGCTCTCGGTCGTCTATGCTCTCGTCCCCGGGCCGCTCGGTGGCTGACGACGCAGCCACTATCCGAGCAACATCTGCCGACCGACGGCAAAGGTCCCAAATGCAACACAAAAGGTGATAGGTCAAAGAATAAACAGTTATTCCGGCTGTTCGCGCGCCGCTAGCATTCATGATATCCTGCCGGCGAGCCTCTCCGACGTGGCGAGATCGCCAGGCGGTAGGAATCAAGTGGAGCCCGTCTTATGAAGACATTCCTGTTAACGCCGCTTGTTCTCGCGGCATTCGGCGCGGCACCTGCTTTTGCGGGCGGCCGCCCGGTGATGTATGTCGTCGTCGATCGGGTCGAAACGACTCAAGACCAGTCGTCGATCTCGATGATCAGAATCTGGGGCAGTTTTACCCGTGCCAAGAACCCGACTTTACAGTTTGCCGACTTCAGCAAGCCGATCGATGGCTACATCCAATTCGGCCGCGGAAGCGACAAGGAAGCGCCGAAATGGCAAAAAGCCGCCGGAACCGGCAAGGCAGTCCTCGTCGGCAGTTGCGCTGGGGCGGGGGCCTTTGAAACGGTGGTGATTCATCCGGCCAACGAAAAGCCGAAAGACGGTGGAGAAAACATTCCATATCCGACTGGTCATCTTGAACTGTTTGGCGACATGTTCGCCGGTGGCCGCGACGACCATAGTCCCGAAGTAAAAAATCTGCTGGCGTCTGCGTCAGCCAAAAAGAAAGTATGTCCGCCCTTTGGAGGTGCGTCATCTACCGTCGCGAATAATCCGGGTCCGCAACCCGTCGATGACGCCTTGGTTGGGCAATGGACCGTCGAATTTGCGAATGGAGTCGTGGAAACGTGCGACCTTGTCAAGGAGGCAACGGCGAATGTCGTTGAGCCGAAGCGGAGTTCCCCAGGAAAAGTTCGCGACGTAATGAACGGCGTTGTGGTGCTTGCGTTCGATGATGACCGGATCGAGCGTTGGACCAAAATTGGACAGCGGATGGTTGTGGAACACTGGGCTTCATCGGATCAATTTCCCAGCGGTCCACCCGTTTTGGGAATTGCGGCGAAAATGAAGTCGAAAGACTAGGAACAGAAGGAGTGGGTTCCTTTCTTGTTCAAACAACGGGGCGGCGTATTTAAGAGCAGGAACGGTCGGACCTTGGAAGGCAGAATGTGGAATCAGATGTCGATGCAGAAAGCACAGCGAGTGTGACCGCCGGATCCGCTGATCGTTGTTTGAAGCGGTCTCAATTACAACCGGCGGGGACGGTGCCGTTCAGCAAGGGCAAACGGCCGGCATCGGCTTCTGGAACAACAGATCGTGCTTTATAGCCAGACTTGAGCAAAACCGGAGATGGCCATGCGCATTTCGCGAATGGTTACGCGGCTAGAGGCCAGACGCAACACGGTCATTTCTTGTCCGGCGGGTATAGCATGTCCAAGGTGGAAGCGCTTAGAACAGTCGACTCGATCTTTTTGGATAAGAGAACTTTATCCAGGTCGAACAGATGATGTTCTTTACCCTTTTGCCCGCGCCTGTCCAAGACGAAGTGCACCAACTCGTGAGCGAGCGTCAGTATGAAAGGATCGTCACCCTTGACGACAGGGATTTCCTTGCACTTATCGTCAAGCACGATGCAAATATCCCCTTTGGATGATAGGTCGGGAAAGGTTGTGCCCGAGGAGCTGTCTCCGATATACCGGCCTACCAGATACACGGTTACGTCAGCGGAAGAATCCATTCCCTCGGCGAACTCCTTGACGGAATTAATAGTGGCCTTTTTCAAAGGGAACCCCAGTTGTTTGGGAATGTCAAATGTCCGCCGTTCTGTCGAGACGAACCAGATATTTGCTTGCGAACCCAGGATCCAGTGCAATTGATTGATCCAGCCATCCACCTCCGAAGGTTTGTGCGACGTGGCGTCGAACATCGCCCCGTCGTCATCGAGGCATCTCAAGAACTTGAAGGTGATGTCATAATCTATAGGCTTGGTGATGACAAAGTTCAGCAAGGTCGTTCCCGCTTTGATTGAGGATTGTCCGACCGCTTTTCCCGTCACCTCGAGCAACTGGCCGCCGTTAGAGAGGGAACTGGTTACGCGGGCTTGTAGTGCGCCCAAGAGGCTTTTCCGATCCACTTCGGCCAGTGAGAGATTCGCCAGATAGCTGTTGAGCGCGTGCAAGGTCTCATCCTTGGCTACGACAGCCACTTCGATATTGGAGTTGGCCTTCGTCCACTTCACGCCTTTGGCGTCTTCCAACAAGACTAGCCTCGACTCACCTCTGGGCTTGGTCAAGGGAACCATTATTTTGGCCTGGCTCTCGGGCCAATGGTCGGCTCCGAGTTCTTGCCAGACGGGAATGAATTTGGCCACTAAAGTCCTCCTCTACTCCAAGAGCCTCAACCGGCGCCATCACCCGATTCGGATCGGCCCTTAGAGTTTGCCATTGTCAAACCTGGATTTCAATTCGCGGAATGGATTGAATTGGGCATTCGACACGGCTAGTTCGAACCACAGGACCTTATTGGCGAAACATTGCCTTTGTAGCAACTGTCTGTTGTCCGAATCATCAACAAAGCCCGATGAGGTGTTGAGGGGGGCCGCCAAAGGTTCAAAACCATTATGACTGGCCCGGAGCTGGTCATTTTTATTCTTGGCTGAGATATAGACATTTGTAGCCACGATGGCAAAGAACTCTTCTTCATCCCCGTAATCCACCAGACTCCCCATGGTCGGGAAAGGGTAATACAGGCCATACATTTGACGGAGTGCATGAACCAGTTCGTGAAACAGGGCCTCGTCCGGCTGCGAACCATAATGGCCGCCAAAGCATTGGTTCCAGCCTTTGTCGTTGAGCATGTAATTTTCGGCCGTGAAATAGGCCTCCACGTTGCTGCCTTGGCCGGTGCCGTTCTGGGAGGACTTGGAGATTTTCCCGGTCTTCTGATTTTCGGTGAGCACTTTGTCGTCTTCCGGGTAAGCGTCTTCTGGCGTGTCGGCGGTAGTTCCGTCCGGACACAAGCCGCCATAGGAGGGTTGGATGGTCAAGGTCTTATTTGATTTCGAGATCCACGAGCGAACCGTATGGCCGATTATGCGGGTCTCAATGATCGGCATCAGGTCCATGATGTCGGCCTCGTACTTATCATGCTTCCTTGACTTCTCTTTGTCTTTGAAGTCATCGCTGATGCCTCCTTGTCCCTTGGTGGCGTCAATAATGATCCCTTCGTAAGTAAGCATCTTTGCTCCTTGTACCTAGTTGGGGCGGCACACAATAATCGGTTCCTGTACCTCTGCCGAGCAGCGTCGTTCCTCTATTAAGTAAATCCGGAGCGATTCAGAAATCGGCAGGACTTTTGGCATCTATTTTCATTAAGCAACCTTTGGTTGTACCGCTCGGCCTGGCATTTGGACTGACAATCCCCAAGCTCGCCTGAAAATCGGCTTTGGATTTCAATGGCCGTTGTAGTCCGATGAGTCATCCGGGTCGGACTGGTCGCTGCACCGCGGCCGGCAGTTACCCAGTCCCCCTTGAGCGCCTCTCCAAATTCGGGGACCCGGTGAGCCCTTTCTCTGGTGGCAGACCTTTCACGACCGATACTGATTCGGATCCCGACGACTGCAAGCCATAGTCCGGCAAGAAAGGCGAGGTACCACTATTTGAGTAGTTTCGGGTTTCGAGTTGATGAGGGTCAACTCGAAACCCGAAACCCGTGAATCACTTCTGGCAAAAGCACGACGACGGAATGTTCACGTCGGCGTGCTTCCAGATTTCATCGAACTTCGCGCGGACAACGGCCGCTTCGGTCTTCTTGCCTTGCGTCTCCAGGCTCGCGGCCAGGCCGAAGAGCGACCAGCCGTTGTCGGGCCAGCGACGCTGGTCCTCGCGGTACACTGTCTCCGCCTCGGTCGCCTGCCCAACCTTTAGTAGGGACGCACCGAGCGCGTGCCGCACTGGCACGACCCAGTCCGGCGGCTCGCTGAGCGCAGCTTGTCTTCCTTGGCCACCGCGGCTCGCAGCGCCTTGATCACCGCCTCCATCTTCCCATCGCGGACGAGGATTTCGCCTTCGAGCATGTCGTCGCCGATAGCGAACAGGTCGGTGGCCTTGTTTAAGGTCGCGTCCTTCGCCGGCTTTTTGGCCGCCTCGCGGAACGCCTTTTGTTCCTCGCGAGCCTTGGCGGTTTCACCCTTCGCAGCGTAGGCAATGGCGCGAATCTGACCAACCGCGTCAAGAGCATGAAAAATCAGGTGTACATGGCCTTCAGCGCAATCTGGGGGGAATGGCAAGCCCTCCCGCTCAAAGACTGGGACGACTTTGACGAAAAGAACCAGATAAAGGGGCACGATGCCTGGCAAAAAGACGCTCTTAAGCTGGCTGGAAAGAACGACTTGCCGCCCGAGGACGCCATGGCTGAGGAAATGGAGAAGGGCTTATGGGCAAACTACATTTTGGAGAACCATAGCCACCGGGACTTTGGTATTACGGAGACCGAGGAGTCTTACGATTGGGTCGGCTCTGAAGTTGCTGAGCGCCTCCATCAACTGCGCGTCTTGAAGTCGAATGGACCCAAATCGTATGTAATGAATCGCATGGATAATCCTCCATTTCCGGTGCCTAACCTAAGGTATCCGGTAGAGCCCGGCATCGGCAATTACGTGTGGAAGGTCCTTACGACACAACTTGTCGTCTGGGCAATGACCTATAAGCCGCAGAACTACGCCGCACTGAAAAAGTCCAGCTAAGTCTGGCACGGGAACATCTATCAAGCTCCGGAATGATCAAAGAACTTCAGGAACATTATGGCCGCCGAAATCTATAAAGCTAGCGCCGGCAAATGGCAGAGACCCCGGCGAAATCGAGTATCTGGGGATTAAAGCCTGTGGCCTATACCGTCGCCGGCACGACAAGCGGAGAGGACGTAAGGTGCGGAGTCAATCGGCAGGGAACTCAGATTGTTGAGGTTGCGAATCAAGGTCCTAATCTTCAGTCAAAAACAGGCGAATTTTCGTGATCATTTCAGGATCCCCGAAAAAGAGGAACTCGCCATAACTGAAGCAGTCGTCCCCCATCCCCTCCGCGTCGCGACGCATGACGGCGACTGTGCCTTTCCACTTGTCAACGAACTGTGGGTTCACAGGGTATTTTGTTATCTCGCGAAAGGTTTTGTCGGTTGTGGTCAGGTAAACGTCCTCGTCCCAGAGACCGTCCGGGCGCTGGCTGACCATGCGGAAGTCGAGGCCTTTATCGTGGAGTTTCCAAACTAGATCGGAAAGCCGAGCCCGCGATGTTGCGGCTGGAACCGAGGAAGCCGGCTTCACCCAGTTCCTTTTCGTTAATCGGTTCCCATTCCATCGCATTACCTTGGGCTCGGGCCGCCTACGGCGGGGCTGGGTGTACCGTAGATAGGATCCCGCTAGGGAATGAAGCTTCTCAAAGGACTGCCTTTCCCAACTGGCAGTCGTTAAAAGCCAATTGCCACGCCGCGCGCCCGGTACGGTAAAAAGTCTCCCAAGCTGATTTTTCCTGCTGCGAACAAGCCGATTTTACCGAATGTAGGGAAAGGTACGCGCGAACCGCCTGCGAGGGCATCTAGTCCACCATTCGTGGGGAACTCCAGTGATCTATCTGATTCACTAACGAAAGAGTAATCTCCCCCAGTGGCAAGATCTGAGAAGCGGCACCGAGTTCAGCGGCTACTCGCGGCATGCCGTAGACAACGCTGCTTGTTTGATCCTGAGCGATCGTACACCAGCCTTGTTGACGCAATTGCAGCATACCCTGGGCCCCATCGTTGCCCATGCCGGTAAGCAAGACTGCCACTCCGGCACGTGGCCACCATTTGGCCAGGCTGCTAAAGAATACGTCTACGGAAGGGCGGTACGGATAATCAACGGGGTCCGTCGTGTAGGCTAATCGGCGATCGGAAAGCATGATAAGATGGTCATTGGTGCCGGCCAGTAAGACTTCGCCGGCCCTGATTTCGTCCCCTTCTTTTGCCTGCTTTACCGTAAGAAGACACTGGCCTTGAAGCCATATGGCCAGGCCGGGAGCAAAATCCGCAGCAATATGTTGGATGATTACCAACCCGGCAGGAAATCCAAGGGGCAATGGCTTCAAGATTCTCGCCAATGCTTCTGGTCCGCCCGTAGAAGATCCGAGGGCCACAATAGGTGGTAAATTTGAAACCGAGGAAGGAATAGAAGCATGGCTTGATTGAGTTGCCGAAGGCTTCCATGAGGTGACTTTGTTCAGAGCGGCAAGTTTGGCGATGCGGGCCAGAATACCTTCGCCGTCTTTAACGGTCCCATTGGAGCCCATAGTTGGCGTATTCACCGCGTCCAACCCGCCATAGCCCATCGCCTTGTAAACCAGGCTGAAGTTGCCGGCAATGGTTGAAGTGACCAACAAAATGGGACAGGGGCTCCCCGTCATGATTCGACGGGTCGCCTCGACGCCGTCCATAACCGGCATAATCAAGTCCATGAGAATAATGTCGGGACGATCAGCTGCGGCTTTGCGAACGGCTTCCTCACCGTTCTCGGCAATCCAGGCAATGCTGTAACCCGACACCGATTGCACCAGCCGCCGAAGGACTTCCCGAGCAAGAGCCAAATCATTAACGATTGCTATTCGCATTCGAATTCGATTACCGAGGGGTAGGTTTCTTTTGGTAAGTAGAACTTCTATCATGACCCGCCAATGACGGGCAAGACGAGCATCCTACCCAAGAGGCCTACGCTTCACCGATCAGATCCGTAACCGCTTGCAAAAAGGTGTTGTCGTGAAAGCTGCTCTTGGTCAAATAGTAATTGGCGCCGACGTCAAGACCTTTTATGCGATCTTCCTCGCGCTCTTTGTAAGAGATGATAATCACTGGGATGGTTTTTAGCGACGGGTCAGCCCGAATTGCTGAGACCAGCTCCAGGCCGTTCATGCGGGGCATATCGACGTCGCTGATAACGAGGTCAAAGCGTTCCGCGCGGACCAGATTCCATCCTTCCTTGCCGTCCACAGCCACTGCCACGTCGTATCCCTGGTTGCGAAGAAGTTGACGTTCAACCTCGCGGACGGTGATTGAATCCTCCACCACGAGAATTCGTTTCCGCGGCTCTGTGGTCTTCGCTTCGGGCCCTGTTCGACGCAACGTGTTTCCTTGAATGAACTGATCCATGGAGCGGATCAAATCTTCGACATCGGCGATGAGCACCGGTGAACCATCATCGAGAATCGCGGCCGCGTTGATATTGGGCACTCGACCCAGGCGTGGATCCAGGGGCCGAACAACCAAGTCCTGCTCGCCCCTAAAGGATTCGACGATGAGGCCATACTGACCGGTTTGATCACTTAATAGAACGATCGCCAATTCGCCATCATTTGAGGTCGAGAGCGGAAGATCAAGAAGCTGTGCCGCGAGAACGAGGCCGACATTTTGCCCATCGACGGTGATGAACTGGCGTTGTTCGAGCGAGCGGATTTCTTTGAGGGGCACACGCAGCAGCCGATCAATGCGATTATGGGGAAACGCATAAGCTTCCCCGGCAATGTCCACCAAGACGGCACGAAGCACCGAGAGGGTAATGGGCACTTGAAGATGGAAACAAGTCCCTTTCCCGAGCTGGGTCGTAATGCGTACGGACCCGCCCACCTTGCGCACCATGGTCTGGACGACATCCAACCCCACGCCCCGGCCGGAATATTCGGTAAGTGCGCTAGCGGTTGAAAATCCTGGCAGAAAGAGGAATTCCAGCAACTCCGGCTCGCTCATGGTGCGGGCCAAATGGGCAGTGGTCAAGCTGCGGTCGACGATCTTGGCGCGGAGTCGATCCAGGTTGATGCCGGCGCCGTCGTCGACAACGGTAATAGCCAGCGTGCCGGCGCGGTGACGCGCCTCGAGCTTTACCAGGCCGGTCTCGGCTTTGCCGGCGGCCTGTCTCGCTACAGGAGCTTCAATGCCGTGATCCACCGCATTACGCAACAAATGGGTAAGCGGCGCTTCGAGCTTTTCCAAGATATCGCGGTCTACTTCCGTGGATTGGCCTTCAATCTCCAGGCGAACGGGCTTCTCCAGGCGCCGAGACATGTCGCGCACCAGGCGCGGAAAGCCGCTGGTGCCATCGGAGAACGGGCGCATGCGGCTGGCAATCACCTCCCGGTAGAGTCGTGTGTTAAGATCTTCCGCTTGAGCAGCATGGTTCTGGAACTCATGCATGCGCTCGGTGAGCACTTCTCGGCATACGGAAGACTGGCGACGAGCTTCGAGAATCAGGGTTTCCACTTGGTCCTGCTGTCGGCCCGCCTCGACGGTTTGCGTGAGATTGTCCAATACGGCGGCCAGGTGATCTTGTTGCTTTTTGAGCTTCAAAAGCGAAGTCGAAAACGGATCAAGCCAGCGCGCCTGGACAAGTGATTCCCCGGCCAACCCCATGAGTCGGTTAAGGCTCTGGGCCGTCACGCGGACAACCGCCTCGGCTGCTGCCTGGGATTCTGCGACCGCCACCGACGCTTTCTCCTCTGCCGAGGCAACAACGGCTGGTTGAGCCGTTTTGGCTGGAGAAGCGACTAGAGGAGCCCCGGCTGAAACAGAAACAGGCGTCGTATTGTTGGTTGCGGCACCCGGAGTAGTAGGGTTTCCTTGCAAGTTCCTTTGCACCTCAGCGGCGTCCGCCGAGTGAGCCTCACACCAGGCTGGCAACTCTTCTTCGCCAACCCCGATCACATCCGCGAGATAGGCGATGGTAATTGTAAGTGCAGCGTAAGGGAGCGCTGAATTGATCATGCGGCCATCGCGCTTGGCGACAAATAAGTTCTCCAGCGCCTGACCTAGCTGGGCCACGGGTTCGACGCGCACCATCCGGGCCGCTCCTTTTATGGAGCGCGCCGCCGCGAGCATTTCCTCCAGTAAAGCTTGGTCAGCCTCGCCGGCTTCAAGTTTGCCGAGATTGTCATTCAACACGAGTGCCGCGCCACGAACCTCCTCGCGAAAGAGGTCCGTCATTGAACTCTCATCACTGACAGTCAAAGGCTCTCGCGGAATAAAGACTTCCCGGCGCACAATAGGCTTTGAAGTGGAGGTATTTGCCTGTGCTGGAGATGGGGCTGGTTTGGCCGGCGTTGCTGTCGCTGAGGTTGCTTTTCCCTGGGCAATTTGATTGAAGCACTCTTTCAAGTTGGCTATGTTGGAACTGTTTGAAGTTGACCACCTTTCAACCTCATCTTCCCCGATCTGGCCCAGTCCGGCAAGCAGATCGGTTCCGCGCAGAAGCAAGTCCGTATCGGCGGGTGTAATGCGGATACGCCCTTCTTGAGCTGCGACGAATGCATCCTCCATATGGTGAGCCAACTGGACGGCCGGTTCGATGTTGACGATGCGAGCAGCGCCCTTGATGGAGTGCGCCGCGCGCATGAGTGGTTCGATTTTCTGTGGATTTGCCGGGTCGTTTTCTAAATCAAGCAGGCCTTGATTGAGGGTCGCGGCATGGGCGCGCACTTCCTCATTGAAAAGATCCATCATGGAAAAACTGTCGCCGTCGCTCATTGAATCTTCGTCCGTAGCACCTGAAAGAGCCGACCGTCGTCCAGGTAGCCGATCGAGCGTTCCCGCCAGGAAAAGACACCCCGAGTGAGACGATGAGCCGCCCGTGCCAGCGTTGCCGGTGCTCCGATCAATTCGCTGGCCGAGAATCGATACACCTGATCCACCTCATCGACGGGGAAGACCCATCGGTCGCCGTCGCGCTGGACGACGATCATACGTTCTTTTCCTTTACCCTGATTAGTAGCCTCGGCAGCCGATTCCGATGAAGCCGGGCGTTCGCCTTGATGCTTGACCCCCAGCACTTGAGTCAGCTGAACACAGAGTTGAAGCTCGCCACGAATATTGACCAACCCCAATAACAGCCCGGCTCGGTGAGGCATTCGATGGATCGGACGCGGGTTCGTCACTTCCAACAACACTTGCACACGGAGAGCAAGCCATTCGTCATCGATCCGTAGGATGAGAACGCTTTGAAGATCGGTCGCCGTCTGTTCGATGGGATCAATAAGGCGCTTGGTCCATTCATCCAAATAACCTTCTGGAGGGAGACCATCGAGAAACCGCCTGCTGGACCCGGCGAACACTGGACAATTATGGCAGTGGCCCACTTTCAGGAGTTCGGTGCAAGATCGATCGCCCCAAACCCCAATCTGGTTCCAGCAATCGGTTTGTCCCTGGACAGAGACAAGGGGCAGGATCACGCTTCACCTCCCTGGGCCGCCCGTTCTAGTCGCTTTCGCAGCCTTTCAACTTGAGCCCGATTGCCTTGTTCCTGGCACAGCAGCATAAGATGAGTTAACGCATCTTGGTGAGCCGGGTCGAGGTACAAAGCCTGTTGGTAGTAACGCACAGCATCTTCTCTTTCTTGGCGAGCCTGTTGAACTACGCCCATCAAGCTAAAGAGATCAGCGGATGGTCCGGTTTGAGCCAAAAGGGTTTGGCAGGTAACCAGAGCCTCGTCCAGTTTCCCGTCATCTGCCAGGCGACGTGCATGGGTCATTCGGTCTATGATTTTAGGCTCAAGCACCGGCGCTTGGGCATAAGGTGATACCTGGGACGACGTAGAAGGATATCTCACAGGCTTGTCTAACGATGGGTTGGCCAGAACGCTCCAGACTCTGGGAGATTGGTTCTCACAAGAGTCTCCCGTTCTTTGATAAAGAAAATAGCCATCTTCACCTAGCCGCTTGAATCGCGCGTCCACAAACTCCAGAGGCTCTGCGTGTCCCATGCAAAGGATGCCCTTTGGCGACAGGATCCGGTCAAGCGTGTCCAACACCGTCTTGCGTGCGTCCTTGCGCAGGTAAATCAGCAGGTTACGACAGAAAATCAAATCAAAAGAATCATCGGAAGTCAGCGCCAAGGGATCGAGCAAGTTAGCCTGGCGAAAATGAACCAATCCTTTGATGTTTGCGTTCAGTGACCATGTGCCCTGTTGAAATTGAAAATAGCGTTGACGCAAGGCGGATGTTGTTTGCCGAAAGGATATTTCGCTATAGCGACCTTCCGCAGCTCTTTCGAGATGGAGCGCAGAAAGGTCAATTCCCTCAATTTGCCACGTGGAACTGGAGACACGGGCTTCCAAAAGGGCAATGGCAAACGAATAAGGCTCTTCGCCGGTGCTGCAAGGCGCGCTCAAGACGCGGAATTTTCGTCCCGTTCCTTCTAATCTTGCACGCTTAGCTACATGGTTAGCAAGAAAAGCGAAAACATCTCCACCCCGGAAAAACCAGGTTTCCGGAACCGCAACTCGACTGATGAGATGCTGAAATTCGGAGCCATCTTCTAGCACGCGCAAAGAATAGTCAGTGGGAGAAGGGATGCCAAGCTCCTGCATCCGCGCAGTGATTGCGCGTGGCAAGGCAGTGGGCCCGAGCGACTCAGGATCTAGTCCAATACGCTGACTGAGAAGCTCAACGACGGGACCCACATTCATGCTGGCAGCTCTCTTGGAACTTGTGTCAGGTGCTTTTGGTAGGAATCAGGCAAAAGCCGATCCAGGTTCAACATATGAATGATTTCGCGCCCATCTACCACCACCGGGCCAAGATCCGGCGCGTCGGGATTTACAACGTGGGGCCGTTCTTGTCTTGGCGCTTCCATTTCCCGAATTTCCGCCACCTGGGCGGCGAGAAGGCCCACTAATCTCTCTTTCCCTTGGACTGAATGCGGCACGAGAATGACGCGTGTGCTCAGATGATGCGGATAGTCTTCGACACCAACTAACCGATGCAAATCAATCACCGGCACGACATAGCCGCGATAAATGAATACGCCGGCCAGCCAAGTCGGACTACCCGCGACTTGTTGCAACTGAACGCTTGGCACCACTTCCTTGACACGGCGAACGTCCAGAGCCAGGCGGTCACGTCCAATCTGAAACGTCAGGACCAGCATGACAATCCTTATTATCTCCCCTCTCCTCCTTTACTGAGGGCGAGAGGAATTAAGAGAGAGGGGAAAATGCGCGATGATTATACCGTGAATTGAGCCACTTCCTGGTTGAGCACTTCCACCGAATGTCTGAGGTGGGACGCGGCTTTGTTAAACTCTTGGAGAGCAACCTGCGTTTGCGACGTTCCCGACGTTACCTGGCCCATGGCTTCATTGATCTGCTGGGCGCCGACCGATTGGTTGTTCATACCTTCGGAAACAGAATGGAACCGATCGCTGAGCGCCTGGACCTCTTCGATAATCTGCCCGGTTTGGCCGCTAATTTCCGCGACGCGCTGGACACCGCCCCGCACTTCCCCACTGAACTTGTCCATCTGCATCACCCCCGAGGAGACGGCATCTTGCATGTGGCGAACGATATTCTCGATGTCCAACGTCGCCACGGCGGTCTGATCCGCGAGGCGGCGAATTTCGCGGGCCACTACAAGGAAACCTCGGCCATATTCGCCGGCCTTTTCCGCCTCGATAGCCGCATTGATCGACAACAAATTGGTTTGATCAGCCACCTTCGTAATCGTGGTTACCACCATATTGATATTTTCGGCCTTTTCACGAATGATTGCCAGCTTCGAAGAGATGGAATCGGTAGAATCAACTAATTGCTTCATGTTACTTTCCATGGAGGTCAACCGTGTACGACCGGTCGTGGCCAGCTTGGCCGCTTGATCGGCTCTTTTGTTCACGTCTGACATCGTACCGGCCAACTCCTTGCCTGTTGCCGAAATCTCGCGAACGGCTGCGGCAATCTCCGAGGTAGAGCTGCCCAGCCCGTGCATGGTTCCTTCCTGCTGCTTGGCCGTCGCTGCCATCTCGGCAGCCGTGGAGAGCAAATTCACGCTGGCCTCGCGCACGTGCTTGACGACCGTTTGAATCTTGCCAATCATAGCGTTGATGGCAATGGCTAACTGGCCCAGTTCGTCCTGTGAGTCAACCTTGACTCGTGCCGTTAGATCACCGGCCCCGCTTGCCATTTCCTTTACGCGTCCAATCAAGGCTTCCGTGGGCCGAACTATGTTTCGGGTTACTAGCCAGCCTGAAAGCAGTATGGCTAGCACAGAAAAAATGCTCAACAGGATCATTGTCGTCAGCCAGAAATTCACTTTTGACGCGGTTTCCTCTTCTTCACGGTCAGTTGCGAGTCTTGCTGTCTTTACTGTTTGATCGAGTGCCTTGAGGTTAGCTTGAAAGCGCGGCTCGATCTTGATCGTAATTAATTGAGCAAGAGATTTCTGGTCCCCTTTTGACAGAAGTGGGAAAAACTCTTCTTTCGCAAGTCGATAAAATTCGCGAACGGACGGAAACACATCTCGAATAAGGGCCTGTTTAAGCGGTCCCTCGAAAAGATGCTCCGTCCAGTAGGCTTCTTTGTCGCGGAATTGCGTCTCGAAATCATTAAAGTCCTGGGTCAAACGCTCGATTTGCTTTTGATCCGTCGTTGCACTCATTTGCTCCATGAGGAAATAGGGCTTCAGGGTATAAAAAGCCGAGGGCGCCGTGTCCCCGAGCGCCTCCACACGGCGCATGATGCGATCGTAGACTGGCCCATTTACGCGATACAAATGGAGCACCCAGAGAGAGAGGCCCAGTACAATGGCAAGCCCCAGGGCGCTAAAGAAGACCAAACTATAGAGCTTGGCTTTGATGGTGAGATTGTTCAATCGCAGCATAAGAGGTGCCACTCATAGGTGACGAAGTATCTATACCAACCAGCCTCGAGGAGGAACTACCTCGGCCGGCACGAAAGAATTTTAATGGTAGTAGAGCTTGACTAACTTTGCCAGCTTACCAAATTGACATGCCTTAATGGAAACAAAAGGTAGAACCGATAGACGACAGGGACGGTCCGTTCCGTCGACTTTCTCATTACGGCCCTTATAACCAGACCTCAAGAAAGGAAAAGTCATCGTCCAGGATCTCGGAACCATGCAATTGTCGTACATGTGTCAAGAGGTGGTCGGCCGCCGGTTCCTCGCAGGACAGTGCCGAGACGTAATCCACAAATTCGTGAACGCTCCACATGGGCTTATCCGGCTGGTCAATTTCATAGACTCCATCGCTATAGACCAGGAGGCGCGCAAAGGGCCCCAACTCCACCGTCACACTATCGAAATCCATGCCCTCGACCATGCCGGCCGCCATGCCCACCGATTTGAGTTGACGCAAGCTCGCCTCGGATGCGTTTGCTCCGGTATGGAGCAAGGCCGGGGGATGGCCGCCATTGCTGTAGGTCAGCGTCCGCTTGGTGCGGTTGAATACCCCATACCAGATTGTGAAATACTTGCCGTTTTGCTTTTCCATGGGGAAAGTGTCATTGAGCTTGGCGAGCACTTTGCCCGGATCCCGGCAATCCGTGTTGGGTAGCGATTGCGAAGCGATCAAGTTGTTGGCCGAAACCGCAAGCAAAGAGGAGCCGACCCCGTGACCACTGACGTCAAGCAAGTAAATAGCCAAGTTTTCCTTGTCCAGCCAGTGATGACCGAACATATCACCGCCGAGGTGCGTTGATGGCACAAACCTCCAGTTAATGCGCACGCCTTCGATTGGGTGAGTCGGCAACAATGATTGCACATAGCGAGCTGCCTGGGCGAGCTCCTCCGCCATGACCCGTTGATTCTCTTCAATCTTCCGGTAAGCCTCATTGCGTTCTAGGAGAGCGATAAAGCCGCGCGAGTGATAACGAATGCGGGCAATCAATTCCAGCTTGTCGGGTAACTTGACGAGGTAATCGTTAGCGCCGCAGGCAAAAGCTTTGGCCTTGATCACTGGCTCTTCCTTGCTCGACAAAACAATCATCGGCGTCAACTTTGTCGCTTTGTTGGCCCGGAAAAATTTCACTAGCTGGAGCCCGTCAATATCCGGCATGACCAGGTCTTGCAGGATGACCGTCGGCTGAATGGCATTGGCCATGTCGATCGCCTTGGTCGGATCCTGGCAGAAATGGAACACGATGTCGGTTTCCGGTGCAAGCATGCGTCGGATCGACTCGCCGACAATTACCTGATCGTCAATAAGGAGGACGGTTACTGGTCGCCCAAATGGAACAGGAACAATAGTGGAATCAGCCATAATTACAAACTCGGATGCCAGAAATCATTAATGAGGCGGTACGAAAAGGAAACGGCAAGCAGAGGAAAACCCCTTACTGCGATTCCAGTATTACACGATGCGACCAGCCATTGAAGCCTTGCGGCGGAGAGACCAGAATCTGATCGAAGGTAAGGTTCCCGGAGCGGAAAGAGTGGGATAGACTGGCGTCGCCCCTTTCCGACTGCTAACGCAGGAATTACTAACCCAGTAGACGGCCTTGCAAACCAAGAGTCGTAATTGTGAGTAACCTGCGCTGCAAATGACACGGCGAAAACAAGCGGTGCCCAACTGTCACAACCACTAAGCTGCCGCTTCGGCTTCGTTCAACAATCACGATGAAGGCGCCTTCATGGCCTCAGCTTCTGCACAGGACCTGCCTCAAGACCCTTTAACAACGACGGCGGCTTCCAGGCCGGCTGCCCGTCACGCGCGCTGCCCCGAGCGACCATCGAGCAGTGGGTGCCCGCCTGGGCCGCGTCAGTCGAGCATGAAAGCGAGTGCGTGTATAGCATAGCTGGAAGCGCGCGAGAGTTTCATAAGTCGCCCTTGCTGCCAGAATGCCTTTACCGATGGGGCCGACTTCACCATGCTCAAGCACCCCTTGCCCATATTGCGGATACATTCGGTCCAGCAAAGGTCTCACGGATTGACAAATCGGTCAAGCGGATTTGAGGACTACCATAGCGCGCTCGTAAGAACTGCCACGATTTTGGGCCGGCCCTGGAGTTCCTCAGCCAACCTCCTGCGAAGCACGCCGGTGGCCCTGTCCCCGTGACCGACCGCGCGCAATCCCGCGCACGTGAGGGACTGTGGTACTTCTCGTCTACCCGCTGATACTATGCGCTGATTGTGAGCAAGAGGATATGGGTTGCGCCACGAAGCGGGGAGGGTATAAGGTGCGCAAGGTCACTGGCTCGTACCGATTGGGCCATGCTCCTCGGGTCGATCTTTCTGCTCATCATCGGAGCGGGAGCATGGTCGGTCGATGCGAGGCTGGCACGAATGGACAGACGGTGACCCATTTGGGACCACAATCTCGATACGCCGTGGCGCTTTCACAATGTCACTGCGCCAGTGCCCGATGAGGTCTTGGCACAGGTTTTGCCAACACCATAGCAATCTTCCGAATGGTGGGTGGGGCGAAAAAGATGGAACAAAAGAACTTCCTCCGACCAAAGCAAAATAGGAACACGCTTCGGAGGACAGGAGTGACCGCAATGGTCGCAAGCCAGGCGAGCAAGGTTTTGCACTGCATCCGCACTCTCGCTCTGCACGAGCACGACGGGGCGACGGATGGCAACCTCCTCGAGCTTTACGTCCGGCAGAAGGACGAGGCGGCCTTTGAGACGTTGGTACGGCGGCATGGCCGGATGGTCCTGGGTGTCTGCCGCCGTATCCTGGGAAACAGCTACGACGCCGAGGACGCCTTCCAGGCCGCCTTCCTGGTCTTGGTTCGCAAGGCAGCCAGCATTCGACCGGTAGGGATGGTCGGCAACTGGCTGTACGGCGTGGCGCACCGCACGGCGCTGGAGGCCAGGAGGTCCTCCGCCAAGCGCCGGGCGAAGGAGGCACAAGTGGCACCCCGAACCGAGACGCCAGAGGATAAGCTGGCGCACCTGCGGCCCCTGCTGGACCAGGAAATGGACCGGCTTGCCCGACAAGTACCGTGCAATCCTCGTTCTTTGCGATCTGGAAGGAAGGACACGCAAGGAAGCGGCCCAACAACTTGGCCTGCCGGAGGGCACCATTGCCAGCCGGCAGGCGAGGGCCAGAACCATCCTGGCGAAGCGATTGACCCGTCATGGAGTGACACTTTCAGGTGGAGCCTTGGCGGCGGCGTTGGCCCAGGAAGCGGCGTCGGCGTCTGCGCCGCTCTCACTGCTCTTCGCCACGGTCAGGGCTACCACGGCATATGCGGCAGGACCGGGCACGGCTGCGGCAACTGTTTCGGCCTCGGTCGCCGCATTGACAGAAGGAGTGCTGAGAACCATGTTACTGAGCAAACTGAAGATCACCGCCTTGTTGTTGGTGCTGGTCGGCCTTGCTGGGACCGGCTGGGGGAACTACCGCAGCCTGCCGAGGACCGGCAGTGCAGAGGGAGCAGCAGGTCGCCCAGGCCGAGCCGCAGAAGAAAGCGGCTGATGCAGGTTTGCAGGAACTCCAAGGGACGTGGCGAATCGTTTCGTCGCAGGTCGGTGACGAGAAGGCATCGGAGGATGAGGTGAGGAGGCGCAAGGTTACGGTGAAAGACAACGTCTTCACCTACGACTTCGGCAACGAACGGAAAGAGAAGCGGCAGGGGACCATCAAGCTCGACACGAAAACGAAGCCTCTGGACTGGACGGTAACGCTCCCCGAAGCGGCGACGGCGCTCGCCATCTACGACCTGAAGGGCGATGACTGGAAGATCGGCTTCGGGAATGATGGCTTGGTGCGTCCCCGACAGTTTGTGATGGGGAAGGACGACGTGGTTTGGCTGCTGGTCCTCAAGCGGGAACAGCGGGAAGGGAAAGCCAAACGGGCCCACCGCTCCTGGCGACTTAATCCAGGGCAAGGACGCCGCAAAGGAGGTAGATGCTTCCAAGGAACTCGACAAGTTGAAGGGAGTCTGGTCATGCGTGGGCTACGAACGAGATGGCGAGGAGCATGTGGACCAACAGGCGAGGGAGGCCCTGTGGAACGAGACACTGTGGTTCCACGGCAGCACGCCCAAGGACCGCCTATTCTTGAACATCAGTTGGGAAAGGAAAGGGAGACAAACGTCGGCTTGTTTACTCCGTCGAAGGCGAAAAGCTCCGCTTGTGTTGGGGTGAATTGGGCGGAGACAGACCTACAAGCCTGAAGACAAACCGGGGAGACAAACAGGTGGTCCACCTGTACGAGAAAGCATACGCTTCTCCCCATCGAGGGCGACTACAGCTACGAAGTCGTCAAGAAGGCAGCGGACGGGTCCACGCAAGTCGTCGGTAGGGGAAAGTCCGAGCGAACGGCGGAAGGTGATGCCGGAGGGAGTGAGGTTCAAGGGATCGGGATGATCGCCACGGGCATTCGAAAGATTGGCAAAGACAAGGCGACCATCGAAGTGACCTATCCAGATAAGACGACGGGGACACTGGAACTGCGCCCGAAGGAAACGAAGGAAATCTTGCACAAGGGCGGCAAGTACGGCATCCGAGTCACGCTGACCGAAATCCGGGGCCGGTGAGCAACTGCTGGCATCGGCGGCGATGACATTGGGGCTGGTAAGGGCCCAATCGTCGGCGGCGATGACCGCGCTGGTCTCCGAATCGTCGGCGGCTTCGATCACTTCGTTAGGCAAGGGATTTCGTTCGTTGAGGCCTTGGACCAAGACCAGACGTTTGCCATCGGTGGCGACCAGTTCGTAGGCATGACCGCGGTCGGTGACATGCACCCCGCTCATGGAATAGCGGGCGGACTGGTCAGCGCAGATGTCGGCCAGACCTGCCAGGGTGTGGGGAAGGTGGATCATGGAGGGTTCCTTTCGGGTAAAGAGAAGGGGCGATCGGTTTGTTAGTCGTTCAGGCGGTCGAACAAGTCGTTGACCTCGGGGGATTCCAGAGGCACAACTGCACCGAGGTTGCTGGCGATGTCGTCATAGTCAGGGTAAATCGGATGCGCCGTCAGGTAGTCCTGGTAGCAGCGCAGCGCCGCCAGGATCGTGTGAAACTCGCGTACACTGACTTCCAAATTCATCGAGTCCTCCTTTCAGCTTTCCAGGGCGTCTTGCAGGTCCTTGATCGGTCCCTTGAACCAGTCCTCGGTCCGCGTCGCGGCATCGCTGTTCGCTCGTTGGTCATGCAGGTCGCGTAGATGGATCTGAAGATGTTCCAGGAGTTGCTTGGCCTTGTATTCGATCTCCACGGAGCGCGATTGGGCCTCTTCGTGCGTGGCAATCTGCTCATCCCGCTCTTCGATCAGGTCGAGCAGGTGCTGGGCGACTTCCTCGCTAACCGGATCGCCGAACAGAACCGCTTGGTGAGCCTTCTCGAAGAATCGGTCGTAGGGTTTCGTTGAGGTCGTCATTTTTTCTTTCCTTTCTTTTTCCTCCAGGGTTCGGGCAGGGCGCCGCCCTTGCGGAGCCACTCGTCCAGAGCCAAAACCAAGTGGGCCAGCCGTTCGCCGTCCCCGTCCAGAAACGGCAAGTGGCCCTGAATGGCTGCCGCCAACTTGATTTGGTCAGTGAGGTTTGCCGTTGGGTCCATGTCATACCTCCGCTTCAAGGGATTGTTCATAGTCAAACTGCTCTTGGTCTTCGGCGTCGAGGCGACGCCAATGATCGGCTTCTTCTTTGGCGGCGTATTCGAAGTCCTCGTCCACCAATTCCCCGCGGAAGAGCATGCCGTGCTTGTCCAGGGCGTAGCCGACAATGGCCCGGCCATTGGCCAGGCGGAACACCAGGGCGACTCCCTGGCCTCCATCGTCCTGGGCATACGTCTGGACCACCTGGCAGCGGCTGCCCAGCAGGGTCTTGCCACACCAGGTTTTCAGGCCAACATCCCCGCGGATGGTTTGCGTGTAGCCGGTCAGGTGCCTGCCGGAAACGGATGCGCCAATCGCGGCAAAGGAATGCCCCTGGTGTTCGATCACGCCGATCTCGGTTTGTCCTTGGCGGACGCAAGTGGGTTTTCATGGTTGTTCCTCTTGGGAAACGAAACCGGCGCGGGATTCACGCCATCCCGCGCCGCTTGCGCTCAGGCTTCACAAACCAGCGTCTTGTAGGTGTAAGCCTTCTGCCGCTGCGTCACAATCTTGCACTTGGCTGACCGGGCCAGCTTCGTGATGTACTCAATCGTGATGGGCGGATAGTTGACCGCGTTCAAAGAGATGCAAATCGTCCGCTTCTTGCAATCCGCCACGCTCTTGCCGCTCAGTTTCAAGCGCCCCAGCACGTCATGCAGGCGCTTTAGATCTTGCCGCTGCACCAAGAGCGTGAATCCATTCCAGGGCGCCCAGGTTGAAAGATGCGGGACCTCGAATCCCGCTCCGGATAGGAGCGCCGCGGCCTGAAAGGTCAAGTCGGTGTCGCGCTTGCGTTCCTCGAAACACTGCATGGCCCGCTTCAAGTCTTGGCGCCACTGGTTTTCCGCTTCTTGGTGCGCTTCGCTAATCGTCATGTTTGCCATGAGCAAAGCCTCCTGAATAAAGGAAAGCGGCGCGAGACCATCCCGCGCCGCCTTGGCGACAACTCAGACCGCGTGAGCCAGGTGGGCTTCCGCGTCGATCACCTGCTGGACTTGAGGAACCACCAGTCCGCAGGTGGCGTCGAGGATTCCGTGTAGAGCCGTGGTCCGCAGAGGCAATCTGTCCAGGCAGCCCTTCAAGACCTCGGTGAAGCCGTTAAAGAGCCGCCACGCCGTCTTGTCGCCAAAGGCCTCATGCGCCGGCTGCCGCCATTCCTTGAGCACGTCGGGTATCCGCGTCACCGGCAGCACCCGGGCATCCAGAGCCTGGATCACCACGTCGTTGACCTGGCTGTCGGAGAGCCGTTGCTCCTTGTAGGCGATGAACCGCCGTTCTTGGCTATGCCGCAAGTCCGTCAGTCGCCCCAAAGCCCGGCTGACCAAAACGGGCAGGTCGCGTTCGATGTAGGTGGTGTGCTTGCGGGCCAGCTTGACCTCGCCGGAAAAGCTCAGGTTGTCACAGACGAATACCGTGGCGCCCAAGGCCAGGGCGGCGGGGAAGCTCTTGTCGTGGGAATTGCGGACGCCGACCACCAGACCGAAGTCATCGGACTGGTCGCCCTGGGCCACTTGAAGCAAGCCGAAATAGCGTTGGCCGTCCCGGGCCAGGCCGTGGGCGGCGGTGACAACGTGCAAGCCCACGCTCTCCAGGGACCGCTCCACGCCGTCCACGAGCCGGCCATGCGGAATGGGAACCCAACTATCGGTTCGTGGCGGTGTGGCCACGGCCCGCACTTGATCGATGGTCGCCGTCGCTGCGCCGGTGTGTAACATCAGTCGTGCCTGTTGCATGGTCGTTCTTCCTTTCGTTGAAGGGGTGGGGAGACAAAGAACTGCCTCTAGGCGGAAAGGCTGTCGGCCCTGGGCGTCAGGCCCAGCGCTAGGCGGGCTTGGGCATCCCAGACCTGCGGATACTGGCGTTCCACGTTGAAGGCGTAGGCGACGGCTACTTCGTTGTGCTCGTCGTAGAAGATGGCCAGTTCGTAGTAGGTCCCGAAGTCATGCGGGTTGGAGCGGATCTTGTAGTAGGCGCCTTCCGGTGGCGGGCCGAATTCGCGAATCATCTGATCACGCAGAACCCGGCATTCCAGCCGGGCTCGGGCGGGGTCGTATTTGGCCCCCAACTGTTCGCAATCCTCATCGCACGGGGATGGCCTCAATTCCAGGTAGTCGATCATGAGTTTCTCCAAAAAGGGAATGGCAGCGCAGCGTCTCCCACGAGGGAAGCGCTGCGCTTGCCGATTTGGAATTAAGGGATCAGGTCAAAGGCGTTAGCGAGACGTGAATGGCTAGTCCCAATCGGCCTGCTCGTACTCTTCGGAGTTGCAGACGATTTCGCTCGTCAGAGCGATCTTCCGGCGCACCAAGGACTGGTAGAGCGCAGTCTAGGGCACATTGCCTTCGGAGCACTGGTAGATGAGGCAATTGAGCGACTTGAGTTGCTGGATCAGCGGCGGGAAGACAACCACGTAGCGATAATCAGGAATGTCTGCCCGTTGTCCATACCGTTGGGCAATGGCCACGGCGTTGAGCCGATACAGTTGCTGGCCCATTTCGTCGCAAGCGGCGCAAGGAGCATCTTGCGGCATCAAAGCTGAAACAGCGCGGTGCATGGTTCGCTCGGACACGATGAAGGCGCTCATGCACTCCTCCTTTCCGGGCAGCGTTGCCTCTGACGCAAGGCTCGCAGGAGGGAGAACGTCCGCTGGTTTACGGCCCGCTGTTGGGGAGTGGCCACGATTCGGGGCGGTGGCCCTTTGAGCCAGGCCATGGTGCGGTTCCACTCTTTACGGCGCGCAATCTCTTCGCAGGTCATTGGGGGGACTCCTGAAATGGGAATTGGTTCGAGGGGGCAGAGATGCCCTAAAGTGGACCTACATTATCGCATAAACGGCGGCCTATGTCAAATGGCGGCGGGGCTAGCGGTGGCTTAAACTTCAATTCCGTAGGTGGTCCGTTATTGGAGCTTGTATTGCCCGGTCCCATAATGCCAGGCGCAGGGTAAAGCCGGCATTCATGGGTCGATGCTCCTCAGGACGCTGGCAAGTCGTTGATGATCAGAAAGCGACAGGATCTCAACCCGAGCCTTCATTTGCTCAATGTATTGGCGCAGCGCTTGGGAAGGTGGCTGATTTTCTCGGCCAGCCGCGTGGAGTCTCTTTACCATTTGACCAAAACCGAGTGTCTACTCCTCGAAATACAAATTGAGATATTTCGACAATTCCCGTTCGTTTTCGGTTATTCTTGAATCCTCCCATGATGAGCGATCCCAGCGATATTGAAGGTCTGTTCGCGCGCGCAAAAGCCGGCGAGGAACGGGCGCTAAGCGACCTCTTCAACGTCTATCGAGAGCAATTGCGGCGAATGGTGCATTTGCGGCTTGACCGGCGCCTCCAAGGCAGCATTGACCCTTCGGAGGTTTTGCAGGAAACGTATAGAGAGTTCGCACGTGAACTTCAGAATTATTCCAAGGAATCGGGCCAGCCGTTTTTTCTTTGGCTGCGTCAGATTGTCGGACAAAAACTAATCAACTTGCATCGCCAACATCTTGGTGCAAATTTGCCTAATGCAAACCAGGAAGTTTCGCTTTACCGGGGCGCATTGCCGCAAGCATCACCGGTTTCTCTTGCCGCTCTTCTACTTGGTCGGATGACATCGGCAAGTCGGCTGGACATGCGCACCCAAACGCAATTGCGGGTGCAAGAAGCCCTCAACGGAATGGATCCAATGGACCGCGAGGTGCTAACATTGCGCCATTTTGAAATGCTTACGAGTCAGGAAGCGGCCCAAGTCCTCGGCATCAAGAAATCAGCAGCAAGTAATCGTTACATTAATGCCCTCAAACGATTGAAGGAAATGGTTGGGGGAATTCCAGGATGGGGTTAAGGATTGTTGTAAATGATGCAGTAAGGAAATGAACCCGGAGACCAGATAATGCCCGATCCCAGTTCTGCAGTAAATCCACTGGATCATCTCGCCGAAGATTTTGTCGAGCGTTATCGCCGTGGCGAAAAGCCGGCGCTAACCGAGTACATTCGTCGCAATCCCGAACTGGAGAGCGAAATCCGCGATTTGTTTCCAGGCTTGGTGCTTATGGAAGGCATCCGCCCTGAAGCCGGAGAAGCCACGGGGGCGCTATCGGCGTTGCCTTCTGAATGCAAGCACCCAGAACGCATTGGCGACTATCGCATCCTGCGCGAAGTGGGTCGTGGAGGAATGGGCATCGTTTACGAAGCGGAGCAGGAGTCGCTGGGAAGACATGTTGCACTCAAAGTGTTGCCGCCGCACGGACTTCTCAATTCGACGTTCTTAGAGCGCTTCCGTCGTGAATCCAAAGCAGCGGCAAAGCTCCACCACACAAATATTGTTCCCGTATTCGGAGTCGGCGAATACCAAGGTTTTCACTACTACGCTATGCAGTTTATTCGCGGCGAGGCACTCGATAAAGTCCTTCATGACCTGCGCGGTCTGTGTGAGCCACGAACTTTAGAGGCCAATCAAGCGAAATCGACCGCTTCCGGGCAACACGAAAGCGTCGCAGCCAGTTTGCTTACAGGCTCGTTTGGCGTTGATCCTGCCCTGTCGGACGACGCCGCTCATACCAGACGGATGGCTCTGCCGCCTACGCCAGCATCCAAGACGGCCGGCTTCATGGAGCCTTCCTCTGCTCTTTCCCCCGATGGTTCAGGAGCGAATTATCATCGCAGCGTGGCCCGCATCGGCTTGCAAGTTGCGGATGCCTTGGCGTACGCCCATCGTCAAGGTGTGTTGCACCGCGACGTCAAGCCTTCCAATCTGCTTCTCGACACCCAAGGCATTCTGTGGATCACCGACTTCGGACTTGCTAAGGACGTAAGCGGCGTTAGCGATTTGACTCAGACCGGCGACATTGTTGGGACTGTTCGGTTCATGGCTCCCGAGCGATTTGACGGCCAGTCGCTGCCCCAAAGCGACGTCTATGGCTTGGGTGTCACTTTATACGAACTAGTAACCCTTCGTCCGGCATTCGATGACACAAACAAGGCTCGATTAGTCGAAAACGTAGTGCACAAGCTGCCTGTCCCACCACGTACCATAAATCCCGCCATTCCGCGTGATTTAGAGACGATTGTCCTTAAGTGTCTGGCTAAGGAACCGCTCGCTCGCTATGCGAGTGCGGAAGCTCTGGCGGACGATCTGCGTCGATTTCTTGCGGATAGGCCCATCAAAGCGCGTCGAGCAAGCAATACGGAACGACTCTGGCGATGGTGCAGGCGCAACCCCACGGTGTCTGCGCTATGCGCGATGCTGTTGTCGCTCTTACTCGTGATCGCTCTTGGCGGCGTGGCCATATCGCTTCGATTGGGTGACGCGCTAGGCCAAGCACGGCACGATCGCGACCAGGCCCAAAGCGATCGCGACAATGCACGCACCGCACAGCGGGAAGGACGCGAAAAGTTGCTCCTTTCTCTAATAGCCGAGGCGCGAGCGCAGCGGCTCAGCCGGCGCGTTGGCCAACGTTGTGGCACGCTCCGGACAATCAGCGAAGCGGTCATGCTGGCCCGCGAGTTGGATAAATCGGCTGAAACGATGGCGGAGCTGCGCAATTTGGCGATTTCAGCACTCGCTCTCCAGATATAACCGCCGCTACCGAATGGGTCGATTCTCCCGTCGAAAAAGGCTGGATTGAAGTAGGCACGGCTATCGACCCTAAACTCAATCCTACAATTCGAACCGTCCGGATCGCTGTTAACTAACACGGAGTATGGCCTGTATCGTTGGCCGGTCCGCTACGATCCCCAAGCTCATCACTTGCGCGTCGGCCCTGCGGAAAGGGTTCCGGTTGCCCTTACCCCCATAAACAGCGCTATTGCCACGAGCGCAGGCGGCGATGTGCTGACGGCGTCGATTACCAATGGCGCTCTGGTATGGCAACGCGACCGGCCGCATGAGGCTATTATTTTGGGTCCGCACGATGATTGCCGCACCGTGGCCGTCAGCCCCGATGGCCGATTAGTGGCGACAGGAGCACATAATGGACCGGGTCTTAAAGTCTGGGAAGCGCGGACGGGAAAACTCCTAAAATCCTTGCTACCCGATAGGACTTGGACAACGCCTTCGTTTAGTTCGGATGGGCTATGGCTGTTCAACCGAGGTGGCGAGAGCTGGCGAACAGAGGATTGGTCAACGGGGAAAAAGTATCCCGGAGAAGTAACGGCATTTTGTCCCGCCGACCTGCATCTTGGGGCTTGGGGCGGGAAGAAAGGCGAGGTACTGCTTTTCGACCCGACGACCGGCCAGGAACATGCCCGGCTCGAAGACCCGCATCAAGACGGAATGCTTGGATTGACCTTCAGCCCAGACGGCTCGTTGCTCATTGGCACAACCGATGACGGTCGATGTGCGCGAGCCTGGGACCTGCGGCGCATCCGGCAGGGGCTGCGAAATCTCGGGCTAGATTGGGAGGCCCCGCCCTTTGCTCCGAGCCAACCGGAGCCAACCGGAGCAGAGCGCTTGCTTAGCGCCGAGATCGATATTGGCGATATGCAAGATGACAAGGTCATTCGCCCATGGTTATCGAAGCAGCAACTCCAAGGCCTAATTGACCTAAATAGCCTCACGCTTACTTTTCAACCGTCCAACTGGAAAGCGTTTCGCCAACGCGGTCGCGCTTATGGCACGCTTAAGGACTTCCGGGCGGCCATAAGAGACTTTAGCGCGGGCCTTGCCTTGCTCCCCGCTGCAGATCCCAACCGTTTTGAATTGTTCAGACGCCGCGCCGGCTATCAGCTGATCCTAAGGGATTACGACAAGGCTCTTGCCGACATCCGAGATGCCGAACAGATCGATCCCTTCCGGGGTCCCGAAATTCGGCGCGCCCAGGCTACGTTTCTAGTGGGTCGATCATTAAACAGCAAGGAAGGCGATCCCCCCGCTGCGTTGCAGGACTTGCGCAAAGCGGTTGAAATTGATCCGAAGCATGGTGCGGCCCGCAACAACTTAGCCTGGCTATTGCTGAGTGGACCGACTGAATTGCGCAACACCAAGGAAGCGCTTTCGCACGCCCGCGCTGCGGTTGAAGCGTCTGAAACACAAGAATTCTTGAACACACTGGGTGTGGCCAACTATCGGAATGAAAAGTATTCCGAAGCGGTCCAAGTTCTCGAAAAGAGCCTTGTCGTTGGCAAGGGACAATTTGACGCCTTTGACCTCTACTTTCTCGCTATGTGCCATAGCAAGCTTGATGACCCGGCCAAAGCAATTGATTGCTACGACCGGGCTGTGAAATGGGTCGAGAGCCGAAAGGATTTACCGGCACGATATGGTGAAGAACTAAAGGCGTTTCGCGCTGAGGCAGAAGAAGTGATGAGGCTAGCGAAGCGGCGCTGATTATGCCGGATCATCTCTTAATCCCGGCCAAGTCCGACAGGCGAATCTTTTCAAGCTGGCGCCGGCTTTGAATTGCTATCTGCTTGCAGATGTTTTCCAGCTTGCGATTGAGTGCGCCATTAGCTCTCTGATCGGCGAACGGTCCTTGGCCCCGAATTGGCCCGTCCACTGCCTCGATGATGTCCAGCATGGAGATTTCGGGAGGCGATTTGGCTAGACGGTAGGACGACCTGAAAAAACTGCGCGGGCTTCTTCTCTGGCCTCAAGTCTTCTCTAGGTATGGAAATTGCCGGATCATCTCCTAGCCTTTTGGTTCAACGATGTATTTGTTCCGGCATCAAAATGGAAAGGTACTACCGTGGCAATAATTTTCGGCGAAAGAAAATCGTTTTTTGGCCGCGCCTTGGAACAGCGTCTGACACGTTGGTGTTGTGACGTCAAGCACAACAGTCGTCTCAGGTTCCTAAGAGCTCGGCCCAATTCTTCCGGAGAAGCCGGTAGGTTGTCCTCTTGTATGATCCGAGCATAACCAAATATCAGCGATAAATTGCTATCAGTTTGGGCGATTGACTTCCCGTAAGACGACGGCGCAACCTCGACTGCATGAAGCGGGCGCGATATGCGCCGCAGTCGGGCCGAATCGCGGAAGCCCTCGACGGAGAACGCGGGCTCGTTCTCGGTCCTGATTCTCACATATCCGTGCCCGCTCTACAGGTCAAACAGAACAAGAATCCAAGAACGTAGGACCGGAGTTTCCGCATCATCGTATTTCCTCAAGCACCGCACGCTGGGTTAATGTAAACCAAAGGGCATAGCCTGAGCCAACCGGAGTCCATTGTCAAGCGCCAAGTGCCGCGCGAATTGCGCGCAATTCAATTGGCGATGCCCGGGAGAATTGATTTGGAAGGAAATGTGTGACGTTGTTCAGCGAAAACCTGAATTGCGCGCAATTCAAAAATCATAGGCATAGGACGCAAGCTAACTGGCGCACAAGTGCGCACCATCTAGGGTCCGCCGGGTAGGCAATGAATCGTGAATTGCGCGCAATTCAAAAACCCCGTACAGTGCTGACCCTGCACGGGGTTGTGGGGATTACTTGCTATTCGTCCTGTAGGTGGTCCGATAGGAACAACTGCACTTGACTATGCTCCTGAAGTATGACGTTTCTGTACGCCTGGACCGTATTGTAGCCCGACGTGCTGGGGTCCGATCGGGCTATGTTCACAAGCAGGCTGAACGCCTTGCTCTCACGTTCCAACGTGAGGATGCGTAGCTCCGCGTCGGTCATGGAGTATCTCCGTGTATTACGGGGCGACGATGGGAAGAATTGCGCGCAATTCAAAAAACCCCGTACAGGCAGACTTGCCTGCACGGGGTTCACATAGACTACGCCACGGCCGCCAAGCCGTTGTCGGCATGTTCTGGGGTTGCCACGCCACGGGACAGGATCACCAGCGCGGCATCAATCGCCCGGTGAGCCCGCTTGCTCAAGGCCGGATGCCCCTTGAGCCCCTCAAGGATACTCTCCAACAAGTCGTCCGGTTCCTCACTACCGGCTACCCGGTCGTAAACGAACGCAGGCACGTCGTCGATGCCCGCTCCCTTGGGCAGCTTGCTGCTAGGCCGTGCCGGTTCCGTTTCCCGCTCCACCAGCTTGGCCGCTGCCTTGTCCGCTTCTGCTTGTGCCTTGCGTGCCTCTGCTTGGGCATTCTGGTTGTCCGGTTGGGCTTGGGCTACCTTGGCCAGCTCCGTGGCCCGCTCCGCCTTGTAGGTGGCCACAAGCTTGTTGACGCTACTCTCCGCAACGGTGCCCGGTGCCGCACTGTCCAGCATTTCCACCCACAAGGCCTTGGCCCGCTCCGCCGTGGCCGCCATGAGCTGCCAATGCTCATCCCGCCGTACTTCATCCCGCTCCACCAGTGGAGCAAAGGCCATGATAACCCGGATACTAGGCTTGCTCCCCTTGCCACGGCCACTAACCACGGTGCGCCCCGTCGCCTCACTCAGTACGTCATACGTGGCCGCATGGCGGATCAGGCTGTCAATCCGTTGCGGCCGTACCACGTCCGGGCTATGCAACTGTAACTCACAGCTACCAGCGTAGCTACTCCAGCGGCACGCTTGTAATTGTCCCCTTGGCCCTGCCATTACCTAACTCTTTTGGAATGAAGGGGATTGATAACGGGTGCGAAAGCGTGAGAGAGGATGATGCGACTGCCCCCTGTAGGACTCGAACCTATTTCCGTAAGCCCGCATAGAGATAGCACGTTAGGGAATTCCGCCATTTCGGGCGCTGCAGAATCCGATGCAGTTTCAACAAGTTCTCCTTGCCCTGATCACGATCTTGCCCGGCTGATCCACGCCTGGCCTTCGTTGTTGCCACCTATTCGCCGCGCTGTCCTTGCTCTACTCGATAGCAGCCGATAGGCGGTGACCAATTATCTACGCCAAACGCTCAGGTTTGTCCCCGTCGGCAAGGAGGTAACGAGTTGAACCGAACGCACAATAACGACAAAAGGCCGCGTGGAGCGGCCTCGTGGGCGATCGGGTGGCAAACCGGCCTATTTGCCGCTGGCGGTAAACTTGCCGGGTCCCACCTTCGCAAACCGGCTTTCCGCTCCCTTGACCTTGATCTCGCGCGAAATCGCGGCGTGAAGCGTGGCATGCGGCGTCTTGCCGCCAGGGCTGGTCCAGTAGCCTTTGGCCGCCATCTTGTCGACCAGCTCCGTGGAGTTCATCGGCTGGCTGGTTCCCGCCAATACCCGGGCGGCCGCATCCAACGCGCTGGGTTTCTTGGTTTCCGCGCTGGCCTTGACCCGCTTCCCAGGTGCCTTTGCGTTCTGCGCCTTCGCCGACTTCATCGCCTCAGTGACCTTCGCCGCTCGAATGTTCGCCTTGGTCTTCTTGGTCGCCATGATCATCTCCTTTTCGTTCGGGGTTCTGAAATTCACACCGCCGCGCCCAATGCCCGGCGATGTCACAGCACCCTTACCTCAGGCATGCCAAGGGCATCAAGCGCTGTTCGAGAGATTCTTAGATTCTTCAAAGTCCGAACTTCGGAAAGGACGGCACTCAATGGAGAGCGCACAAACAGAGTGGGGGCTAATTTGCCGTAAATGCGGCTGGCATCGATTCCGCGTCGTCTATACCCGGCCACGAAAAGGCGGATTAGTCGTTCGCCGGCGGGAGTGTCGGCAGTGCGGGGAGCGTGTCACGACGTGGGAAAGAGCGATAGGACAGGATTCGCAACCCCGGGCCTGTTGAGCATTGAGTAATCAAAGCAAACGTGGGGACAAGGTCCCGCCTCTAGCTCACGGCGTCGCCAGATCGCCGACCGCCTTCAGCGGGACGATGGATTGTCGCTAACAGCCTTCCAGGCTTCAACGAAATTCAGTTTTGGACTACCCGATCTTTCTTTATGGTTTTCGATCAGAACCTCGCCCACCTGGATGACCGTGGGTTGCCAGCCGCACCCAGGACAGGAGTTCGCTTCTTCTTTAGATGCATCAACAGGACTCACCGGACGCTGCGCTAAACTATCCCGGCCGTTATCCGGCATAATGAACGTGTAGGCTGCAACCATCACGGTTGAAGGCCGACCCCGGCATTCGGGGCAGCGCCCTCCTTTGCCACAGGTGCGCTCCAAATGTTTCAGTCGGCTGCGCAGAGTCATTCCCAATCACCTGCCTCTTATTGATTTCCCACGAAGCCGTCCAATTGCTTCCACGAGTAAGAGCGTTCTCCGATCAAATGGGGCCAGTCGACTTTGCATTCCGAGGTCCCGCAGCCGGGACAGGCGGCAAATAATCGTGGTAGATCGTACCAGGGTGGCGGCCCCTCCCAAGGCTGTCTACCGGGAAGAAGCTTCCATTGGCTCAGGGGTGGAGACCTATGCTGAGGGTACATGCTCGGCCTTGAATCATGCCAGACTTCGGTTCACCAAGAATGGTCTCACCATGGCTTGGATCCTGGAACCCCATCATGAAATTGCAACGCCGCCTGGCCCGCCTGGAGCAAATCTGGCCGGCCCCTCCACCTCCCTCCAAGGAAGATTGTGCCCGAAAGAAGCGCTGGGAAAATGTCGCTAAGCGCTGGTGTGGTCTGCTCGGCAAGGCCTACAAGCTACTGAACAATTCCGAGCGCGAACAGGTGGAAGTGGCGCTAAAGCAGATTCTCGATGGCTTTCGTGGCCCCTACGGAGATTGGTTGATCAACCTCCGCGAAGGAGGATGCCGGCTGCCTGAGATTGCCCCAACGGCGATGAAGGCTCTCCTCCTTGCCTGGCTGTCTCCGGAAGCGGACTGCGGAATGGTATGCTGCGAATGCGGTCTGGCGGTGTTTACTAAATGTATGGCTGCCCCATCAAGCAGGCGGTCCACGTCCTCGGCCTTGGCGCTATCGCCACAGAGTAAGCGGTGGTTGCCCAGCAGCCACAGGTCGCCCGGTTTGGTCGTCGCTTCGTCGGGCGGCTCGGGTATGGCATCAGGATCGGTAAGCCCTTGTGCCGGCGGCTCCAGGTAGCGCAGGAGGTCTTCCGCCGAGAAACCCGTGAGGTCGAGGTCAAAGTCCATCTCCTGCAGGGCCGCCAGTTCGATCGGCAATTTGTCGTCGTCCCACGCGGAAAGCGTGGCAGTCTGATTGTCCGCGAGACGATAGGCCTTGGCCTGGGCGGGACTGAGCCCCTTGGCTACATGAACCGGGATCTTCTTGAGGCCCAGCTTGAGCGCCGCTTTGTAGCGGGTGTGGCCGACGATGATGACGTCGAGTTCGTCCGTAACGACGGGCTGGCGAAAACCAAAAGTCTTGATGGAAGCGGCGACGGCGTCCACGGCGTCATCGTTGAGCCGCGGGTTATTGTTATAGGGTTTGATCGTGGCGATATCGCGCATTTGGATTTGCATGGGGATGGCGTCCTTGGCAGGAGAGGGGGCAGTTCCGGGAGGACAACCTACAGGGCGAGCCAACGAAAAAGGCCGTGCGGGGGTGTAGCCCTACACGGCCATTGTTCTTTGGCTAGTTTCACCGGCGAGGATCAGTCGCCGGTGTCGCCCTTCAGGTTGTTACAGGTATTCTAATTGGTTTCCGTGCCATACGATGGCCAGAAAGGGCAGCTCAGGCCAAGTTGTTCCACGGATAGACATAGGCGGACCTTTTGGCCACTGTTTCGCCCGCGGGGGCCCGTAGTCTCGGGGTTAACCGGTTGTCCTACGAGCCAAACGGGCCTTTGGACGCGACGTGGGCCAAACGGGGCGAAACGTGGGCAAGGGTAGGCCGGAGGGGCAGAAGGAAGAGAAAGGACTCGCTCAGGCAGGTCGTTTTACGATCCGCAGCACGCTGCTGTGCAGCCAGCGCGTCGCTCGCTTCGGCTCTATGCCGCGGTCATTGAGGCGCTGGGCGATACCGCGGAGGGATTCGCCCCGCTTGTGTAGCTTCAGGATCCAGGCGACGGCTTTTTGTTCCTTGGCGTTTTCGACCAGCTTGCCGCCCTTCCCGAAATCCCAGCCGAACGGTGCATGGCCGCTGATCCGCTCCTTTCTTCCACGCTTTACCTTCATCGCCGCCCGCGTGCGTTCGCGAATCATGGCCCGTTCCAGCTCGGCGAAGACACTCGCCATCTGGGCCATGGCCCGGCCGTAGGGATTGGTCATGTCGAAGCCTTCGGAGATTGCAACTAACTCTATGCCGTAGCGATCAAAAGAAGTGATGGTCTGGGCGGCATCGGCGACGGAGCGGAAAAGGCGGTCCAACTTGGCGACAACAACCACGGGCTTGGTGCGCCGCGCCTCCGCCAGAAGACGGGCTCCCGAGGGTCGAGTCCCCAATGCCTTGCCTCCTGAAACGGCGGGGTCTTCATAGATCGTGACCAGGTCGAGTCCCTTCATTTCGCAGTAAGCCCGAATGCGTTGACGCTGAGACTCGAGGCCAACACCGTGATCGGCCTGTTCTTCGCTGCTGACACGAATATAGCCCAGTGCTTTCATGGCGTATTCTCCCTTCGTTGGTGAGTGAGGATACGCCGGTGGGCCAACAGGGCAAGGAAATAGTGGACGCGAGGGCTGGGTTGCGTCCAGCCGGTATCGGGGACGGCTTGAACCTGGCGCAGTTTCTACTTCGGGCAACCACCACAGGAGCCTTTTTCAATACCATGGTGCTTGGCTCAGAAAACTTGGCATTTGGATGGTTGGCGGTCAGTTGGAGCGTTATGCTCATCCGTCATGAGCGAAGTCACCAGCATTCTGTCGGCCATCGACCAAGGCGACCCGTCTGCGGCCGAACGCCTCCTACCGCTGGTCTACGCGGAACTACGCAAACTGGCGGCGTCCAAGTTGACTCGCGAGGCGCCGGGGCAGACCCTGCAGGCCACCGCCCTGGTTCACGAAGCCTACCTCCGGCTGGTGGACGTCGAGAAATCCCAGCCCTGGAACAGCCGCGGCCACTTCTTCGCCGCGGCGGCCGAGGCCATGCGACGTATTCTTATTGACCAAGCACGCCGCAAAGGCTCCGAGAAAGCCGGCGGAAGACGCCAGCGCGTCGATTTAGCTGCAATTGAGCCGGCAATCCCCGGTCCCCAACTCGACTTGCTGGCTCTCGACGAAGCGCTTACGCATTTTGAAAAAACCGATCCCCGTGCTGCTGCGGTCGTGAAACTGCGGTTTTTCGCCGGTCTGACCATGCCTCAGGCTGCGGAAGCCCTCGCCATATCGCTGGCCACCGCGGAAAACGACTGGGCCTATGCCAAATGCAGCCTACGGCTCCGGCTCGGGGATTGAGGGTGGCCCGGGGTGGCCCTTCCTCGCCCCCTGGCTGAGACGGCCAACCTATTTCTGAAATCGGTTAGGGGAAAGGCTCCCCAATTCCGCACTATAAAGTAAGCGCCTCCACGGCGTGTTGCGAGATTTGACTATGACGAACGAACACTTTGACGAAAAATCGGTCTTCAACTGCGCGCGGGGCATGGCAACGCCCCACGAGCGCATGGCTTACTTGCAAGCAGCTTGCGCCCAGAATCCTGATGCCCTGCAGCGGATCCTGGACTTACTTCGGGTGTACGACCAGGAGAAGAGTTTCCTGGAATCCCCGCCAATCGGCGTTAGTGCCACGGCGGACGAGCCGGTCGCCGAGCGTCCCGGCACCGTCATCGGCCCGTACAAGCTACTGGAGCAAATCGGGGAAGGCGGCATGGGCACGGTCTGGATGGCCCAGCAAACCGAGCCGGTCAAGCGGCTGGTGGCGCTGAAGCTCATCAAGGCTGGGATGGACTCCCGGCAAGTCATCGCTCGTTTCGAGGCAGAGCGGCAGGCTCTCGCCCTCATGGACCACCCCAACATCGCCCGCGTACTCGACGCCGGCACGTCCGGCGTCGGCCGGCCTTATTTCGTCATGGACCTTGTCAAGGGTGTCCCGATCACCCGCTACTGCGACCTGCATCATCTTACGCCGCGCCAGCGGCTGGAACTGTTCATCCCCATATGCCTGGCGATCCAGCACGCCCATCAAAAAGGCATTATCCACCGCGATCTCAAGCCGTCGAACGTGCTGGTCGCCCTCTACGACGGTAAACCGGTGCCGAAGGTCATCGACTTCGGTGTGGCCAAGGCGGCCGGGCAACCATTGACCGACAAGACCCTGGTCACCGGTTTCGGGGCGATCGTCGGCACATTGGAATACATGTCGCCCGAACAGGCGGAGATCAACCAACTTGACATCGATACGCGGAGCGACATTTACTCACTGGGCGTGCTGCTCTATGAATTGCTGGCCGGCAGTCCGCCGTTCAGCAGCAAGGAGTTACAATCGGCGGGCATGCTGGAAATGCTGCGCGTGATCCGGGAAAAGGAACCGTCGAAGCCGAGCACCAAGCTGAGCTCGGCGGAGGGCTTGCCGACGTTGGCTGCCAATCGCGGCACAGAACCGGCCAAGCTGACTCGGCTCGTGCGCGGCGAGCTGGACTGGATCGTGATGAAGGCGCTCGAAAAGGACCGCAATCGCCGCTACGAGACGGCCAACGGGTTTGCCATGGACGTGCAGCGCTACCTGGCGGATGAGGCGGTGCAGGCGTGTTCGCCGTCGGCCGGCTACCGGCTGCGGAAGTTCGTGCGGCGCAACAAGCGGCCGGTGCTGGCGGCCTCGGTGGTCCTCCTGGTGCTCGTCGCCGGCATCATCGGCACGACCTGGGGTATGCTCCGGGCCACGCATGCGGAAGGCGATGCCGTGCGCGAGGCCGGGGAAAAGACGATGGCGTTGGGCGAGAAGGAAATAGCCCTGGCAACCGCCACGACGAATGAAATGCAGGCCAAGGCGGCCAAGAAAGATGCCCAGGAAAACCTCAAGGACGCCCTGGCTGCCGTGGAGCAGATGCTGACCCGCGTCGCGGAAAACAAACTCGTGTACGTGCCGCAGATGGAGCCAATACGCCGCGACCTGTTGCTCGACGCGCTGAAGTTCTACCAGAAGTTTCTCGAAAGACAGAGCGCTGATCCGGTGATTCGCCGGGAGGCCGCCCTCGCCCACCGGCGCGTCGCCGGAATTCACAGTCAGCTCGGCCAGTACCAGAACGCGGAGAGGGCTTACCGCCATGCCTTCGAAATGTTTGACACGTTGGGCTCTTCCGCATTCGCTGATCCCGCTCTCCTCCGGGAGATAGGCAACGGCCACATAGAGTTTAGCTGGATGCTCTTCGGGCTCGGCAAAGACGAGGAAGCCCGGCAGAACATCCGGCGTGCCGTCGAGCTTGCGGACAAACTCGACAAAGAGGAGCCCCTCAATCGCCCCTACATTTTTAACGCACGCAATAACTTGGCTGGTGTCTTGAGGAGCCAACAGCCGGAAGAGGCCGAGAAGATTCTGAAGGGAAACCTGGCGCTGGGCGGCGATGCCCAGTGCCTAGCCCAAGTTCACGGGGAGCTGGGAGGCTTGTTCATGGCCACCGGGCGTTTGCCGCAGGCTGAGGAAGCGTTTCGACAGGCCGTCACATACGTAGAACAGCTTGCGGCAGAGCATCCCTCTGCAAATTGGGTACAGTTCAATCTCGCCACTTACAAGCGCAGCTGGGCTGGTGTGATCTCCGCGAACCAGCGCCCGGGCGAGGCGGAAGAAATCCAGCGCAGCGCTGTTCTCACTCTGGAAAAACTCGCAAGCGATTTCCCCAACAGCCCCGCATACAGGCGAGGCCTTGCCGATGCCCAGATCGAAGACGCCGGGCTCCTGAAGCAGCTTGGACAAACTGCTGACGCAGAAATGGCCTATCGCCGGGCCATCGACCTCTACGACAAGCTGGCGACAGATTTTCCAACCATTCCTAGCTACTGGCAGACCACTTTTGACCAACGCCTCAACCTGGGGCAGTTCCTCAAGGAAACGGGGCGAGTCAGCGAAGCGAGTCGCGTGTACCAGGATGCAGGCTCGATCACATCAAAATTGCCCAGCGAGGATCGCGGTCGCTTTGGCCACCGGGCGGCATTGGCCCGGACCCAACTCGAATTGGGCCAACTCCTGGCGGCGGCCGGCAAGAAGTCGGAGGCCCAGGCAGCCTTTGCGGAGGCGGTGGCCATCCGGGACAGGTTGGAGAAGGAGTTTGCGGACAAAGCGGAGTTCCGGCGCGACCTGGTGGCCAGCCAGGTCAACATGGGAAATGCACTAAAAGTGGCGCGCCGCCTCGATGAAGCAATCATAACGTTTCGGATGGCGCTGAGCCACTGGGAAAAACTCGCAACCGAGTTCCCCCACGATACCGTCTACCGCCATGAACTCGCTCAGGCGCACGGTGAGCTTGCCGATCTGCTTCCACGTCCGCAGGCTGAGCAAGAGTACCGCAAGGCCGTGGGGATCTATGAGAGACTAGTGGCCGACACCCA
>JBJMQT010000030.1:0-24296 GCA_045802525.1 Gemmataceae bacterium
AACTTCTTCTGAAGCCCGATCATGCGAATGCCGACTTGGATTCGCGCCTGTAATTCCTCGCGGTCAAAAGGTTTGGTCACATAGTCGTCAGCCCCGGCTTTGAAACCGTTTACCATATCCTCCTTGGAACCTCGAGCGGTAAGCAAAATAAGGTAAGGCGGCTCTGACCGGCCCAGAGCCAGGACACGGCGACAGACTTCCGGTCCATCCATGACCGGCATCATCCAGTCGAGGATAGCGATTTTAGGAGCTTGTTCAGTCTGGAGAATATCCCAGGCGGCCGCGCCGTCAGCCACGGCAAGGACGTCGTAATTCCAGCGCCGCAGGATTACGTCCAATGCCCGACGCGATACAGGATCATCCTCGGCTATTAATATGTTCATATTCTTCTCACGCTGAGGATTGCTATGTTTTTAATCGCGGCATGGTAGTGCGCATTGCTTCTCCAGAGGGCCCGGCAATGACCCAGCCAAATGTTCAGCCAGCGCACCGCCAACCTGATTCAACAAGGGTTCCAAGGCAAAATAATGCTCCGTAGCTTCGGCGAGCCTTTTCTCTTGAGCAAGCCATTCCAGGTGGCTGACCGCCGAGACGACCGACTTGGACCCGAAATGCCCTAAGGCGCCTTTGAGCGTATGCGCGGCTCGGCGCACTGCTTCGGCATCGCCTGCGTCGAGCGCCGTACGCAATGCCGCTCGTTGGCGGGGATGGTCGTCTAAGAAGACCTCGGCCAATTCCCGGAGTAAATTCTCGTCGCCCTCCATGCGTTCGACTGCGCCGGCCCAGTCTAGCAAAGCCGGATAAGAGCGCTCAGCAAATCCCTCCGGATGCATCGGCCCATCGCCGGCGGGGACTCGGGAAGGTTCGCTAGAGGCAGGTTGCGCGATTAGTTGTTCGACGAGCCTGAAAAGATCTGCCGCTTGTACAGGTTTAGGCAGATAGGCGTCCATTCCCGCCTCTAAACACCGTTCGCGATCTCCGGCCATGGCATGTGCGGTCAAAGCGACAACCGGCAGGCGCCGGCCAGTCCCTGACTCCGCCGCTCGTATCCGGGCGACCGTCTCGAATCCCCCTATGCCCGGCATTTGCACGTCCATCAAGGCTAAGTCAAAAGTTGAGACTTGGAGAGCCGCCAACGCTTCCTCGCCGGTGCCCGCGACGACTACCTCGTGCCCCCGCTTTGCGAGAAGGCGCATGGTGACTTCTTGATTTACCGCGTTGTCTTCGCCCAGAAGGATTCTCAGTCGGCTACCGGGAGTATTCATTGATTTACCGTTTGCCTTTCCGTCGGAACCGTGTTTGGTCCTTACGGGAGCGTCTCTGTCCACAACCTCGGCTGGCTCGTTGGTGATCCCAAAGCGGGCAGTGAAATGAAATTGGCTACCCTGGCCTTGGGTGCTATCTAACCAGATTTTTCCGCCCATCAAGGCAACCAACCGGGCGGAAATGGCTAATCCCAGGCCCGTCCCGCCGTATTTGCGGGTTGTGGAACCGTCGGCTTGTTCGAAGGCGTTGAAGATGATTTGCTGTTTCGCTGCCGGAATGCCAATTCCCGTGTCGCTAACAGTGAAATGGAACATGGCAAATGAACACGGGGGATTACCGGTCCCAACTTTCTCTCGGGGCAACGGAGCTTCCTTACTTACCATCTCAACGTTTACAACAACGTGCCCTTGCTCCGTGAACTTGATGGCGTTGCCAACTAGATTCAGAAGCACTTGACGGAGCCGCCCGACGTCGCCCACCAAGGCCTCGGGTACATCGGGCGATGTGCGACATAATAACTCCAGATTCTTCGCCTCAGCTCGAATCGTCAGAGCCTTGAACATGTCCTCAAGATTTTCGCGCAGACTGAAACCGACAGGCTGGATGTCAAGCTTGCCGGCTTCAATTTTTGAGAAATCGAGAATATCGTTGATTACCGTCAACAAGGACTGCGAAGAGGATTTGATGATCCCGACGTATTCGCGCTGCTCGGCATCCAGCCTGGTGTCCAGGATAAGCTCGGTCATGCCCATAATGCCGTTGAGGGGCGTGCGGATCTCATGGCTGACATTCGCGAGGAATTCACTTTTTGCCCGGCTTGCCGCCTCTGCCGTTTCCTTGGCACGCCGCAGTTCCTCTTTAATCTCTTTACGGCGAGTAATGTCATGAAAGGTTGCAACCACGGCGTAGGGTTTGTTGCCGCCTTCGTGGACGAGGGGGCGTGAATTAATCGACAGCCAAACAAGCGACCTATCGGGCCGGTGCACGCCCATAATGACAGTGGATTGAGGCAGGCCGGTCCGCAAAGTGTAGGTGAGGGGATGCTCCTCACTTGGAAAGCCTGATCCGTCTTCGTGAATGGCTCGCCAGCGGGGATCGAAAGACGTCCGACCGCGAAGCTGATCGCCCGAGAGCCCGAGAATGCGCTCAGCACTGGCGTTCCAGGTCACGATCGCGCCGCTCATATCTTGAAGGATCACGCCTTCTTCGAGGGCCGAAATCATGGCCCGGTGCATATGCTCGCTTTGCCGGAGCGTCTCTTCGACGTTTGGCCGCACGCTATCGTCGTAGTAATCGGAGCCAGGCGCTTGGACGCTGGCGCCCTTGGAGCCGACCCCTTGGGACGGTCCAACAACGGATTCGTTAGGCCGGTCAAAAAATCCGGCTGATGCGAGGCTCACTAATTTCTGCAACAGGTGGTTCATGCTTGCCGGCGAACCAGCGACAAGAAGCAGGTAAGGCCCACCTTGGCGAAGCCGGTATCCCGATCGGTTCAATGCTATTTGGTCAGAAGTCGGCGGAGTTCGGGTTGGAGCCAGGTCAAGGCTTTCTCGATTCGAGTAAGAACGGCCAGACCGTCTTTCAAATTCCCCGTGGCGGCGAGCGTCTCCAGTTGCCAGGCCGCTTCCACGGCATGCCGAGCGCTAAAGTAGCCAAGCGATCCTTTAAGTGTGTGAGCGGCGCGATGTAAGCCGGTTGCATCGCCTTTAGCCAGAGCAGTTCGCGCCTCTTCTACTAACCGAGGAGTATCCTCCTGAAAAAGCCGGACCAGCTCACCAAGCAACTCCTCGTCTCCTTGGAGCTGCGCTAAGATCGCTTTGCGGTCCAGCCGAAGACCCGCAGCGCCGCCGGGCAAAGGTGTTTGGTCCGCGATCGTATAGCTGTCCTGCGCTGCCAAAGGATCGCTCATTAGAGTCAACTCTTTCTTTCACTTGCTTAAAGGGTCTTGAGCGCCGCGGCATTCGACGAATGAATGATCTTTAGAACAAGTGCCAGGACGGAAGGAGTGCCCACCTGGCTCGAGCCCGCACCTGGAACGCTTAAGTTGCCTTCAGTGTTCCAAGTTGCTTCGAGGCTAATCAATTTTCCCAGTTTCTTGCCGCGGCTGAATTGCCAGCCTGAATCCGAAAGCGTCGCATTATTCCGATAACGGAAACATAGCTCACGAAGGAAAAGCGGGTGGGTCAGAAGAGGTTTTTCGAAAGGATTGGTGGCACTTAACAAAAGAGCAGCCCGTTAGCCGGCCTGCCGCTTCAAGAAAGGGAGTTGGCGCGGATCCGGGGCTTCGCTCAGGCGCGTTTCCGCAAACCGAAAACCTGTTGAATTATAAAACAGGATACGATTCTCTTCACCGGCCCAGATCGCGTAGTTAGCTAATAGACGGGGCCCGCGCACTTGGAAGAATAAACCGCAGGGCCTTCCCCCACGGCTGATCTGCGCTTCCTGAAGCGGCGTTTGTTTTAGATCGAGATGGTCCGCTTCGCAGAGGGTCATGCGGACAAACCGGCGCAGTTCGTCCAGGCTCGGCAAGGACAATACGTTAGCAACGGCCGGTGTTTGCAACATTGGCGTCCGGGCAAGCTGGGAGGGCGGGGCAGGTTTTCGTTGGCATGTCTCCTACTCAGTATCGGCGGAAAAACGCCCGGAATGCAGTTGTGCGTTGATTTTCGAAAGCGTGAAAAATAAGCTCATTTTCCCTGCACTATTTAGCTGCGATCCTTAGGCAGCACGCTTGCGGCTCATGGAGTCGGTTAGTGAAGACCCACAACGACAAGATTTTGGCCAAAGTTCGGTCTATCTGCCTGGCCTTGCCCGAGACAAAGGAGATCGAAGCCTGGGGCCATCCGACCTTTCGGGCCGGCAAGAAAATGTTTGCTGCCTGCGGCGGCGAGGCCGGCAAGTGGCAACTCGGCTTCAAGATGAGTTTCGATCGCCAAGACGAATTACTGAAAGATAAGCGCTTTTACCCAACCCCCTATGCCGCCCGTCAAGGCTGGGTGTCCCTTTCCTTGGATGCCAAGACCAATTGGATTGAAGTCGGCGCCTTGCTTGGTGAAGCGTATCGCCAGGTTGCGATCCGGCGAATGCTGACGGCGCTCGATTCGAAGACATGAATGACATGAGCCGGAAGCGCAGCGACGGATTTGCCAAACTCCCTCGCTAGCGCTTCGGACCCCTTTGTTGCATTTCTTCGGACTATCCAAAGAGCTCTTTGCAATAACGGCCCGTGCTTAACGGCACCAGACGGTCAAATCCGTCGCGCACTTTCTGCTCAGGATTGACCCCAAGGTGATGTAGCAACGTTGCGGCCAAATCTTGAGGTGTAAACGGGCTATCGGCGGGATAGGCGGCAATGCGATCTGAACGGCCCAGCACCCGGCCTCCTTCGACTTCCCCTCCGGCAAGGGCCAACGAGTAGCACTGCGACCAGTGATCTCGACCAGTCTCGTCCACGCCGTTGCCCGTGTCTTGGCCGAAGCGCGGCGTGCGGCCAAATTCCCCCATCGCCACGACGAGCGTATCGCGCATCAGCCCGCGATCATGAAGGTCCTCGAGGAAGGCGGAGAAACATTGATCGAAAGGAGGCAGCAGTTCGTCCTTGAGCCGATTGTTATTTTTGAAATGCGTGTCCCAAAACGGCGTGGGATTGTTGACCTTCCCGCCCCAATAGACCGTCACCAGCCTAACCCCCGCTTCCACCAGCCGCCGCGCCAGCAGCAGGCATTGCCCATATTTGTGGCGGCCGTAGCGGTCGCGCAAAGCGGTCGATTCGCGGTCCAATAAAAACGCCCGGCGAACATCATTCGAGGTCAACAGGTTCAACGCCCGTTTCTGAAACTGGTCCATGTGCACCAGCTTGGGATCATCGCCAAGCCGGCCCAGGTTGTCATTGATCTTTCGCAGGAGGCTCAGACGCGAGCCCAGACGCCCGGATTCAGGCTGAGCGGCCAAGCCCTCAACGGAAAAGTGCGGCTCGTTAGGATCGCCGAGCACTTGAAAAGGAGAGTACGATGCTCCAAAAAACCCGCCGGTTTGCCCGGGAGTCGTATACGGGCCGTCGCAGACCGGATCAGGCAGCGAAACGGCAATCGGCACAGAGCCGCGGTTCTTGAGCCCATAAGCCGCCTGAGCGCCCAGGTGCGGGAAATCGTTTTCCGTCGGCGTGAAAGCTATGACGTCGCGCAACGGGGCTTGGCCCGTTGTCACGAGGTAGGTCGCCGAATTGTGAAATAGCGAGGTGTGCGTCATCGAGCGCACGATCGTAAATCGATGGGCGAGCTTCGCCAGCCGGGGTAGATGCTCAGTAATGTGGATGCCTGGGACGGAAGTGGCAATGGGCTTGAAATCGCCGCGGATTTCGCGCGGGACGGAAGGCTTCATGTCCCAAATATCAAGCTGGCTCGGTCCGCCGTGGAGAAGCAGCAGGACAATCGACTTTGGCCGGCGCGCGCCGGAATCGGCCCGCAGAGCCGACGGCATCGTTAAGCCGAAGAGTCCCAGACCGCCCAGTTGCAGCCACTCGCGGCGGGTCGGACCGCATGTAAAGGATTGATCCGGGACATGCAACATCCGCGACTACTCCGTATGCAAGATTTACCACCGAGAATACTACCATTTCTATTTGTTTTTCGCGCATGCTTTGTGAATTAGAACGCCTCCCATCAGGACGTTCAAAGGCTATCGTCCTTGCGTAATTGGCCCTACGAAAAGAGAGCCCGCGAACCGAGTCGGTTTGCGGGCTCCTTTATTGTTGGGCAATAAGGCTAGCCTTATTGGTCGTCTTTTTGAGACTTCCCTTTCTTGTCGGTTGAAGTGTCTTCCTTCTCTTTCTCTTTATCTTTGCGTTCGGTCGGCGCTGCGGCCGGAGTGGGCGCGACGCCGCCTAATTTGAAGTTGTAGTTTTCTTCTCCCGTTTGGATGACCTTGGGAATGCGATAGCCGATCAACGTCAAGAATTCTCGTAAGGGCACCAAAGTCACGCCATTGGCTTTGGCGGCATTTTGAAGTTCGTTAATCTTATTGTCGTAAGCTTCTTGCCTGTCCTTGGGGAGCTTGATCTTGGCATCTTGAGGCAGCGGGCCCACCACGAGATACTCCGTCAAGCGATTAATCTCCCCCTTAATTGCCGTTTCTTTCAGATCGATGTAGGCATCCACTGCCACGCCTTGTTGCTTGAGACCTCGAATGAACTCTTGCGTATTGTCTTGACCTTCTCCGGCCAGGTCGATGATGCCCGCAATGGCGATGTGTTTCTGGAGATTCGGGCTCCAGGCGGGATTATAGAGGAGGTCGCCGGCCAAAACCGGCTCACGATTGGCGTCGGTCACGTCGGTGATCCGAGCCTGTGATTGATGCGCACCGATCACGCGCGTGATTTCCAAGCTGCCTTTTTCCTTGCCGGGCTTGCCATCCGGCGTGGTGCCGACGACGCGGAAGGTCAATTGCGGCCTGGCATTGTCAGCAGAGCCGACATCGATATAGGCCACTCGTCCGGTTTTATCCAGAGACTCGACTTTAGCCTTGGGCTGATCGAGATCAATGCGGCTTATCTTGGGAATCTGTCTTTCGAGATTCTTGTTCTTATCATCCATCTGCTTGATTTGCTTGAGGAGCCGATCGTTTTCTTTCTTGATCTTTGCAACCTCTTCGTCCGAGGAGCCTTTGGTTTTCGCGGTGGCTTCGCCCTTGTCTTGTAGCTCATGCTGGAGCCGGTCGATCTCGGCCAGGTACCCTTCTTGTTTCTTTGAAAAGGCGCCTTCGAGGGCGGCTAGCTGTTTGGCGTAATCGGACTTGGCCTTTTCCAATGCGTCGGTTGTCTCTTTGAGCTTCGCGCTGGTCTGGTCTAACGTGGCTTGCGTTTCATTGGACCGTTTGGTCGCCTGGTCGGCTTTGGCCTGGAGGTCCTGGATTTGACTGGAAAGCGTCGCCGTGATCTTCTTGTTGGCCGGATCCCAGAACCGTTTGTCTAGTTCGTCGCGGATAAACTTCGCAGTTTCGGTGCGGCGTTTATCCAATTCAGCGCCTGTAACCAACGTGCCATCCTGTTGGTCGCCGAAACTGGCACGCAAAGTCCCTAATTCTTCAGTCTCTGGAGGCGACAAAGGGGCGCCCATATAAGCCCGGTACTGCAGGCCCTGGAAGCGATACCAGTCAGCCGTTTTTTCCCACTTCTTGGCATTCGCGGTTTCTTCCTTCGCTTTCGTGTCGAGGGCTTTTTGCCCGTCGTATCCCAGGTAGGTCGTGATACCCAGGATAACCGTAAGGAGCACGAACAAGACCAGAAAGATAATCAGCGTCTGCTTGGATTCGCCGGTTTTAACCGCCATGGAAACACCCTCAAAAAACAGAAGATTTGCCTGCGCGATAGGATCGTCAAAGTCGGCCAGGATCCCCTGGCCGGTCTAGTCCTAAGCCGATTTGAAGTCGGTGACACATTTATAAGTGTAAAGGCCAGAAAACCGGTGTCAATGAAATTGGGAGCGTCCCCGCGCTCAACTTCATCCGACTTGCGACTTGTAGGAGATAAGTGCCTAGCCGCGGGCCAGGGCCAAACGCGACTGGCGCCACGGGGTGGTGGAGCACCTATACAGAGGCTCGCGGCTAAACCGGACGGCGAAATAACGGCCTTGACAGTCATTTCGACGAATCTTAAACTTTCCAAAGTCCTGCATGCTAAATTCTTCCCACTGCATGTGCTCCTATCTTGTTCCCTTATAGCTTTTCCTTAGCAGAACTTCCCTCGGGTTGGGAACGAGAGGGGTGCAAGGTTCTAAGGATCAGGCAAGTTTTCCGAGATCACCGTAGGTTTTAGCCGCCACGTATTCCCGGGACCATGCAATAGGAAGCAGACCGCGTTCGCCCGGTTGACCGCCGCGACGATTGCGGCGTAGGGCAAAAGGAGTGCGCCGCCCTGACCATGGCAGCGCCCCCGGCAAAGATCGTGCATTCTCGCCGTTCGGCCCCTCGAATCACCGGATCTTCCAAATGAATGGAGTTGTCCAAGCGGACAGGTCGCCCGCTTAACCCTTCCTAGTTTCGGGACAGGTTTCGGCTGTTTTCTAATCCTTAGAAGCAGGTCGCTGCAAGCGCCGCCAAATCAGCGCACCGCGCCAGGCGACAGGAACGTTCAGGATATAAGCCGTCATGGCATCCGCCGCAGCCACTGGAAGCATGTACCTGATTGATGCGCATTCGCTCATCTACCAGGTCTTCCATGCCATTCCGCCGATGAGCAGTCCGACCGGCCTGCCGACCAACGCCCTGTTCGGGTTTACCCGCGACCTGCTTTATCTACGCAACGAAAAGAAGCCGACTTATTTGCTGGCGGCGTTTGATGAACCAGGGCCGACCTTCCGCGATCATCTCTTTCCGGAATATAAGGCGCACCGCGCTCCCATGCCGGACGACCTCACACCGCAATTGCCGTTAATTCGGCAATTGCTGGAAGCCCTGCGCATTCCGCGCCTGGGCGTCCCCGGCTATGAGGCTGACGACATCCTGGCCACCGTGGCCCGCGAGGCGGCCGAGCGCGGGCTCGACGTCTTCCTGTGCACTAGTGATAAAGATTGCCGCCAACTTATTAATGATCGCGTTCGTCTTTACAATCTGCGCAAGCACAAGGCACTTGATGGCGCCGGCTTGCTGGAAGATTGGGGCATCACGCCCGAGCAGGTCATTGATTTTCAGACATTAGTAGGCGACTCGGTGGACAATATCAAGGGGGTGGCCGGCATTGGTGAGAAGACTGCTGCCAAACTGCTGCAAGAATTCGGCACGCTTGAAAACTTGATGGCCAATATCGACAAGGTGCCCGGCGCTAAGAAACAGGAAAACCTCCGTGCGGCCCAGGCAACCGTCGCTTTGACTCGCAAGCTCGTGGCGTTGGACAGCCATATTGCCATGCCCATCGATTGGGAAGGCTGGCGCTTGCAGCCCTGGGACACCGAGCGCCTGCTAGCCTTGTTTCGCGAATGGGGCTTTCGCGGCTTCGCGGAACAGGTGCGAAGCTTATCAATGGCCAGTAGTCCTCCTTCGGTAACCGAGAAGGACGAAGTTGCCGCCAACAGCCCCGGGTCCACCCAATCCGAGCTGTTCCCATTCGGGTTGAGCACTCCTGCCAACGAAGGAAGTGAATCAGCGACGAACAACGAACAACAAACAACGAACAACAACCACGCCAATCCGGACAATTGGCAAGCCAGCTACCACCTCATCGACACCGAAGCCAAGTTCAACGATTTCCTCCGCGAATTTCGCCGGCAAAAGCGTTTCGTCTTCGATTTGGAGACGACCGGGTTGCAGCCGCTCGAAGCCGACATCGTGGGATGGGCCATTTGCTGGAAGGCGGGTGAGGCCTGGTATCTAGCTGTGCGCGGCCCGGAAGGAGCAGCGACTCTCGATCCCAAAGAAACTCTGGAGGCGCTTCGCCCTTTGTTCGAGGATTCCACGGTCGCCAAGATTAATCAGAACATCAAATATGATTTGCTCGTTCTTCGCAAAGAAGGCCTGGAAGTCGCCGGAGTGGCCGGAGATCCGATGGTGGCCGATTACCTCCTCCACGCCGGCGAACGCAGCCACGGCCTGGACGAGCTGGCCCGCCGTTATCTGAACCACGTCAATATTTCGATCACAGAGCTTATCGGCAAAAAAGGCAAGGGACAGAATCAATTGCGGATGGATCAGGCGCCGACTCTAAAAGTCGCCGAGTATGCCGGCGAAGACGCCGATGTCGCCTGGCGCCTCTGTGAACGACTGGAGCCCGAGATCGAGAAAGAGGGTCTCAAAAAGCTTTACGACGACCTCGAAGTTCCGCTCATTGAGGTCTTGGCCGACCTCGAATACAACGGCATCCGGCTCGATATTCCTTTCCTTAAAAGGCTCAGCGTGGAGATGGCCGAGCAATTAAAGGCCATCGAAGAAGATATTCATCGATTGGCCGGCCGGGAATTCAACATTGCCTCCCCTAAACAACTTCGCGACGTGCTCTTCAACGAATTGAGGCTGCCCACGCAGCGAAGGACCGGCATCACCGGGGAAGCGAGCACGGACCAAGAGACGTTGGAAAGGTTGGCCCTTTTGGGTCACGGCTTGCCGAGGAAAATCGTTGAGCATCGGCAAATCGCCAAGCTCAAGGGCACTTATGTTGACGCCTTGCCGGCTCTAGTTAACAAGGAAACCGGTCGCGTCCACGCCTCCTTTAACCAAACCGTCGCTTCTACGGGCCGGCTTTCCTCCAGCGATCCGAATTTGCAAAACATCCCGATCCGGACCGAGCAAGGCCGCCAAATTCGTCAGGCCTTTTTGCCGGCGGAAGGTTGGCAACTGGTTACGGCCGATTACTCCCAGATCGAGCTCCGCTTGCTGGCCCATTTCTGCGGCGATAGGGCGATGCGGCAAGCATTCGCGGAAGATCACGACATCCATGCGGCAGTGGCCGCCCAAATTTTTGGCGTAAGCGAAGGCAATGTCACGTCCGAAATGCGCCGCACTGCGAAAACGGTGAATTTCGGGGTCATTTATGGCATCAGCCCCCACGGCCTAGCTGTACGTCTGGGCATCCCACGCGAGGAAGCAGCCCGCTTCATCGACGCCTATTTCGCCCGCTATCCCAAGGTCCTGGAATATCAGGCCCGGTTATTGCAGCAATGCCGGCGGTCCGGTTATGTAAGCACCCTGTTGGGCCGACGCCGAGCCATAAGCGGAATCCGTGAGAGATCCAGCTACCAGCAGCGCAACCAGCCCGAACGCGAAGCCATCAATATGGAGATCCAAGGTTCGGCGGCGGACCTGATCAAACTCGCCATGTTGGGTATTCGTCGCCGGCTGCATCGCGATAAGCTCCAAGGCAAGATGCTCCTTCAGATTCACGATGAACTGGTTTTCGAGACGCCCCCCGAGGAACTGGACACCCTGGTTGGCCTCGTCCAGGAGGAAATGACCACTCCACTGGAACGCGAATTGCGGCTGGAAGTGCCGATAAGGGTCGACGTGGCAGCTGGCCCCAACTGGCTTGAGGTGGAAGAAGTGACCGGAGTGATTATGGCAGGATGAATAGTCCAGCTTATAGATTCACGCCCGAGTTATGCAGCAGCAAAAACACCGGCTAAAGTATGAGCCCGAATGCCGGTGAAAACTTCATTAAAGGGCCGAAGTCATCCATGGCCCCTTCTCTGACTTCTGGCCCCAACCCCAAGCTGGTGATCGGCTTGGTCGGCGGCATGGGCAGCGGCAAGAGCGAAGTGGCGGCTCTTTTTGCGCAGCGCGGGGCTCGGGTCGTGTCCGGAGATCAAGCCGGTCATGATGCGTTGCGGCAGCCCGATGTCCGAGCCCGCGTCATCGAGCGCTGGGGTCCGGAGCTGCTTACCAAGGAGGGCGAAATCAACCGCCGCAAGTTGGCAGCCATTGTGTTTGGCAAGGAGCAAGAACGGAAAGCCCTTGAAGCCCTGGTCTTTCCCTGGATTGAACGCCGCCTACGCCAGGAGATCGCTCAGGCGAGAGCCGATGCTTCTGTGCCTCTCATTGTTTTGGATGCGGCCATCATGTTGGAGGCGGGTTGGCACGATTCCTGTGATCGGTTGGTTTACATCGACGCTCCCCGCGATCTGCGCCTGGCCCGCTTAGGGCAAAAACGCGGCTGGAAGGCCAAGGAGGTGGAAGAACGCGAAAAAGCCCAGTGGGCTTTGGATGACAAACGCAGTCGAGCCGATGACGTGCTAGACAATTCCGGATCGCTCGAAAGCCTGGCCCGGCAAGTGGACCAACTCCTTAAGCAATGGAATTGTCCTTTGCAACCAGCGCCGGAATGAGTAACAATGGATTAGGAATACCGCTATTCCATTCCTCTATCCCCGTCTTATCGGACCCCGAATAGTTCCTGGAAATTAAGTATCCCTAAGTCTCTGTTTAGATTCCTGCCGCCGGCAATTGCCGTCTGGGCCGCCCAATCCAACCCATCGGCGGTCCCAGCGCGGTCTTCAAACGTAGAGAGCCCGGAAATGGAGCATGTCGTTTGGAAGTGGACGGGGCCAGCATGGTCGAAGACGGCAAATCGTCGCCGACCCGGTTGGTCCTTGCCTTCGCACGGCGCACCCCTTCCTTTCTCTCTTCATGTCCCGCATTCCGACGCCGGCTCCAAGAAGGAGAGGATCGACCATGGCCGAAACGAAGAGCCGTAGAGAAGCCCCTGCCACGCCAACGCGGGTGCGACCTAAGGGCGAAGTGCCGTCCGACGCCGACCAAGCGGTTGACGAAACCAAAGAATCTTCCGAGCCGCCGGCGCCCGTGAAAGAGACCGCCTCGCGAACCGCACAAACCGAGCGCAACGGCCATGTCTCCCGAGACGGCAACGGCTTCGACGAGGAAGTCAATAACCGCTACGAAGAAATCAAGCGCGGCAGCACGCACATCAGCGAACTCCAGCAGATGACCATGCCGCAGCTCCTCAAGATCGCCAAGGAAGAAAAGGTCACCGACTATACCGGCCTCAAGAAACAAGATCTGATCTTCCGCATCCTCAAAGAACGCGTTAAGCAAAACGGCTTGATGTTCGGCGACGGCACGCTTGAAGTGCTGCCCGACGGCTTTGGGTTTCTCCGCAGTCCGGACTATAACTACCTCCCCTGCCCTGACGACATCTATATCTCCCCCAGCCAGATTCGCCGTTTCGGCCTGCGGACGGGATCCGTCGTCGCCGGCCAAATTCGTCCGCCCAAGGAGAACGAGCGTTACTTTGCTCTGCTTCGCGTCGAAGCGATCAACTATCAAGACCCGGACATCCTCACTCAAAAAGTCGTCTTCGATGACTTGACGCCGCTCCATCCCAACAAGCGTCTCACTTTGGAGAGCGATCCGACCGAAATTAACATGCGCGTTGTGGACCTTGTCACCCCGATCGGCAAAGGCCAGCGCGGCCTCATCGTCGCTCCGCCCCGCACCGGCAAGACGATTTTGCTCCAAAAGACCGCCAACAGCATCCTCCGCAATCATCCCGAATGCTATGTCATCGTCCTGCTCATCGATGAACGGCCCGAGGAAGTCACGGAGATGGAGCGCACGGTCCGGAGCGAGCATTCCGAGGTCGTCAGCTCGACGTTCGACGAACCGGCCAGCCGGCATGTGCAGGTCGCAGAGATGGTGATCGAAAAGGCCAAGCGCATGGTCGAATTTGGCACTGATGTGGTAATCCTGCTTGATTCCATTACCCGGCTCGCGCGTGCTTACAACACGGAAGTGCCTCACTCCGGCAAGATCCTTTCCGGCGGCGTCGACGCCAATGCGCTGCACAAGCCTAAACGCTTTTTCGGCGCCGCCCGCAATATCGAGGAAGGCGGCAGCCTTACGATCCTGGCCACGGCCCTTATCGACACCGGCAGTCGCATGGACGAGGTGATCTTCGAGGAATTCAAGGGCACCGGCAACATGGAGCTGCACCTCGATCGGCGCCTCGTCGACAAGCGCATTTGGCCCGCCATCGACGTTCTGCGCAGCGGCACCCGCAAGGTGGAATTGTTGACCGATGCCGAAGAACTGCGCAGAATGTACATCCTGCACAAGGTCCTCAGCGACATGAACCCCGTCGAAGCCATGGAGCTCCTTGTCAACCGCATGGTCCGAACCAAGAGCAATGCGGAATTTTTGATGAGTATGAATCTTTCTTAGTTATTGGTTAGTGGTTAGTGGTTAGTTGCAAAGACAAAACGACGCCCTTCCATTTACTGAACTGACAACTGACTACTGACAACTGACAACTGACTACTGACTACTGACTACTGACTACTGACAACTGACAACTGACAATGACCACCCTCGAAGGCACGTTTGCTCCGCCGCCCGGTCGATTCGCCGTGGTGGCCGCTCGATTCAACAATTTGATCGTCGATCAGCTCGTCAGCGGCGCGTTGGACGCGCTTCAACGCCACGGCATTGCCGAGCAGGCGATTGATTTGGTCAAGACGCCAGGCTCTTTCGAAATCCCCTTGGTAGCTCAGCGACTCGCATCCAGCCGTAAATACGCCGCGGTGATTTGTTTGGGTGCCGTCATTCGCGGCGAAACGGATCATTACGATCACGTGGCCAGTAGCGCGGTCAATGGCGTGGCCCAGGCGGCCTTGGCCAGCGGAGTGCCCGTGATCCTGGGCATCTTGACGTGCGATACGCTGGAGCAAGCCCTGAACCGCGCCGGCGCCAAGGCGGGCAACAAGGGATTCGAAGCGGCCCTGACGGCGATTGAAATGGTGAACCTGCTTAAGCAACTGCCCGAACGGTAGTCCGCATTCTGAACGGGATTCTTTGGCATGACCGAACAATCCTTCCTACAGCGCTGGTGGGTTCGAGTCGCCTTGACTTTCGGGGCCTTTACGCTCTTGGGCCTGTTCGACGCCAGTCTTTCCAGTTTGTATCACGCTCAAAACGACAGACCGATTCCCTTTGCCAAGATCCTCCTGCTAGGCGTAAGCGACTGGTATGTTTGGGCGTTGCTCACGCCGCTCATCTTCTGGCTCGCCCGTAAGCTGCCCATTCGGCAAAACACCTGGCGTTTCGCGGTCCCGCTCCATTTGGCGGTCGGGCTCATCTTCGCTTTTGTTGTCGTCGTATTCGACACTTTCTATTACTTCTGGATTGATTTCCCAACGGAACGAAGACCAACATTCCAGGTAGTCTTGATCAGCACCGCTCTAGGCAAGGTCCATCTGTATCTATTCGTCTATTGGGCGATTTTGGGCATTAGCCATTCCGTCGAATACTACCGCAAGCTGCGGGAGCGTGAGTTGCAAGCAACCCGCTTGCAGGGTCAGCTGGCCCAGGCCCAATTGCAGGTCTTGAAAATGCAGTTGCACCCGCACTTTTTGTTCAACACGCTTAACACGATCTCCGCGCTGATTCATCAAGACGTCGACATTGCCGATCGCATGATCGCCCGGCTGGGGGAGATGCTGCGCGTTACGCTCGAAAACTCCGGGACCCAAGAGGTGCCGCTTTGGCACGAGCTCGACTTCATCGAAGCCTACCTGGAGATCGAAAAGGCTCGGCTCGGCGACCGCTTGGCGGTCGTTTGGAACGTGGATGCCGAAACCAATGGCGCGCTCGTGCCCAACTTGATTTTGCAACCGCTCGTGGAAAACGCCGTCCGCCATGGCATCGCGCCTTTTTCTCGGCCGGGTCGAATCGAGCTCAATGCCCGCCGTGAATCTGATCAGCTGGTTGTGGAAATCAAGGATAACGGCCCAGGCCTTGCTGCCAACCTAAAGGTTCCGACGCGCACCGGCCTCGGCCTGACAAACACCCGCGCTCGTCTGGAGCAGCTCTACCCGGATTCGCATCGCTTGGAGGTTGCTAATGGATCCAACAAAGGCTTTGCGGTCACGGTTGTCATTCCCTTCCGCGAAGAACCGTCTAATCCACCGGCCGGGGTCGCAGCGCCTCTTGCCGAGACTTTAATTCCTTGAGAAACCGATTTGCGAGGCGAACGGAGTTTGCCGAAGCGGTGTCTCTCCTAGCGCCGGCCGCGTAGACCACCCCGTAACTTTCCGCCTTGGGCTCCCGGGAGCCGGAGCGACGACGCGTGACCATCCGTGTCCTGATCGCCGACGACGAACCGCTGGCTCGGCAGCGCGTGCGCAAACTGCTCGACGGCGATCCCGACGTGCAAGTGGTCGGTGAATGCGCCGACGGCAGTGAAACCGTCGATGCCGTTCGTCAAAAGAAGCCGGACCTCTTGTTCCTCGATATCCAGATGCCCACGCTCGACGGCTTTGACGTCCTCGAGGCCTTGGGCCCCGAAAATATGCCGGCCACCATCTTCGTCACGGCTTACGATCGCTATGCCATCAAGGCCTTTGAGGTCCACGCCCTGGACTATCTCTTGAAACCGTTTGACCGCGAGCGCTTCCGCAAAGCGCTGCAAAGAGCCAAGAATTATCTGGGGCGGCCTCAACAACTCGAAGCCGGCAAGAAGCTAGACAACTTACTTGCCGATGTCCGCGAGGATCGCAAGCCCCTGGAGCGCGTGGTCATCAAATCCGCCAGCCGGGTGTTCTTCTTGCGGACTGAGGAAATTGACTGGATCGAGGCGGCGGGCAATTACCTGCGTTTGCATGTCGGCAAAGATTTTCATCTTCTTCGCGAGACCATGAATAGCTTCGAGGCAAAACTCGATCCCGCCCGCTTTGTGCGCATCCATCGCTCTTATATAGTCAACGTCGAACGCATCAAGGAATTGCAGCCCTATTTTCATGGCGACTACGCCGTCATTCTCAAGGATGGCAAGCAATTGACACTGAGCCGCAGCCATCGCCCCAAGCTTCAGACCTTGGTTGGCGAGGCTTTCTAATTAAGTTTTCTCCCGTTTGACCCCGCTCCATGCCGTTTCATCCCAGCGCCAGAGCAATTCGTCCCAGATCCCTATTCCATTCAAGTATCTAGGTATATTCTTCTATTAGCCAACCCGCATGCCGCGCCGGGGCGCCGCCAAAGAGTGCCTTCCGCCTCTATCCCGACCCCCAACGGGCTAAGGAGGCGACAGAACGGGCCAGCCTTGAATACGAGAGCAAGGCCGGCCCCTACTAATCCACTCCAGGCGGCCCCCTCGCGCGGCAGCCAGTCCCTAAAGGGGCTCCTAGCGCCATGGTTCATCGGGACACGATCATTGCCCTTTTAGCCCTAGGCCTCCTGGGCTGGAGCACATTTTCCTTTTCCCGTTGGCGCGTAGAAGACGAACAGAAAAGCCAAGCAACCCGCCGCGCGCCAACCCAACCAACCTCACGTCCCGTCTCGAATGATTGCCAACCCCCCGCCACGAGCCCACCAGCCCCCCTGACCAACATCCAGCCCGCCCCTTGCAGCATTTTGCCCGAAGCCACTCGCCGAGCCGAACGCTCCATTCTTTTGCCCATTGATTCTTAAAACGCTTTTTAGGTCACCGATCCTTATCTCTCTCCTACGGTAGATATTGTGAGATCACAAGTGGCACGTCGTGCCACCAGTGCCGCCGCCACCTACCTTAGAATTCGTGTAGATCATTGTCCTGTCGACGTTCTTGTTCCCGAGCAATTCCTGCACAGTGCGGCTATCGAAGAAGAAACCGGTCCTCGGTTCCTTGTCGCTTCCTATGGGGGATTCCTCGGCATACCATTTGCGACAAGCTCGTTCTTGCCCGGTGCACTACAAAGGGGATGCCTTATGAGGCGGTTGACATTCGCGCTGATCGCAGCGCTTAGGCTCCTGACCATCGCTGCGGGACAGGAAAAAGAGGCGTTTCCGTCTCGCGCCGCCGTCGATGCCGACCTGCCAGAGCAATTTGACGTTTACGTGGGACACCTGAAGGACGGCAATGTACAAGAGCGCCGCGAGGCCGTGTTCGCACTGGGCGTCATTGGGTACAGAGCGAAAGCCGCCGCGCCCGCACTTAGCGAACTCCTCAAGCACGAGAGTTTCTGGACACGCAAGTATGCGGCTGAAGCCTTGTGGAAGATCAAGAAAGACCCGGCGGCCGTGGCTAGCATGACAAAAGACCTCAAGAACGGGGATTTCCAGGTGCGTCGCGGCGCCGCGGAGGCCTTGGGCCAGTTCGGAGTGGAAGCCGAAGCCGCCATGCCCGGCCTGGTCGAGGCGCTCAGCGACGTGAACCCTGTCGTACGCACCAGCGCGGCGCTGGGCTTGTGGCAGATCTCGAAACATCCGGACGCCATCCCCGCACTGGTGCAGAATCTCAAGGACCCGAATAGTCGCGGCAATATTTCCATGGCCGCCGATGCCTTGGGCCAAATCGGGGTGGAAGCGAAAGCGGCCATCCCTGCACTGCGCGAGGCCCTCAAGGACAAGCCCCCGGACTACACAGTCGCCTTGGCCTTGTGGAAGATCAACAAGAATGCCGCGGCCGTTCCCGCCCTAATTGGGGGTCTCACGTATCAGGATTCCGGTTGCCGGGGAGAATGCGCACACGCCTTGGGCTTGATCGGGGCCGAAGCGAAAGCCGCCGTTCCCGACTTGATTGGGGCGCTCAAGGACGAAAAACCCTTCGTGCGTACCAAGGCCGCCCAGGCCCTGGGCGTCATGGGAGAGGCCGCGAAAGCCGCCGTTCCCGCTTTGATCGAGGCGGCCAAGGAACAAACGAAGGAAGTGATCGCACCGCCGGGCGCCCCCAAGGGCTACCTCGGGATTGCCGCGATCCGCCCAGCCCTCCATGGCGAACTCTATATCGACAAGCTCATCCCCGAGGGCCCAGCGGTCAAAGCGGGCCTCCAGGATGGAGATCTTCTGGTCGGCGTCAATGACACCAAGATCGCCAACATGAAACAGTTCCGCGGGGCAATCGATGCGCTTGCATTGCAACCCGGCGACCAGGTCACTTTCGTGGTCGAGCGCGAACAAGGCAAGCCGAAGCGCATTACTGTGACGGCGCGCGAATGGCCCAGGCCCGACGAACGATATGTACTCCCGTTCTTCGGACGTGCGCGCGTTGCCGCGGCGGAAGCCTTGTGGAAGATCAACAAGCATCCAGCGGCCGTGCTCAGCCTGGCCGACGTTCTCAACGATCCGGACGATGGTTGGTGGGCCGCGGTTGCTTTGCAACGCATCGGGCCGGACGCGAAGGCCGCAGTGCCCTGCTTGATCGGTAGCCTTAAGAGCGAGAACAAGTTCATGCGGGTCTACGCCGCCATGGCCTTAGGCGATATTGGGGCTGGAGCGGAAGCCGTCCCTGTCTTGGTCGAGGCGCTCCAAGATAAGGACGCCACTCTACGCTGTTTCGCCGCCAAAGCCCTATGGACGATCAAAAAAGATCCGGCTGCTGTGACCGTTTTGGTCGAGGCCGTCAACAATGTGCAGGCGTGCAACAACGCCGCGGAAGCCCTGTGGCAGACCAATCGGCACCCCGCAGTCGTGCCCGCTCTCGTCAAGAGCGGCGGCGTTTTTCCTTTGGGCCGCATTGGCATGGAAGGGAAAGCCGCCGTGGCTGCCTTGACCGGCGCCCTCAAGGATGACGATGAGCAAGTGCGGAACGGTGCCACCCAGTGGCTCAAGAAAATCGACCCCGAGGCGGCGAAGGCGGCAGGCGTGAAGTAGGAGGCAGGAATAACACGCTTTCGTCGGCGGCTAAGCTCGCGTTAGGCTACGTCAACCAGGTGATGATGCCACAGCCCTCATACTGGCTCATCCACCCCTTGCCTAGCATCTCCGTCAATTCGCGGAGGGTCATCCCGGAGCGAACTCGGTCGAACGTCCCCTTGGCCGCCTTTGTAGTCCCGGAGGGTGCAAAGCCATCGGTGACGTAAAAAGCGCTCCACGTTGCGTCGCGGCCAGAAACGCCCTCACTCCGAACGGGGGCGTGATCCTGCGCCTTCGGCGCGCAGGCAGAAACCGCCAGCAACGTAACAGCTGTTATGAGATGGGATCGGCTCATCGCTCACCTCCTTCGGCGAACGGTACGGCTAAGTTGCCGAGCTGGCCGCAAGGACATCATAACGCGGAAAGAGAGTATGCCGGCCCGGCCAACTGCATCCGGTTGTTCGGCGCGTTAACCAAAATGTCCCGGTTGCCCCGACGGAGACGGGGACCATGCCGTAAATGGCGCGAACTACCCGCACACGAAACCTGTCCATAACATCACACAAAACTCCCACACAAGGAGAGGCCGCCATGCGACCCGAGAACATCCCGGAACTCGCTAACTACCCGACGATCCGGGCGTTTGTTCAGCAACATCACGGCATGCAGTTCGCTGACGTACGGGCAATGCTCCGTCTCCCGACAGGAGAAGGGGAGAACAGGATCGACAACGGCTGCAACTTCGCCGCGGCCGCGACGCTGTGTAACCTTATTAGCGGTATCTCGGTCGTCTTCTTTAACCGGCAGGGCAGACTCCCAGGCCCGCGGCCACGACCAAAGGACCGTGGACGACGGTTCACCGCTCTCCTTATGGGAAACTATTACCCTTGGCAGCCGGGGGAGGACAGGGCCGCGAAGACGGATGTCCTCTACTGCGTCGCACGTAACCCGATTGCCCATTCGCTAGGCGTGCTGGAGCCGGGCAACGTTCCCGTTTCCTGCGACAAAACCGCGGAAGGGCTATCTCAGGCTCAGGTTAACGCACTTGACGTCGCCTACGAGAGTGGCAACGTCCTACCGCCTGCTCTTGAGCTGGCTGGCGGCCTGTGGCACCTCAATGTCGCCTACTTCTACGCCGCCACTGTCCAACTGTTTCGCGCTCTGGTCGCCGATGGCCACCAAATGCAGCAGACCGAGGCATGCTTTGCAAGGGGTGAACTGATGGATTAAATGAATCGCCGATTTCAGCTGGATCTCCGGGATCATGTGCGCCTATTTCAACGAGTCCTCCGACCAGGCGAAATCGTGATGGTCGAGTAGGTGAAGGGGAGCAGCCTGCGACGAGGAACAGCACACTCGTGACGGTCCAAATGCAGTAGTTTCTAAGCAAGGCGAGGCGACGACGAAAAGAGAAGGCCCCCCAGGCGGCATGGTACACGGTGCGCGCCGCCAACACGCCTCCCTTAGGTCAGCCGGGTGTCACTGCCCTGGGAAGTTCCTGGGGCGGCCACGCGACCTCACGATCCCGCATTGCCCGTTGGTGGCGGTGGCGGGGCTGGGTCAACCGCACCAGGAACGGCGACCATGAATTTTGGCGTGCCATCCGTCTTATGGAACATTATCTCCGTGACATTTGGCGTGGACTTCCGAGTGACGAACTCGCCAGCGGCGATTCGCTGTTTGATGTCGTTCTCCGTGGTTTTTAGTAGGTTTGCAGCCCCACTCGTACCAACCCACTCAGGGTTTAATAGTTTTGTCCATGCCATGATCGACCCCATTTTGTGATTGAGCCCTGATCTGCCCCACCCTCTCTTGGGCCGACCGATCAAGCTCAGCAGCGGCGGGGCACCGGTGAGTGATAGGTCGCAGAAACGAATCATATCCCGCCGTCTGCTGCCGACTGTCGATGGCAATGCTGCTCAGCGATAGCGAGCCAACTCCGCTAGCAGCTTACCCCACTCTTCACTGGCGAACAGTTGCCATCGCCGTTCCAGCACGGACTCCACGCGGGCGGCTACGGACGAGCCACCAAGCCAAACGAGCACTTCCGCGATGTCCATCGACGTCTGAACATGTTGGTTGCACCGCGCGGACTGGAGGCAGATGTTATCGATCTCATGGGCGTCCTGGTTCTGGTTCCGGGAGCGGAGGTGTCCCCACTCGTAGCGGATGTAGCTCTTGTCCCAATCCTTGGGGGCGTTCCAGCAGAACGGCAGCGGCCCGTCGATGTGGAAGAATGGCCGGCCGCCTTGCGCGGCGAAGATGGCTTCCACGAACTGATCGACTAGGGCGGGGCAGCGGCTGCGCGTCACCCGGCTGAACCCGAACCGCTTTAGGTGCCCAACAGCCGTTTCTCGCACTCGGGGCAGATCGGCGGTATAAGCGTGGGGGATTCCCGGCCAATGCCTCCGATGGGCTCGCAGATTGCGCGGGGGCAGAACGATATCCATCGGTGGGACCTCCGCCGTCGAACGTTAAGAAGTCTATCCCGCATGTTCCGCCTGGAGGGGCGCAAGGTTATGGCCAAGGCCGTTGTGGGCGGAGCATGCGGGATAGACTTGCGTTGAACTGAACCGCTCGTCACCTTCGGCTATGGAGTTTGAATCTCGGAGCGGTTGTGTTGATGTGCACTGTAACGGTCGTTTGGCGTGTTGGGCAAGCGTTTTTCGGCGTTTTCGTTGATGACCCATGGGATGGTCATGGCCGTCCGTTTCTTTCCCGGGGCGTGAATCGAGCATTTTGCGGCCTTAGGGCGCATGTTTCACGCAGCGACTTGCCACGAGTCGCAGAGCGTGGCCGCGTTCCGCACGCTCCTCCACCAGCTCATGACCGCGCAGATCCGCGTCCACGACCTCGACCCCTCCGCACTTGAAGGAGCATGGCCTGCCGGTGGGGGCTGTTTGAGTAATGCAACGTGAAATGATAGAATCGTCGAAAGGCGGTCCACGGCTGTACCCTAAAGGTGGTCGCATGAAAACGTTTGAAACCACGACGACCGTTGAGCCGACCGGACAAGTACGCGTCGCCTCCGTACCCTTCCAGCCGGGAACTCAGGTGCGCGGGATTGTGGCGCCCGAACGCGCATCGGCCGAGGAATTTGCCCGCGCCTGGGCGGCATGGTGCAGTGAAATTCGCAATCGTCCCAATGCCCGCGAGATCACCCACGAGGAAATTCAGAAGGAAATCGACGATTACCGGGCCGGCCGATGAATTTGTGCACCGAGGTGAGCAATGAAGACGCATTTCCTTAGGGGATCGAAGCAGGAGATCGTTCAGGGCCTCGTTCGGATTCCCGGAGAGGTGCGCGAAGCGATTGTCTTTGAAGAGGAGCCAAAGGCGGAAGACGCGATCGAGGACATCTTCGCCGAAATGCAGCCGTACGAAGCGCAAGGCCATACCGAGGTGGACGATTCGCGCGAGGCGATCTACACGCGCATGTAAGGCGAATGAGGGCCGTTGCCATGTCCAGCGATAAGACACCTGCGAAGCTAGTAACCGCCGAACAGATTATTGCCTTCGTCGATGCGATCGTGGCGGGCTTTACGCCGCGGCGGATCATCCTTTTCGGTTCCTACGCCTGCGGAAGCCCCGGCGAGGATTCCGACGTGGACCTGCTGATTACCCGACAGCGATGGTCGATGTCGCCACTGACGGCCGCCGGGCGAATACGTGTCGAGCTGGGCGTGCCCTTCGCCATGGACTTGATCGTACGATCAGAGGCGGATATTCGGCGCCACATCGCCGGGGGAGATGGTTTCTTGCGCGAGGTTCTGGAAACGGGAATCACTCTCTATGCTGCCGATGACGCGCGAGTGGGTAGCCAAGGCCGAATCCGACTACGACGGCGCCTGCGAGGCCCTGCGATCGCGCAAGAAGTCGCGGCGGGATAGGATTTGCTTCTTCTCGCAACAGTGCGTTGAGAAGTACCTCAAGGCGCGTCTGACGGAGGCAGGGATCGCTTTCCCGCGCACCCACGAGCTGTCGATTCTGCTGCGGCTGTGCCTGCCGCTGCAACCGCGTTGGGCCGTATTCGATCGGGCAGTAGCCGCCATGACGCAATTCGCCGTCCTGGTCCGCTACCCGGGGACGTGGGCGACACTGAGCGAGGCCCAGCACGGCATTCGCACGAGCCGCCGCTTCCGCAAGGCGGCGCGGCAATCCCTCGGGCTGCGAACGTAGGAGCTTCCATGCCCGGCCCCGGCGGATACAAGACCGTCCAGGCCCGCATCCTCGCCTACGCGCGACAGATCGGCTGGACGTACGTCTCACGGGCCGAGGCAGAAAAACGACGCGGCTTCGACCACTCGAAGGAAACACCGGCCGAACAGGCGGCGGCCTCGGCTTATTTCGATGACCTCCTCGATTCGCAGGTGCGCAAGTTCAATCCGAAGTACGCCGAAGGGCCGGGCGCGCTGGTGGGCGACCTGAGCCGGCTTCATGCCGACATCGCCGGCAACCGCGACTTCCTTGCCTCCAACACGTTGGACGGCCTTCAAATGCAGCCCGAAATGCTTTCCATTTCTTTCCACGGGGGGTCAGGCGAAATGGAGAGAACCATTTCGGAGCGACCTTCCCGGCCAGCTAGACCTAAGGTTTCGTTTTTCAACCCAAAGTTCCGTTTTTCACCCCTAGCTTCCGTTTTTCACCAGTTAGTTCCGTTTTTCATTAAGGGTGGGTGGGGGATGAAAAACGGAAAACGAGTGCTCATTTCGAGACCCTGTGGCCCGAGTGATAACCCTGTCCTCCACACGTCAAGGTCAGTTTTTGGGGGGATGCCGGTGCCTGTTTACGCAGCGAAAGCGGGCCGGTTGCGGTTGGACATCGCCGGGGGAACTTTCGCTGACCGCTAACGCCTCTTCGGAGCTCCGGACGGTTGCGGGGCTGGGGACGATCGGGACTTCTCGGCCTCGGGTAACTCAAGCCTGTCGCCTGGAGCGTGACGCGTCGCCGCGCCCGCCGAATTGGCTATCTAGGAGATTGCCGCGAGC
>JBJMQT010000031.1:0-137002 GCA_045802525.1 Gemmataceae bacterium
CTTTGGCTACCATTAGCAGCTTTTTTGGCCGTCATGGCTTTAGTAGCCTTGCCCTGGTATGTCGCCGTTTGTCTCCGCATTCCTTCCTTTGCACGGTATTTCCTTTGGGTGCATAACGTCCAGCGGTTTTTGACCCCGTTCGATCATCAACGACCGATTTGGTTTTATGTGCCGGTGCTTTTGATGGGCCTGTTTCCGGCCAGCCTATTGCTTCCCTTCTTCCTCCGGTTTCTCTTGAGCGGCAAAACGGAGGCAGCGCAACGGCGAACAATGGAGATGAGCTTTCTATTGCTCGCGAGCGGGTGGTGCCTACTGTTCTTTACCATCTCGGGTTCCAAGCTGCCAACTTATATTCTGCCGGCTTATCCGCCGCTGGCATTAGCGCTCGGCGCCTTCATCGCTTATCGGTTTCGATTGGGCTCGAGGATTCTCAGTGGGGCCGTGGGCCTTTCTTGGGTCGTCTTGGTAATCGGCCACCATGTCCTTTTGCCCTGGTATGCCAACTACCGTTCGCCGATGGCTCGGCCTGACGAAGTGGCCCGCCTCTGCGGGGATCCGACGACAACGGTAATTTGCCACCCGCGCCCTTGCGATTCAGTCTCCTTTTATCTGAAGCGCGACGATTTACGGCACTACCGCAGCAAAGACGTTGAGCCTTTCGTCCATTTCCTGCTCGAACGTCCCCGAACCGTAGTCCTGTTCACACATCGCCATTCGCTCGATGGTTTCCATCACTTTTTGCCGCCCAACCTGCGCGTGGGCGAAGTATCCCATCAAGGCTTGGGAAAAGTGCCCGGCGTGCCGGATCGGCTGATGGAAGAGGTAGGAAACCTCTTTGGCGAAACCGCCCTCGGGCTCTGCGACATCGCCGTCGTGGAAAAAGCCCCCTAATTCATGGTCTAATAACCGCCTATTGACTTTTTTCGCGCACCGCTTGATCCGAGACGGACTTCTCCGGATAACAATGGTGTCTTGCATCCGCCCGAACAAGCACCGCAATTAGGGAGGAGTTATTCATGCCGTCCAAACCGGAAACGCGCCTTCAAGAATTGCATTTGACGCTTCCCCCAGTGCCCAAGCCGATGGCGAAATACAAAACGGCCGTCTTGGCCGGCAACATGCTTTATCTTTCCGGCCACGGTCCCGCGAAATTGGACGCCAAATCGCCGATCGCCGGCAAGGTAGGCAAAGAGCTAACCGTGGAACAAGGGATGGAGGCTGCCCGCTTGACCGGACTGAACATTCTCAGCACGGTGCGCAACACCATCGGCTCGCTTGATAAAGTTAAACGGCTGGTCAAGACGCTGGGCATGGTCAACTGTCCTGCTGACTTCGCGGACCAACCCAAAGTGATCAATGGCTTTTCGGAATTGATGGCCGAGATCTTTGGCGAGGAAGCCGGAGTCGGAGCGCGCAGCGCGGTCGGCATGGGTTCCCTGCCGAGCAATATTCCGGTTGAGATTGAGTGTATTTTTGAAGTGCAATGAAAAACTTAATGCGAGCGGGGTCGCGTCAGCGCCCCCGCTCGCCATTACAGATTTACAGACTGCCAACCGACAGCACGTTGCCGCAGACCTCGTCAACGAGGGCCTGGACGCCGTCGTGGTAACCAATCAATCCCGAAGCGCCAACGAAGGAGCGGAAATCCTCGCTAACCGCGTTGACGCTGGGGCTTACCAGAAAAACTTTGAGCGCCGGGTCGTCGCGAAGTATTTTGTCGCAGGTGAGCCAGCCGCTTTCCTCGGGAATCTCCGTGTCAAGAATCACGGTCTCGGCAGAAAGCATGCGAGCCAGCCGGCGCGCTTCGGGGCCGGAGCCGGCCAGGTACACGTCCCAGCCGAGTCGGCGCAGCGCTCGGCTCGCGCCGGCCGCGTAATCCGGATCCGAGTGGCCAAGAATTAAACAGGGCCGATAGTGATCGGCATCATTCTCCCAGGTTGACATTTCCCTCTCCTCGGGCTTCCGCTCCGGGTGGGCATCCCGTCGCTGTTCCATATATCCTTCTTTGCTCAAGTACTACCTAGACGATGTTCTTTATTAAGTGGTTCGTTTTGCGCGGAGAATTCTTGAAAATCTTCGACCCGATTCTGGGCAACCGACTCTGGATTCTCGCTGATGTAAAGGCGCATAAATAGTGCGGCTGCAACGGTTTTGCGGCCTTTTCAGTTTTCGCCGAGTTTCTTGTTGCAGGGGGTGTAGCGGCGGGCTATAAGCACGCCACAGGCCCACTAAACGCAGCGTAATCTACGAGGCAGGATAAAAAAAGGTCGGTAGGCACGACTCGGTCATGAGTCCGTTCATTTCTTTGGAGTTTCTTCACAATGGCAAAGAAAACCGTTACCAAGAAGACGAAACAGCCGCCGAGATCTCACCATGGTAACGGGGCGCCGGTGAAGGAAGCGTTAGAGAAAGGTGAAGGTATTCTGAGATTGGCGCCGACCTGGGTGCCGCGCTCTTTCTTGATGCCGGGCCGGCGCATCAAATTAGCCCCGCAAGACCTCTACGCCCTGGGCGCCCATCGCGGCGGCATCGATGAACGCTGGTTTTCTTCGACGACCGCCGCCGCCAACGAAGGCGCGCCGGCCGACGAAGGGCTCAGCTACGTCGTTCACAATGGCAAGCGTGCTTTTACGCTGCGCGACGCCATCAATCAAGAGGGCGGCGGACTAGTCGGCCCCGGCATCTGGAATAAATTTAACCGCTGGCCCGTCTACAGCAAGTTCTTCGACAACCTCGGTCCGATCCCGCACCACATGCATCAGAGCAATGCACAGGCAGAACTGGTGGGCCAACAAGGCAAGCCGGAATCGTACTACTTTCCACCCCAGCTCAATGCCACGGGCAACAATTTCCCGTACACGTTTTTCGGCCTGGAGCCTGGCACTACCAAGGCGGATATTCGCCGCTGCCTCGAGCGCTGGAACGAAGGCGACAACGGCATCCTCAACTACAGCAAAGCCTATCGCCTGCAACCGGGCACCGGTTGGCTCGTGCCCCCTTGTGTCTTGCATGCGCCGGGATCGCTTGTCACTTATGAGCCGCAATGGGGCTCGGACGTTTTCGGCATGTACCAGTCTATGGTTGAAGGCCGGGCCGTGCCCTGGAGCTTGCTCACCAAGGACATGCCCAAGGAAAAGCATCGCGATCTCGATTTCATTGTCGACCAGCTCGATTGGGATGGGAATCTCGATCCGAGCTTCAAAGACCATCACTATCTGGAGCCCATCGCCGACCGGGATACCGGTGGCGGAGGCTATGTCGACAAGTGGGTCGTTTATGGAAAAGTAAACGGCGAGGAGCTTTTTAGCGCGAAAGAATTGACGGTGAACCCGGGCGTCAAGGCAACCATAAAGGACAAGGGCGCGTATGGCCTAATTACCGTGCAGGGGTGCGGGAAGATCGGTAAACTAACCTTACAGACCCCTGCCATGATTCGTTATGGCGAACTGACCGAAGATGAAGTCTTCGTCGGCTACGAAGCCGCTACCCGAGGGATCGTGTTCGAGAACACGGGCAGTGAACCGCTAGTGACGCTCCGCTACTTTGGCCCCGACACCAATCCGCAGGCTCCGAAAGTAGGCGACCACAAGAAGGCTAAGTGAGCGACTTCGCGAGGTGGTAAGGAAATGATAATCCTTCACGGCACGCGCCTGTACGGCAAGGTCGATCAAGTGCCTGGGCTCTTTTACGTGGCCACGCAGTTCTTTTACCTTCAGTATTTACCGCTGATTCCCTTGGGCAGCTACCTGGTCCTCCACGGCACCGAGAAAGACGACGGCGGCTTCTCGGGTCGCAAGCTCCGCTTGAGCGGAAAATCGATCTTATTTGCTTACATTCGCCTGGGTCTTTTTATCGCCGGGTGCGTCCTGGTCTTTTTGGCATTCTTGTTTGCGATCGAAGGACTGGATAAGCCGGGCCAGGTCGATTGGTCAAGCATTGCAGGCCTTGCCGTCTCCTCGGTTGCTCTATTCCTGCTTTTTTGGGGAAGTTATCGCGTGACCCACGCCCGCGCCACGAGAGCGCTCTATTTGGCGCGGATAATCGGGGTGCCGCCCGAAACGGTTGCCAGCCACTTTGCCGACAAGTTGAAGCCGGCCGACTTGGAAGCGTTAGCCGAACAACTGCAGGTCGCCGGCGAATCGGCAGACCCGGAGTCCACCAAGGTTGAGTCGTTTTGAACGATTCCTTTTTGCGGCCCGACAGTAAGGTTGACCAAACACTAACGAGGAACATCCATGAGTAAGAAGCTCTCCATCGGCAGCTGGGCGTATATCTTCAACCAAGAGCAGCCAACCAACGATTTCCATCAGTTGATTCATAAGCTCTCGGACCTTGGCTACGAAGGCGTCGAACTGGGCGGCTTCAATCCACATCCCGGACCGGATACCTGCAATACCAAAGCCAAACGCCAAGCTCTCCGCAAAGACGTCTCGGATCATGGCTTGGCCTTTTCCGGGTTGGCCGCCGACCTCTGGGCGCAGAAGCTCTTGACCGTCGAGGATTCCGGCCCGTTCATTGCCGCGTTCGCCAAAAATGTTTTCTTCGCTGAAGATCTGGGCATCGACACGATTCGCGTAGATACGGTGGAGCCGATCACGGTCCTGAAAGAGAAAAAGGTCGAGCCCAAGGTCGCCTTCGACCGGGCGGTGCGCGCTTTCGATCTGTGCTCGAAGCTCGCCGCGGATCGCGGCATTAAGATCTGTTGGGAGTTCGAGCCGGGTTTTCCGATCAATAAACCTTCGGAGATTCTCGCCCTCGTCGATGCCGTTCGCGACCGCGGCAATCCGAACTTCGGCGTCCTGTTCGATACCTGCCATGCCTACATGTGCGCTGTCGTGGGCGCCAATCAGATTGGCGAGAAGGAAACATTGCCTGGCGGTGAAATGGAATTGCTTCACAAGCTGAAAGGCAAGATTACCCACGTCCACCTTATTGACTCCGACGGCACGCTCAACGAACACAATACCAGCACGCACAATCCGTTCGGCACCGGTAAGATTAACTTCGACAAACTCCTTCCCGAACTCGTGAAGAGCGGCGTTCCCAATGATTGGTGGTGCGTCGATTTGTGCTTCTGGCCCAATGCCTGGGAAGTGACCGCTGACTCGAAACGGTTCTTAGACAAGCTGCGACAAAAATACGCAGCCTAAGCGTTTAGTGGCGAGCGCGCTGGCGGCGCCGCTTTCATTTTGCCTTCAATTTAAGGATGAGTTCCCATGCCGGCCGCCCTTGAGTCCCGACCTCATACGGACGAAACCCTAGCCGATCTCCTCAAACGACTGGGCGGGATTTCCCCCCATCGTGTGCTTATGCATCCGCATCCGGGAACAGCAACGGAAAAGGATGTTATCAAGGCCCTGGAGGCCGATCGCAAGCGGATTTGCGAATTGGTTGAGGGTGTTTTGGTGGAGAAGGTTGTGGGAACCAAAGAATCATTGCTTGGTTGCACTCTTATCCAAATTATCTTGAACTTTCTAGACAAAACCGACTTAGGAATTGTCATTGGGGCTGACGGCCCTTTGCGAATCCTTCGTAAATTGGTCCGCATTCCCGACGTTTCCTTTATTTCTTGGGATCGATTGCCGGAGGGTAGATTGCCGGATAGACCCATTGCGAATATAGTTCCGGACTTAGCAATCGAGATCCTCAGCAAAGGCAATACGCCCAGGGAAATGGCGCGTAAGATTCGGGAGTATTTCAAGGCAGGCGTTCGTCTGGTGTGGTTGATCGATGAAAAAAAACAACAGGCGGAAGTTTACACCTCACCGCAACATGTGAAGCGAATCGATAAGACCGGTGATCTTGAAGGCGGCGAGGTGCTTCCCGGCTTTCGCGTTTCTCTAGCTGATCTTTTCTCCCGTGGACAACGCCGCGGCCAAAAGCGCTAACAAGGAACATGGCTTGCCATGCCTATTCATCTGCTGCTTCGAATCTTGTTGGCCTTCGCATCATTGGTTATTTTCCTTGGCGACGCCCTGGCGGCCGACCTTGACCCGCTGGAAGCTCGGCTTTCTCCTCTTGCCAAGAGTCACAAAGGAAAGGTTGCCCTGGCCGTAAAGAACTTGGCGTCCGGTGAATCGTACTTCCTCAATGCCGATGAGCCGATGCCCACGGCCAGCCTCATCAAGTTCCCCGTCATGATCGAGGTCTACCAGCAAGTAGCCGATGGCCAAATCAAGTTCACCGACTCTGTTACTCTCCAGTCTGAAGACAAAGTCCCCGGCAGCGGCGTATTGACGAACAATTTCAGCGATGGGGTGAGCTTTCCTCTGCGCGACGCCATGCGCCTCATGATCTCCGTTTCCGACAACACAGCCACCAATCTCGTTCTCGACAAGATCGGCATCGGCGCAACGGCCAAGCGCATGGAAGAATGGGGCTACAAGAATACCAAGATTCATTCCAAATCATTCAAGCGGGAGACTTCGGTTTTTCCTGAGCGCAGCAAGCAATTCGGTCTCGGCTCCGCATCCGCGCGCGAGATGCTGTCGCTATTTGAAAAACTGCATCAGGGCAAGCTAGTCAGCGAGGACGCTAGCAAGGAAATGATTGAAATCCTCAAGAAGTGCGACGACAAAGAAAAGTTTCCGCGTTTCTTGCCTGAAGACGTGATCGTCGCCCATAAATCCGGCTCGATCAGCGATGCCCGCACGGACGCCGGGATTCTTTATTTCAAAAACGGCCCTGTCGCCCTGTGCGTAATGACCGCTGAAAATAAGGATCAACGCTGGGTGGCCGACAACGCGGGCAACCTCTTTTGTGCGAAGGTGGCGAAAGAGGTTTACGATTATTTCAAGAGAAAGCCCTAGAGCCTTTGGAGCACATGAGAAAAGCGGAATGAGCGCCGCCATAAATTCACAGGACCTGCTACCGCCTTGCCATCCGGTTCAAGTTGGCGAACCCGCATGGGACATTGCGCTCCTCTTTCCCAAACAAGGGCAATGGAGCGAGGAAGAATACCTGGCCCTGGATGCTCGAACCGGTTGGATGATCGAGCTATCCGAAGGTTGCCTGCAGATTCTGCCGATGCCGGGGCTATTTCACCAACGAATCGTGAAATTCCTTTTCGCTCTCCTGAATTCCTTTGTAACTGACCAGGGATTGGGCGAAGTTCTCTTTTCTCCTCTGCCGGTGCGCCTTTGGAAAGGAAAGTTCCGCGAGGCGGACATCATGTTTTTCCGGAAAGGTCGCATCAAGAACAGCAAGCAACCTCCCCATGGCGCAGACCTGGCCATCGAAGTTGTCAGTGAAGGGGAAAAGAATCGCGAGCGAGATCTCGTCATTAAACGTGAGGAATATGCCAAGGCCAAGATCGCCGAATACTGGATTGTTGATCCCCAGGAGCGGGTTATCACCGTTCTCACCCTAGGGGGCAAGCAATACGAGGTTCACGGCCGGTTCGACGCGACTTCAAAGGCCACCTCGATTTTGTTGCCCGGTTTCAACGTGGATGTCGCCGCCGCTTTCGCAGCCGGCGAGGGGCACTCGCCGGAGGCACGGAGCTAAATCTTCCCTTAAAGAGACTCTCTCCATGGCTAAACCTCTCAATATCGGCATGATCGGCTACGGCTTCATGGGCCGGGCGCATTCCAATGCCTATGCCAAGGTCAATCACTTTTTTGACTTAGAATATCGACCCGTGCTTAAGGCGGTCTGTGCGCGTAGTGCCGATAAAGCCAAGGCGTTTGCCGATCAATGGGGATACGAATCGGTTGAAACGGACTGGCGCAAACTTGTCGAACGCAAGGACATCGACGCGATCGACATCTGCACCCCTAACAACACGCATGCGGAGATCGCTCTCGCGGCCGCCAAGGCAGGCAAAATGATCCTGTGCGAAAAGCCGCTTTCCATGAACGGCCCCGAAGGCGAGAAAATGGTCCAGGCCGTCGAAAGGGCGAAAGTGCCTAACATGGTCTGGTACAACTATCGACGAGTCCCGGCTGTGACCCTTGCCAAAAAACTGATTGATGAAGGCAAACTGGGCCGCATCTTTCACTATCGCGCCAAGTTTCTCCAGGACTGGACGATCAGTGCCGATCTGCCCCAGGGTGGAACGGCTCTCTGGCGTCTAGACGTGGCCGCGGCCGGCAGCGGCGTCACCGGCGACCTCCTGGCCCACTGCATTGACACGGCCCTTTGGCTCAATGGCGCCATTGACTCGCTCAGCGCGATGACCGAGACGTTTATCAAGGAACGCAAACATAATCTGACCGGCAAGGTGGAAAAAGTCGGGATCGACGATGCCAGCGCCTTTCTGGCCCGCTTCTCCAACGGGTCGCTGGCCACTTTTGAATCGACGCGTTATGCGCGAGGTCACAAGGCCCTGTACACGTTTGAAATCAACGGCGAGCATGCGTCGATTTTCTGGGACCTTCACGACTTGCACCGTCTGCAATATTTCGATCATCGGGACGAAGGCCAAGTCCGCGGCTGGCGGTCGATCCATGTCAGCGACGGCGATCATCCCTACATGGGCAACTGGTGGGTCCCGGGCCTGCAGATCGGTTACGAACACAGTTTCGTCCACCAAGTCGCCGATTTCTTGGCCGGCCTCGCCAAAGGCAAGCCGGCCCAGCCCGACTTCCGCGACGCGCTGCGGACCCAATACGTTTGCGATGCCATCTTGCAGTCGGCGAAGGAGGGCAAGTGGATTAGCGTCCATAAAGTTTGAAAGAAACGGGCGTTTTGAGGTTTCATTCGAATTTGACAAAGGCACTTCTCATGAAATACGGCTTCAATCTCCTTCTTTGGGCGACCCACGTCACCAGCGAGCATTATCCTGTGCTGGGAAAGCTGAAGGCAGCCGGCTACGACGGCATCGAGATTCCGATTTTTGACGGCGATGTCAAGCATTACCAAGCACTTGGCAAGGAGATCAAGAACCAGGGCCTTGCTTGCAGCAGTGCCGTGACAGTGGCCACCCCGGAGGCCAGCCCTATCAGCCCCGACGCATCGGTGCGCAAGGCGGGGCTAGAACGCATCAAATGGGCCATCGAGAACACCGCGGCGGCGGGCGGGGAGTTGCTCTGCGGTCCTTATCATTCGCCCCTGGCCGTCTTCACGGGACAAGGGCCGACCGCCGACGAGAAAAAACGCGCAGCCGATGTCTTGCGGCAGGCGGCCGAGGCAGCTCAAAAGGCCAAGGTTCGGCTCGCCGTCGAATACCTTAATCGCTTCGAATGCTACTTCCTGACAACCGCCGCCGACGCCCTGGCGCTCGTCAAGGCGGTTGACCATCCCTCGTTCCGCATGATGTACGACACCTTCCATGCCAATATCGAAGAGAAAGCGCCGGCCAGCGCAATTGGCGCCATTGCGGGCAACTTCATTCATGTCCACATTAGTGAAAATGACCGCGGCACACCCGGCACGGGACAGGTTCATTGGGACGAAACGTTTAAGGCGCTCAAACAGGCGAAGTACGATAATTGGTTGGTGATCGAATCTTTCGGCCGGGCCCTGCCCGACCTTGCCGCTGCGACACGAGTCTGGCGCGACCTGTTCCCCAGCGCTGAGGAAGTCTACACGCAAGGCCTGCGTTTCATGAAAGAGAAATGGACCGGGGCAGGCAGATGAGTTTGGCCACAAGCGAGACGCTTGTGGCTACGCGAAGGCCAACGTAGCACAAGCGTCTCGCTTGTGCCTTATTTTGTGCTGCCTTGCACCAGCCTGGCGATGTAGGACATTTGGCCGCGGTGCAGCGCAAAGTGGCTTACCCAGTGCAAGAGCGCGCTTAAGACGGGGCCAAAGCGGTCATCCGGAAATGGCGCCGCCAGTTGTTCATCGGTCAAGCCGCTGACTACGCGGCGAAAGGTCGCAACGGCATCGCACAAGTTCTTAAGCACTGTGTCTTTGCTGGGCACATTGGTTTCGCTGAATTCTCGTTCGCGATCCCGGACATATCCCGATTTGCCTAGTTGAGCGCCCACGAAATAGTTAAGGTTCCCCGTAAGGTGAAGAATAAGGTGACCGATGGAGTTGCTCTGCTCGAGCGGCTTTTTCCAGAGCTCGTCCTGCGTAAGAGGTTGGGCAACCTGGTTAACCGCATCGCGTAGACCTTCGAGCTCGCTGATAAAGGACGATATAACCAATTCCGTTAAGTTTGCAGCCATGTTAAGTTCTCCAGCTTCCTCAGTTTAACTGGCAAAGAATATCCTCAACCTCCATCCTATGGGCTTCACCAAATCCCGCCTTCACCGATCTTGACGACCACGCTAAAATTCGACGCACGGCAGCGTAAGGCTTGGGATCGTCCGTAGTCAGGGTGGAGAGCAAAATGCGCAAGACACTAGCGGCCTTGATCCTTCTCATCCTGACGGTCAGCCCCGTTTCCGCCGAGAACTGGGCCAACAACATGTTCAAGGACGGCCTCACTCACGAATTCGGCAATGTCCCGCACGGTTCACAGCTTTACCATCGCTTTGTAATCACCAACATCTACGCGGTGCCCCTTAAGATCACCAACGTGCGCAGCTCGTGCTTGGTCTGTACCAGCGTCACCGCGTCAACCGAGACCATCAAGCCCAAAGAGACGGGTTGGGTAGACCTCCTGATGGACGCGCGCAAGTTTACCGGTCAAAAGAACATCACGATTTATGTCACGGTCGGAGACGGCAGCGACTACATGTCCACGGCGGAACTCAAGGTGACAGCCAGCAGCCGGACTGACATCGTATTCAATCCAGGCTCGGTGAACTTTGGGTCGCTGCCTACGGGCAAGAAAGCAACGCAAAAAATTGACGTGGAATACGCGGGGCTCTTGGATTGGAAGGTGACTGAGGTCAACACCAACGATGGGCCTTTTGAGGCAACGATCACGGAACTGTATCGCAAGCCCGGCCGGGTGGGGTATCAGCTGGCAGTCACGCTCAATGAGGATGCGCCGGCGGGATCGCTGAAGCACGAATTTTTCCTCAAGACAAACGATCCCGCCAGCAAGACGGTTCCCGTTGTCGTTGAAGCGAACCTTCAGGCCGCTCTGAGCGTGTTGCCGGACCGGGTTTCGCTGGGTTCCGATGTCAAGGTAGGCGATGAAATCACCCGCAAGGTGGTGGTTCGCGGAGCTAAGGCATTCAAGGTGAACGAGGTGGAAGGATTCGGCGAGGGCATCGAGCTGATAGGCAAGCTATCCGAAAAGCCCGCCCTGGCGCACTCCTTGATCTTCAAATGTAAGCCGGACAAGGACGGGGATTTCAAGAAAACCCTGCAAATCAAAACCGACCTCCAAGATAAGCCGGTCTCGGTTGTTATTGAGGGCAAAGTCGGACCGGCCGATAAGTGAATTCCTTGGATGAGGTTCTTTGTTCGCCTGAGCAACACTTCGGCCGACTACACCGTGAATTACTAACGAACAAAAAAGTCCAGCTTGTTAGGACCGTGTCCTGCACGGCTGACGACGCTGGACTCGCGGGGCCGACCGGTTAGACCCTGTGGGCCAAGTGACCCACCCTCTGGTCCCCCAACACTGCGCCACAGGGTTTACACCTGTAAACCTATACGCTCAGTTGGCGCCTTTGGCGTTCTTTGATCCGAAGGTGGCCAACGTCGGGCTCGAAGGTGGCCAACGTCGGACAAAGGTGGCCCCGCAGTTGGCCCGGCCCCCTTTGAAATAAGGCGCCAAAGAGCGTGAGAACCGCAGTGGGGCATTTTGCCGCCGGCAATGCTTCGTGGGATTCACCTGGGGGCTTCTCTATGATGAATAGAGACGCACCGAGCCAATCCGCCTGCGGAGCTTGCCATGGCCCAGCACACCAATCACCTCATCGCTGAAACCAGCCCGTATCTCAAGCAGCACGCTCATAACCCGGTTGATTGGCATCCCTGGGGACCCGAGGCCCTGGAGAAAGCCCGGCGATTGGACCGGCCGATATTTTTGAGCATCGGCTACTCCGCCTGCCATTGGTGCCACGTCATGGAGCATGAAAGCTTTGAAGATGAGGCCGTGGCCAAGATTCTCAACGAGCATTTCATCAGCATCAAAATTGACCGGGAAGAACGTCCCGACCTCGACCAGATCTATATGACGGCAGTGCAACTGATGACGGGTCAGGGCGGCTGGCCCATGTCGATGTTTCTGACGCCGGATTTGAAGCCCTTCTACGGCGGGACGTACTTTCCGCCGGAGGATCGTTACGGCCGGCCTGGCTTCAAGAGCCTGCTTTTAGCTCTCGTCGACGCCTGGCAAAATCGCCGGGAGGAAATTAATCGGATCGCCGGCCAGCGTACGGAACAGTTGCAAGGGTTTGCTAAATTGGAGGCGGACCGCGGAGAACTCAACGATGGCTTGATTCGCAATGCCGTCGGCCGTTTGGGCCAGTCCTTTGACGGCGACCAGGGCGGGTTCGGCGACGCCCCCAAGTTTCCCCATCCGATGGACCTTCGACTGTTGTTGCGCGCCTGGAAAAGGTTCAGCAATGACGACGCTCTCAACATGGTGCGTTTCACTTTGGACCACATGGCACGAGGCGGCATCTACGATCAATTGGGCGGCGGCTTCCATCGCTATAGCACCGATGCGCGCTGGCTCGTACCGCATTTCGAAAAAATGCTCTACGACAACGCCCTGCTCACCGTAGCCTATCTGGAAGCCTTTCAAGCGACCAATGAGCCACTCTATCATCAAGTCGTCAAGGAAACGCTTGACTATGTTCGGCGAGAAATGACCAGCCCGGACGGCCCGTTTTACAGTACTCAGGACGCCGACAGCGAAGGCGTGGAAGGGAAATTCTTTGTCTGGTCGGCCAAGGAGGTTCAAGAGATCTTGGGGCCGGAATTGGCGGAAGTTTTTTGCTATGTCTACGGCGTGTCCGAAGAAGGCAACTGGGAAGGCCATAACATTTTGCACCGAGCGAAGTCAGACGATCAAGATTCACGATTGTTGCGGATCGCCCTTCCTGAGCTTCGTGAGAAACTTGCGGTCGCGAGACGTAAGCTCCTTGAAGTCCGGAGCCGCCGGGTTTGGCCCGCCCGGGATGAAAAAATCTTGACGGCATGGAACGGCTTGATGATTGACGCGTTCGCCTTAGCCGCTCAGGTTCTAGATCAGCCGGATTACGCCTTGGCGGCCGCCAAGGCTGCGGACTTCGTGTTGAGCCAAATGCGAACGCCGGATGGCCGCCTCCTCCGTACCGCTTTTGCCGGGTCCGAAGCCAAATTGAATGCCTATCTGGAAGATTATTCCTTCATGATCAACGCGCTTGTGACGCTCTATGAGGCGACGTTTGAGCCTCGCTGGATTGAAGCGGCTTTGGATCTTTCGAACGTCATGGTCAACCAGTTTTGGGATTCCAGTAAAGGCGGCTTTTTCTACACCGGCCGCGTTCACGAGACGCTGATCGTCCGCACCAAAGATCCGCAAGACAACGCCACCCCGTCTGGCAATTCGATGGCCATAACGGCCCTTCTGCGCCTTGCCAAGCTCACTGGGCGCGACGATCTTATGCAGAAAGCCGAGGCCAGTCTTCGGTATTTTCGCGGCCTGATGGCCAATCAACCCATGGCGGCCGGGCAGATGTTGATCGCACTGGATTTCTACGTGGGACCGGTCCAGGAATTCGCGGTCGTGGGCGATCCCGAGGCTGAAGAAACAAGACGTGTTTTGCGGGCAATCCGAACCGGTTTTCGGCCCAACAAGGTCGTTGCCATGAAAGGCGCTAAGAATGAGTCGGACAAGGCCGATAAGCTGCTGCCGCTATTGGCGGGCGAGAAGTCGAATGGGACTGTGACGACATATATCTGTGAAAACTTCGCCTGTCAGGCGCCCTTAATGGGCCCGGAGCAGGTGGAAAAGGCATTAATGGAACGATGAAGGCCGCTGATCAATCTGGAAAAGGACCGGACGCGATTCCCCACGCGTCTCTGCTGGCTTAATTGGATTTTCCCTTGCCTTGCTTGATCGCTTTAACGACCCGTCCCGGCGACATGGGCAACTGGTTCATGCGCACGCCGATCGCTCGATAAATGGCATTGGCGACTGCCGCGGGAGGCGGAACGATGGGCACTTCGCCTACACCGCGGACGCCATAGGGATGGCCCGGGTTAGGCACCTCCACGATAACGGTTTCAATCATGGGCAGGTCGAGGCAGGTCGGCATGCGGTAATCAAGGTAGCTGGAATTCGTCATCACGCCTTTATCGTTGTACACGTACTCTTCATTTAGCGCCCAGCCGATTCCTTGGGCTACCCCGCCTTGCATCTGGCCTTCCACATAGCTGGGGTGAATGGCCTTGCCTGCGTCTTGCACCGCCGTGTACCGCAAAATGTGCACTTTGCCCGTTTCTTCGTCGACTCCAACGTCGACAACATGCGTGGCAAAGGCGCCGCCAACGCCGGCGGGATCCACGGCGCCTCGTCCGACAATGGCGCCGCCGGTTTCCTGCAATTTCGCAGCCAACTGTTTGAAAGTGAATTGCTTCTTGGAGTCCTCCATACATCGAAGGACGCCCTGGTTATAGGTCACGTCGTCGGGCTTTACGTCCCAAATCTGCGCGGCCCGCGCAATCATCTGACGTTTGATGTCCTGTGCCGCTTCATAGGCTGCCCAGCCGGTTGCGAAGGTGACGCGGCTACCGCCGGTAACGTCGGTGTAACCGACCATATCCGTGTCGGCAACAATCGGTTTCACATCTTCGGCGCGAATGCCCAGCGCCTCGGCTAATTGCATGGCGATAGAAGTCCGCGTTCCGCCAATGTCGGTGGAACCTTCCACCAGGCTGACTGTGCCGTCGGCATTGACGCTCGCTGTGGCGCTCGACTTCAAACCGATGTTGAACCAGAATCCGGAGGCGACACCTCTGCCAGTTTTTAATGTTAAATGCGGTGCTGAGGGAGAACCATTGGCTTCCAGCCCACCTCTGAGTGGAGCAGTATAGTGAGGATGTTTCTTGGCGGCTTCGACGGTTTCGATCATGCCGACGCGCGGATACACGGGGCCATCGGCGCGGCGGGTGCCTTCCCGGGCGCCATTCTTGATACGGAATTCTAGCGGGTCTACCTTAAGCTTTTCGCAGATTTCATCCACAACGGTTTCCGAGGCGAACGCCGCATTGGTAGCGCCTGGCGCCCGGTAAGCCGAGGTGGCCGGCTTATTAACCACAACGTCGTAGCCGTCGATATGGACGTTCGGAATGTCATAGCAGGCGAGGATGCACATCGCCCCCGGACCGACCGGAGAGCCGGGGAAGGCGCCCGCTTCGTAAGCCAGATAAGCTTCCGCTGCGACCAATCGACCGCCCTTGTCCGCGCCCATTTTCACGCGAATGTAAGATCCCGGCGTTGGGCCTGTGGCTTCGAAGACTTCCGTCCGGTTCATCGTGAGCTTGACAGGCTTGCCGGCTTTTTTGGATAGAACGGCGGCGACCGGTTCCAGATAAACGCGAATTTTGCCGCCGAAGCCCCCGCCAATCTCCATGGGCACGACTTTGATGCGCGATACCGGCATTTTGAGGAGTTCGGCCACTTGAGCGCGGACCGTGAATGCCCCCTGCGTGCTGCACCAAATGGTGACCGACCCGTCGGCATTCCATAGGGCCGTTGCGTTGTGCGGCTCGATATAACCTTGGTGCACCGTCGCGGTGTAGAATTCCCGCTCCACAACGACTGCACATTGCGCGAAAGCTTTGCCGCTGTCACCGAGCTTGAATTGGTAATGCTTGGCGATATTAGACGCCTTCTTGGCTGGTTGGCCCAATGATTCCGTAATGAGATCATCGTGCAGAAGAGGCGCGGTCTCTTTCATGGAGGCCCGGACATCAATAATAGAAGGCAAAATTTCGTAATCGACCTCGATCAGTTTGCAGGCTTCCTCGGCGATGTGTGGGCTGGCCGCGGCCACAGCGGCCACCGCCTGACCCTTATAGTGCACTTTGCCGCGCGCCAGGCAATTGCTGCTCAAGTGCTTTAAGTTGACCGCCCCTTCACCGAGTTCCGCGATCATGTTACCCGGATCGGGAAGGTCCGCAGACGTGACCACGGCCTCCACACCCGCTAGCGCTCTGGCCTTGCTGATGTCGATACTGCGAACCCGCGCATGGGCGTGCGGACTCCGCAAGACGCGCCCCTGCAGCAAACCCGCCATCTGGATATCGGCGCCGTAGAGAGCCCGGCCGGTTACTTTATCCGTGCCATCATGGCGGATGGGGCGCGTGCCGATTACCTTATATTCCGTCGTACTCATGCATAGCTCCGCAGTGCGTCGTTTCAAGTTGCGTTCGTAACGTCCTAAACTTATTTGGCAGCATCCAAGACCGCCCGGACGATTTTATCATACCCCGTGCAGCGGCAAAGGTTGCCGGCTAGCCAAAGACGAACATCGTGTTCGGTAGGTTTCGGGTTCTTGTCCACGAGAGCTTTGGCAGCCAGGATAAAACCCGGTGTGCAGATGCCGCATTGCAATGCGGCATGTTCGAGGAATTTCTGTTGAAGCGGATGGAGACCTTCCGACCCCGCCACCCCTTCGATAGTCTCTACAGCTCGGCCCTGAATCTCGACGCCAAGAACTAAGCAAGAATTCACCAGCTTGCCGTCAAGAAGGACGTTGCACGCGCCGCAATTGCCGTTGTTGCAGCCTTCCTTGCTGCCGGTTAAATGCAATTCATCGCGCAACACTTCCAATAAGCTCTGGCGCGGCTCACACAAGAAATCGGTTGCAGCGCCGTTGATTTTGGCCGTGATGTGGACTCTTTTGGACACAGGGGATTTCCTTGATTATCGTTAGTCAATGCACGAAACTCGAAATCCGAAATTCGAAATCCGAAACAAATTCGAATACCAAATAACAAAATAACTAAAACACTATTTGGCTCTTTCTGAGGATGGCTGCAAATATTAGCATTAATTCAGTGCTCTCCTGGATAAGGCCTTGCCGTTCAGTCTCAATTAGGCCACCTTCGCCGGAAGTCACCAGCCGAAGCCAGTATCTTGCTTCCTTTGCTTCTTTGCGACTAATACGAATACGCATCTGGAAATCCTTCTTGCCTAAGGCCTCGTTGGCCTCTATGTAATTTGCTCCAACCGATCCTGAGGCTCGAATTAACTGTTTGACATCTTCTATGTTGCAGACCGTTCGTGGAAGGCTCCGAACAAAGGCCCTTGTCCTCTTAGCAAACGCAAAAGTCCGTTCCTCCAAATCAAAGCGTTTTGGATTTTCTTCTTCAGACATTAGATTTTGTTTCGGATTTCGAATTTCGGATTTCGGATTTCATCAATGTTTTGCTCTTTCAAAAGCCGTCGCCAATGCTCGCCTCGTTAATACGCCCACTAGATGGCGTCGGTACTCCGCGTCGCCCCGCATGTCGCTTATGGGCTTAGCCGCCGCCTGCGCGAGACCGGCCGCTTTGTGGATGTGGTTTTCAGTAATTGAGCCATTCACAAGCGCGTCTCCTGCCTCGGCCACCAAGAGCGGCGTCGGCGCCACGGCGCCCAGCGCGACTCGGGCAGCAGCACACCGCGTGCGGCTTTCATCGAGCGTCACGCTGATGCCTACGCCGACCACGGCGATGTCCATTTCATTACGGGGAATGAATCGCACATAAAACGTCCCGGTGTTTTTGCGCGGCGCCGGCAAACGAAGACTCACGAGGATCTCGCCTCGACCCAGGACTGTGCGGCCGGGCCCGACGCAAAACTTTTCGACGGGCGTTTCACGCGAACCGTCCGGACCGGCAATAACGCAAACAGCTTCGTGGGCTATGAGGGCCGGAATCGTGTCGGCGGCGGGCGAGGCATTGCACAAATTGCCTCCCAAACTGGCACGGTTTTGGATCTGGATGCCGCCGATCAGAGAAGTCGCGTCGATTAGAGCCGCGTAAGGCTTGGCCAAGGCGGAATCATAAATGCTGCTGCAGGGAACCGCCGCACCGATCTTCAACCCTTTTTGTGGATCAAAGGTCAACTTGTTCAATTCGGGAATATGCTTGAGGTCAATCAGCCAATCGACATCCCGCCGGCCCTCGCGGACTTGAACCAGAACATCGGTACCCCCGGCCAAGGCGCGGGCTCTATCGCCGTTTACAGCAAAAAGACTAATGGCTTCGGCGATAGATGATGGAGCAGCATAATCGATGGCTTTCAATTTAGGATACCCGTCCGAGGTAAGGGTGAGGAATCGAGCAACTCAACTGATAAAAGCCGATGCGTGCCAATCGTCCGGCAAAACGGGAAGGCCCCCGGGTCGCCCGCTCATAGATGATCTCTTTTTCTTCGATCAACCATCCCGCAGCTTCATCGAAATGTACTTGGTCTCGAGGTAGGCTTCCAGTCCTTCATGGCCTAATTCGCGGCCTAGGCCGCTTTCTTTCATGCCTCCGAAGGGGCATTGCGGCGTCGCGGGAACGGGATCGTTGATGCCAATAATGCCGGCTTCGATTCCTTCAGCCATTTTCCAGGCGATGGTCAAATCGTTTGTAAAAACATAGGCCGCCAGGCCGTATTTCGTGTTGTTGGCCGCGGCAATCACGTCGTCGAGTTTGCTGAAATCCAAAAGCGGCATTACCGGAGCGAACGGTTCATCGGTGAGAATCCGCGCGTTCGGCGAAAGATTGGAGATGACCGTTGGCTCGAAAAAGTAGCCGCGCTCGAAGCGGTCGCTGCGCTTGCCGCCAGTGAGGACTTTAGAGCCGTTCTTCTTGGCATCCTCGACAAGATCAATCGCCTGCTGCATCGCCTTTTTCTCGAACATGGGTCCCACTTCAATGCCGGCCTCAAGTCCATTGCCCAGCTTTAGACTCTTGGTAAACTCCACCGTCGCTTCGGTAAACTTTTTCTCCACGTCTTTATGGACGAAAAATCGACTTGGTGCGATGCAGACCTGGCCATTGTTGCGGAACTTTCCCGTGACGGCGATTTTGGCGCCGACTTCCGGGTCGGCATCCGGAAAAACGATGAACGGCGCATGCCCGCCTAGCTCCAAACTGAGGCGTTTCATTTGATCGGCCGCGCCCTTCATCAACTCTTTGCCGACGGCGGTCGAACCTGTAAAGCTGATCTTGCGACAAATCGCGTTTTCGAGAAACTCATCGGCAATCTCTTGGGGCGCGCCCATTACCAGGTTTGCTACACCCGCGGGCACCCCCGCGTCAATCATGCACTCAAAAACCTGGATTAGGCATAGCGGTGTCTGGGTGGCAGGCTTGCAGACAATGGTGCACCCGGCCGCGAGGGCCGGCGCGATCTTGCGGGAAGGCAAGGTAATAGGAAAATTCCACGGACTGATCGCGCCCACTACGCCGACGGGATGCTTGAGCGTCATGTGCCGTTTGCCCGGCTGCGAATTGGGAATGACCTGCCCGTAAGCGCGCTTGCCCTCCTCCGCGAACCATTCAAACGTGTCGGCTGAGTGCAAGATTTCCGCCTTGGCCTCGCCCAGCGGCTTACCCTGCTCCAAAGTCAGCGTGCGGGCAATGGCGTCGGCGCGCTCGCGCATGAGTTCGCCGGTTTTTTTGAGCACCTTGGCTCGGTCCCAGGAAGTTAACTTCATCCACGCAGGCATCGCCCTTGCAGCGGCTTCCAGAGCACGCCGTGTCTCGGCCCGGCCGCCGTAAGCGACTTCATTTACGACCTCCTCGGTCGCCGGGTTGATAACGCCAATGGTGCGGCCATTGTCGGCATCGACCCATTTGCCATCGATAAACATCTTTTTTACGGATGCGGTTGCGGTAGCTGCGGCCATTGCTCTATATCTCCGCGTGTGCTGTCAATTGATTGAGTCCCTTCCGGATCAGGCCTTCCAGGGCCATCAACCCGACGTCTCCCTCCACGAATTCGGATGGAGTGTAAAGCTCATTCTACAAGGCTCAGAAAGGCGAAGGAATAATTTGAACAGGGTCGCAGTCTTCAGCCCCACGAGTGAGGCCGAACTAATGTTTTTTGACCCGAAGCAACTGCGAAAGAGATTGATACCTCCGCTGGCATTTCGAGGGCGCGAGCTCAGGTCTGAATTCAGGGAATAAAGCTCTGAATCATCTGTATGTAGAAGAAAAAGATTCGGAAGATGGCGACAATGATGAGAATGGCCACGAACAGCCAGACGCCCCAGCTGGCCGTTTGAGTGAGAATCGACATGCGCCGGCGCGCTTCTTCTTCGTAATACTCAGTTTGTTGTTTCAGCACGTCCGGCAATCTGCCGCCCTCTTCCGCCGTTGCAACTATATTGATAAATTCGTCGGGAAAAACCCGGGCTTTGGCCAGGGCTGCCGTGAGATCGTCTCCTTCGCGCAGAGCATTCTCCACCTTGAGCGAGGCGGCCACGTAAGCGCCGTTGTCGGTCGCTCGCAGAGAAAAACTGACCGCGTCAACGATTGACATACCGGTTTCGTGCATCAACCGCAGTGCCAGGCAAAACCGGGTCAAGGCAAGGGCATGAAGACATGGTCCGATTACGGGAACGCGAAGCAGAAACGATTCCACCGTTCCTTGGCGCAATAGTTTCCGCGTGATCAGAAAGTAACCCGCCACAGCGAGCGCGCCTAGTAATGCGACTCCGACAAGAAACCGGATCGCGGCAACGGGTCCCGTGCCAAGGCCAACAGGATCGAAACCTTTCTTGCCGTTCTCATTTCCCGGCAGAATACCCATTATCAAAATGAGACCGGCCACAACGAAAATAGACGCGACGAATTGGACCATCGGCCAGGTGATTTGCGCAATAAAATCGCGCCGCAGCTTCTGTTGGAGTGCGTAATATTTCTCCAATTCAGCGAAGATTTCCGGGAGCATGCCCGACTGTTCGCCGATAACGGCCAAGTTGAGGAAGAGCGGCGGAAAATAGCGGGCCTCTTTTTTGAGCGCATCTTCCAGCGCCTGTCCTTGTTGCAAATCCTTGCTGATCCTCTCCGCCACCGGGCGGACCGCCATGGGCCCGCGCTTGGCCTGCTGGTCGAACACATTTCGAAGCGTCAAGCCCGCGCTCAAATTGTGGCGCAGCACTCGGGACAGCTCGATCAGGTTCGATGTCGGCAGACGTGAAGAGAACAACATGGGAGTTCCCATAACCTGAGAAGTGCCGTGACGCTATTTCAAGCAGGACAAAAGGCTATTGTACCCGCATTGCCATGTAAACGCCGGACATGACTATCGAGATATAGGGCGGCAAGCCAATCGGTGTTCCGGCAGAAACCGTGCCTTCGACTCGTTGGCATTTAGTAACCGCTGGAATCTAATATTAATGGGTGGCTTTCTGAGAGGAAGAAAAATCTTGAGGCGCCGTAAAACGGTGGATTAGCGATTCCGGTAAAGCCATGGACGATCAAACTCCATACGATCCTCGCTACCTGGCGGGAATTCTGTTTTTCAATCAGCGATCCTTCTTCGAGGCTCATGAAGTCTGGGAGGATCTGTGGGCCGACACGCCGGGTCCCGAACGGCGGTTCTATCAAGGTTTGATTCAGGCGGCCGTCGGACTCTACCACTATTCCAATGGCAATCTGCGCGGCGCTCGGAAGCTATATGAGACAAGCCAAGCCTATATGAAGCCTTTCGGCCAAGTCCACAGGGGCTTGAACGTGGGTAACTTCTGGGAAAGAATGCACCGCTGCTTTCGGGACGTCTTAGTGGAGGAAGATCTCAACCGAAGTCTGCGCCCGCAAACTGATTTGATCCCTTTCATTGCCTTAGACCCTGAACCAGCCGAATGGCCTAATCCCCACGATTATGTGGATTCCGAAGATGATTAGGAGGGGCGCATTCGATGAAAGAACATCCAGTGGAAATGTCAAATGGAACACCGAAATCCAATATACGCGCTTTCGTTGAAGCAGCCTTGGGCCACCCTCTTGGTCAATGGTTTGAAGAAGATCGAGGTTCGCAGTTGGTCTACCGCGCGGCGGGGTCGTATTCTCATTCATGCCGCCAAGGTGCCGGATAGTCGTGCTCAGGCCTGGGCCAAGGTGCCCTTAGAACTCTTGGGGCAAACAAGGCACAAAGGCGGCATCATCGGCTCGGCGCACCTGGTGGAGTGCGTTTCCTATACATCCCAGAAGGCGTTTGCAGCAGACCAAACCCTGCACCTCAACGAGCCGGGCTGGTTCAAGGGACCGAAGTTGTTCGGATTTACATTTGCGAACGGGAAAACGTTGCCTTTCTATCCGCTTTCGGGGTGGGTGCGATTCTTTGAAGTGGACGCCAAGCAGATGAAACGCCCCCGCAAAGAAGGCTGGTTTTGAAATTCGTCGTCATAACGGGTTGATAATCCGCCGCCGCACATGAGAATAAATCCCGCCCTTACTTTCTCTCGTCTTTCTTTTAGGTTGCGTGGCGGCTGCCGACCGGGGTACAAAGACGGCTTAGAAACACATCGGTCGATTCCTAAGTTAGGGAGATAGTCATGGTTCGGGTTATAGTGTTGTTGGCGGTGTTGGCTTTTCTGGCTTGGCCGCGGATGGTGGGCGCCAGGGAGATCAAATCAGACGTTGCCTCCGTGGTCAAAAGCGACAACGCTTTCGGCTTGGCCCTTTATGAGAAGCTTCGGGACAGCAAAGGCAACCTGTTCTTCTCGCCTTACAGCATCTCGACCGCGCTGGCGATGACTTCCGCCGGGGCCAAAGGGCAAACGCTGGAGGAGATGTCCAAGACGCTGCAGTTTTCGCTCGATCAAACCAAGCTGTCGCCCGCCTTTAATCAACTGATTCAATCGCTGAACGGCGATCCGAAGGCGCGCAAATATCAACTGAACACCGCCAATGCCCTCTGGTGTCAAAAGGGCTATGGGTTCGAGCCGGATTTTTTGAAGCTGACGGAGAAGGATTATCATGCCGGCCTGAAGCAAGTGAACTTCGCCGACGATCCGGAAAAATCCCGGCAGGAAATCAATCACTGGGTCGAGGAGCAAACCAAAGACAAGATCAAGGAATTGCTCAAGCCCATGATGATTACCGGGGATACTCGGCTGGTGCTTACCAATGCCATTTACTTCAAGGCCTCGTGGCTGAAGCCGTTTAACGACAAAGCGACGAAGGAGGAAGACTTTGTGGTCGGCGACGGCAAGAAGATCGCCAACGTGCCCCTCATGCATCACTATCAGGAATGCCTTTACACGGAAGGCGACGAATTCCAACTCCTGCAATTGCCCTATGAAGGATCTCAACTGGAAATGGTAATCGTTCTGCCCAAGATGGTTGATGGGCTGGCCGACCTGGAAAAGCAATTGACGCAGGAAAATCTGGAAAAATGGCGGAGCAAGGCTACGACCCATCAAGTGACGATCACCTTGCCGAAGTTCAAGGTGACGGCCGAATTTGAGCTGTCGAACATATTGTCCAAGATGGGGATGCCTACGGCTTTCTCCAAAGAGGCCGATTTCTCGGGCATCACCAAGGATGAAAAACTGGCCATATCCTATGTTGTTCACAAGGCGTTTGTGGAAATTGACGAGAAGGGAACGCAAGCAGCGGCAGCCACCGGCGTCGTCTTGGCCAGGCCCAGCGCGGTCCAGGCCGAGAAACCGCGGGCCAATTTTCGGGCGGATCATCCTTTCATCTACTTGATCCGCGATGTGACGACCGGCAGCACGCTCTTTATAGGCCGGCTAGTGGACCCCAAAGCGAAATAGCGAAGGCGCGGTTGGAAACGATATGCGCAAGCCGTTTGACGTGCAAGGCCATCGCGGGGCCCGCGGCCTTAAGCCGGAAAATACGCTGCCTTCGTTCGAGATCGCCTTCGATCTCGGCGTCACCTCGGTGGAAACGGACGTCCACCTGACGCAAGACGGCGTTCCAGTGTTGGCTCATGAGCCGGTCGTAACCGGCTCTCTTTTCCGCAAGGTTGGAGAACGGGTCCCGATCTCTTCTCGCGACCAGCGACCCATCGCTGGTTTGACGTTGAAACAGTTACGGCAATACTGCGCTGATCGAAACCCGGATCCGCGCCGCTTCGCGCATCAGGATGCTACGGTAACTCCTCTGGCCGCGTGGTTCGGCCGGCATTATCGTATCGATCCCTTCACACCGCCGACGTTGGCTGAATTATTCACATTTGCTCAAGCCTACGCAGGCGAGCCAGGCGCTGTGGTGGGTAAGACGCTGGCGCAGCGCCAACACATGGCGTCTGTGCGCTTCGATCTCGAGTTGAAGCGCGTTCCCTTTCATCCCGAAAGCATTGGCGACAACTTCACCGGTCGCTCGGCGGGCTTGCTCGAAGTGCGCGTGGTGGAGGTAATCCAGGCCGCCGATATGCTGGCGCGAACGGCAGTCCGGAGCTTCGATCATCGTAGCGTGCTGCTCCTGAGACAGATGGAACCGGCTTTGCAAGGAGCCGTCCTGGTTGCCCACATGGCGCCCGCTTCGCCGGCGATTCTGGCTCGCGCCGCGGACGCCCTCATCTATTGCCCTAGTTTTGAGTTCCTCGATGCCCTGCAAATCGAAGAAGTGCACGCGGCCGGGATGCAAGTCCTGGCTTGGACCGTTAACGAGCCCGCCGACTGGGGCCGGCTGGTTGAATGGGGAGTGGACGGGATCACCACCGATTATCCCGACCGACTAAGGGAGTGGCTTCGGACGCACGGCATTTCGTAAATTGAAAGGCACCAAGCGATTAGCTGTTGCCTTGAGGACAAAATGACGGCGAAAAACGGCCTTGCAGTAATTTGGGATGTCGATGGCACGCTCGTGGATACAGCGGAATTGCACTTCGCGGCCTGGGCGCGGATGGCGAAGGAATTGGGTCGACCATTTTCGCGCCAAGATTTCGCCGCCACCTTTGGCCGCCGTAATCCCGAGATCCTCAATCACTTATTCGGCACCAAGTTTAGTGAGGAGCGTGTAGCCGAACTGGGCGATCTTAAGGAGGACTACTACAAGACGGCTGCCAAGGAAACGGGCGTCTTGCTTCTGCCGGGCGCTCGTCACCTATTGCAAAGTCTGCATCAGGCGGGTTTCGTGCAAGCCATTGGCTCCAGCGCTCCGCGCGGGAACATTGAGCTGATCATGGGCTTGACCGATACGAAGGAATTTTTCGAAGCTATCGTTTCGATGGAAGACACGCAGCGCGGCAAGCCCGATCCGCAAGTGTTCTTAGTCGGCGCGGCGAAGTTAGGCGTCTCGCCCGCGCAGTGCGTGGTCATTGAAGATGCCGTGGCGGGCGTCCAAGCCGCCAAAGCCGGCGGGATGCGTTGTATCGCGGTTCGCTTCGTGGGCCATCATTCCGAAGAAAAGTTGCGTCTAGCCGGCTCGGATCTGATTGTTGATTCGCTCGAAAAGGTCTCGGCTCATACCGTGCGGCAACTGGCTGAAAATGGTCCAAAACCGGTCGCCAGCGACGTATAGCCTTTGCAAGGGCTGTTCCCTATCAGACTCAAGTTGTTCAAGAAAACAAACACCCACTATTTAGCGGACCTCTTTTCGAGCCCAATCTCACCCCAGTTCGTCCGAAGTCGCAATCTCGGGAACTTCTTTTCCCAAAGCAGTAGCCAAGTCAATCTGGTGTTCTTGCTCATTGACGAGGATGTCGCGAATTTGCTCTGCCATGGCATATTCACCGAGCGCTTCGCATTGCCGGACGCGCAGCCGGTAATTGCGAATGGTTTCGTTTTCGTTATCAAGGTCGAACTGCAGCATTTCTTCGGCTTTGTTGGACGTGCGGACCGGCTTGGGAGTAACGGTAGGCATGCCACCCAAATAATCAATTTGCTTGGCGACAATCAACGCGTGGTCTAATTCTTGCTTAGCGTGCGTCTCTAGCTCCTGCGCGATATTCATGTAAGCAGCGCCTTTGAGGACTTGTGAATAAACCGTGTAGGCGATGATGGCTTGGTATTCGCGCGACAAATCTTCGTTTAGAAGCTTGATGAGTTGTTCACGGCTAACCGCTTGAGCGCTGTCCGAGCGACGATTGTCTACTTGGGGCGCAGCGCCTACCGGACGTTCTTTTGCCATAGCTTTCTCCTAAGAAGTTAATCATTGAACTCTCGCCGTTGGATGCAAAGCGGATGCCGTTAATGAGGGGAAGCTTCGGCTAACAGCGCCTCGACCTCCTCGCGCCGGGGAAACGAGGTCTGGGTGCCGGGGCGGGTCACCGAGAGCGCGGCAACCGCGTTGGCCTTGCGCACGGCTTCACGAAGCGCCGCGCCTTGCGAAAGAAAAACGGCAAAGCTGCCAATAAAAGCGTCGCCGGCCCCCGACGTATCGACCGCATGGACCGGTGTCGACGGGATTAATTCCGCTATGTTCTCTTCGGCGATCATTGTCCCACTGGCTCCGAGAGTAAGAAGGACGACCTTTGGACCACGGTGAAGCAAATCCAGGGCGGCTTTTTCACACTGTGCCAAATTCCCCGTCGGCAGGCCAGTCAATAATTCGATTTCTGACTCATTGGGAATGCAGTAATCCACCAGGGCGAGCAACTCTTTGGGAAGCTCAATTGCGGGAGCAGGATTAAGGACCGTCCGGACACCGGCGGCGCGAGCCAGACGGCAGGCCTCCAAAGTCGTCTCCAAGGGAACTTCCAATTGACACAGCAGCAAGTTTACCGATTGGATCACCGGCAGGGCGTTGCGAACGTCTTGAGGCGTCAAGCTTTGATTAGCGCCTGGCACTAAGAGGATGCAATTGCGAGCATCGTCATCCACGACAATCGAGGCAAGTCCGGTGGAGCGTCGGTCATCAACGCGCACATTGCCGATGTCGATTCCTTCAAGCTGAAAGTTGTTAAGCACTCCTTCGCCGAATACGTCTTTGCCAATTCGTGATACCATTACGACCTTAGCGCCGAGGCGAGAGGCCATGACCGCCTGGTTAGCTCCTTTGCCGCCGTAGCCCAGGAACCAGTCGCGGCCGGACAAAGTTTCTCCGGGTTTGGGCAGACGGGCTGTGCGAAAAAACAAATCGATATTGGACGAACCGACGACACAGATGCGGACCGGAGTCGTCATAACGCCTCGTTGTATCTATCCAGCCGGTTCAAGGTGCAACCAGGACGTTTAGCCTAACTTATCTTTACTAAATCGCCCGACATTTATGCTCGGATCGGCCAAAAGGGCTATGGTTTCCACGCCTCTTGTAGTAAGGTTGAAATCGGTCGAGCCGGCGCCATCTTAGAGATATTTTGTCAGTTAGGGGACCGATGCCTTGAATCCGGTCGCGGTGGAACAGGACCCTGAGCTAATGGAACCCGAGAGCGGGAACATTCCTACTTCGGTGAACCATTTAGGTGCGCGTTCGTTAAACCGAATCCAAGCACTTCTAGGACTTCCGTGGCAGCGCCGCCTGGCGCGGGCGGCCCTCAAGATTAAACCAATTCGCTACTGGGAAAAAAAATACGCCCGTCTTAGCGACTCCGAAATGAAACAGGCGGGCCAGCAATTGCGCGGCCGGGCTCGAGGCGGCGAATCCCTTTACAAACTGCTGCCCGAGGCCTTTGGTTTGGTCTGCGTCGCCGCCCAGCGCTTTCTCAAGCTGCGGCCGTTTGATGTACAGCTGGCGGCGGGGTGCATACTGCATCAAGGCGCTTTGGCTGAGCTGGCTACTGGCGAAGGCAAAACGTTGGTCGCCTGTCTGCCTACTTTTCTCAATTCCCTCGAAGGCAAAGGCGTGCATGTCACGACCGTCAATGACTACCTGGCTCGCCGCGATGCCGAATGGATGGGTCCGGTCTATCGGGCTCTGGGATTGAGCGTCGGCGTCCTGCAAATGCAAATGGCCGACCAGGATCGGGCCGAGGCCTATCGCGCCGACATTACCTATGGGACCGCCTCGGAGTTCGGCTTCGACTTTCTGCGCGACCGGTTGAAAGTCAGCGGGGCCAGAGGCCAAGAAACGCCCTTCTGGGCGCCCTGGGTCAGCGGTGCGAATTACTCCCAGCCTCTCGATCCGAAAGTACAGCGAACTCATCATTACGCGCTGGTCGACGAGGCGGACAACATTTTCATCGACGAAGCGCGGACGCCGCTCATTATTAGTGCGCCCACCCGACCGGCCACGCCGGAAGAGTGCGTGGTCTATAACTGGGCCAACGGCTTGGCGAAAGTCATGAAGTATGAACTTCACTTCTCGCTCGATGAAAAGAAACAAAAAATCGAGCTGACCGAGCCCGGCCGCGGTTTGGTCCGCTACTCGAATCCTCCCGTCGGCGAATTCTCGCATGCCATGGACAAGCTTCACGAACATGTGGAGCGCGCCCTGCAAGCCCACTACCGGTTTCGCCGCGATCAGCACTACATGATCGAGAAGGACAAGGTCGTCATTATCGATGAGTTCACCGGGCGGCGCATGCCGGACCGCCACTGGCGTGAAGGGCTGCATCAAGCCGTAGAGGCGAAAGAGGGTGTGCCGGTCACCCTAGCCGCCGACCATGCCGCCCAGATCACCTACCAGAGTTACTTCAAGCTCTATAAAAAGCTGGCCGGCATGACCGGCACGGCGGCCCAAAACTGGTGGGAAATTCGGCGCGTCTACAAGCTGTGGGTCGTCCGTGTGCCGACGAACCGGCCCGTCATTCGCGACCAATGGCCTGATCGGGTATTCCCAACGGAAGAGGCGAAATTCGACGCCGTCGCCGATGAGATTGTCCAGCTCCGCGCGCAGGGCCGCTCCGTCCTGGTGGGTACGCGCTCGGTGGACAAATCAGAAAAGTTAAGCGAACGGCTTCAGAAGCTCGGTGTTGATCACCAGGTTCTAAACGCCAAGCAACACGAGCGCGAAGCGCAAATTGTCGAGCAGGCCGGCCTCTCCGGGCGTGTAACAATCGCCACCAATATGGCCGGTCGTGGTACAGACATTAAACCCGCTCCCGCCGTCTTGGAAGCCGGCGGTCTGCACGTACTCGGGACCGAGCGCCACGAGGCCTTGCGCATCGACCGTCAGCTGATCGGCCGCTCCGGTCGCCAAGGGGATCCTGGCAGTGCCCAATTCTTTCTTTCCCTTGAAGATGAACTGCTGGAGGGACTCGGTCCCTATCGGCAGGAAGCACTTAAAGAGAGCGGCGTGCGCGGCGGCGCCGCCGATTGGCAGAAGTTTCAACCCTACTTCGTAAAGGCGCAAAAAAGGCTAGAAGCTCGCCATTATCGCCAGCGCCTGGATTTGATGATGTATGAAAAACAGCGGCAAGAAATCTTGAAGGATCTAGGGGCCGACCCCTATGTTGACTAACCGGCCGGCAGCATAACTACGAATTCACTTTTTTGATTGGCAGGGTTCTCAGGGATCCCCTCGATGCCTTTCTAAGAATCTTCGAAAAAATATGTCCAGACAAATACGCCGATCTCGATTAACTTGGTAGAGGGCAAGAATTCCGCTAATCGTAAAGATCGATTTGACCCTTCGGATTAGGTTATCGGGACCCTCGCTGCCCGATGATGTTTAGGTTGAAGGGCGTAAGAACTCGCGCTCGGCATAGTAAGTGACCATTGCGGGTCTGGTTCAAGGCAACTTGACCGCACGTCATGCTTTGGTAACTTACCAGAAGCAGGCTCAATGGCGAGTCGTCACGATTGCGTGGCGGGTTCGCTTACTTACCCCGTCGTAAGTAGGCCGCCCGGAACGCGACGTGGAATCCTGAGACGATTGTTATGCCGGAGAAGAATATCCCGATTTTGACCTCTGTGAGCCCCGAACACCGGCGCGTGGCGGCCGGGCAATTCGAGCGTGCCAATCAGGTTATAGCTACCGGCAATTTCGATTATGGAATTCGTCTGCTTCTCAGCTGCTGCAAGCTAGACCCCGCCAACCTCATTTTTCGCCAAGCCCTTCGCCGAACGGAGAAGGCGAAATACAAGAACAACTTGCGCGGCGGTTGGTTGGCTTGGCTCATTTCGTCGCCCAAACGCGCCAAAATGAAAGCGGCCAAGCACGCTAAAGACTATCTCAAGGCTCTGGACTATGGAGAAGAGGTTCTTGTCCGCAACCCCTGGGATACCGGCGTGCAATTGGACATGGCCGAGGCGGCGGAGGTTTTGGGTCTCTTGGACTTGGCCATTTGGAGTCTTGAACAAGCCCGCCACAAAAATGCGCGCGATGTGGCGGTCAACCGCCACCTGGCTCAACTTTACGAAAAGCGCGGTAACTTCACTCAGGCCATTGCCCTGTGGGAATTAGTTCGCAAGGACGATCCGAGCGATATGGCGGCCTTTAGCAAAGCGAGGAATCTCGCGGCCAGCGAGGCCATCGCCCGCATCCACCAAGATGAGACTGCCGATCCTTTGCAAGAGACGACCACGGGATCGGAATCGGACCATCACGAAACGCCGCCCCTGGGCGCCGAAGTCGACCTCAACCCGACGCCCCTGCCTAATTTCACTCCTGCCCCACCTCCCGAAGACGCCCTGCCCCTCTCCGGAGAACGATTGCCGCGCGAAGTTACCCAGCTACGTCAAGCCATCCAAAGTGCTCCTACGGATCCGTTAGGTTATCTGCGTTTGGCTTTCCACTTGCGGCGTATGGGTCGGATCGACGAGGCGCGGCAAACCCTGGAAAGCGGCTTGCCTGCGACCGGAAACGATCACACGCTCTCTTTCGAGCTGGCGGACTTGGAGATCGAGCCATTCCGAAGAAACCTGGCGATGACGGAAAGCAAGCTTCAGTCGGATCCCGATAACGACGAACTCCGCAAGATACGTATACGGCTGTTAAAAGAAATCAACGCGCGGGAACTCGACCTTTTCCGCCAAAAGGCGCAGCGCTTTCCCGCTGAACTGGGCCATCGTTTCGAACTCGGGCTGCGGCTTCTGCGCGCTAATCAGATCGACGAGGCTATCCGGGAGTTGCAAGCCGCTCGATCGGATCCCCGGCACTTATGGCGGTCGCTGTTGTATCTGGGTTACTGTTTCAAAAGCCGCAACAACTGGCGCTTGGCACGCCGGAATTTTGAGGAATGCCTGCACTATTTGCCCATGGGCGAGGATGCCGCACGCAAGGAAACCCTTTTCCAGCTTGCCAAGGGGTGCGCCGACGCGGGCGAACTCCAGCCCGCTCTCGATTTTGCGCATGAACTTGCCAATTTAGACTTCAACTATCGCGATATCGGCAAGCTGCTCGACGGCTGGCAGGAGCAACTTCATCGGGCCCGCGTTTCTTAGCAATCGGCTCCCTTGCCAGAGTCCGATCCGCTTGCTATCCTCACCAATCAAGATTATCGAGTGCGCGAGGCGCACTCTTTCTTTTTGGATCGCGGTCTACTATTTGAGACGGAAGGTTCTATGCCTCACACGCGAAGTGCGAAGAAAAGCCTGCGGAAGAATGAAGTCCGGAATTTACGGAACCGCACGGCTAAGAAGATCCTTAAGACGCAGCTCAAGAAATTCACCGAAGCAGTGGCCGCCGGCACGCCCGATCAATTGCTCGCCGAGTACAAGGCGACAGTCAAGAAGCTCGACAAAGCCGCCGCCAAGCGCATCGTTCACCCCAACGCCGCGGCCCGCAAAAAGTCACAATTGGCTAAAGCGCTTCAGAAGAAAGCCGCGCCGGCCAAATAATCGGCGCATCCACGGGCACAAATCTCAGCAAGCATACCAAGGTGTCCAGGCCAAATGCGGGGCCGCCTTGGTCCGACGCTGGCCACCTTCGGATCAAAGAACGCCAAAGACGCCAAGTGAGCGCATGGGTTTACAGGTGTAAACCCTCATACCCTCTAGCTCAATCTGTGCGGGTCCAGAGGGTGGGTCACTTGAGCCAGAGGGTCAAAGCGGTTGGCCTCATGCGACGTTCGGGTGCCAAAGACGCCAACATGGCACGAATCACCTAGCTGCGCAATCGTTTTCCGTTTTTCATCCTCCACCCACCCCTGATGAAAAACGGAACCACCTGGTGAAAAACGGAAGCTAGGAGTGAAAAACGGAACTTTGGGGTGAAAAACGAAACCTAAGGAATCTCCTCTCTGTCCGCGTTTCCTAAATTCTTACCGCTTTATTACCTTCCCCCCCATCCACCGGATAGTAAACTAGGATTACCGAACGTCCCTTAAGAACTACGTATAGACGTCATCCGTTACGCCGGCCCCGGTGAGCACGCCTTGCCGACTTATTGAGCCGCCAGGATTATTTTCTTAGCTTAATCGTGCCTCCAATCGATTCCACTACAACCGTTCTTAACCATCCCGGCCTGCTGAAGCCGCGTAGTCCGCGCTATCCGTCTCTTGACATGTGGCGCGGCCTGGCGTGTTTGCTCGTGCTCATTAATCACTCGACCCATTACCACCCCGCCACGCTCTCGGCCTCCTGGGCCGGCGACCTGGCCGAACTGTTGGTCGCGGTTGCTAAGCGCTTGTGGATCGGCGTGCCGATTTTCTTTGTCATCAGCGGTTATTGCATCTCTGCGGCAGCCGACTCGGCACGCCACAAGAACAACTCGCTGGCCACCTACTTCTATCGCCGATTCCGCCGCATTTTCCCGCCCTATTGGGTTGTCCTTATCACCAGCATAATCGCCGTCGGACTCGTTGATTACCTGCTGATGCCCAGCGCCATTTCCCAGGACAACAGGGACGATCTTTACCGGCCCTGGTGGTATTCCCCCTGGCAATGGTTCGGCAACGTCACTCTTACGGAAATCTGGAGACCGTATTTCGTAGGCAATGGCAGAGCATTGTTTCTGGGACAAGCCTGGACCCTGTGTTATGAAGAGCAGTTTTATGCGGTGACGGGTCTGCTTCTGCTTCTGGCTCCGCGCCGCTTCTTTGGCGCGGCAGCGGTTATGACAATCTTGGTCGGGATTGTGATGTCAGTCGGGCCCCGGCTGGGGATTCCCATCGAAGGTTTCTTCTTTGACGGTCTGTGGATCCAATTTGCTCTGGGCGTGCTTGTCTACTATCAAATTAACTACGCATCGAAAAAAACCTACTGGCTCGGTGTTATGTTGCTATTGGCGGGTTTAGTCTACTCCTGCTCAGAACCCGGTAAATTGCTCGACCCGCAGAAGAACTGGAACCAGTCTTACTTGGCGGCTTTTTCGTTTGCCTTGGCGATTTTGGCATTACACCGTTTCGACGGCGTGTTGATGCGCATGCCGGCGCTCAAGCCGATCCGAATTTGCGGCGTCATGTGCTACAGTTTGTATCTGGTCCATGTTCCCGTTGTCGGAATCTTGCATGCCAGCTTGCTTTATTGGAACCTGCCTTGCGACACCATCAACCCCTGGATCACCATGCCCGTTTATAGCGCCGCTGCCCTGGCGGCTTCCTGGGGATTCTATTTGCTAGTCGAGCGCCGGTTTGTGAACAGGCCGGAACGAGCGGCTTCGCGAGCCTCCGCTTAATGCATCGATTGTAATTACTAAAAATCTAAGAGCGTGACTAATCACCGATGTTCGATCGAGGAATGCACAAGGTTGTAAACACCCTGGACTATAGTGTCCCCGCTTCCTGGAAGCGATTTATCAAGCGGTTGTCGCCGGGGCTAGTGGCTGGCTTTTATAGGCTCTTAGGTCGCATTTCCAGCGACCGCTACGAAAAAATCACTATTCAATCGGGCTTACTCGCTGGACGGGAGTTCTGGTGCTCCTTGAAGAGAGAGCGGCCCTATTTTGTCGGCAATTATGAGCACGACGTCCAAGATTTGATGATCTCCCTGTTGAAACCTGGAATGGTCTTTTACGATATAGGCGGACACAACGGTTTTTTTTCGCTCCTGGCCGCCAACCTCGTTGGACAAGACGGCAAAGTCCTTACTTTTGAACCGAACCCGTCAAACGTGGAGATCATCAAAACGAATCTTGGTTTGAATGAAGATTTGGCAACCGTCATACAGGTTCACCCGTTGGCTATTTCGAAAAGCTCTGGCACAGCCCGTTTCGAAGGAGCCAGCCGTTCCTCGATGGGCCGGATTCAATCGCCATCCGAGCCCTCGTCCGCCTCGGTTTATGAAGTCCAGACGATCTCTTTGGATGATTTTACTGCGAGTCATCCCCCGCCTGACGTGATCAAAATGGACATCGAAGGAGGAGAAGTCGATGCGTTAGTTGGAATGGACAATTTGTTAAAGAGGAAGCGCCCCGTCGTCGTCGTTGAGATACATAATAAGGAAGCGCATGACGCCTTGTTGCAGTTTCTCCAGCGGCAAAGCTATCGGGCTAGCCAAGTCGGGTCGAAAAATCCGCCTACTGCAAATCCCGAATGGTCCGAGGTTGACCAATATCTTGCAGTCCCGATTAGCAAAAATAACCTACTTTAGCGATTCAGCGACCGAGCAACCGCAATCTTTCATGGCGAATGCAACAAACACGGGACCTTACTCGATCAGCCGGGAAATGGACTCGACTCTTGCCGTGCACTTTATACCCGTAGAAGCCCCGCGCCCTGCCGGCTCTTGCTCAAAGCGATATGCCACAGAGGTCTTTGTTTCGGATTCGGATGGATAACATGGCAATTAACAATCGGCCAATGGAAACAGTTCGTGGGACATCGAAAGTCCTTTACGATGAGGCCTTTTTTGATACGAGTGGCGAGGAGTCGTTAAGGTCAGCTCGAATCATAGTCCCTTTGCTAATGAACTTGCTTAATCCACGATCGGTAATTGACGTCGGATGCGCCGTTGGAAGCTGGCTGAAAGCTTTCGCCGAAAACGGAGTGGAGGATTATCTGGGAATTGATGGAGACTACGTTGATAGGGGAAAACTACTTATCGATTCGCAGCGTTTTCGTGCCATGGACTTGGCTCACCTAACCCCGGTCGGGCGAACATCCGATTTGGCCGTTTGCCTCGAAGTAGGCGAGCACCTGCCGACGCGGGTTTCGCCTCGATTGGTCGAAATGCTTGTTGCGACCGCGCCGGCAGTTCTCTTCTCGGCCGCCATTCCGGGACAGGGAGGCACACAGCATGTGAACGAGCAATGGCCTTTTTTCTGGCAACGCCTGTTTTCTCGTCACAACTATGTCCGGCTCGACCCTATTCGAAGGCACATTTGCTTTGATTCCCGGGTGGAGTCCTATTACAGGCAAAACATTTTACTCTACGTCTCGCAACAATCATTGGAGCAGTCGGAGAAATTGCAAGAAGAAATTAAATGGGCTGATCGAGTTAACGTGGAGATCCTCCAGATGAGCGTTCTTGCCGGGTTCACAAGTTTCTCAGGACTAATGAAACTACTGCCCGGCGCCGCGTGGAGGGCCATAAAAAACCGATTCAGCGTTAGATAGGAAAAACGAATAAACCGGAAAACTGATCTCCTCGTAAACCAGCAAGACCCACACCGAACGCACCGCTTTCAGATAATTTCTTGGCTTAGTGAAATCACATGGGATTCGACGTCAATGGCTCTCGGTTCCTGATTTATGCCAAAACGCTTGGTGTTTCTTTCGAGAAGACCGCGACCCTTGGCCGGCAGGAAATGCAAATCAATGCAACGCAATTACGAAGGAACCTTGCCGATTTTGGCTTTCACACCACTGCGGAAGAAGCAGAAAGGCTCTCTAAGGAGAGCCAAGGCTATGCGGAAAGCTTTCTGAAGAGACTAGGCGCCAGGGAGGTCGCCTCCATGGATGCGTCGGATTTTGAGCAAGCAACGTGCGTTCACGATTTCAACGTGCCAATTCCGGACGAGCTAAAGAACCGGTTTACTGCGGTAGTGGACGGTGGAACCCTGGAGCATATTTTCAACTTACCCGTCGCGATTAAGAACTGCATGGAGATGGTCAGAGTCGGCGGCCACTTCATTGGAATATCGCCGACCAATAACTGGCCCGGACACGGCTTTTATCAATTAAGCCCGGAATTATTCTTCAGAGTGTTCTGCCGTCAGAACGGCTACAAAATTGTGAAGATAATTGTGTACGAAGACAAGCCTCTCGCCAAGTGGTACGAGGTCATAGACCCTGACCTGGTCAAGCATCGGGTCACTTTTGTCAACTCGACTCAAACATACCTTGGGATTATCGCCCAACGAATTGAAGCTGTTGAGCCGTTTCGTTCGTGTCCGCAACAAAGCGATTACGTCGCCCAGTGGACATCAACCGAAAACGCGGCGGAGCCGTCGGCTGCACAGCCGCTGAGCCTCTATCGCAAGGCTCGACGATTGCTTGCGCCGGCAAGAAACTATTTCTATTGGAAGGTCTATTGGAAAGCCCTCCGTTTCTATCGCAAATTTTCCCCGTTTGATCCGCGCTTCTTCAAACCGCTAGCTGATCCGCCAATTGATCGTAATCCGAGTTGAAGGATTTACGCGCAACGGCCACAACTAGCTGTATGAAAAATCCACCAGCGACTCACGCCGGACTCCTTCACGTCCTAAACGCCAGTGCAATTAGTATTTCAGCTACTAACCAAAGAACAGTCCGCTCAGGACAGCATTGGCGCCCGCAACCCGAGTGACCTTTATCTGGACGTGGCCGCTGAGGTTCCACACCAGATACTTGCCCGCCGTGAAGGACGAGGCGGTTTGGCTGTCCAGCATGGCGCCGGAAACGGCGTCCAGCACATCGATCCGCTCGCTTCGGCTGGTCGTATCCCAGTCCAGCAGGTAGAGCGCCACCTGATGGGTCTGCCCGTCGGTTAGGTTTAGGTCCACGCTAAAGCTAGTCGAGGAATACCAGCAAGCCGCCACCCGGTCAGCAGACCCGGCAGCTGATTTCTGTAAAGCGCGGACATTGGTGGTGGAGGCGGCCCAAGTGTAGTTTAAGTTGCCGTTGGGATTGATAGCTGCGAAGTTCGGCAAGCTGGCGGCATTGCCGATGATGTCATAGCCCTGTGCCCCGTAAACTCCCTTCCAGCTTCCTTGAGTCGTCGTGTCAACTTTCACAAACGTGGCGGACGATGATGATCCAGAGGTTGCAGGCGTCGCCGACGCCTCGCTTGACTTGGCGCTTTCGCTAGGGATGACGGGCGTATTGGCGGTGTTGGCGTTGACGGCGGTGACGACATAGTAGTACGTCGTGCCGTTGGTCAGGCCCGCGTCCGAATAGCTGGTGGCTGTCAGGCCGGTCTTGATGGCAGTGGCGGCTTCGCCGCCGGCGGTGGTGCCGCGGTAGACGTTGTAGCTGACCGCGCCGGTGGGGGCGGTCCAGGAGAGATTCACCAATCCGTTACCGGCTGTCGCGGTTACACTGCCGGGCGGCAGGGTCAGCGTGGTGGCGTTGGCGTCGATGACCGAGCTTGTGCCGGAAGTGTTGCTGGCCTCGATATTATAATCGTAAAACGTGCCGGCGCTCAGGCCGGTGTCGTTCCAGGAATACGTGCTGGGCGGAGCGCCGGTCTTGCCGGGCAGCGTGGCGTAAGTTGTAAAGGCGCCATGATTGACCGACCGCAGGATGATGTAGTTGGCGGCATTGGCGCCGGCGTTGTCGGTCCAGGTCAGGTCCAGCTCGCCGGTGGTGGCGTTGACTACTTGCGGATTGGTGGGTGCGGCCGGGACAAGCGGGATGGTCACTGTAGCGACGTTGGAGTTTGCAGAATCGCCTGCCGCGTTGGAGGCGCGAAGGCGATAGTAGTAGGTGCCGCCTGTCGTTAGGCCTGCAGCGCTGTCGGTGAAGGAATTGGGGGAGCTGGGCAGCGACTGCGTCACCAGGTTTTGCGTGAAAGCCGCGTCGGTCGCGCGGTCGAGATGGAAACCGGTCTGGTTGGTGGCTGTGCTCGTCCAGGTCAAGTTGACTGAACTGGCCGTGGCCGGAGAGCCAGTCAGCCCGCTTGGGGCAACGGGGGGCTGAACCGGTGCGGCTGGCGCGTCCAAAAGCAGGGCACTGAGGACTGTATTAGCGCCTGTAAGTCTGGTGAACTTGATCTGAACATGGCCGCTGAGGTTCCAAACTAGGTACTTTCCTGTCGTGTAGGATGAGGCGGTCTGACTGTCTAGCACGGTTCCAGAAGCGCTGTCCAACACGTCGATCCGTTCACTGCGGCCATTGTTATCCCAATCCAGCAGATAGAGCGCCACCTGATGGGTCTGCCCATCGGTTAGGTTGAGGTCCACGGTGAAGCTGGTGGGGGAATACCAGCAGGCTGCCAACCGATCGGTCGACCCTGCCGCGGACTTCTGTAAAGCGCGGATAGCAGTAGTGGAGCCGGCCCAAGTGTAGTTTAAGTTGCCGCTGGGCGTCACCGTGGCATAAGCCGGCAAACTGACCGCGTCGCCGATGATGTCGTAGCCCTGAACTCCGTAGACCCCCTTCCACGTTCCCTGCGTGGTTGTGTCCGTCTTGACGAACGTTGCCGATGTGGCGGACGCGGGCTTGGCCGACACCTCGCTCGACTTGGCGCTTTCGCTGGGGATGACGGGCGCATTGCCGGTGTTGGCGTTGACGGCGGTCACGACGTAGTAGTACGTCGTGCCGTTGGTCACTCCGGCGTCGGAGTAGTTGCTAGTGGTCAGGCCGGTCTTGATGGCGGTGGCAGCTTCGCCGCCGGCGGTGGTGCCGCGATAGACGTTGTAGCTGACCGCGCCGGTGGGGGCGGTCCAGGAGAGGTTGACGAGGCCGTTGCCGGCGGTGGCGCCTACGGTGCTGGGCGGCAGGGTCAACGTCGTGGCGTTGGCGTCGACGACTGAGCTTGTGCCGGAGGTGTTGCTGGCCTCGATGTTGTAGTCGTAGAACGTGCCGGCGCTCAGGCCGGTGTCGTTCCAGGAATACGTGCTGGGCGGGGCGCCGGTCTTGCCGGGCAGGGTGGCGTAGGTCGTGAACGGGCCATGATTGACCGACCGCATGATGATGTAGTTGGCGGCATTGGAGCCGGCATTGTCGGTCCAGGTCAGGTCCAGCTCGCCGGTGGTGGCGCTTACGACTTGAGGAGCAGTGGGCGCGGCGGGGACAGCCGGGATGGTCACGGTCGCCGTATTGGAATTGCCGGAATCGCCGCCCGCGTTGAAAGAACGCAGGCGGTAGTAGTAGGTGTTGCCCGCGGCCAAGCCGGCGGCGGTGTCCGTGAAGGAATTGGGCGAGCCGGGCAGCGACTCGGTGATCAGGTTTTGAGTGAAAGCGGCATCCGTAGCGCGGTCGAGGTGGAAGCCGGTCTGATTGGTGGCCGTGCTGCTCCAGGTCAGGTTCACGGAACTTGCCGTGGCCGGAGCGCCGGCCAGGCTGGTCGGGGCTGCGGGGATGGCGGCCTGGGGAATGTAGTGGTCAAACGTTACGAACAAATTCCACTCGTTTGTCGCGATTGACGTGACCGAAGTCAGCGATTCGTTGGTGAGAAAGACGAATCCATTGCGGCCGCCGGCGGCCACTTGGCCGCTGGGGTCTAGCGTAATGCTGTCGTAATTTTCACCGGCGCCCGATGGCATATGGGGCTGAATGTTGGCGAGCGCTTTGCCGGTCGAATCGTACTTGACGAGGAACCCGCCCCAAGTGGCCGCCATGATGGTGCCGCTGGCGTCGACGGCAATGCTGCGGATGTCGGTATCCGGGCCGTTGGTTAACGCGAAGCTTCGGAGGAGTCCGAGCGTCTGGGGATCGTAGACAAATACCTGGTTGGGCACGCTGGTATTGCTAAGGCCGTAGACCAGACCGTCCAAACCGACGGATAGGTCGATGAAATCATGCGAATCGGCGAAGCGGACGGTGGGCCCGCCCGAGTTGTCGAAGCGGATGATGCCATTGAGCGGTTGGTTGGCCGTGGCCATGTCGGTAACGAACACAAAATTGCGCAGGGCGCCGACGCCGCCGTAGGAGAGGTTGTTGACGGTGGTCCACCCCGTGGTAGTCCGCTGGGACCAGGTCTGGGCCGCGCGGGCGTAGGTGCTCAGAGAAGGCGAGAACGTGCCGTTGAAGATTTGAATGTTGCCGGCGGTATCGACGGTCAGATCGCGGGCATCCTCGACGTCCGTCGAACCGGGGGGCAGAGGAATCGTGGTGGAGCTGAGCAGAGTGCCGGCCTGATTGTAATTGAGCAGGCGATAGACGTTCGTGCCCGGATCCTCGGCAGTCAGCATGAGATTCGAGGAGAGAGTGCTGGACGGCGTTGCCGAAACTTCAGCCGACTTGGCGCTTTCGCTGGGGATGACAGGCGTTTTGCTGGTATTGGCGTTGACGGCGGTGATGACGTAGTAGTACGTGGCGCCGTTGGTCAGGACGGCGTCGGCGTAGGTGGTTGTTGTGACGCCGGTCCTGATGGCGGTGGGGGCTTCGCCGCCGGCGGTAGTGCCTCGGTAGATGTTGTAGCTGACTGCGCCCGTTGGAGCGGTCCAGGAGAGGTTGACGGCGGAGTTGACCGGAGTCGCGCTTACGCTGCTGGGCGCCAGCGTCAACGTCGTGGCGTTGGCGTCTACTACCTGGCTGACGCCGGTAGTATTGCTGGCCTCGATGTGATAGTCGTAAAACGTGCCGGCGCTCAGGCCGGTGTCGTTCCAGGAATACGTGCTGGGGGGTGCGGTGGTCTTACCGGGCAGCGTGGCGTAGGTCGTGAAGGCGCCATGATTGACCGACCGCAGGATGATGTAATTGGCGGCATTGGAGCCGGCATTGTCGGTCCAGGTCAGGTCCAGCTCGGTGGTGGTGGCGTTGACGACCTTGGGGTTGGTGGGGACGGCGGGGCCCTGCGGAATGGCCACGGTGGCGACGTTGGAGTTCGTGGAGTCGCCGTTGGCGTTAAAAGCCCGCAAGCGATAGTAGTAAGTCGTGCCGGGAGTCAGACCGGCGGCGGTGTCGGTGAAAGAGTTGGGCGTGGCGGGCAGCGTTTGGGTGACCACATTGAGGGTAAAAGCGGAGTCGGTCGCGCGGTCCAGATGGAAGCCGGTCTGGTTGGTGGCGGTGCTGGTCCACGTTAGATTAACGGAACTGCCGGTGGCGGGCACGCCGGATAAACCGCTGGGTGCGGCGGGAACCGAACCTTTGGCGCCGACGGCGAAGAGCGTGGCATTATTGATGGCATAGACCGTGCCGTCCGTTCCAACCACCGTGGGCGTGTAGGCTTCGCCAATGCCCGCGGTCAAGGTGACGACTTGCGTGAACGTATTAGTGGTCATGTCCCAGCGATAGAGTTTACCGTCTTCGCTGTTGGCCAAAATGCTCTTGGTGGCGGGATCCACGGCGGCGGAATTGATGCACCACTCGTTCACCCCCCCTGGATGAGACGGATCGGCGGTCTGACCCAGAATGGTCAGGACTTCCTTCATGACCGTGGCGCCGGTGACAGGATCGACCGCGGTGGCGTTGGGGTCGAGAATGGCGATCCTGTTTTGGCCGTTGCCGGTGTTGATGCCGGCGTAATTGTTGTACTTGGTCATCAACAGGTAGCTGGAAGTGCCGGTGTAGGAGGGCACCATGGATTTGGGGACGATGGAGGCCGTATCATCCCAACCGAACGCGCCGGGAGTCTTCACTTGCGAGAGGTCGCCGGAAAAGTGTTCGAGCCAGCCGCGATCGTTGTTGGACGGGAACGGATTCTCCAGGACGCCGAAATAGACGTCGCCGTCGGGGCCGACGGTGGTCGAAGCCGTGCCGTCGTCGGGGAGCTGGGCGTTATTGGTGGGCACCTTGACATCCATCAAAGCCCGCTTGGCCACAGTGGCTAACGTGGTGCTGTTGAGTTCCAGGAGATAACCGCGGCCGCTGTTGCCGGCGCTGACGGCGACATAGAGCTTGGTGCCGTCGTTGCTGAGCGCCGGGGCATTATTCATGACGACCTTGATGATGCCGGCGTCGGCGGCCGCCGACGTGGCGGAAACATAGGACCCGTTGCCGTTGGCGTCAATGCGGGCGATGCCGCTCTGGAGATTGAGCGGATTAGGGCCGGTCACCTGGAAGCCGAAATAAATGTTGCCGTTGCCGTCGGCGGTGAGCGGTGTGTTGATGTAAACAGAGTTGTCAAATCCGCTGTGCGTGTAATTGCCGATGCCATAGAACGCCAATTGCCCGGTAGTAACCGCGCCGGTGGCGTCGGGCGAATTCATGTAGTAGACGGTGCCGCCCGCACCGGCAAAGTAGAGCCGATTGCCGGGGGCCAATACGGGCGAGAAGCTGGGCGTCCAATTGTGAGGGGGCAAAAGGTAGTCCGTCAACTGGGTCCACTTTACGGCCCCGGTGGCTCCATTAATGCCCTGCACTTCGAAGCCGCCGGTGGCCCCCGTCTTGACGGGCAGGATCACCGTGTTAGCGGCGGTGACGAGCGGAGAGCCGTAGTGAATGAGCAGGTCGTTGCCGCTGTATTGCGGGTTGAGATCGACAGCCGTCTGCCAGTGGATGGCATCGAGCGATTGCGATGCCGTGGTTGAAGTCGCGGTATGCTGCGCGTTGCCGGCATAGCTAGACCACGGCAAATTTCCGACCAAATCCGGCACAACAAGGTTGGCAAAGGGCGCGCCGCGGCCGGTTACCAGATCATACCCGGGAGCCGCCGAGTAGGCTGGAATACCGGTGCTGCCGCCGGAGTTAATGTCGTGAAAATCCGTAGCTGGTAGGCCGTAGATCAATGGAAGGGTCTGGCTGGGACCGTCAAGGGCGGCTTTGCCGGCAGCCGCTCGGCCCTGATCGGCAATAGCGATAAGAGCGGCCCACTGAGGTGCTGCGGCGCTTGTACCGCCGAACTGCGACCAGGGGGTCACGGTGCCGTTGTTATAGCTGTCGTAAACGGGGAAGCCGGTGTTGGGATCGGAATCGTAAGCAACGTCGGGATCGGTCCGCATGGTCGTGGACTGAGTGACAATGCCTTTCTGATAAGCGGGCTGGGCAACAAAAGTGCTGATGCCGCCGCCGCTGCCGCTCCAGCCGCTCTCACTTATATAGTTGCCCGAAGTGTCGAGATGGAGCGTTGTCCCACCGACAGCTAAAACATTGGCGGAAATCGCCGGATGTTGGGCCGGCGCGCCACTGTCGCCCGAGGACGCGATGAAAGTAACTCCGGCATGGCCTGAGGGAGTGGTGAAATAACTATCGTAGGCCGTCTCACCATTGAATTCGCCGCCGCCCCAGCTCATCGAAACGGCTACCACGCCGGGCTGACTGGCAGCATAGGAAACGGCGGCTAAGAGGTTGTTGTAATTATTGTCGTTAGCCTCCACGAGGAGAATCTTAGCTTTGGGGGCAATGGCATGCGCCCACTCGACGTCCAGGGCGATTTCGCTCGCCCAACCGGCGTTAGCTACCGGGGGAGTAGCGCCGCCGGTCTGGTTCACCTTCGTGAATACGGGGTTGGGCAAGCCGAATTGTTTATCGAACTGAAGCAAGTCGCCGCTGATGTTGGGATCGTCATAGGCGTCGACGATGGCGATCGTCTGGCCGGTGCCATCGCCGGCTACACTATTGAAGAAGATCTTATCGAAGCCGTAGGCATGGCGCGTTTGCACCGGGGTATAACCCGTCGGGCCGGAAGAGCCGAGCGGGCTCACTCCTGGCCCAGTGAAACGAATATAGGTTGGTTCGGCGACATTAGACAAAACGCTCAGCAAGGTCCGGTCTTCAAGCGTTTCCAGAGCCAAGATAGAGCGACGAAATTTGCGGGGGATAAGGGTGGTACGAGGTGAACGGCTAGGGAGCCAGCGAGTCCAGGGCATGCCTGATTATCCTCCAGGTGATGATTCAAAACGGCTTCAGGGGTACGAACGGGCGATAAATGACGAATTGTGGTTGAAGTTCCGCGAGTAAGAAAAGGTCGTGGCCATTCGCGATGCAAAGGCACGACGTTGAACGGAAATGAGGGGGGCAGTCTCCGGCGACATTGCCGGGAAACGCATCAGTTCCATTCCGGTCCACAACTGCACTTTTTGTGTATTTATGACAAAGTGATTCTAAGGGCTACATGAAAAGCCCGTCAACCAGAAAAATCGCCAAAGGCAACAAATTGCCCAGAATTAAGATGAAACAAGGTTCCCATGCACAGGTCGCCGCTCACGCTAATCCCTAAATCAGGCCTTGATGCCTGACATTGCTTTTTTCGTAAACTGAAGAGGCGGTTAGCTTCACGACGAAAGATCGTCATCAACTGTTTGGCAATCCATCCGTCATTCGATCACCCTACTGTCGCGAGGAATCCCATGTCGAAACGCGTTCAAATCATTTTGTTGGGTCTAGTTTGCTTCTTGCTGGGTTGCCTGGTTGCTCAGCAACTGCCTTTCGCCCAGGCCCAGGAGAAACAGGTTAAAACGCCTCAGTGGCTGCATGGTATGAGCGTGAAGGTGCGCTCGGCTGCAGAAGAGAACTTCACCGAAAAGACGAAGAAGGTGGGTATCGAAGTATTCCGCGACGAAAACAATGGGAACCTGATTTACATAACCGAATCCGGGTCCATCGCGGTGGCGCCGGGAAAGTGATTGCCGTTTTGGATTCGCCACGAAAACACACGAAAACACTTGAAAACAGACCCGTGGAAAGCATTTGTGGGTTTTTGTGACTTTTCGTGGCTTTTGAAGCTCTCGACCAATTCGAAGGTGGCCAACGTCGGGCTCGAAGGTGGCCAGCGTCGGTCGAAGCGGGCCACGGTTTGGCCTGGCCCCCTTTGATTTTGAGAAGCTTTGGGCACCTACAACCTTCAACCCGGTCCCGCCCGCCGAGGTGCTATTTCAATTCATGCACGTAGCCGCGCGGCTCCAGAGGCATCTTCTTCCCTTGTTGTTCCAGCCATAAACCTTTTTCGACGCATTCCCCGATGTGGACGAGGCTTATTCCGGCAACCGGTTGCGCTTCTACGAGGCGCTTCCCATCTTCATGTGCCACAGCGAACAGCAATTCGAAGTCTTCTCCATCTCCCAGAGCATGATCCAGCGGCATTCGCCCATCGGCCATTTTCCTGGCATCCGCCGCGATCGGAATGGATTCGGCGCGCAGGACGCTCCCGCAGCGGCTTTCTTCGCATAGGTGATGCAAATCGGCCGCTAAACCGTCGCTGATATCAATCATCGCGTGTAACTCCACCACCTGGTGAAGTCGCAAGGCTTCGTGGATGCGGGGAGTGAAATCGAGATGTTTGCCCAGCAGACTGCCGCCCAGGGCTCCTGTAACAAACAACCAGTCCCCCGGCCGGGCGCCTGATCGGGTAACCGGGCCTCGGCCTGTCGCCTCACCGAGCAAAGTCACCGAGAGGGCCAATGGCCCTTGCCAGCTATTGGTGTCACCGCCGACGATAGCGGTATCGAAGGCGTCCGCGACATCCCTTATGCCAAGATAGAGCTCTTCGGCAAGAATCTTACCCCCGTCACGCGGCAAGCCAACGCTGACGACAGCCGCGACCGGCTTGCCCGCCATGGCTGCCATGTCGCTTAAGTTGACCGACATTGCCTTTCTTCCCACCCGCCGGGCGCCTGATTCGGCCAGAATGAAGCAACTACCTTCAAGGAGCATATCTGTGGTCACAAGACAAGGGACGTCGCGGGTTAGCCGGAGGGCCGCCGTATCGTCTCCGGGCCCCAGCAACACACGGCCATCGCGGGGGGTACGGCGGCGTAACCAGTCGATGAAAGCAAATTCACTCACCCGGCGCTTTCGCTTCCGTCATAATTAGCGTTCACTTGCCACGTAGAGAAATCCATTTTACCCCGTTACCACGTCAATTGTGATAAATCCGCGTTTTGCTGAAAGCTGAATCCCTATCGCGCCCGGCTCTAAATTAACCGGTGTCCCGTCGACGCACGGAACCAAAAACTGTTGTAAAATTGACAAAATAGTGGCTTGGCTGATCGCTCCCCGGCGTCCCACTCCGCAAATCAGCGAGAATCCCTACATGAGCATCATTACAACTCCGTCTATTCCAGAGTCCTTCACTCCTTCGGAAACCTCTAATGCGCCCTATCGAGCCTTCGACGATCGGCCCTATCGGGTCGATGGGCCAATCTCGGCATTAGCCTTCACCCCGGATGGCAGCTTGCGCTCCATCGAGGAGCCGGGCATGCTTCGCCAATGGGATATAGCGGGCGGCCGGCAAAAGGATTGGAATTTCCTCACCGAACTGGAAACGGCCTGGGCGTTTAACGGGGCCGGATCGCTGGTCGCCGCCGCCAGCAACGATTTGATGATATGGGAAGTGGCCACCGGCATGCTGAGCGGGCAATGGGAACAGCCCAGTTGGGTGACCGCGTTGGCTTTCTCGCCTTGCTCTTCTCAAATCGCCACGGGCCATGACGACGGCGCCGTGCGTTTGTGGAACATTCGCACCAAGCAATTGATCCGGGAAATAAAAGCACATCCGCGTCCGGTAAGTGCCCTGGCCTTCAATTTCGAGGGCTCGCGTCTTGCTTCAGCGGCTGAAGACAAGCTAATCCGGCTGTGGGAGCTATCCACCGGCAAGTTATTCGGCACCCTTTCCGGTCACACCGACCGCATCCCCGGCTTAGCGTGGCACCCCAATGGCAAACGGCTCTTCTCGGCCGGGTGGGACACGACAGTCCGAGTATGGGATATCGCCACTTGCGACCCGGTAATTCTGCTCAACAGCCATGAAGGACAGGTTTTTACTTTGGCTCTCAATAATCAAGGGTCGCTTCTGGCATGCGCCGATTCCGCCAACCGGATTCACCTTTGGGACATTGCCAAACACCGCACATTAATGGTTCTCGAAGGCCATGAGAGTGAGATTCGTTGTTTGGCGTTCAGCGCTGACGGCAAACGCCTTGCATCAGGCGGTGAAGACCGCGTTATTAACCTTTGGTCGACAGATGGCAAGGCGTCTCCCCCCGGGAATGCTAAAAAGGCCTGGCAAAGCGGACAGGGTCTGATGAGTTTCGCGGATTCCGTTTCCGTTCGAACCGGCATGGCCTTAAGCCCTGACGGACGGCGGATGGCCAACATCAGCAGCGCCGGCTTGCGTCTCTGGGATACGGAGTCGGGGCAAATTGCCTTAGTGCCGGAAAATGGAGTAGACCTGGCTGCCATCGCCTTCAGTCCTGACGGCCACTGGTTGGCCGGCGGCGGCGCCGATGCCCGGATTCGCCTTTGGAATGCCCAGACCGGCAAGCAGCAAGGCACGCTCGAAGGCCAGGACCTGCCCCTTTCTGCCGTCGCTTTTGCTGCGGACAGCAAGGCTTTAGCTTCCAGCGGGAGTTCCGGCGCGGATGTCTGGGTATGGAACGTTTCCACCGTTGAGCCTCTTGTCATTGTCCCTGACGCTGCGGGCGGGTGTTCGATCGAGACGCTGGCTTTTCATCCCAACAGCCAATGGTTGGCAGTCGGTGGGATCGATTGGTTAGCAACGGGTGGCAACGACGGGCGCCTTGCCGTCTGGAACATTACTCAGCGCGGCAGTCCGGTGGCTTCCATGCCGGGAGGCGTTCTGAGCCTGGCATTCCATCCCAGCGGTCAGTTTTTGGCCGGCGCCTCTCTGACTCGTACCGTTCGTATATGGGAAATTCCAGAAGGCAAGCTGGTCGCCGAGCTTGATGAATTTCAGGAGATGGCGTGTGCGGTTGCCTACAGCCCGGATGGACAGTGGCTGGCTACCGGCGGCGAGGATCACCTTCTACAGCTATGGCATGCAGACTCTTTCGCGCTGGCAGGCAGCCTGGAGCTGGATACTCAAATCAAAACGCTTTGTTTCTCCCCCGACAATCGGTTTCTGTATACGGGAAATGGCAACGGGAGCTGCTACCAGGTCCTCGTCCAACGGCTCCGCCAATGAGATTTCTCGCCTGCTATTCGTCGAAATAGGTCAAAATAAAGCAGGTGGCCTAAACGGCCACCCTCGCTTTCGCTTGGGTCTAGGCCATGCTCCGTCTGCTCAACGGAGTCTGGCCTAAACACCTATACTCGCCGCAAGTATACTAAGCTGAAAGCCAGAGACGATTCGCTCTTCGCTGAATTCACGTCATGGACGAAATTACGCAGCGACTGTAGCTAACTTCCGGGAATCCCATGCTGGGCCAATCGCCCGCCACTCCGACGGACCTGACGGGCCGAACTCTCGGCGAGTTTCATGTCTTGCGCCGCCTCGGCGAGGGCGGTATGGGGCAGGTCTATTTAGCCGAACAAACCTCTCTAGAGCGCAAGGTCGCTCTTAAATTGCTCAAGCAGGAGCTGGCCGCCGATATCAACGCGCTGGAGCGATTCAAAGCCGAGGCTCTGGCCGTTGCACGCGTCAACCATGCCAATATCGTTCAGATTTATGCCATCAACGAAGAAGCCGGTCTGCATTACATGGCCCTGGAATACGTAGAGGGCCGCAATCTGCGCGAGTACCTCGCGAAAAAAGGAACGCTCGATGCCAGCCAAACCCTTAGCATCATGCGCCAGGTCGCCGCTGCCCTACAGCGCGCCGCTGAATCGAGCATAATCCATCGCGATATCAAACCGGAAAACATCCTGCTCACGCGCAAAGGCGAAGTGAAGGTCGCGGATTTCGGGCTATCGCGCAGCTTCGCTCCGGAAGGCAAACCGCTCAATTTGACTCAAAGCGGCGTAACGCTGGGCACACCTCTCTATATGAGCCCCGAACAAGTACAAGGCCTCCCCCTCGACCCGCGCACGGACATTTATTCCTTCGGCGTGACTTGTTATCACATGCTGGCGGGCAATCCGCCATTTCGCAAAGGAACAGCATTCGAAGTGGCGCTTCAGCACGTTCAGAACGAGCCTGAATCCCTGGCCCTGATTCGCCCGGATGTGCCGGCCGCGCTATGCGGTATGGTGCACAAGATGATGGCGAAGAAGCCGGACGACCGCTACCAGACCAGCCGCGACCTGCTGCGCGACCTCAATAAGCTTCGGGAAAATCTCAGTGCGTCGCCGAGCTTGGTGGCGCCAACGCTGCTGGAAACCGGCGATGCTTCGCCGACCAGCCTCAATATGTCCGGGGGCAAGACGCGCCCCGACATGCTTGGCGCACCATCGTCCGTAATCTCTGCCAAGCCCATGCGCTGGATGCGTTGGGCCGTGCCCGCAAGCCTGGTCTTGGCTGCCGCTGTTGGAGCCGCGTTTGGCTTTCGCCGTGGTCAGCAACCGGCCAATTCCGGCGATACCCCGGTAAATGAAGTCGACCTCAGCAAGCTTGAGGCACAGTACTCCCCCATTAAGAAAGAACAATCGCTCAAGGACACGGCCAAGCTCTATATCGACCCCGGCAAGGACCAAGACAAGATTCGCGTCGGTCTGGACCTCTATCGCGAACTGGCTCTTCTCTACCTAGATCAAGGCCGGTGGGATGAAGCAGATCAGTTCTTTCTGGAATTGCAGAACAATCCCAATCAGGTTGAGGTGTACAGTGCCTTCGGTAAGCTGGGCCACGCCCTAATTCTCGGCTTGCAAAGCAAACCGGCCGAATCAAACAAGCTCTTTCAGGAAGTCTTGCTTATGGTTGTGGCCGCAAGGAAAGCGGAATACCGCGACCGCTCTATGGCTTTTCAATCATTCCTCGGCAACACGAAATTCCGCCAATGGATGGGAGAAGCGCTCGAGTACAACCATAAGAACGATCCGGTTAGCTTCCCGCGCCAACTGGAGCCTTGGCGCAAGGGAACGGTCGCCGCCGGACCGGGTCGTGGAAAGGTCGATAAATCGGGGGCCGGAAAATGAAAGTCGAGCTCCATCCATTCAGAGCCGCGACCGATGGGAAGCGCTCGCCTTTCAACGCTCCCTAACGGTCGCCGCTCTGAATGGGCGGTCGATGATACGACAGCAAGCCACCTGGATCCTTGCGCTGCGCCTGGAGGCGTTCGAGAGCCTCGCCGGCGCTTTTGCGAACTATTTCACTCGGGTCTTTCAAAGCTTCATTTAGCCCTCGGGACGCGGTTTCCGAGTCCATCGCGATGCTGCCCAGAGCGCGAACCACTCCCCTGCGCAAGTCGTTATCCTGGCTTCGTAGCCTTATGACAAGTGCGGGCGCCGCATCCTTTGCAGCGGGGCCGTAGCGCTCTAAAGCCGCAACGGCAGTCAGCCGAAGCCCGGAATCGGTCTCACTCAGAAGCTTGACCAACGCGGGCACCGCCGTCGCTGCCTCTGCCGGCGCTAAATGACCCATGGCCCGCGCCGCCGCCCAGCGAACGAAGACGTCCGGATCATTCAAGGACCGGACGACGTTGGCCGCGGCAGGACGAGCCGTGGATCCCAGCACTTCCAACACTTCCAACGTAGATCGACGAACGTTGACATCCCGGTCGTTCAAGTTTCGCGAGAGCGCCGGCAACGTTGCGACCAAAATCTGCTGCAACGGATCGTCGCCGACGGAAAACTCCCTGGCCTGCCGCAACCATTCCGCGCGAAACATCGCGAGTTCTTCGACGGCGTGAAGCGCCGCGATTCGCACTTGCAGTTCGGGGTCGTTCAAAGTGGCCGGCAGGCAGCCTCCCTCCTGGTCGTTAATTTGCCTTACCAGAGGCAGGAGTTCGCCAATGCATTTTTCCGCTTGCCGCCGGGCCGCTTGGGGATCTTTTTCCGTACCGGCGAGGCTCCAGGCCTGAACGATGCTTTGAGTGGACTGAGCGACCGCCGTCAATCCTTCTAGACACAAGCGCCGCACTTCCGGATCTTTGTCTTTAACGCCGCGAGCCAAGGCGGGGACGGCTCCGCGCGCGGCCAGAATTAAGTTCCTCCGGGCCAAGGCCACATCGACGGAATTATTTGGTTGCGCGACAAGCCTTGCGGCTTCCTCGATCACCTGAGCCAAGCTGCCGGCCGCAGCCACCCGCTCGGCCGTTGCACCGGTCAGGAGCAGCGTCCCAAGCGCGGGCACGGCGACCTCCGGGTCGGCATGCCAACGGCCCAAGACTTTAGCCGCCGCCTCGCGAACTTCCCCCTGCCCGCGCCTTGTTAACTCCGCCAAATCGGCGGCGACAGCCGGCATGAGCCGGCAGGGATCGCAGCCATCCGGTTCCGCTGCGGCAATCCCGTCGAGCTGTTCCAGAGCGCGGAGGCTTAGGCCTTTGTCGGTGCTTCGGAGAACTGGGCGAATCATTTGCTCGAATCGCTTCCCCACCAGAGCGCGGTATTTCTGATCGACCAAGGCCACCTCTGGATCGGGGTGGTGGTCGCGCCATTCGCGGAGAAACAAAGCGTGGTGCAGATCGTTTAGCGACTTGAGCGCTGCCACGCGCGCTGTGATGTCGGCGCCGCGCGTGGCACGATCGGAATCCGAGACCAGGGTCTGACGCAGAGCTTCAACCGGATTGGCGCGTGGCGATTGCGCCTTCGCATCTTTCCAGCAGCCAAACGCCAGGGTGAACGCCAAAACGCATCGCCATCCGCGAGCTCGCCGCGCTGAGACCATGGACAGCCTCATAGTCCGGGTAAAGATATTGGGGATGGGGCTATACCCGCCCGTCGCCGTCGATGTCAACCGCAGGTACGGTGGCGTGTTCAAAAGTTGGGTAATTTCTGATGAACGAGGTGAATTACCAAAGGCGAACATCAATCCAAAAATGCGCAACATACGAATTTTGCTGGCGCGGGAGAAAAAGCGTTGAATCGATCGTGGTCGAATGAGCCAGACCGCGGCTGAGCCTGCGGCCGCGTCCCATACAATACTTGCACCATGAATACCCCCGAATGCCCACGCCAATGCTTCACCGAGCAGGAATTAACCGCCCTGCGGCCGCTAGGACGTCTTTTTCCCAGCATTGACTCCGCCGTGGCCGAGATTGCCCGGCTATCAGCCAACCTGACACTGCCGATGGGCACGATCCACATCATCAGCGATGTCCACGGGGAATACGGCAAATTGCGGCATGTCATCAACAACGCTTCCGGGACGCTCCGGCCCTTGGTTGAACGCCCTTTTCGGAGACACCCTGGCGCCCGACGAGATGCAAGACTTCTTGAGTCTTATTTTTTATCCGCGGGAGACGCTCGAAAGCCATGCCACGACATTAGCCGATTCCGAAAAAGGCCGGATCTATTGCCAACGCGTCGTCCTTCATCTCTTGACGATGATTCGGACGCTTTCCCGCCGCTATACCCTGGAGCGTGTCGAACGAGTATTCCCGGCAGAGTATCGTGAAGTGCTCCGGGAAATGCTCCATGGTCGAACCGGCGACATCGAAGGCCATTATGTAGCCGCGATGGTAGACACGCTGGCGCGAGAAGGTCGGGCCTTTCAATTTATTCGCTTGACGGTGCGCGTCGTCCGCAACTTGGCCGTCGAGGAACTTATTATTGCCGGCGACTTCTGGGACCGGGGGCCGCGCGGCGACCGCGTCATGGACTATGTCATGCGCCAGTCGAACGTCTCCATCACCTGGGGCAACCACGACGCCGCCTGGCTCGGCGCCGCGTTGGGTCACGAGGCCTTAATTGCCCACGTTCTGCGCATTTCGCTGCGTTATCGGCGGCTCTCGCAATTGGAAGAAGGCTACGGCGTTGTCATGCAGCCCTTGGAGCACTTGGTCCGAGCCGTCTATGCCGACGACCCGGCGTCCTGCTTCCGGACGCGCGGCAGCGGACTGCGCGATGATCTCTTGATGGCGCGCATGCACAAGGCCGCCGCCGTCATGCAATTTAAGCTCGAACGCAAAGTCATCGAGAGCAATCCCCACTTCGACATGAATCATCGCCGCCTTCTGCACCGCATCGATTTCACCGACGGCACAGTGACCGTCGACGGCGTCCGGCACCGGCTGCGTGATAGCAGCTTTCCCACCATCGACCCGAGCAATCCGTATGCCTTGTCTACCGAAGAGCGCACCTGCCTTGACCGCATCCGCCAATCGTTCCTTTCCAGCCAGAAACTGTTCCAGCATATGCGCTACCTGGTTGACCATGGCGCGATGCATCTGTGCCGCGACGACAACCTCATTTTCCACGGATGTGTACCGGTCGATGAGCAGGGCATGTTTCTCCCCTTCGAAATCGACGGCAAGGAATATCGTGGCCGCGACCTGTTCGACGCCATCGAACGTGTTGTAGTTCGATGTGTCGAACATCCCGAGGAGAAAGACCTCGACCTCCTGTGGTACCTCTGGTGCGGCCCGCGCTCTCCGCTTTTCGGCAAAGACCGCATCACAACACTGGAAAATGATTTGATTGACGAGGACGCCTGCCATGTGGAAAAGAAGAACCCTTACTTCCAGCTCATTCACGACGCGGATTTCTGCAAAAGAATTCTGGTCGAATTTGGCGCCGACCCGGAGCGAGGCTTAATTGTCAACGGTCATGTCCCAGTGAAAATCGAGGCGGGCGAATCTCCACTTAAGCGGAGCGGCAAAGCCATCACGATCGACGGCGCCTTTTCCGCAGCCTACGGCGACCACGGCTATACGCTCGTTCTCGAAGCGGATCGCACGTTCCTCGCCAAGCACCATCATTTCGACTCGGTCGAAGCCGCCGTCAAAGGCGGCGTCGACATCATTCCCGCCATATTGGAAGTCCGCCATTTCAAGCCGCCCCGGCGCATAGCCAATACGGAGAAAGGCGCCGAGGCCAAACGAGCGATTGACCTTTTGCAGCGCTTGTTAACGGCCTATCGGACCAACAAGCTGCGCCAGGGGTAAAGCTCTTTTTGGCAGTTTCTGGGCAGCCGATCTCGGATGCATTTATTTCCTTGACCCGTGCATGTCAGGCCGACAAACTAGTGTCGATCTCGCAATTTCAATGCGCTGGAACGCTTTTAGCGCACCTCGAGGAACTTCGCCATGCCAATCCCCTTGGAGTGCACTTCGTGCGGCAAAAAAATGAAGGCGCCGGACAAATTGGCCGGCAAGCGCGTGGCTTGTCCGGGCTGCAAGCAACCACTATCGATCCCGGTGCAAGAGGATGGCAACTGCTACGAGGTGGCCGCCGCCCCTTCCAAACCGCCTACTCCTAGCGCCATGTATCAGCCGACAGAAGAGGAAATAGACCGAGCCGGGCCCACAGGATTGCCGCGGAAGAAGAAGGGCCCGGCATTGGTCACCGAAACGCACTCCCCTCCCCTGGTCTTACGGCACCTGCATTGGCTCCTGGTTCTGACTCTTATTCCCATCGGAATCTCCCTGGCTCAGAAATCGGAGAAAGGTGAAAGGGACATTGAGGAGCGGCTCGAAAAGACCCTGGCTAATGCGCCGCCCGATGTCCAGGCCAAGGCAGCAGGGGTTATTCAAAGATTAGAAACGGGCGAAGCCGACTTGGACGAGCTATTCCAAGTTTTGCCCGAACGGCGTCTGGTCGGAGCGCTCCTGCCTCGCGGCAGCTGGATGCACTGGCTGTACGCCCTGGTGGCGGCTGCCCTATTCCTCAGTTTCTTGCTGATTCTCGCATCGCAAGGGTCGGCCAATCCCTGGCATCTCTTGTTAGTAGCGCTATTCACCGCGACGGCGGGAATTGCCTTCTTATTTATCGTGCAGTTTTTGGCGGGATAGTCGCAAGGAATTTGAGTGAGCGGCCGGAGCATTATTGTCCTGATCTTTTACATTGTTAAGTTTATCGGCTTCAGTTATCGGGCTGCCTTGGACCCGGACAACGGATTCCTCCTCAGCTTCCTGGGATTTACCCTTGGCGTCGGTTTTTGCGAAGAGCTAGTGAAGGCGCTGCCCGTGCTCTGGCATTACCGCGAGCGCAACAACCAGAGCTGGCGTGGGGCGTTCCTATGGGGTTTGGCGTCCGGGGCGGGATTTGGGATCGCGGAAGGCATCATGTATTCCAGCCGCTATTACAACGGCTTCGCCGGCCCGGGAATCTACTTTGTACGCTTCATTTCCTGCGTGGCGTTGCATGCCCTGTGGAGCGGTTCCGTCGGCATCAGCGTTCGCCGTCGACGGGAAATGATGCAGCAAGGCGAGGAATGGTATGATTACGTCTTTGCCCTTTTTCTGATAATCGGCGTGCCTATGGTGTTGCACGGTCTCTACGATACCCTCCTCAAACGAGGCGAGATGCTGCAAAACGGCATGGCCCTGGCTGTGGCGATCGCCACTTTCGGCTGGCTGGCCTTTCAGATGGCCTTGGGCGGACAACAAGAGCGCCGCGCCGAGCGCCGGGCTTTTCGCAAGCAATACGGTCGCCGCCGAGCCGCTCAGGCATGACGATTTTCCGACAAGGCACAGGATCTGACGCCGATCATGACTTCCAAATCGGTCGCATGGGCTTTGCGCTTTTTGGGCGTTATCGATATGCTGGCCTTCTTGGCGGCAATCATGCCACGGCGCTTGATGGAGGCGGCCAACCTGCTGAGCGGTCTGGGGGAACTGCCGCCCGGTCCGCTCGTCGGCTATCTAGCGCGCTCGGCCTCCGCCCTGTACGGGCTGCATGGCGCCATGATCTTCTTCATCTCGTTTGACGTCCATCGCTATTGGCGGTTGATCACCTTTCTCGCAGCGGCGGCCCTCGTTCACGGGCTCGTTATGCTCGGCATCGATCTGCACGAAGGCATGCCCAGGTGGTGGACAATCTTCGAACCGCCCGGATTCGCAGCCACGGGCGGCATCGTGTTGATTTTGCAAGGCTTGAGCAACAAGAAGATGGAGCAAGCTTGAAATGGTGGACTATAGCCCATGGACCAATGACGAAATGAACTTGTTGGCAGCAGAAACTGCCGACCTGCTTGACGGAGACGGCTTGGACGAACCGGACGAGACATGAACCTCCAGCGCGGCAACGTTTTGAAGTCCCGTTTTCCTCATGCGTCCGGCGGCAGCGGATAACCATGTCCCGGTCGAGGCTGTGCGCGAGGCCCTCGCCTATGTCGAGAGTAAAAAACAATTGCTAGAAACCGAGGTCGAGATCGAGCGAACTCTCAGCGAACGGAATCTTCAGGAAAGAGACTAAAATGACCAGCCGCAAACCGCTTTATAGCTCCGAAGAGTTTAGCCGACGGGCCCGAGAGATCTATGACCGGGTAGTTGCGCCGATGCTTCGTCCCGAGGATGATAATCAGTTCGTCGCTATCGATATTCAGTCGGGCGAATACGAAAAGGCCGGGGATGATCTTACAGCCATTGATCGTTTGCTGACCCGGCACTCGGATGTTCAAATCTGGTTGGCTCGCGTCGGTCAGCCGGCTGCTTACCGAATCGGCGGCCGGTTTGTACCCGGAGCCCGCGAAACCTAGGGTGCGTCAAGCGTACTCGCGCCGACGCACCTCCTCTTGGGCCGCCCGCTCCCAAACTAGCCGCGCAAGAGACGCGTCCATGCCGTGTTCTCAGGAAACGCGGTTCCGAGTCTTTAACGAAATGCGGGCCTTCGACTGGAAGATCGATAAGAAGTGCCCCACGCGCTCGTACTTTTCCGCTTCGTCTTTTTCGCGCCGCGTCAACTTGCCGGCTTTGGCCTTTTCTAAAAGGTCGTGCATGCGGCGGCGATCCTCTTCCGAGAACTTCCACCGCAAGATCACCTCGGCCACCGGGCCCGGCAACTCCGACCTATCCGGTTCGATGACCCGGCTTAAAATGGCTGCTTCACTGACGGCCGTCATGCCCGGTCTCCAAGATACAAGTGAAATCGCTATGGGGATTCTACCAGAACGCCGTCTGCCCTAAAATGTCTGACCGCTTGGAGCCGAAAAGCTTGGACCCCATGACTTCGCCGCTTTAGAGCGGCAGGCCTTTGTTACCGCAGTAAGCAACAGCCGCGTAAGCAGAGAAGCGGCCGGCGGAGCAGATTCGCCTGAAGGCTGTTGCCGGGGTTGGCGGAATGTATTTTGTCCAACGCTGTCCCTTTGATTTCTTAAGAATCTGTTCTAGCCATTGAGTTTCATTGATTGCCATCTATTGGAGTTCTAGTCGTTCGAGTGCCGCTTTTGCTCCGCGAGTCAAGCGAGCATCGGGATCGCCCATCGCCAGTGCGGTGAGCAATTCTTTAGCACCGCTGGTGTTGGCCCAAGCGAGGGCCGTGATGGCCCGGATTTGGCGAATCTCTAGATCCGAGGCAGCATTCACCAGTGATTCGACCAACTGCTGAAGGCGGCGCTTTTTCTCAAGGGAATTCTCTTTGGCCAATTCCTTGCGAAGTTCTGTCTCGATTGACTCTCCCATCGCGGTCAACTCATTAGACGCGGTCTCTCGCTCGGCAAAGGCGTCGCTGTCGAGAGCGTTTAGCAGTTTGGGCAGCTGAGTCTTGTCCGCGGGCTTGGGCGGTTTGAGTTTGCCTTTGAGGAACGGGACTAAACGTCCCGGCCTGTCGGCCAACAGCCAGATCGCGCGGTAAGACGCCGCGGCGTCGCCTCCCGCCAGGGCGTTCCACAGCGACTCAAGACTGTGCTGTGTTTTGTCCTCTGCCTTGGGTCGCAGGTCCCAGGCCAGGACGGTGCGGTCTTCGGAACCGGTAAAGAGCCTCCGCCCATCGGGTGAGAAGCTGACGGAAAACACGCCTGCCGGATGACCGGCCAACTTCAACACTTGTTTTCCCGTTCGGACGTCCCAAAGGCCGACGGCGCCAACTTGGTCGCCGGCCGTCAACCATTGGCCATCGGGTGAAAACGCGATCCTGCATTGGCCTCGGATTCCAGGGAACGAACCCAACACCTTGCGGGTGGCCATGTCCCACACGCTAAATGCACCGCCGAGATCCAACGTGGCCAAGAATCGGCCGTCGGGTGAGCGCGCGAGAGCGTGGAGGCGGGCATCGCCCATGCCGTCCGGTCCCTTGATGACCTCTTTCGGCAACGTTACCGTTTCAATCAGTTTGAGGTCGGGCAAGTGCCACCAACGAACTGAGCGGTCCCACCCGGCCGTAACCAGAGTGGAACCATCCAAGCTGAATACCGCCCCGTAAACCTCCATGTGCTTCACTTGACCGCGACGCTTCCCGCTCTGCACATCCCAAAGAATAACTTCATGCGACCTAAACGAGGATGTCGCCAGCACTTTGCCATCAGGCGTGAAAGCCATCCGTTCGGGACTAGCGTGAGAGTCCTTGCCCTTGTTCCATGACCACTGACGCAGCACCTTGCCGGCGACAGGATCCCAGATCTGCACGGACATGTTGTTGCCAGCCGCCGCCAGAATCGAACTGTCCGGGGAAAAAACCAGCTCAGAGACGCCTGCGGGGTTGCCAGGCAGGGTTCGGAGTTTCTTTCCCGTCACCGCGTCGCTGATATGGAGAATGCCGCCATCACCTTCCCAGACGACGGTGTGTCCGCCAGGCGAAAGAGCCATGGTCCCTGTCGCCGTGTCGGCCGGAACCAGCTTTTCTTTCCAAGTGGCTGTGTCCCAACGGCGGATCGATCCGTCCCAACCAGTCGAGTAGAGCCAGCAGCCCTTTGGATCAAACGCAAGTCCGGTGACATACCAGCTATGAGCGCGCAAAGGGTCCAACTCAAGTCCCTTTTCAAGATCCCAGAGGTGGACGAGGTTATCGGTGGCGCCGACCGCCAGCGTTTTGCCGTTGGGTGCGAAGGCCACGGCGAACGTGTAATTCTCGTTTGAATTGGTAAGTTTGATAGTCCACGAGTGGGCACGGCGGCCCGTAGCCGTCTCGTAGACCCGGACGGCATTCTCGCGCTCGGTCGTAGCTATGTACTTGGAATCGGCTGAGAAAGCGAACTGGAACAACCGCGCGTCCAGTTCGATGCGCCGTTGCTCCTCGCCGCTGGTTGAGTCCAGGAGCCGTATTGTCTGGGTCGCGTCGCTGGCGTGAACAGCCAGCAATTTACCGTCGGGACTGAAGACGCCCTGGCTATACGGATAAGGTGAGACGAACCGATCTCGATCGTTCCTTCGAGCCTTCGCGAGCTGCGGATCATCCGGGCCATTCTTCGTGTTCCAGACGACACGTCGTGTCTCCGCTTCCAGAACTTGGACGCCTACATGTGTACCCAAGGCAAGAAGCTTTCCGTCAGGAGAATTACAGAACGAATCCACTTGGCCTTTGATCGGCAGCGTCAAGTTGACGTGTCCGGTGGCGCGGTCTCGAGCGACAAGGGAATTTCGCTTGCCCAAATAAATGACTTTTTGACTATCGGGAGAGAAGGCGAGCAAGTTTTGCGCGGCCTCGTAGTTGAAATGTGCGGTCGTGAAAGTCAGCCCTGGTTTTCCGCCGGATGCGTCCCACACGAGCCCGCCGTGGTAGCCAGTTGTGGCAAGTGATTTACCGTCCGGGGAAATGGCCAGTGCAGTGACGCATCCCGAATGGCGGAAACGCACCGTTCCAAATCGCAATAACGCGCCCTCGGGCAATGGATCGCCGTTCAGGTCGGTGTTTGGCTTGCGTTCCTCGGCAGCCTGCTTTGGCGACGCCGGTTTGGCATCGTTGGAAGGTGGTGGTTCGTCTTTTGCGGCGAACTGATGGCCGAAGGCCGTCATAGCGGCAGCCATAAGCATCAGCGCCAGACCCGCTTTTACTTTACTCGCGCTCATCGCCTTGATCCCTTCTTGTGTGAGTGCCGCGACATTCGCCGAGACGGCAGCCGTTTTAACCATGGCAGCTCGAACAGTGGCGATGGCCAAGATCGCAGGCACTGCTGCGGTTGCCTTGTCACTCAGCACGGCGACCAGGGCGATCGTTGAGACGGTAAAGCCGCGACGCGTTAGCCGCGCCCGGAGCAGTTCCCGCGCGCGGGCCAATCGGGATGAGAGCGATCTTCGGGGGCAGCCCAACTCGCGTGCTGCCTGATCGTGAGTCTTGCCTTCCAATCCGCACAGAATCAACGCCGCGCGGTATTTCTCAGGCAGATGTTCCAGTTCCTCGTCGACCGCTATACGCAAGTCTTGCACTGTCACCGGGTCGCACTGGGGAGAATGCCGCACGGCAAATGACTGCCTTTCCGAGACCTGATTCCGGGCCGCTCTTATCCGTGCCTTGACGGCTACGCGTCGAGCAACGCCATAGAGCCAACTAGCCACGGAACTCTGCCTGCGAATGGAACCCGCCTTGCGAACCAGAACCAGAAATGTCGCCTGAAAGGCGTCCTCGGCCGCATGGGCATCGCCAAGCAACCGGCGGCAAACACCCAAGACCATAGGACCATGACGCTGCACCAACAGGGCAAATGCGGTCTCTTCGCGGCAAACGCGAAACCGCTCCAGCAATTCGCCATCATTCAGGTCGCGCGCAGCCTGCGCTTCCGATTGGGTGCGCAAATATCGCAAAACATCCGTCAAACTCGCCGCAGGCATGGACCTGGCCTCCAGAGCAGGCTGTTCTACTGGATATAGTGCCAGGAAGAGGCGTTTGGGGCGAAAAGAAATCGAAAAGAGAAAAAGACAGTGCCCCACTGGAGAAGTAGGTTTATCTCAGGATCCTGCCTCGGCGGGGGCGGCGGAGGCTTCGCTTTGCCAAGCCTGTCAAGCGAACACCTAGCGTTCCTCAAACCCGATTTTTGAGTACGGTGGAGTCATAGGAGTTGAGACTTGAAGCCTTCCTTCTTGTGGTGAGCGGGAGTCCGGCTCCGGCGGGGAGTCTAGGCCTTTGGCCGTGGGACGACCGAGGGCCTGTGTTATAATCCCGTGGGAGGTGTTTCCATGAATTCGGTGCGTATTCGTAGGAAGCTGGAATCGGATACCTTGTATTTGCCGGAACTTAGGCCGATGATCGGCAAGACTGTCGAAATCATCGTTCAGGAAGAGGAGGTCTCGGGAATTAGAACCGGGACCGCGGACTGGAAGGCGGCGGAGCGGGCTGCTCAAGAATTGCGCGAAACGGGGTATGACTTAGACGCTTGGCGGAGCCAGCGGGATTATGACCTGAAACATGCCGGGGATCATGTGCCGTGATCCTCGTTGATACCTCGGTTATTATCGACTATGTGCGGGGCAAGGACCCAAAGTTGGCGGGGCTTCTTCCCCAGGTTTCTGGAGCCGTCTGCGGCATCGTTCGGGCCGAATTGTTGTGCGGGGCTCGTGATCCAAGCCATCGCTCTAACCTATTGACACTCCTTTCGACATTTTCTCAGCTACCTCTTCTCGAGTCACTTTGGGACAAGGTCGGCGACAATTTGGCCACGTTGCGGCTGCAAGGAATCACGGTTCCATTCCCCGATACCGTGATAGTAACGCTCGGCATCGAAAACGACCTTGAAGTGTGGGCCCGTGATCGCCAGTTTCCGTTGATGCAGAAAGCCTTACAAAGCTTGAAACTGTTCCAAGAACCGCCATGAACGGCGTAAGCCTTTCAAAGATCAGAATACCGTCCGTCCAGACACCAGCCTGGAATATTGCTGACCCGGCGTTCTTCAGCTCGTGAGCGATCTGATTGATCGGACGCCCTTGAGCTCAAGATTCCGGCTGATTCGGCCCGCGGCACCGAGGCGGGTGATTTCTTGGGATGTCCGTACAGGTAGTGATCGACGTTTTGTGAAGCGTCGGGGGGAAAGTCCGCGGCCTTGCCGACAACATCGCCGAGGCGGTCGAGCAGGCTGCGTGTGGCGGGCTTCGGCGGGATTTCGAGTGCCTCGACCCGGACGGCGGTGCCGTCTGGCAAGGGGTTCGGTGTATCGAAAACGACAACACCGTTCTGAACGTGGCCGGTTAGAGACATGGCTAATCCTTGGCAGGATTGATCAATAATGCTTCCATTGTATAGTGTATTGGGCGTGCGGGGGGAGCGCAACTCGTGGAACTAGGGTTCATCTCGCGATCCCGCCTCAGCGGGGCAGCGGAGACCTTGCCAGAGCGGTACCGCATAGTGAGGGGAATGAAAAACGGAAAACGATACCTCATTTCGGTCGCCCCAGTATGGCAAATACATCGTTTCAGCCCGGCGCTCCAAGCGGTGTGAGGGGCTTAGCCTTTCGAAGCCGGCCTTAAAACCCAAAATGCTTTCCATTTCTTTCCACAGGGGGTCAGGCGAAATGGAGAGAACCAAATTGGCCGCGCCTTTCGGGCGAGCGAGAACCTTGCATTCCGTTTTTCACCAGGGCAAGAGGCAATTCAATCACCAAGCCAAATCGTTTCACGTCGCCGTCACCAGTAGGGGAAACGATCTTTTTGCCGGAAGACCATGTACATAGCTAATTTACGAAGGATCGTTTCGAACCCCTGGTCCCGTTTTTCACCAGGTTGGTTCCGTTTTTCACCGGTCGGCTCCGTTTTTCACCAGGGGTGGGTGGGGGATGAAAAACGGAAAACGACTGCTCATTTTGGCCGACCCGAATCGGCAAACTGGGGCATTCACAGGTCGCATGCTATCGGCGCAGCAAACTGAGCAGCTTAGACGCGGCTGCCTCGGCGAAAGCTGGATCGTTGATGTGCAGATCCAGCTCAACAAGCTCCACATGCGGGCTCATCCAATTGCGCAGGCTTTGGAACAGGGCCTGATCGGCTTCGGGCCACCAAAAGACACCGCCTTCGACGTCTAAAGTTGAAAGACCTTGAAGCGGCATCAAAATGGCTGTCGGCCCCCGTGCGGCGCTGGCTTTTTCCGCGATTTCCTTGCCGAGCTGGTCGTTTTCTTCGGGCGTTGTTCGCACTACGGTGATGCTCGGGTCTTGTTGGTAAAACCGCCGCGTGTCCAACTTATCCGGGACTAGAACGCGCGGGCCGAAGGTTGCCTGATCGAGCCCACCCAAAGAAATCACTTGAGGCACACTCTTAATAGCTGCTGCCGTGAGCCTGTCCCGGCCGGCCCGCAAGGCGCCTCCCAACAGTTGATTAGCCAACTCGGTTGTCGTGAGATCAAGCACGCCGCTAACAGCCCCGGCGCGGATCAACGATTCCATGCGTTCGGCTCCGGATCCGCCGGCATCAAAGACTTGAACCTCATAGCCGGCCTTATGGAACGTCCGGCAAGCGACGTCCATGCAAGGAGCGGCTAAACTAGACACAGTGGCGGCAATGAGAGGTTTTCCTGAGTTGGAGTTCGTCGCTGCTTCCTCAGCCATGACTCAGCCCCAGTCCCATTAAATAAGGTTAATATTGATGAAGTCCGCATAACCGGCCGATACCGTACGAATGGACAAGGTCCCCAACTTGACCGGGCCGAATTCCTATGGGCAGGGTTTATCCTAATTCCCTATCCTATCGGCCGTGCCCAAAAGGCGCTTGTTCGTTAAGGAAATGTGCATGGGGCAAGCATCCGAGGTCCGCTGGTTGCCGCGGTGGCGCGTTGGCGGGGGCTGCCTCGTTGGCGCGATCCTCTTTAGTTGGAGCACGTTAAGCGCGGCGCCTCCGGAGCCGAATCCCGCCGAAGCGCCGCCTGCCATCCTGACGCTCGACGAGGCGGTTCGCTGGACGTTGGAGCACAATCCGGACTTGATGGCTGTGCGGCAGCAGCACGGCATCGCGGCGGCCGGGGTCGTCATTGCCCGCGCTTTCCCGTTTAACCCAACCTACGAATCACGCGTCCAAGGGGCCGAAGGGCCCCGGTCGTCAGGAATTACCAACCGGGTCCCGAATGAACATCTATTGCTCTTCACGGTGGAAACGCGCGGGCAGGCTCAGCTCCGGCTGCGCGAGGCCAGCGCCACTCTTTCACGAACCGATTGGGAGATCGCTTTTCAAGAACAAACGGCGGCGGTGCGCGCCGTTCGAGCTTTTAATGCCGTCCTCTATCAGAGGGAAAAAGTTAAGCTCATTGAAGAAGCCATACGGCTTAATGAAGAAGGCGCCCGCCAGGTGCGCGAGCTAGCCGCCAATGGCAAACTCCGTGGCGCCGATCTTCTTGTAGCGGTCACCGAAGTGGATAACGTTCGACGCACTTTGGGGCTTGGCCGGGCGACGCTTACAACCACACGGACGGAGCTTCGCCGCGCCTTGGGCGCAGAGACAGGATCATTTGAATTGCGCGGCCCCGCCGAGTATGCGCCGTTGCACCTCCATTTGGAACGGCTTCAGCAAGTGGCTTTGGAAGGGCGAGCCGACCTTCGTGCCCGCCAAATGGCCGTCATCGAAGCTGAGAACCGCCTACAGTTGGAAGTCGCCAACCGCTTCGGCAATCCGGTGCTCGGCCCCGCCTATACCTACGATCCGACCGGCGTTCAGATGATCGGAGCCCAGATCAACGTGCCCATCCCCTTGTGCAACACGCACCGCGGCGAAATTCTCCAGCGCCAGGCCGAGCGCGATCGGGCGCTTTTGGAAGTGCGCCGCAACGAAGTGCTTATCCGCCAAGATGTGGAAGCGGCTGTGGACCGGCTCCGTGATGCTCGATCCTGGGTGAACACTTATAAGAAAGAGATTCTGCCGAATTTGCAAAAGAGCTTAGAGGGCATTGAAAAGTTATTTAATGAGGGGGATCCTGGAGTCGATCTGATCAAGGTCCTGGATTTGCGCCGCAAGGCGCTTGCAGCCCGGGACGGTTACCTGGACGCAGTTTGGGAGGTTACCCAGGCGCGCGCCGATCTGGCAGCGGCCTTGGGCCAACCTCTCTTGGATGTCAGCCCCGCGCCCGCTCCGTAGAATCACTTAAATGCTGTTCGGTATGCACTTCGCCTTTTGAGATTCTCAACATGACGTCGACCAATTGCCGATTTCGGCTGCCTCGGTTAATCCAGGCGGCCCTTTTGTTAGCTTTCCTGCCGGCCGGCTGCGGCAAAAAGGTTGTCCCAGCCGGGGAAGAAACGCCGCCCGCCCCGGTCAAGGTCGAGCAAGCAGAAGAGACTTCCTTGGGGGAGTGGACGGAAATTCTGGGCACGCCTCAGCCTTTGCCCAATCACGCCGCTCGCATTACGGCCGCCGTCGAGGGCCAGGTCGAATGGGTCCTGGATGAGAACGCCGGCAAAGGCGGTCTTGAAGAAGGCATGCTGGTTACCAAAGGCCAGGTAATCGTGCAGCTTAAAGACCAAATTGCTCGCGCCAATCGCGAAAAGATTGTGGCGGGGCTGGCCGATTTGGAAGAGCAGCAAAAACAAGCGGAACTTGCGGTCGAGTTGGCGAACCTAAATCTGGAGAGCAACGAAAAGCTAAGGCCCGCCGGCAAATCGGACAAGGATCTCCCTCTTATTTCCCGGATTGACTTAGAAAGAGCCCGGATCGCCTTTAAGGATGCTCAATCGAAGGCCAAGTCGGCTACCGCCAAGGTCGAAGCCAGTAAGCAAGAATTGAAATCCATCGACGAGCAACTCAAGCTTTACAAACTGCGCGCCCCTATCGCGGGGCGCCTGGGACTGATTCAAGTCGTTCCGGGCCAGACCCTGGCAATTGGCTCGCCGGTCGCCGAGGTGATCGACCTGGATGAAGTAGACGTGCTTTGCTTTGTCGCACCGCACACCGCTGCGGACCTGGCGGTCGGCCAACCTGCGCGCCTCGAGGCGGCTAGCGAATCCGCTGCCACGAAGGAGACCCCCGCCAAGAAGACGGAGGCAACTGAAAAGGAAGACCTGGGCAAGGAAGAAAAGGGCGCCGACGAAAAGAAGACGGAAGCTCGCCCCGGCGAGCCGTTGGGCAAAGTCATTTTCATCGCCGCCCAGGCTCAAGCTGAGACCGGGAATTTTGCGGTCAAGGTGCGCTTTGCCAATCATGAGGCAAAGCTGCGCGGCAATACGATCGCGCGCGTTCACGTACAAACCAAGCCCGAGGAAAAGCGTTTGACGATTCCCGTTTCCGCCCTCATGGAAGATCAGGCGGAGCCAACCGTAGTTATCGTCGAAGACGCCAAAAACGAAAATAAAGAGGGGGCGGAACCGGTTAAGAAATCTCGTCGACTTCAAGCCAAGGTCGGCGTCCGCAATGACAAAAGAGTGGAAATCATCGAGTTAACCGATCCGGATAAAAAGCAAATAGTGCCCATAAAGGGGCTCTTATTCGTTATCGAAGGCGGTCATGGGTTACACGATGGAGACCCCGTTAAAATCGAAGAAGAAGAGGAAAAGCACTAGTTTCAGGGACGAACCGAGCCAGCCTCATGAGATAAAGATGACGTACCCATCCTCTTTGCTAAGCGAACGGCGCCATGTCCCAGAGCCAATAAACGTCCCCCTGCGCCGAAAAGCGCGACTAAAGCAAATCCAGGATACGGTCCGACCAGGAACCAGCCGACAGAGCCTACAACAAGGATCACCTCGGGCCAAAACCGAGACAAGACCCGAAGAATGCCAGGAAAGAACGACAACAACCACAGGGCCGTTAACGCTAGAACGATTACGACCGAATTTATCCATGCCCGAAGTGTACGCTCTTCGCGTACTGTGACCAACTTTAGTTCAGGAAGCGACGTGGGAGTGTCGCCAACGGCATAAAAGGGCGTACCGGCCCCGCCAAGAGATCGATCCGACAGCAACCCAATCGGAGCGTCCGACTTGGCCTTTTGTCCGATGGGAAATAATTCTTCCGCTTCAGCGCGGATTTTCTCGAAGCCCAATGTGGTTGCGATGAGCTTATTGCGATCCTTTAAGGCCTTTAGCCGGCTAAGAAGATCCGATCTCGCTTGGCGAAATGGCTCGCCGTCAAATGCTGGCTGATTGATTTCATATTCGGCGAATCGACAATAACGGTAGAAACGGTTTTGGGCCACGCTGAGGTGCGGGGTGTTGGATGGAGTTCCTCGTTGAGCTGATTCAGCGAGGATACTGGTCAATCGCGCCTGGGCTTCTGCGCGGGCCAAGTCGGTCCGTCCAGGAGCGAGAGGATCGGCTGGCCCATCTTTTTCGATGTTCGGAGGAACTGTTCCCGTCCAGACGGCCGGTCCATCGACTACTCCTTCCATGTGCGGCTGATCAAGGCGCGGCTTCTCCAATGATTCGGCCGCCGCTGCATACTGCCAGCGTAGCCAGATTCGGCTAATGCCTGATCCGGGCACGGGCAACCAGAGGCGGTTCGATCCTTGCCGAAAGGAACCGACCTCCTGGTTATCCAGAGCTACTGCGGTGATTGACGCTCCCATCGGCAAAGAAAGGTTCAGGTCGGCATTCGTCTCATGATAAAGCCAGCAATGCGCCATATGGACCCAATGACTTCCATCAGGGGCCGCAAAGTGTTGCTCGGTCAGAATGGCCTCCATAGGCGTGGAAGCTGGTCCGTGGGCACGAAGCAAAAGACGAATGGTCCACGAACTGCTTACAGCCTTCCAAACGGCCCCACCTGACTGGCGCAGACGTTCGAATTCCTCAGGCCAAGCCTTTTTCCACGCTAGTTCTTCTGGGCTGGCCGCCGAAATAGCCGTCAGCCCTTGCGCTGATTCGGTGAGCAATTCTCTCCCTTCGACGGCTACCCAGCTCTCAACCTTGCCGTCCCCTAATGCACTGAATCGCGGTAATGGCACGTTGAGCGGTAGATTTACCAAGGGCACAGACGCCGTTAGCCTCAAGCGGTGCGGGCTAAGAAAGTTGGAATCGAATTCCAAGTTCCAAATGCGGTCGGCCCCATGGGGCGGCTCTTCTGTATATTTCACAAGGGATGGCCCTTCCATACGGACGTCCATGCCCGTGCCGTCTTGAAGGCGCAACTTTAATGCCTGAGATTGACCTCGCATGACCTGCATCTTCATTGTGGTGACAATATTGAGCCTGCGATCTCGAATGTCGGCAACAGTAGTTTGAGCGATTTCGATTCGTGGTTTGATTGCCTGAAATTCAAGACGCCCTCCATATTGCGGTTTGGTAGCCAAGTAAATGCGCTCGCTATAGCCCTGACGGAGAGTCGGCAATGGGAGGAGGTTAGGCGTTAGCAGCGGCAAAGCTAGATCCTGTTCCGTCACAATCCTGATTGAAGTAGTCTGAGCTTGCGCTCCCAGCGGGTGGATGGACGGGAGTTCGAAGCCAAATCGCAGCGAAGAGTTGGCGCGAGGATCGTCTTTGCCCGTGGGAACCACTTCCCCGTGGACACTAGACCAGCCGGAAAACTCTACTTCGGATTTGGTATCGGCCTTTTTGAGCCACACCTGCAAGCGCGAACCGTTATGCGACCAATTCCAAACGTCTCGGCCAACGACCTTGCTAATAATGACCGCTTCGGGAATCTGCCATTCGACCATAGAAAGGCTTGCGCCCGGCGCCGTCAACAGGGCTTTGCCCTGCAAGACCGCTTGCGTGCGATTGATGCGCCAAGTTAAGTCCTGAGCTACTTTCAAAGGGGGCGTGGGCACGCGTAAACTTAAATGAAGGAACGAAGCAGTTTCCGGAGCGCGCGCAATGGCATACGCTCCAACCGGCAAAGAAATCTCTTCACCACCAAGCGATTTCCACGATTCCACAAAATCGCGCGATCTCATTCCGGTTAGGTGAGCCAATCCTTTAATCTCCGTTTCAAGCCCGTCCAGCCGGTAAGCGCAAATACTTAAAGTAGACGGCCAACCATGGATTGCGGGAATAGGCAAAATCGCCGCCGATCCCAAGCCGTTTCGTGGAACCAGCTCGAGCATAATTGGGACGACGCCGGTGACCGGATTTTGAAACTCGATCGTCAAGAGCCGCAGACGGTCGCTCTGTACAACTTGCCATTGCTTCAAACGTGGACCTAGTACCCCGCCTAGCTGCGCACCGGTCTCCAAACTGACGCTGCGGACTTCTAATGGGTCGGGTAAGACGAGTTCCACTCGATTTATCAGACCCGAGTTTACGGTGAACTCGAGGCGAGCGGCTAAACTGCTCGTACCGGGCCGTAGATTCCACAGGTAAGCTTCGCGCGTATGGACTACGGGAGCCTTTGATTGATCGGCAGGTTGCTGCCAGCGAACGTGAATGGGTACGGAGGCATGTCCCAAGTCCGTCTGCAGGATCAGTCCGTCTGCGGTATTCGAGACGCGCTGAATGCCCAAGCGCGTCGGCGTTTGTGGAAATAGAGCTTTCGCCGGCAATTGCAGGCGCAGGCGAGTCTGCGCCGGTCGAGGCGCCGTGAACTCCACGTCGCGCTGATCCTGCGTCTCTTCGACGGGCACACGAAAGTGCATTCGCACGGTGTGCAGGCCCCGTCCTTCGATCTTCAAGGAAATGCCGTTTTTCGGCGCTTTCTCGACAAGGGGATAAGTCCGGGCCCCGTCCAGTAAAACGTCTTCATGAACCTGCGCCCCTTTCAGGGGCACGTTGATCGTCGTCAATCGATCTTCGAATGATTGGATGTTTAGTTCCGCTTCGAACTCCATGCCTCGGGCAGCAACCTTGCCCGCATAATCGGCCGATAAAATTACTGCGCCATGGGGAGCGGCAGCACCGGATCGAGCCAGCTCTTCCAATCGCTTCAACAAATGGGGGGAAGCCAGCACCAAGCGGCGATTGGGAGCATCCTTGGATTCAGGAATCTCATAAACGGTATTCGAAGGGGTCTCGTCGGGCGGCGCGGCGTTTCCACCCATCTCGATTAACCAAAGAGACATGACGAAGCCGATCGCCAGTGGCTTCTTGTTTCGAATTCTAGTCGCGCGATTTATCCGAATGGTCAACGTCAAAAACCAGACCGATCCAACGGCCAACCCGGCGTGGAATGGCCAGCGAGCCAAGAGGGAAAGGGAAGCGGGCAACCAGAAATATGCTGTAGCCGATACCGCCAAACAGAGTAGCAGTAGACTAAACTTAATTTGCCAACGCGCGCGCTGCACAAGCAATGCTATCATCAAAGGCAGCGCGACAAGAATTAAGCCTGCAGCGCAAACGAAGGCTTCCTGAACGATTACGATTTCAGCCTCAGTCCCAAAGAAAGAATTTGCTTCCCACTCCGTCCACCCGGCTTGAAATTCGGCAGGCATTAACAGTATTGGGTTGCAGCCGGCCGCCGTCGCTGCCTCTTTGCCTGGCTCTTTCCAGGAGTTGAGCTCGCTTCGACTGAATTTTTCTCCTTCCCGCAACCATTCAATGACGCTAATGAATTGTCCCGTGCGATCTTGCCCGTACCGCGCGGCGCGTTCAATTCCATTTTCGATGGAAAGTGAGGGCGATCCTGTAGCGCTGCGGCCGTATTGGCGATCAAGCGCTACTTGCCCGGTAGTCAACAGTAAACCGAACCGGCTTGGGATAGACGATAAACCAATCCGCTCCAACAATCCCTTGTCCGAAGGGCCATTGGCCAGTAGGCCGCCAATATTCGTCCTTGGAACCAATTCCGCCGATTCCAACGCCGCTTTGTCGATGACCAGCGGACCGGTTTCCTGAGCACTATGGAAAGCCAGCCACTCAACTAGAGTTCCCAAAGTAGCGTCTACCGGGGCGATTTCGAGCTTTGCGCGCAAGGCAATCTCGGCGCGAGCCATTGCGTCTCGTTGTCTCGATTCCCAGTCCGACCAATGCCCCCAAGCAAGGACGGAGCCCCCGATCAATTTGTCAGGAAAAAAAAGGTGGGCCCACTGCTTACCGCGCCTATGGACATCCTGCTCGGCAATCGTCCTATCTTGAACATAATCGACATTCTGGCTCAGGTTGGGTTGCGCGATTAGCTCACCATCGAACAAGGGGACCACTCCAGGTGGAAGCCGCCAAAAGTGACGAAACCCGGTCGGTTCCAAAGGGAGGCTGGGACCCTTTACACTTGCTCTATCCCAAAGCTTGAACGGTGATCGACTTTCCGTGTAGACGACTTCATATTGATGGAAGGAAGCTGGAGCGCCCGTGTCGATCTTGTCCAGGGCAAGAACCGGCAATTTCAATATCCGCGAATCTGTTTCTCTTTCCCCTTGGAGACCACCAAAGCGATCAAGCCAAACGCCATCGCAACGAATCGCCAGTACCTGTGCGTCTCTCGGCAAACGAACGGGAAGGACGCTTTGGCGCCAGTTAACCGTCTCAAACCGGAAATGTTGCACCATTGCTGCCGAGCCCAAACAAGAAGTAAGGCTGGCTCGATTGATTTCCGGCTCTGTAGGTTGAATGGCGGCAGGGATCTCGCCACGAAGGATCAAGCTTGCCGGGGGCACGGAATAGCGAAACGTCCTCCACGGAAACGCCGTGCGTGCTTTAACGTTCGTCGGCATTGCTGGAAGAGGCTCTTCCAAACCCTTGGTTTTGACCTCCACGCGGTCGGCGCTTGCCAAATGAAGGGTCGCCACCCCATTCATGCGAGCCGCGTGGGGTATTGACACCAGCGGGACTTCCCATTCGCCGTCCTGATTAACGCGATCGGCTTCGTAAGCGAAGTGCAAAGCCAGTTGTTCACCGGATCGGAGCGGATGTTGTAAGGTCAAACGCCACCATTGACCGAGGGCACGAGCCGAGAGCAAATTGTTCAGATGCAGCGGGTGTAGTTGTCCCAAGCAGGATAAACTGGCCCCGATTTCCTTAGCCGTTGACCGCTCGAAACTGCGTACACCGGTAGCGCCTCCGGAGGAAATCCAAATCTTTTTTCCCGCAATAGGAGATGACGAATAGACTTCGATGGTGTCGATCAGCCCGCTTTCAGCACGCAGGTTAAGCGTTCCTTCGACCGCCACGTGACCCGTGGCCAGGATGACATCGCTGGCGCATTGAGCGTCAATGCGCGACGTCCTCGGCCGTAGGTCCAAAGTTCCATTCAAACCACTTCCCGCGATTCGGAAATACGCTTTCGGCGTCTGGTTGCCCCAGGGGCCGTCCGAATCTGGAACGGTGCTTGGCGCAGTTGTCTTGACGATTCCCTCATAGCTCTGATCATCCCATCCGATGGCTAAAACACTCTCACGCCAGCGCGCTTCAGAAATCTGCATATTCGGAAATGGCCAAAGAGTGTTCTTCTCAGTGGAATTCGGAACCGGCGGTAAGCCAGCCTGACGTAGAGTTATGACCAAACGGCAAGAATCAATTCCGGACGAATCGCCGCCCACCAAAGGCTGCTGGAGTTCAGCGCTCAGAATAGAGCGATCACCTTCCTTTTGAATGCTCCAGTCACGCAACAAACCCGCCGGCTTGACTTCTACCCTTTCGACGTCCCAATTGGATGGGATCGCCACCGGTACGCGAAAAAGCGATCCTTTCACCACGTCGCAGCTAATTTGTGCTGTGAGCTGCCCCTGCCCTATTTTTTGTTGCCACCAAAGGAGCGTGCGAGCCCGAAAATCGGCGCCTTGGCGAGGAAATCTGGCCGTTGGGCGCTTCACTTTTTCGGGATTCGTCCCTTTAGCCCCGGCTTGATTCAAAAAGCCCGTGCTTTTTAGAGTCAGCACATGAGGCCATTGGCCATCCTGGTTCGATTCTGCTTTGGATTCAATCAGACGAAAGCCATTAGGCTCCCAGTCCTCCAGGCTAATATCAGGGTGTAAATAAAGTTTTAGGGTCTCGCCGCTGGGTATAGAGCCAAGCAAGTGGATGTCGGGTGACTGCCACAATCGGGATCGGCCAGGCTTTTCGTTGCTTGGCGAAGGGCTTTCCAGTGGGGCTGTGCAATAAATCTTGACGCTTCCATCTTGGAGAGGTTCCCGTAACTGAACCGTTAAGACGCTGGGATAACTGGATTGGCCGCCTGCCGCGGCATGCAATTCCCATTTTTCCAACTTAGGAGCAGTCACCTTGTAGGGGCGCAGCGCCGGATCGCAGTGAAACTGCAGCGTGCGAACGGCTTGATGCAGCACCAAGAGGTTAAACCGATAGTCTGCTGAGACGCTTTCCGGACTGATTCGCTGTTCCGTTGTTTGATCGACGAGGAGCAAAGGAGCCGGTTGCCCCTGCCCTTCGACCTTTCGAATTGTCAAATACAATTTTGGGTGATCGGCAAAGCTGATTTTCCATATGCGACGGTCGGCAGCCATGGCGGGAAGTGGGCTCCATACTTGGCAATCGCCGACGTCTTCCGTCAAAACCTGGTCGGCCGGTAAGTCGAGCTCCAACATCGCAACAGCGCAAGCCGGAGTTTCCAGCTTGAAACGGATGCCAGAAGGCCCTTGCTCGCCGCGAGCCGTCCAATTCAAAGAGACGGAACGCGAACCGCCTTCTTCCACGAGCAGGCCCAGACCGGCGCCGTTTAGATCACCGATCACAGCCGGCTGGTTTTCGAAACGTGGTTCACGGATTGCTAGATTCAAGGACTCGAGGGGCAGAATGGCTGGTGTTGTGCCCGGATGAAGGATTCGCCATTGACACGTGCCGACCAAGCCGGTTTCTTCCAGCCGAGCCCGGTAGTGAGCTTCAACAAGTTGCGGACCTCGTTTCGTTGCCAGGCTCGCGCGCGCGGCTAACCGGACCTTTTCCTCGAAAGCATTCTGCGCCATTTCCAGCAAGATGCCCTGGCGGACTTTGGCCATTTCCCTGGGCAAATCGTCAATAGTCAGTTTAACGCGCCGCAGCGGAATCGGGTCGCTTGGCCCTTCGTCGGCTTGGCTGTAGACGAAAGAGAGAAAAGAGAGTCCCGCCAAAAGTACAATGCAGGCCGACATGACGACTCGAGCACGCCGTCGAGAATATGACGATCGGCATACGAACCGTAACATGGCGGTTCTCCGAGACGGTGGAACATCAACGTTTCGATTATCTGTCAACTACCCGACTCAAGATTGGGCGATCTTAGGTTTTTCTGTCGCGGCTAGCCTGACTAGGCTGCTACCCGCCATTACCTTTGGGACATCGACGGTTGATGGTTCTCCGGGACGCCGATCCGTTCGACTTGCGGCGACACCGCCTCGCATAGGCGCCGACCCGATCTTAAGCCGGGTGAACCCCGGCATAAACATCAACTTGCGACGATAGCGCCGCTGCCAAAGCCATTGAACCACCAGTATGAGAGCCATAATAGCGAAACCCGGCTCGCTACCGTAAGCCAACGCAGCGAGCAAGCCGGGCCAAACGAGAGCGATGAATGCAACTGCGAGGCCCAGCGGGAAAAACAGCAACCAGGATAATGCCCTGCGCCTTGCCATCAAGTACACTCCCAGGCCCAAGACCAGACAAGAAACCGAACAGGACAACAGCCAGATTTGCCTGGGCACGCAAATGAGCCTGAAAGGCTCCTTTTCGGTCCGCCAACCAGTCACAAAAGAAGTCGCATTGTTTTCCAGGAGCGTTTCACCGGCTTGATGATCTGGTTCTAAGAGCCAGCGTTGGAGGGCGTCTGATGATTCAATCGGCTGGGGAGTCAACAATCCTCGGCGTAGCACCCAGCTTTGTTCGGAGCGATATCCGGGTTCGGTATCGAGAGCCAACCAGTGGGGGGGCAAAATGACCTGCCAGCGTACCGGCGCCCGATCCGCAGTCCCGCGTAGCAGAGGCGGTTGAAGCTGGCTCGCTGTGAACCAAGTCGCGCTTTGGCCTGGCGCTGTTTGATAGCGAACTTCGAAGATGGACGTTTTCTGACCCGGAAGCGCCGGGACCGGCACCCGTGCGACCTTGTCGCCATCTGCGGTTTGAGTTGAATCACCGGCGCTTCGCCAAGCAATTGATTTTCCGTCAAAAAAGGTTTTCAAACCTAAAGTCGAAGGCGCTCGCGGCAATTCTACATCGAGATACCGCGTCGCTAACCTCCCGAGCCGATAGCGCGCTCGATAAGAATGATAGCCGTCCTCGTCTACACGCACTTCTATCAGCGCCCGATCTAGACCCACCGTAGCCAGGTTCACGTCGGTTGACTCGTTCAGCGCTAGCCTTAGCGGCAAATCAGACCGGTTGCAGCGTACAACCAATGTCGGCAACGACGCGTGCTCAGAATCGCTTTCCGGCCGAAGTTGCTCCCAAGATGCTCCTACCGGCACGGCGCCGGTCCCAGGAGAGGTCCAAACCCGAACGCGTGTTTCACCGCGCGTTGTATCCCGGACCGTCACTAGGGGAACCGTAAACCAGGATTTACCCTCGCTCGCGGTTTCTTCCGGCAGGTCGAATAGGTAGCCGAGTTCCAGAACGCTATCGCTGCCCGAGCTCGGCCCCAATACGACCGAGCAAACGGGCGCTCTTCGCTGCAGCGGCGATTCCAGCGTGCCTCCCTCTTTGACCTCCAGACTATGGGCAGACCTGGGCACTTCCAAGACAACCTTGCGAGGGCGCGATCCCGACGGCTCGAACGAGAAACGCTGCCGAACACGGACTTCACGGCCCGTGACCGTCAAGTCCGCTACCGCTCGAACTAAGAGTTCTGATCGGTAAGGTTGCCAATTAAGTTCGATGTTGCTGGGATAGCGCCGATAACCCCAAGCCCAACGATGCGGCTCCTGAGCTAGAAGCTCGCGTTCGCTGTCGTCCGAATTTGCCCTGATCCATTCCAGACTTTCGGGCAATTGAATCGTAACATTGCCTCCACGATCTAGGGCGCCTAGCGGCTTTGGCAGGCCCAGCACCAGTGGCGGACCGCTGTCGGCCGGTGCGTAGGAGCCCTCCATGGTCAGCTTGAAGGGGCCCGGCTTTGAGTAAGCCAACGGGATGTGGGCTATGCGAGTGAGCGGCTCGATGATAGGCGGTCCTTGGAGCATGGCCGAAGGCTGCATGCCCACTGTCTCGTCGAAGGTGTAACCTGCCGGCAGCTGGATTGCCAGCATAGACAAGCGAGTCCTTAGCGCCTCGCCTTCAATCGTAGTAATGACGCGCCAAAAAGGCCTTTCCCCCTGCAGAGGCTGGACAAGCCGCAAAGTGTGCGAGACTTTTGCCTCGACTTCACCTCGAATCGGTTCGATCTCAATCTCGAGGGGCGGCTGAACCGCTGTGCCCGGATCGGAAGACTTGTCCAGACTCGGCAAACCGTAGTAACGAAAGGCCGCGACCGCATCCGGCTCGCGCCGCCGATCCTCCTCAGTTAGCGCGCGCTCGCTGCTGTATCGAGGCAGGTAGCGACAGCGCAAATCGGACGGCACGCTGAATAAGATGTCGCCCTGCTGGCTGGTCGCCCCTTGGACTCCGAACGGCCCAATGGGGATCCCATCCTTTCCACGTTGCTGGACAACCTTGAACGCCAGCAGAAATGGCTTGGTCCCGGCTTCCTTGATTCGTAGAGTCCTCAGTGACCGGGCCGCATCGCTGACATCCACCGAAATGATGCGATCGTCCATCATGGGTTTTCTGATGAATTCAGCCTGCGGCGGCACGATCAGGCTTATTGAAGTGGTCTGGCCTCCCGCCACCCTGAGCGACATCTCCGCATCCGTAATCACCTGCTTTTGATCTACACGGACTACGAGTCTCGTGTCGACCGTCATTTGGGGCGGTGAGGCTTGTGCATTGACCTGATCATTCCAGGCTACTTCGAGGCGATTGGGCCAATCGAGACCTGGCGGCTTAAGCACGGAGGATTCCCCGCTGGTCCGTGTTTCAAACACTTCCTTGCCCACCCGCGCATTCTTAACGTCCTTGGGAAGGGTCAACTCAAGACTCTTGGTCACCGCGGGAGGAAGATCCAGCGCGAAACCGCGTTCATTATCCTTGCCATTGAGCGTAAGCTCCATGTCCAGCGTCGCTTGATGGACCCCCGCCTTGTCGACCAGGACCACAAACCCCTCGTCCGTCTTCTTGAACAGTCCTAATTGACCGTCGAGCTTCGCCTCGGTGGGATTGGCTAGGCTGCAACCGAGGAGAACTCGCTTCGGTTCGTTTTTGTCGACTTCAAAGTCGAATTGAACATGCAGCCGAACGAGATTGCCCTCGATGACCTGCCCGGTGACACGGCAAGCGCTCGGCGTCGCCGGTTTACCTTCAAGTTTCTCAATGGTTTTCTGTAGTTTCCTAATTTCGTCGAGCAGGTTCTCGTATTTCTCGCGCGTAAGCACAACGCTCTTGGCACCAGGAGGCAACTTGATGCTGTCGCCATCTTCGGAAAGGGGCATTTCGCCGTCGGCGCGCGGCATGCGGTCGGTATCGGTCGGTTGGGGCGGATCGGCGGCCTCGCCGGTCAATACGCCGAGGAAGAGCAGACCAACCAGTGCGAGCATTCGTGTCGCAGAAGTCATGCACGACGCCTTCAACCTACGTTCTCCAAAGCACTTCAGGAGAAAGTCTCTGAGCTTGGCGGATTAGCAGCTATTATAACGCCCTTTGAGAAGATTTCAGGAAAGGATGCCGCTAATTGCCTGTCTTGCCCTAGCGGCACAATCGATAGGCCGGGCTGTATGAAGGGTAGCGAGCCGCCAGAAGAATGGGCGGCGGAATCGGTATAAACAGCGACTTACGCCTTTTCGCATTCGTCTGTTTCATAACATTCATAACACGCACCTAGCTCATTTGCCATAAACCTTTGCTAGCATACGAGTTGACAAATGTTACGAATCATTCGTAACACGAGTGTGTTACGAAATCCTGGCGATCGCTCTCAGAGGAATACTTTGAATTGCGCTGCGAATTACAGAATCCAGCATTTTGAGCCTTACCCGCACACTTCCATGCCCAGCAACGTCAGATCATCAGTCTGGCTCGTTTGTCCAAAAAGGTCGCGCGGCAAACGGTCAACCAGCTCTTGGATCGGCAAAGCCCGATGGCGGGCAGCGCATTCAAGAAGGCTGCCTACGCCCGGCGATCGTCCGCCAAACTCAGCGCTGTCCATGCCGTCGGTGTAGAGAAGGACCTTGTCCCCTGGACGAACTTGACGGGTCTGAATGGGAAAGTGCGTGTCAAAAACACCAAGGAGGCTTCCCTCTTGCTCCCAAAGGCAGGGGTCGCCTTGTCGTGGGATATAAAGCGGGTACGGGTGGCCGGCGCGGGCAAAACTCAGGCTGCCTTCTTTGTGATTTAGAAGACCATAGATCATCGTGATGAACGGGTTGTCGGACAGCGCCTGATCGATCAGATCGCGATTGAGCCGCTGGAGCACCTCCGAAGGCGGCACGAGGCGATACTCCTGTCCGAAGACTTCTTTCGCCCGCACGCCTTTTTTGACAAAGATCGTCAAAAGGCTGGCCGGGACGCCATGGCCCATAGCATCGGCCACATAAAAGCCGACGTGATTTTCATCCAGCCGAAAGGCATCGTAGAAATCGCCGCCAACGCGTCCGCATAGCATATAGCGAACGGCGAAGCGCATTCGCGGAACTTGCGGCAGCTCCTGAGGCAGGAAGCTCATCTGGATGCGCCGGGCCAGTTCCAATTCTTGATCGATCTGCTGATACGCTTGCTGAAGTCGGCGATTGATGCGATTGATTTCGCCCGTCTTTTCCGTGAGCCGATCCTGCGTGTCTTTGATCCGCAAAAATGCCTTCACCTGAGCGAGCATTTCGCCCGGCGCAAAGGGCCGCAATAGATAGGTGTCTGCTCCGCACTCGAAGCTGGCCTGACGAGCGGTCGCCGTGATGTCCCGTATCACGTAAAGAATGGGAATGAAGCGATCACCCAAGTGTGCCCGAATGCGCTTGCAGCGGCGCAGGCCCGCCTCGGCGGGTTGACTCGCTTCCAGGATAATTAGTTGGTAGTCGGCGAGGTCGTCAGTTGGGGCGCCGTCCAAGGCTTGCCAATCCGGCTGGTATCCGGCTTCCGCCAGCAAGACGCGCAAATCTTCAACGGCCGCAGGATGATCGGCGCCAAGCAGAATTCGAGCGGCCGTTGCCTTCATCGTGTAACTCCCACCGGTAGGCCCGACTATAAGCATCAGCGGCAACGGCGCTAAGGGATAATAGAAGGAAAACACCTTTTCGCTTCGCGTCTGCAAATAAGCCAAAGCGCAAACGACGAAGCCATACTCGCTCTCTTCCACAACTATCCCAAGCTAACAATTCATTGGTAATCGCTGATTCGTCTTGCTCCGACCCGGCTGGTAGGTATGATCAGTGCGGCCGAATTCTGAATCACCAACTGAACAGGCATGGAGGCAGCCTCATGAGCAGGACGCTCAAGCTGATCGATCACCTTTTGACGCGCGCAAGGCACTTGGAACAATTGGGGCAAACGACCGACGCGCTCGACCTGCTGAGCCGCTTAGAAGGATTTCCCGATCTTCCTATCCCGACGTTGACGGATATCCAGGTTAAGCTCGCGGAATTCTACCTGGAGCAGCGCAAGTATGTTCGCGCGGCCCGCCATCTGAAGACGGCACTCAAACACGAGCCGACCAACGCACGATGCCATTTTTTACTCGCGACCGCCCTGTCTTCGGGGAGCAAACCCGATCCCCAAGCCGCTCTGAAGCATTTCCATCTTGCGCTGGAACTCGACCCGCATCAACCGGATTGTCTGGCCGCCTGCGGCGCCTTGGAGGTTCGCCAAGGGCTGAAAAAAGAAGGCCTTGAACATCTGCGCCGAGCGTCGAAATTGGCTGTCGATGATTTGAATGTGATGAAGCAGGTGGTCACCGGGCTTCGGTTAGCCAATGAGTCCAGCGAAGCGCGCGGGCTGCTACTGGCTGCTCGATTCCGCAATCCCCGCAGCCGAGAGGTTCAACAATTGTGGAATGATTTCTATTTTAGACGGGCTCGGAAGCACCAGCAGCTCGGCGTCGCCCGGCTCACGACCCGTAGCAAACAAGAAAAACCGGTTATTCTGCCGTTTATCCGTTTGACGGCAGACGAGGCAACGCCCAGCCCGTCCCATAAGACTGTCCGCAGAGACAACTCCGAAAAGCTACCGCCACCCCGAGGCGCCTTCCGCCTGATCCGGCCCGATCAGAGGCACGCGCAATAAGGACTATGTAGGAACGCTCAATGAAACTGTTTCCAACCCGCACGTCAAGGGGCTAGGCCGTTTTGCACGGAAAGCCCCCCCACCCGATGGTTCTCTCCATCTCGCCTGCCCCCCCCGTGAAAAGAAATGGAAAGCATCTTGGGGCCAGGCTGCGGCTAAAAGGTGCTGAAAGCCTACTTCTGCTACGACAGGCAGAAATGGCAAGGACCCACTGCCGGCTTGTCGCGGTCGAAATGAGCAATCGTTTTCCGTTTTTCATCCCCCACCCACCCCTGATGAAAAACGGAACCACCGGGTGAAAAACGGAGCTTTGGGTTGAAAAACGAAAACTAAGGTCTAGCTCCCCGTAAAGGCCGCTCCGATTTGGTTCTCCCCATTTCGCCTGACCCCCTGTGGAAAGATGGAAATGTTGTGATCCCAGAGGGTGGGAGACCAATCCATCCTATCTCGAGGTTAAATAGTGCTTCCCTCGCTTGAAGAAAGACTGTGGAGTGCTGGATCGGGGCACTCATACGACGAGTTTACTTGGCGTACGATTATCGAAGGGCTCTTAGCCGACTTCCGCCATTTTCAATCCGAAGACTTGACAGAGACACTGAAGTGAGTATCGACTCGAAAGCCTCAACATTCAGTACATGGATTTGGTCGAAGTCTGCATCGACGTCGCCTTTGTCAGTGAACTGGTCAGCTGTTCTCGCAGGAAGCCCAATTGGCGATCCAAATAGTAATGACTCGTTCGTGGTAACCATTGATCTTTTTCTATTCCACGCATTGAGCCACAAACGCCTTTACAGTCATGATGGTCTAAGTTTTCTTCAGTTTTCTTTTGCTCGGACAGCGCTGGGTAATGCAAAGTGGCAATTCCTAGGTTGGCAAAAAGATGAGTGGGGGGAGTGGCAAGATTTGGTGTTTCCGGAATAAGACAGCGACTCTTCCAGCCCCGTTTGACCGGGGCTGAATTCCGGGCGGCCGCTTGTCAACCCGGCGTCAACGCCGGGCCTATTACCGCTGCGCGGAGAAGCCCCGTGAACGGGGCTATTGTCAACCATGCGTCAACGGCGGCGGTGTGGCACGCTCTGAGGTACTCCGAAGGGCGTGACGAAGCGCCCAGCGCCTCATCCCTTTGCCAACTGAAGACAATCAAAAGCAAGCTGGGTGCCATGCTATCGCGGCCCGGTCGCGATCCTCTCCTTCGCAGTTGACTGGTTGGGCCGCGAAAGCATGCCGACCTCGCCGAGCCAGGTTTTTCTCCCATGAACCCGACTGGCTTCGCAACGAACAACCCAACGGAAAAGTCCATTATCGCTTCTGGCAAAGGGGCGGCGGCTATAATAGCAATGTCACCGAGCCGTCCACTCTATTGGCCATGATCCAATACATCCATGATAATCCTGTGCGACGTGGGCTTGTCACACGAGCCACGGATTGGATCTGGTCCAGTGCTCGGTTTTACGAGGGGTTGCGTGATGTGCCGTTGATGATGGATCCACTGGCTTTGCTAGATAGATAATAGGCTCTGCGGGGTCGGCATGCTTTCGCGGCCCGCCTGCTTTCAGTGAAGGATAGGGCTGTTGAAGGGCCGCGAAAGCATGGCACGCCGCGCCTGGTTAGCGACGCTGCAAGCACGCCCTTCGGAGTACCTCAGAGCCTGGCACCCGCCACCCGCCGCCGTTCACCAAGCCGCACTACGACTCCGTTAGCCGCGGCCCTCCACACGCTTGCACGCGAACTCCCGAAAGCTCCTTCGACTAATGGTATCCGGATACGCGACACGTTCGATCCGGAATACTTCGCCTGGAAGATAGAACTCATCTTCCCACGGCCGCGCCCCCAACCTCTCAAGCAACTTCAGCATCCCTTGCTCGTTGAGGCGATCCTGTTTTCGCCGCGCTGAGTACGCCGCCAAGTCTTCCTCCGCCAGCGGCTCTCCGACTGCATCAAAGTCCCAGCGCTCATCGTTCTTGCAACAGTAAACGGATCGCTCGCTCAATCCAAATTCCGACGGCCTCCTGAACGTGAATGAACTTCCCGCCTGGAAGACGGCGTCTTCGTCGGAGGACCGCCAATGCATTTGGAGAGAGCATGACTCGTCGCGAGGCACCAACAAAGGGAATCGTACCCATCACAAAGGAAACTGTTGTTCCATAGGACCGACCATTCCGAGCGCGTCGGAAGGACGAAATACACCGTCGGCACGTTGGTGAATAGGGCAACGGAGGCAAACACTTGATCCAGCGACGAAAACGGGACCCAGGCGCTAGAAAGTTGTCCCCCAGCCACGAACCGCGTCACCTCGGCGAGAACTGCCGACGCCACGATCTTGATCGGAGCGCGCACCAAGTCGAGCGAGTCCGGCAACGGCCACCATCGCTGAACAGTTTCACTGATAGGCACCGTCGAGACTCCTAACGGCGGGGCGGAGTGGCACGGCGAGGGGGCACGCTCTGAGGTACCTCCGAAGGGCGTGCTGAAGCCTCCAGCGCCTTATCCCTTGCCAACTCGATTAAGGCTTCTTCGTCCCGAGGAACTTACAGTGACGATAGCAGGAAAACGTCAATAGGCGCGGCCGCCTGCATCGGCCTCCTGGGCCGCAACAGACGCGGAATGGAACGCCATTCACGGCGCAAGCGGCGTGTCCCATTCGCGCAGTTGCTGCTGCAAATCTTCGTAGGTGATCCTTTTCTTCGGCACTCGAAATAGCTCTTCGGCCAGAACAGCCACGGCGCTTTGCGAGGCACGGACGCGTTGAGTCTCCATTTCGAGGCGGCGTAGCCAGAAAGGCGCATCCAGGCCGACTCCCGTAGGAGTTTTGGCGAGCGCTGTTAGTTCGCTCTCCAAGTGCTGAAATGTTGGTTGTTCGTTGGCCTGCTTGGCCTCGTTGATTGCAGGTCCGATCAGTGCGGTCAGGCGATCCAGATGGAGCGGCTTGACAAAGCGCTCCTCTACACGATCGGCCACAGTGATCAGGCGAATGCCATGAGCTTTTTCCAGGTCGTGCAGTTTCTTCAAGTGCTGTTGGGCGAGTTCGCCGCTCAACTGAGTGAATGCCGCCTCCCATTGGACGGCGGCTGCGCTTCGGCCGGCGCGAGCCAGCACCTCATGAGCCATCACTAGCGGGCGAAACTGCCAGGCGTCTCGTTCGTAAGCCGCCTTGAGACGCAAAAAATCGAGCAAGACATGGAGATTGTCGCCGTAGTCGGAATGCGTCGTCGTTGTGTTGTAGTCTTTGTACTCCTCGTAGTTTTCGATGACCGCCGGCAGGATAATTTGCAGGCACGCCACGGCCTCATCGCGGCGGATGCCGCGGTCAATGTCATCGATGAGCTTAATAGGGTGCAGCGGGTCGGGGTTTTGAGCCAGGTAATCCAAGTACGGTCCAATGCCTCGATTCAAAATCGCCCGCAAATTTGCCAACGTCATAAAGCGAGCATGGAACAAGTCGCCGCCGTAACGTTGAATGAATTCACGAAGCGTCTCCCAGCTCTTTTCTGTGCGTAGCGCTTCGAGCGTAGATAGTTGCAATGTGCGGCTGTGCTCGATCCAGAGCGTCAAGAAGGGCGCCGTCAGAGTTTCCAAGAGTTCAACAATTTGCTTGTCGGCTGGCTGACCAGGAGCCCATCCGCTGGCGGATTCGACAACGCTCTCCACAACGGCTTGGTAAGCCGCCTGAAAAACGAGGTTGAATTCGGTGATGCCTCTGCCGGCTGGAGGATGTTCGCGTTCGCTGGCCCAGGCGACGCGCAAAATGCGGTAAGTTTCTCGCAACAGTCCCAAGCGCGGCAAATTGGCGGCTAAAGCGCGGAGGATCGTCTGGGCCACTCGGACACGAAGAAGGTGGCGAGGCCGGGCCCCTTCGGAAAGCGCTTGCGAGAGCAGCGGCTCGTGACGGAATAGGTCGAGAAACTCCGGCAGCGCGGCTCGTGCTTGATCCGCGTTGCCTTGAAGCAGGGCGCTTTCGAGTTGAATAGCCAGCGGACCCCACTTTGTCCCCTCCAGCGTTTCCGCGCTTGACGACGATTGAGCCGCTTCGGAAGCTTTGCCTTCCAGGATGCGGAGCGCGCCCTGAAGGGCCCCGAGGGCCAAGATGTTATCCAGACAAGTGCCAATCGCATGATGAATCAATTGTTCCTTGATAATTCGGCGGCGATCATATTCCACTAGTTCTTCATAAGCCCCTAACGGCTCCGGAATTGGAAACGCGTGGATGGCGTCAAGCAATTGCAGGAGCTTTTGCTGTCGCTCTTGTGCCACTTTCAACCACGCCGCCAAGACGGGGCTGCGGTCGCCGCTTGGATCGGCTTGCAGGTTGAATCGGGCGGCAATCTGCCAAAGCCGGGCTACCGTCGAAAGAAACCGCAGGTGCTTTTCCAGCCGAGAGCTTTCCTCTTCCAGATCGAACGGCTCGCCTGAGACCGGACCGTCGGCCAGAGCGCCTTCCGTGCCATCTTCCGCGGTATCCCGGTAGGTCATGTCCTCATAGGCTGCCTCATACACCTCTTGGGCCGGAGTGCTTTCTTCTTTTTCCTCTTCATCCGAGACTGATTCCAGGCTGGGCGTTTGCCAATAGTCCTCCGCGTTCGCTTCCAGGAAATCGAAGAATTTCCGGATCAGTGGCCAAACTTCGTTGTCGCCGGGGCCCCGGGACGTCAAGCTCAGCATCCAACGGAGGCAGAGAACGGCAAAAGAATGCTCGCCATCTTCCAGGGGAACAAATTCTGCCTGGCCCAGCCAGTTGATGATAAGGGCCATGGCCGCCCGGAAATCGTTTTTCCTAAGAAGAGCATCGACAATCAGGGCATACGCCTTGGCTGAGCGGAACCCCTGGAGGTGCTGACGCCAGAATGCCAAATCGGCCGACGCCGCGCCTCGCTCATGCCAAAGCACCAAGGCTGAGGAAATGTGCTCGGCGGATGCCAGCGCCTCGTTGCCCACAACGCGTCGGACATCGCCGACATTAACGCTGCCGAATTGATCCCACCAGCCCGCCAGACTGCGCAAGCTTCTTATCACCGTGTTTACGAGATCGGTGTTGCCCAAGGCGGCCGCCTCACCGGCGAGCCAGGCATGCACATCGAGCGCTTGTTCGACCATATGAACGAGTTCATCGACCCGATGATCGCGCACGCTGTCCTCGCGCGCGGCAAAAAGAGGAAAAAGAGCCTGGAAGCCAAGGATATTCCAGGGATCGACAAAAGCACCACAGGCAATGCCGCGCTGGACCAGATCGGCGACCTGGGCCACGACGTCGGCCGCGGCGGCCAGATCGCCGCGTTCGGCCATTAACCGGCTTGTCGTCAACCGGCCCTGAACGCCGCTGAGCAACCGTAAGGACGTAGTCGGAATGCGGTCGGCCTCGCGGGCGCCGGCTTCCGGATAACCGATCTCCGCATAGAGGACAGCCAGATGGCGTTGCTGCAATTGCAAGGCTCGATGCTGGGCCAGAAAGCGGTTGAATTGCTGCCTTGCCGCCCCGAAAGCTTGCCGCGTTGTCTTGGCTTCTTGGCGCAGACGATGCGCGTGGGCGCCGGTCGCTTTGGCAAGCAGCTCGTTGTAAAACGTATCGCGATAGCGCGCAATGCGCGGCATGAGGCTGGCCAGCGTGGTGGTCGAGTCGTGAGTCTCAGGACCCGCGCCGCTGATGCCGGTGGCCATGAGCAGGGTTCCCGCCAAAACCGCCCCTGCCTCAAATAACAGTTCGTCGCGGTTTAAGTCGCCTGGATGCTGAAGTCGGTCCATCAACCCGTCTAAGGCTATTTGCCGCACAACATAGCGGCGAAAGCGCCCTTGATTGTCCAAATGGTGAGGATCCCATTCACCAAAGACATAGTTCGGCCTGCGGTTGACGGGGTGGGTATGGTCATAGGCGCGGGGATCGAGAGCCAATTCATCGAGGAGATGAGGGTCGAAATAGGCCTCGGCCAGGAGAGCGCGATCCGTCTTGGCTAGGAGGTCGAGCGCAATGCCAACTACGGATTGGTAACGGCCGGAGGCTATCCCCGCATTGCGAATAAACAGAGGAATGGGGCGGACGCGTTCGTGGTCGTAAGGCTCGCCGCGCGGGCGCGTCTCAAGGATGGCCACAGGACGATAGCCGACGTAATCGTTTAACCGCGTTAGGACATTGGCGACGAGTCGCGAGATGCCGTCGGGATCGCCGGCGTTTTCCACGCCTTCTGCAAGAACCGCCTCACAAACGCGGGCCAGGAAGAACGGCTGAAAAAGGTCGCGCGTACTGACATGGAAAAGCAGGTCCGCGTGATGTTTTCGATAAGCCGGCAAAATGTGGTCGAAAACCAGGTTCAAGACTGTCCGGGCCTGGGCGATTTTATCGAACCCGGCAACCCGATCGGCTTGCAAGGCAGTCAGGCGAGAATTTAACCAAGCATAGAGAGTTCGGTGCGGCTCCGCTTCTCCTCTGTCGGCCAGGTACGCGTAGGCGTCGTTCAGCAGTTTCTGCCAGCGGGGGTCGGGCCGCCCATCGGAGAAGTTTAGGTAGCCGAGCAATTTCGCGGCCGAGACCGCCTCGTCCAGTCCGCCATAGCGCTCATCCACTTTGCCGCTCCTCCTTATATCGGCAGTCGCTGCTCTCTTACGCCGCTAGCGACTTGACGCTACTGCAGCATAGCCCTATTCGCAGGTTCTGCCAAGCAGCGCAAATCTTGGCTTAATAATCCTCCTCTGATTTCGCTTGCTTCCTGTCTCCAGCCTATGGGATTCAACGCTACAGGACTGGCACGGACTTCGCTTTCTAGCTCGACGGTTTTTTTGCTGCAAGTCAGCCTGGAATCGATGACCTACAAAGCTGCAATGCGGAGTTAAGTAGCTCCTTGACGGTATCTTCCGACCCTGTTATCTAGAGTGCTTTGATAGAGGTCTTATCCAGTTTTAATAGGGGGCCCCCGCGCTTCCATTTCCGAATAGGAATTAGCCCGGGCGTCTGTGTCATTCCCAGGAGCGATCATCATGCCGCAGAGCGAACCGGACGAAAGCGAGAAGATCCGTGATGTCGAGAAGGTGGACCAGGAAACGGACCGACCGGCCTCCAGACGTCGCCCCCATTACGATGAGGACGATGATTATGAAGACGAGGAAGACGACGTTGTAAGCACCTTAATCCCTTACAGAAATGGGCTGGCCCTGGGAGCCTATTACTGCGGCGTCTTCGGCATTGTGCCAATCCTTGGATATGTCCTCGCGCCGACCGCCCTCGTTTTGGGCATCATGGGGCTTCGCTACTCGCGACGCTATCCCAAGGCTAGAGGGGGCGGGCATGCGATTACCGGCATCATTTTAGGTTGCCTTTCCATATTAGGGCACATCGTGCTGACCGTACTCCTCATCATGGGATACATCTTTTCCCGATGAAATCCCCGTCACGAATCGCCGCATGGCTCAAGCGGCCAGCCGGTCACTTAAAAGCAAAACGGCCCCGAAGTTAATAAACTTCGGGGCCGCATTGATTTGTGGAAATCCGAAACAGTCTTTAACGTTTGCGCGAAAACGCTCGTTCCAACACATCCGAGTCAAAGCCCCCGGGAACCGAGCCGTGCGTCGCATATTGATACAGGGCGCCCAGGTAGATGCCATGCATGGCGGAGCTAACCGCACCTAGCAGCAAGAAGTAGACCAAGCCTAAGAGGAGGAAAGGAACGCCGAGGATCGGGTGCGCCATCGCTAAAATGGCCCCGATAATAAAAATGGCGATTCCCGGCAAAGACAGAAGAAACATAAAGAAGCCGATGCCGGCTTGCCCCACGAGAGCTTCACCCCAGGTCTTTTTCAAAATCGACATGGAACGCTTGACGGCGTCAACGGGCCCGACTTTTTCGACCACCAGCACCGGGACGACAAAGTAAGTCATCACTGCCCAGGCCGTTCCCAAGATCGCGCTAATGAAAGCGCCGGCTTTTTCGTTAGCGCTTTCAATGACCTTCAAAATCATGCCCACCGTGGCGGAAACGAAAGCCCAGGCCAGGATCTGCGGCATCCGGCTCACGGCTGCATTGATCCCGTCGCCAATCGTAGGCTCGCCGCCGTTAAAGCGAATCAAGGCGCAACTGATCAATGCCGCGTTGCAGAAAACGATGACAAAGTAATTGCAGAAATAGTAAGCAAAGGCCACAACATAAGGCCAAGGCGACTGCGGCGCCCCATTATTCGGTATTGCCAGCCATGCCGGACGAATTAGAAATAGGGGAAGAATAAAGCTGGCTAACACCAAAAAGCAGCCGATACCGCTGAGGATCGGGAATACAATAAGTTTCTTGTCCTGGCGTAAGACTTGCCAGCTGTTGGACGCCAGCGTGAAACTGGCCGAGATGCGGTCGAACATGAATGAAGTCCTCCCCGGTGTAAAGTCGAACCTGAGCTTAATAACTAGACCGGCAGTGCCAGAAAATGTAGCACATACTCGGGGGCTGTGAAAGACCTTACTAGCGTATTTTGGTGAAGGATATGTCCGCTGGTTGGGATGAACTGACCGTCCAGTTCCTGTACGTCAGCAAGACTCGTAATAGCAAGACTCGTAATCAACTGGAAATGAATTATGCAACCGACGACTGCCCCGAATGTGCGTTCCGGCCTGGACAAGGCTCGTTCCGCCCAGGTGGACCTGGAGCGGGGACCGCTGGCAATCGTTGGCGGCTGCGGCCACGTCGGGCTGCCATTGGGTTTGGCGTTTGCCCGCAGAGGATTTCAGGTCGATCTAATTGATACCAGTCCTGAACGCGTTGCCGGGGTCAATCGAGGGCGCATGCCGTTTCACGAGGACGACGCGGACGCCCTTTTAGCCGAGGGTGTCGGTAAGGGTTTGATCAAGGCATCCTCGGATTTGACCACCTTGGAGGATGCCGCAGCCGTAATTGTCACTATCGGCACGCCTGTCGATGAATATCTTGATCCATCGGTGAGCGGTTTCGATAAGGCTTTCCATGAGCTGTTACCGTTCCTGCGGCCCGGCCAACTGCTTATCCTGCGCAGCACGGTATTCCCCGGAATGACGGACCGGCTGGCTCGGCAACTTGCGCAAGAGTGCCAAGGCGACATTGATTTGGCGTACTGCCCCGAGCGCATTGTCCAGGGCAAATCGCTGGTTGAATTAGAACAGTTGCCTCAGCTTGTGGGCGGCGTTACACAGCGGGCCGCTGATCGCGCTGCAGCGCTTTTTGGTCTGGTCTGTCCCAAAATCATCTTTCTCAAGCCGATCGAGGCGGAGCTGGCCAAACTTTTCTGCAATGCTTGGCGCTATATCAACTTTTCGATCTCGAACCAGTTTTATGTCATGGCGCAGAGCTTCGAGGCGGACGTGCATCGTATTTTCAATGCCCTTCGCGAAGGCTATCCGCGGATGCAATCCCTGGCCCGACCCGGTTTCGCCGCCGGGCCTTGCTTGCTCAAAGACACCATGCAACTGGGCGCTTTTAATCACGGCTCCTTCGTCCTTGGTCAGGCGGCCATGATGGTCAATGAAGGGCTGCCCTACCAGCTCGTGCAAGACATCAAACGCGGCTATCCTCTGGCTGATATGTCCGTTGGCATCCTGGGCATGGCTTTCAAGCCTAACAGCGATGATCCACGGAGTTCGCTTTCCTATAAGCTGAGAAAAGTCTTGCTGGTGGAATGCAAACGCGTTCTCTGCACCGACCCCTATGTCAACGACACGGGCTTGACGCCTCTGGCCGAAGTGATGGATCAGGCCGACTTGATTGTCGTGGGCACGCCGCACGACTGTTATCGAGGTTTGACGTTTCGGCAGCCGGTCATAGACGTAACCGGGACGGTCCACGGCACTATTGAAAAGTAAACTGTCCGTTTAGCGGCGAGTCACCGACGAGCCCATTGGGGATGGCCTAGGATGAAAGTCCTTGTAACCGGTTCGGCGGGCTTCATTGGCGGCTATATCGTCGAAGAGCTAATCCAGGCCGGCCATGAGGTGGTCGGCCTCGATAATTTTTCCAAGTACGGCGAACTGCTTCAGGCTTCCCGCAAGCATCCCAAGTACCGATTCGTTCGCGGGGACGCCAAGGATGTCGCCTTGCTTCATGACCTGGTAGCCGAAGTCGATCAAGTGATTGCGGGTGCAGCGAAAATAGGCGGCATCTCTTACTTCCATGAGTTTGCCTACGACCTTCTCGCCGAAAATGAACGCATCACGGCGGCGATTTTCGATGCGGCTATCAAGGCTCACCGCCGTGGTACGCTCCAAAAGATCAACGTGATTAGCTCTTCGATGGTTTTTGAGAATGCGCAGACTTGGCCGACGCCGGAGGGTGAACAACGCCGCTGCCCGCCTCCCAGTTCAACGTACGGCTTCCAGAAATTGGCTACGGAGTATTACGTCCAGGGCGCCTGGGAGCAGTATCATTTGCCGTTCACGATTATTCGGCCTTTCAACTGCGTCGGCGTGGGCGAACGCCGGGCGCTGAGCGAAAGGGAAATACTGAGTGGCAACGTCAAGCTCGCTATGAGTCACGTTGTCCCGGATCTGATTCAGAAAGTTCTCAAAGGACAGGACCCGCTGCATCTCCTTGGCGACGGCCGGCAAGTGCGCCATTACACCTACGGCGCCGATTTGGCTCGCGGAATTCGCTTGTGCATCGAAAAGCCGGAGGCAATTAACGAGGACTTCAATCTTAGCACTGAGACCTCGACGACCGTCCTTGAGTTAGCTGAATCAATCTGGAATAAGCTGCGCCCAGGACAAGCATTCCGCTATAAGTGCGATCCGCCTTATCCCTACGATGTCCAAAGACGCGTTCCTAGCGTCGCCAAGGCGAAACGCCTGCTTGGCTTCGAGGCGACCACCTCGCTTAGCGACATCCTTGATGTGGTCATTCCCTGGGTGAAACAGCAGGTGGATTACGGAAACATTTGAGCCGACTTGTGGTCCATATTACAGGGGATGGACTGGGATGGCAGAAGCGGCCAAGTCACAATCGGCAATCGACAATCGGCAAGCGCTTATCTCAATTGTCGTCCCCGTCTACAACGAATCCGACAATATCGTCCTGTTCCTAACCGACCTGGAAGCGGCTCTCCTAGAGCCACACGAGACGCTAATCGTTTACGATTATCCTGAGGATAACACGCTCCCCGCGATTGCGGCGATGCAACCGCCTTGTCAGAGCGTATGCCTTATCCACAACACCCTCGGCAAGGGAGTCCTGAATGCCCTCAAGGCGGGTTTCCAGGCAAGCCAGGGCGATGTTGTAGTGGTGATGATGGCCGATCGCTCAGACGATCCAAAAGACGTGGCAAAGATGGCGAGGCAGGTTCGCGAGGGAGCAGACGTCGTTGCCGGTTCGCGCTACGTGCGCGGCGGCCGGCAAGAAGGCGGACCGCGTTTGAAGAGCGCGCTGTCCTGGCTGGCCGGCATTTCCCTTTATTACCTCGCGGGCCTGCCAATTCACGATGCGACGAACAACTTTCGCGCTTACAGCCGACGAGTTATCGCTCAGATCCCGATCGAGGGCACAGCAAGTTTTGCGCTGGCCCTCGAGTTGACGTTGAAGGCTCATTGGCGCGGCTGGAAACTAGCCGAAATACCGACAACTTGGCGCGATCGCACCGCCGGCCGGTCGCGCTTTCGCCTATTTGCTTGGCTGCCACATTACTTGTACTGGTATTTGCTGGCACTACGACGGGCGTGGTTTGGCTTTCCTTCTTGGAAAGACTCTCATGAGAAAATCCAATCTACTGAGATGCGCCAGCCGTGAACAGCGGGCTCAGCGTCCGCCTCTTCACCGGGATGAAACGTCACGGCTTTGTCGGGCTGGTTTGCACGAAAAACATGGAGGGATCTTGGGATCGACGTCCCAGACAACTTGAGTCCCTGCTTCGAAGTAATCGCCGCGCTTGGCCACTATTTCCGATTCCGCCGCCGGCCCGTAATCGTTTTCGCTACGAACTTCGACGGCCAATGTGGGCGGTCCTTCTATAAACCGCATTGGATTGGAGGGAAGAGGACCGAGGTAATAGGAGGCATCCGGAGAAAACGACTCCCGACCCGAAGTCAGTTCGGGGATCGCATAGCCGAGGCCGTCCGGGTAAGCTTCTCCTTTCCCCACTCTTTCGACATATTCGCTAAGGTTGCGAAAAATGCGGCCTGCAACGCGACTGGGAAGATGACCTGAAGCCATAAGAGGAACAATCGTCCCGCCGATTAGTTCGGCTTTGCCCTCGGTGCGGTAGAGATCGTCCAGAGTTGCTCGTGGAATTGCAATGTGGGACATAAGGTCTTTCTCCTCCTTCTGGTATTCTACCCCCGATCCGCATAGGGCCTGATCTTGTCGTACATCAAGCTTACCATTTGCTCCAGGAGATCGAGGTACTCCGTTCCGGCGATGGCGTGGACTTTGCAGATCAGTTGGTTCTTGCGCTCGATCAGATCGACGAAATGTTCAACGCCGAATGCCGTGAGCGGCCCGCCCGTCCCTTGCAGCGAGAGAAGTTCGTCGATATCGTCCTCGCTCAACCGGCCGGCCCGCTCGGGATTGCGTTCGAGCCAGGCGACAAACTCCGGTTGGGTGGCCAGTTCATAGAGCCGGGCATGATCGCCGCGATCGGTAGTTGGCGGCGAGGCGTTCATGAGCGGCAATAACCGCTCCAGAGGCTGAGTGCGCAGTTCGTTGACGGAGAGGCCTAGGGCCTTGGCACACGCGCCGACCGTGGCGTTGCGCAGACGGCGGTCGCCGTTGGGTTGCAAGATTTGGCGAACGGTTAAACGGTGCAACCCCGAAAAACGTGCGAAATCCTCCTGATTCCACCCGCGCTCCTCAATAAGTCGGCCTATTTTGCCGCTTAAATTGATAGCCGTCGGTAATTCGAGGCTTTCCATGGCGCTCATCGTAACCCGTGCTCGAGAGAAAACCTAGCTCCGTTGCTGGAGGAAAGGATTGGATTCAACTGCCCTGCCCCTTTCCCTTGGCGCCTTTCTTTCAGAAAGCTTTTCACCTATGCCGCCGATGTGGTAGAAAGATATTGTTTGGAACCTCAGGTCCGCTTCCTGCCTTCGAGAAGGCTAATGGGAATCTACGACCGCGAATACTACCGGCGCGAAGGGCCCGGCTTTCTGGCGTCTTTCTCGAGCCAGGGCCGTGTCTGTAAATATCTCATTGTCGCTAATGCCATCGTCTTCATTCTTCAAATCCTGTCCCCGGGAGATCCCAAGGATCCCGCGGCTGGGAGCTTTTTCACGGATGCCTTTGTCCTTAAGCCGGCCGAAGTGCTCCATGGGCAGGTCTGGCGGCTCCTTTCCTATGCCTTCTTACACGATTACACGACCTGGTCGCACATCGTGTTCAACATGCTGTTTCTCTGGTGGTTCGGCCATGAGGTCGAAGAGATGTACGGCCCCCGTGAATTCTTTGCTTTCTATTTGGCGTCGGCGATATTGGGCGGGATTGCGTTTTGTGGCTGGGCGTTGCTTTTCAAGGAAGCCAATGCCTCGTGCCTGGGGGCGTCGGGGGCCGTGACGGCTGTCATGGTTCTATTCGCGTGTCATTATCCCACGCGGGTGATTTATCTTTGGATGCTCTTGCCCATTCCGATCTGGCTTTTTGTCGGTTTTCAGGTCGCTCAAGATTTGTTCTTTTTCGTGGGGAGCATCAAAGGGCAGATACACACCACGACCGCTGTGTCGGTCCACCTAGGCGGGGCAATTTTTGGGTACATTTACTACAAGCGCAATTGGCGCATGCTGGACTTCCTGCCCAACCTGGGCGCCTGGCAGCGGGATCGCAAAGCGCGCTCGCGGTTTCGCGTCTACGAAGAGCGCGAAGAACGGCCGCGCACGCCAGTGGCGGTGGCCGCTCGCCCCGAGCGAGGCGACGTAGATGAACAGCTCGAAGCCAAGCTCGACGCCGTCTTACAAAAGGTCTCGCAACACGGCAAGGAAAGCCTGACTGACAGCGAACGGCAAATTCTTCAGCGGGCCAGCGAAGTGTACAAAAAAAAGCGAACCTGATTCCGTTTAACACCACCCGTTTAGCCGCGAACCTCGGACGAGCGTGCACCGCTATTCGTAAGGAACCCGACCATGCCGATGTATGAATACGCCTGTGAAGAGTGCAGCCACACGTTCGAGACGCTCGTTTTCCACGGCGACAAAGTCGAGTGCCCCGAATGCCACAGCAACCAACTTGAACGCCTGCTAAGCGTCCCCGCAAAGCCCCATGTTCAAGGTTCTTCTCTTCCCACCGCATGCAACACGGATCTGCCGCCCTGCGGACCGGGCTGTTGTAGGCTTTAGAGCACTGTTTTGAAAGGAAACCGTGTCCCGTCCGGAAACTGCAAACCGAAAGTCTCCTTCAGAACCCGCAGCAGTTCTTCATCGCTCTCGATTGTCCGAACGGTCTCGCCATCGGCGCGTTTGACGATAAAGTCGTAGTTGCGCAAGAGGTACCAGGTATCGCGGGTTGCCAGCTGTACGGCCAGCGTCTGCGTAAACCGGGAATCCGGGTGGGTCGAAACGTAATAGTTCGCGACTTCATAGTCCACGGGATATTGCGGTTCGAGGCTGAAGACATAAATGTCCATCCAAGCGCCCTGCCGGATCCCTTGGAGGGCCCACCTCTCTCCTTCCCGGCGCAGTCGATAACTCCAATGGAACTGGCGATTGACCTCATCAGGCTTGAGTGGAATCGGCAGTAACAGTCCTTCGGATCCAAAACCCACGTCCGCAATCCAAGACGTCCCTTCCGCCTCAACCTTGAGCAGCATGTGCGTCCGCGGCAGCAGGCGCGTCGCTCCATTGCGGACGCGGGCGGCCAACAGCGTCACGGCAAAACCCACCCGCTGCAAAACCGCCGCGAACAAGGCGTTTTGCTCAAAGCAATACCCCCCGCGGCGGCTTTTCACGAGCTTGCCTTGGATGCTTTCTAAATCAAGCTTGATCGGCCGGCCCAGGAGCACGTCCAAATTTTCAAAGGGAATATGTAGGGAATGGGCCAGGTGCAATCCCTCCAGCACCTTGCGGGTGGGCCCCAGATCACCGGCATATCCAATGCGGGCCAGGTAGTCGTCCAAATCCAGTGACCTTGGTTCGTTGTGGCCTTCGTTCATTTCACTTTCCACCGAATGACGGTTAACGACAGCGCGGGAAAAGAATAATCGAACTTGGCTGACTTCGCCTTGAACTTACCCTCCACGGACGCGATGCGCTCCGGTTGAGCGAAGCTGTTGGCAACATCCGGTTCGCCGGCATGCTTGGTGTCCGCAAGCGTCCAGACCGTTGCCTCCTGCCCCTGCTCGCCGAAAGCGGACAGATCCACCGGGCGCGTAACATCTCTTAAGGTCTGGTTGACGGCGAACAGCGTTACAACGTCTCCCTTGGCGGAGAGTGTCGCGCTCAGGTCCGGGGCGATCGGTGCCGGCAGCTGCGAATCGATTTTCAGCGCCTGGTTGCCGGCTTGGGTCGCGTAAAGCCGCTGAGCATAATACGTCGGCGTCTTATAAAGCCGGTAGTTGTCGGTCTGAATAATGCCCGAACAGAAACTGTTGACCAGGTTGGATCGATTGGCAATGGCCACCAGGTCGGCATGGCGGTGCAGCAAATTATGATAGCGCGCGCATGCCAGGGCGTTGTCGAGCGACCAGAGCATGGCTCGGCGCGGGCCGATGTCGCCCGCCGTTGTGTTCCATTCCGTTACGGCGATCTTGATGGTCCGGTTCGGCGCTTGCTTGTGGATTAGGTCACGGATTGCCAGCAGATCGTTTTCCGCACCAGACAAGTCGGCAATGGCATAATGATGCGGGCAAACAAAATCCAGCCATTGACCTGCCTTTTCCAGAACGCCGGCCGTCGGATAGCTTGACAGCAACTTGACAGTCGGATCGACCGCCTTCATCGCCTTGCAAAAAGCCGGCAGCCGGGCCTCATAGTCGGCGCCGGCTCGTTCATTGCCGATTTGCCAGTATTTGATGCGGTACGGTTCCGGATGGCCATTTTTGGCGCGCTGTTTGCCCATGGGTGTGTCAGCCGCTCCATTAAAATACTCCACCTGATCGGCCGCATCCTTGGCGTCCTTGTTGGAAACGCGCACGCAAAGGAGCGGTTCCGCGCCGACATGCCGGCAGAATTGCACAATTTCCTCCAAGCCTGGCCCGATAGGTTGCAAGCCACCCCAAGCGCGGAACGGCTTGCGCTTGTCGGGATCGCCCAGCGTATCGCGCCAGTCAAATTCGCCCAAGTTGCTGTCATCGAGCGCACTGCCGCCGAACCGGATTACACCCGGCCTGAGAGCCTTCACGGCCTCGACCACATCGGGCCGCCAGCCGCCGACGGTCTTCTCGGGCATCAGCGAGACATTGTCCAGCCACAGCGTGCCTGGGCCACGAAACGTGATGCTAAGCGTGGCCTCGTTGTCGGTATGAGTGAAATTTAACGGAGCACGATACTTCTTCCATTCGCCGGTCGGCTTGAATTCGCAAGCGGAATATTCCCTGCCTTCGTGATGTACCAGAACCCTAATCGGTTCCCCGATGCCTTGCTGACGCAACCAGCATGAAAAAACGCACGACTTTTCCCGGTCAACAGCAATGCCGTCTTGGGCAATGCCGACCGTGCAGGGCGTGCCGCCCTTCACCTCGATCTTTTTGGCCACCAGGCCGCTGACCGGGTTCTTCGAATCGAGTGAAAATTCAGCCCGATTTGTCGCTCCACACGGGCGCCAGGGTTTCTCACGAAAATCCGTTTCCTTCAAGTAGTAGAACTTGTAAGGAGTAAGCCCCTCAAAGCTGCCATCGTAGAGTTTCTCGGCCCACATGCTGGGCACGAGATCGCAGAGGTACTCGACAAACTGACCGTACTGATTCGGGTTGATTTCTCCTGCAACTAAGGGCTCGCGGGTGACCTTGATCGTTGTCTTGCCTACTTCGACCTCTTCGAGCTTCAGGTCATCAAACCAAGCGGCGCCCGTTCCTTTGCCGAAACCGACGAAAAAGACCGCAATGCGGGCCTTGCCGCTGGCGGGCGCCTCGAACACGATGCTGACTTCGGTCCAGTCGGTGTCCCCGCCGTGGTTGACGCCGCTGGCGATGACGCCGGACCCGCCCGCCTGCTGAATCTGGAAAGTGCCGAAGACCGGAGCGCCTAACGGATCCAGCCCCCGTGTCCGGACCCACCCGCTAAAGCGGTAGACTTCGTTTGCTTTGAGTTCGATTTCCTGCCCCAGAGCCGTATCCGAGGGCTTGGCAGAGGAAATCCGCAGCGACTGCTTGCCGTCGTGAAGGACCCGTTTATCCGCCTCAACTTGCGGTTGTGCTCCGTAGACATGCAACGACCAAGCGTCGAGCATCGCTTCAAAGCCCGGGTTCTTAAGGATCGAGGCTGCATCCGAATTGGACGCAAGACTGAAGTTGGAAAGAACCAGCCCTACTAGGGTCGCCAAGACAAAGTGTGTGCAGCTTCGAGCCAACATAATGCCTCTCCTAAAGCGAGCGGCGGTTTTTGTGCCCGCCAGGATCGCGGCACGCAAGGACGTGAGTCCGGGCCATGGATTTAGCTCTAAAGCGCTCGGACGGAAATGTCGAGAAAAAAGAGATGAAGGGCGCCCCTATCTGGCGTGCAGAAGCAGGTAGGCGGCAATCCCGGCTACGCTGGATCCGAACAGAAGCCCCGCGGCAACGCACCATGCCATCCATTGCCGGCGCCGAGCGGATTGTTCGAGCGCGAGTTCCCAGAGCGAATCGGAATCACGTTTTCGACGGCGTGCCGCGCGGCCATTACGATTCTTCGCTAACTGGGGCCGACGCACCGGTTTGCCTTGAGCCGCCGGCGCCACCTCCTCCAAGAGCACCACACTTCCCACCGGCGTCGTCGCCTCGGCGACCGGAATCTCTTCGTCGCTGCCCGATTCCAATTCGGCCGTTTCCAACCGCTCGACTTCCTGCTGATAACGGGGATCGCTCGGTTGGTCGAGCGGCAAAGTGTTTTCGCCGTCGGTCCATTTCAAAAGCTCGTCGCGAACCTGGGCTGCTGACGACGGCCGTTCATGCGGTTTCTTGGCCATGAGCCGGCGCAGGAAGCCGATGAAAGCGGGCGGCACATCGGTATTCAACTGCGGCACGGGCATCGGCTGCTCGCTTCTTTGCCGCTGAATCTTTTCCAAGGGCGAACCGCCCGGGAAAGGCGGCTGGCTGGTCAGGGCGTAATACAGAGTGCAGCCTAGCGAATACAGATCGGAGCGCGTGTCCACCTGGGCGGCATTTTCCGTCTGCTCCGGTGCGATATAGTCCATGGTGCCGACGACATAGCCCTGCCCTCCCAGGATTTCGCGATGTGTGCCGACTTCGCCTGCCATCATGGCCAGCCCCAAATCGAGCAGCTTGGCGTGGTCATTGGGAGTAATGATGACGTTGGAAGGCTTCAGGTCCCGGTGGATAAGTCCCTGTTGATGGGCATGATCGAGGGCCGAGGCGATCTCCGCGAATAACCGGGCGGCGCGCGGCACCTTGAGGGGCCCCTCCTTAGCGACAATGCGGTACAGGCTCTGGCCGGGAATATATTCCATGGCAATGTAGTACACGCCCTGGCAAACGCCGACCTCGCACGTCCAGGCGATATGGGGATGGGCGACGCGCTGGCACATCTCCATCTCGCGGCGAAACCGCGCCAGCAGGCGTTTCTCTTCACGCGCTCGCCGCGGCGGAAGAATCTTTAAGGCCAAAAGTTGGCCGCTCCGGCTATCCCGCGCCAGGTAAACGGTCCCCATTCCTCCCTTGGCGATTGGCGCCAAAATTTGAAAAGGACCCAGGACCAATCCCAGAGCCGTGCCTTCCAGAAGTTTGCGGGCCTGGAAACGCGATAGCTTGCCTTTCTTGATCAGGTGCTCGGCAAGCACCCTCGCATCGCGGCGCCTTTCTTCCGGAACATCGCGCAAGACCGTCTTGAGCGAAGCGCGGTCGAGCAGCCCGCTGCGCAAAACAGTTCGCAGAAAGGCGTCGGCGGTCGCCGCTGGCGGCGTTAGGGATGCCGATTCTTGCATATCTACACGCTCTTATGACTAATCCGCCCTGGATGCACTTCAAATGTAAACGATCCGGGCGGCAGCGCCTAGCACTCTAGATAGCAGGTAATTGGGCGGGCGGCCACGCGCTGCGGGGTTGTTCAGGCTTTGCGGCTTGCTTTGGCGACTTTGCTATGGCATGATAATTGCCACCCTTGGTAGAATCCGCCCCGGCGACTTAACTTCCTGCCCTTTTACAAGGTTAGCGCCATGGTCGAGTTTGAATTTCTCGGCAATGGAGCCGAAGAAACCGGCATTTGGGACGACCGCGATCTACCTCTGGACAACATGGATCTGCTCCAGAAAGTAGACTGGCACGTCGGGCCGGACGGCAAAATGATCATAGAAATGGATGGCGCGGTTGCGAAATTGCTCACGCGTAAGAACCCGCCTTTGCAATCTGAAGAAACAAATCCTTTCGATCCGTCTAAGCGGTTTTCAACTTAGTAAGCACTAGCGAGCCCGGTCGCGTAAGCACCGGGAGCCCCGCCCAAGAAAAAACTTTAATCAAACAACGTAGGTTGCCCGCCCGACGGCCGCCGAAACGCCGCCGTGGATAGATTAAGATCACGTTTGACAATTCCCGCGTTGCGGCAACCGAGTGCGAACAGCTCTTTGGTGACCTGGGCGAAGATCCCGTCGCCGCGCATGCGTGAGCTGAAATTGGGATCGTTCAAGCGGCCGCCTCGTATTTCCCGAATCCGGCCTAGAACTTTGTCCTTTCTTTCCGGAAAGTGCTGAGTGAGCCAACTCTCGAAAAGGCCGCTAACGGCATTGGGCAAGCGCAGCATCGTGTATCCGGCGGAGCGCGCGCCCGCCTTGGCCGCGGCGTCCAGCAGCGCCGGCAGCTCGTGATCGGTCAAACCGGGAATGACGGGAGCGGTCATAACGCCGGTTGGGATCCCCGCCTCGGTGAGTTCCCGGATGGCATCAAGCCGGCCCTGGGGATGCGAGGTGCGTGGCTCCATTTTGCGGGCCAGATCGGCGTCGAGCGTTGTGATCGAAAGAAAAACGACTGCCGCGTTGTGGCGGGCCAAAAGCGCGAGCAAATCCTTATCGCGGGCAACCAAATGATTCTTGGTGATGACGGCCACGGGATTGCGAAATTCGGCGAGCACTTCCAAACAGCGCCTTGTCAATCGCATGCGTCGCTCCACAGGTTGATAAGGATCCGTCACGCCGCTGATGCCTAGAACCTGAGGCTGCCATTTCTTGGAAGCGAGCTCTTTGCGCAGCAATTCGGGCGCCTTCTCCTTGACCAGAATCTTTGTCTCGAAATCCAAGCCCGCAGAGAAGCCCAGGTATTCATGGGTGGGGCGAGCGTAACAATAAATGCAGCCGTGTTCACAGCCGCGGTAGGGATTGATGCTGGCGTCAAAACCGACGTCGGGGCTGTCGTTATAAGCGATTATGGTCCGGGAAGAATCACGGAGAAACTGGGTCGCCGGCCCTGGTCCTTCGTCGGCGGCCTCGGGATCGGGCTCGTAGTGAAGCCGGTCGAAACGGTTCGGCGGATTGGCCGCCGCCCCGCGGCCGTGGATAGGGACATCGGATTGTTGCATAGCTCTGCCTAAGAGAAATGCTGGGACAGCACTGCTAGCAGAGCAGGAAAGGGCATGCCTTGTCAAGCGCGGTAGGAATTGCCGATACGCGTAGGGCCTTAGTATTCGGCACACTGATCGATGATCCAGCGATTCATGTCGCGGAGCATGCCGGGGTGGAGCTTATGCGTGGTGGGATAGGTGTGAAGATTCACATCCAGGCCGGCGGAATAAAGCAGGCGGTAATCGGCTTGGGCCATGGACAAGGGCACGCACGAATTAGCGAAGCCGTGCCCGATCAGCACCTTCAGCTGACGAACGTCGGGAAGACGGAGCAGCGGACCGCCCTGGCGCGGAATAGACCCATTAAGAGATATTACGCCCCCGAACTTGTCGGGAAACGTCAACCCTAAGCGATAAGCCAGCCCTGCCCCTTCACGGAAGCCGGCCAGGTAAATGCGCTCGGAATGAACGTGGTAATGGCGGCGCGTTTGCTCAACGGCCTCGAATACGTAATCTTCCACGATCGCATCGGATTCGTCGTTGGACCCCCATCCATAGCCGAGCCGGCCGTCTAGGCGCGGTTCGAGCGGATGCGGGCCGCGCAGGCCGATGCTAATGAAGTTGCGCCGGCTCAGGCGCGGCGCCAGCTTCATAATCTGTTCTTCGCTGCTGCCGTGACCGTGCAAAAACACGAGAAGCGGATAGGGATAGTTCGGCTCATAGCCCGTGGGCAGGAACGTCTTGACGGGCAACCGCTTGGGGGCCTGCACTTCGGAAGTGTAAAAGCCCTCGGCCGGTCGGTAAGCTCGCCAGGAAAGGTCAACGTAGGCCATGGAAATCCCGCTTGTGCCTGGTAATAGAGGTTTGCCGGTGGTAGCGGTTCTGCGGAGGGATGTTCAGCTTAATTTCCCATTCCCAACATCTTCAATTCAAGGTCGCCGGGCCAAGTCTACGTTTGCCTTGAAACAGTGTCAACGCAGGCGGGGACGCAACCGAGTCGAAAGGGAGGCTTTTTGTGAAAAAACGAACGCTTGCAACGGTTGGGCGAAGTACATGGGAAGACGGTACACAGGCAGGTTTGGAGAAAGATTTAGGTTCCAACGGAATTGCCGCGCGCGATAAGAATTCCTCTGCGCAAAAGGCGGCAAAAACTGTCTGGCCGCGAGCCCCGGGGCTAGCGCGTTGCAACGCCGCGGCCACAGGCGACGGCGTCTCAGCTGACGGAAACAATTCCTTTTTGTTCCAGAAACGTTAACAAGCGCACGGTTGCTTCCTGCGGTGAAATATTCGTCGCGTCGAGCGTTAACTCCGGATTGAGCGGCGGCTCATACGGGTCGTCAATGCCGGTGAAGCCCTTTAGCTGTCCGGCGCGGGCCTTTTTGTAGAGCCCTTTCGGATCGCGTTGCTCGCAGGTCTCAATCGGCGTATTGAGATGGATTTCAATAAATGGCAGGCCCGCTTCGGCGTGCAAGGCGCGGACCGTGTCACGATCCTTGCGGTACGGGCTGATGAAGCTTGTCATCGTGATGACGCAGGCGTCGGCGAACAGCTTGGCCACCTCGCCGATGCGGCGGATATTCTCTTCACGGTCGACGGCCGAGAAGCCCAGATTTTTATTGAGGCCGTGGCGAATATTGTCGCCGTCCAAGACATAGGCAAGCCGGCCGCGCTGCACGAGAGCGTGTTCCAAAGTGAAAGCAATAGTGCTCTTGCCGGAGCCGCTTAGCCCTGTCAACCAGAGCGTCGCGCCTTTTTGGCGCAGGAGCTTGGCCCGTTCGTCGCGCGTGACATGGCCTTCATGCCAGGTGATATTCGTCCCCTTTGCCTCAACCATCGTCTTTCTTCCTCAAAAAGCAGTCCGTTTTGCCAACACAATATAGTCGTTGTGACTTTTCTCGTTGTATTCATCTCAAGGAGGCTAACCAGGGTTTTCTTGGCGGTCTTTCCGGCTAACCTCGGCCATGCTCTGGTTCTTCATAGGATAAAGTCTTAATAGTGCAGCTGCACTGATAGCAAGCATGGAAGGCGCGGCTAGACGTTTTGGGCCAACCGTCTTTACCCTCTGGCCCAAGCGCCCCACCCTCTGGTCCCCCAACACTGCGCCACAGGGTTTACACCTGTAAACCTATACGCTCCGTTGGCGCCTTTGGCGTCCTTTGATTGCAAGGTGGCCAGCGTCGGACCATGGTGCCCCGCATTTGGTCTGGCCGCCTTGGTATGAAAACACCCCATAGAGCGTCGCGGAGCCTGGAATGTCAAAGCGGCGACCAGCTACCGCCCATCAGGCTGAACCCAGCGCTCGCGTGGGAATGTAAAGGATTAAGTGTAAATGCTACAACCGCGCTATGTCTGTATTCACGGACACTTTTACCAGCCGCCGCGCGAGAATCCCTGGCTCGAAGCCATCGAGGTGCAGGATTCCGCAAGTCCATACCACGACTGGAACGAGCGTATTACCCGTGAATGCTACGGTCCCAATAGCCGCGCCCGGCTTGTCGATCATTGCGGCAAGATCATCGATCTACTCAATAACTATGCGTGGATGAGCTTCAACTTCGGACCCACCCTGCTCGAATGGATGGAAAAAGGCGCGCCGGAGATCTTGCGAGGCATCATTGAAGGCGACCGGTTGAGCAGGTCGCGGAGGCAGGGCCACGGCAATGCCCTGGCGCAAGTTTACAACCATATCATCATGCCCCTCGCGGGCGAACGCGACCAGCGCATTCAGGTCGCCTGGGGCCTCGCTGATTTTAGAAATCGCTTCGGCCGCGACCCGGAAGGGATGTGGCTGCCCGAGACGGCGGTCGATCTGGCGACCCTGGAGACGTTGGCCGAGGCTGGCATTCGCTTTACGATCTTGGCGCCCCGGCAGGCCAAGCGTTGGCGAAAGTGCGGCGACGACAAATGGATCGCCTTGCCCGACGGCGTCGATCCGTCGCGCGCTTACCAATGCAATCTTCCATCGGGCAGGACGATTGCACTCTTCTTCTATGACGGAAACCTATCTCGTCAGGTTGCCTTTGAAGGTCTGTTGGCTAGCGGTGAAAAGTTCCTGAACCGCCTGCTTCAAGGATTCGATGACAACCGCAGCCATGCGCAATTGGTTCACCTGGCGACCGACGGCGAATCCTATGGGCATCACCACGCGCACGGAGATATGGCGCTCGCTTATGTACTAAGCCAATTGAGCCGGAACGAAAAAGTGCGCTTGACGAACTACGGCGAGTTTCTCCAAATGCACCCTCCGGAATGGGAAGTCGAGATCCATGAGAATAGCTCCTGGAGCTGCGTGCACGGCCTGGAGCGGTGGCGCTCGAATTGCGGCTGCAACATGGGGCGCGGTTGGCAACAGGAATGGCGCGGACCCATGCGCCAAGCGCTCGACTTGCTCAAAGCCAAGTTGGACGCGCTTTTTGAAATTCGCGGGAAAAAACTGTTCCGCGATCCCTGGGCGGCGCGCGAAGCCTACATTGCTGTATTCCAAGACCGTAGCCAAGCCGTGGTCCGCCGTTTCTTGAGCAAACAGACTCGGGCCCAGCCTCCGCTAAGCGACCGCGAAGTGCGCGAGGCCCTGAGGCTGCTAGAAATGGAACGGCACGGTCAACTGATGTTTACCAGTTGCGGCTGGTTCTTCGACGATTTAAGCGGCCTGGAGGCGACCCAGTGTTTGCGCTACGCGGCCCGCGCCATGCAATTGGCCAAGCACTATGATCTCGATTGCGAGGAGGAAGTCGTCAAGATCCTGGAAAAGGGGTTAAGCAATGTGCCGCGTTTCAAGAACGGCCGCGGCGTATGGGAGCAACTTGTTCGCCCTACCAAAGTGGACCTTGACCGCGTTCTCGCGCACTATGCCATCAGCTTGATTTATCACCCGCCGGAAACGCACACGATTGTTTACAGTTATGAAGTGGAAGCCCTCGACCAGGAAGTGCGGGCGCGCGGCGAGAGTCATGTGGCAGTCGGGCGACTCAAAGTGCGGTCCCGCTTGACCGGCCACACGGCTCAGACGAGCTTTGTCGTCCTGCACTATGGCGGGCTCGATTTCCATGCAACCTTGAGGAAAGCCAATGACAGCGCGGCCTACGAGGCGTTCAAAAACAAATTGCTGGATTGCTTTGATCGGCGGTCGCTCGCCGATGTGGCTCATTTGATCCAGGCAGAGTTTCCCGGCGAGGTTCACCGGTTGGACGACTTGTTCCTTGAGGAGCGGCGTCGCATTATCGGCATCGTGTTGCAGGATCGCTTCGAAGAATACCAACGCATCTTTGAGCGCCTGGCCGACCAGGACGAGGCGCTCCTCAAGAATTTGGGCATCCAAAGCTACCCGATCCCCCGCCCGCTCCACCTAGCCGCCGCCACGGTCTTCGATCAGCACCTGCGGCAGCAAATCGACGCGCTGAAAGACGGCGGCAGCGTGACGCGCATTAGGGATTTGCTAGACGCCGGCAAAGCCTGGGGTTACCAACCCGAGGATCCCCGGGCTCTCGGCAAAACGCTCGGCCAAGACCTCCGCGATTTGATCGGCACGATCCAGTCCCAAGCCGACCTGCCGACGCTAACAGCTCAAGCTGACAAACTGCTTGATGCCGCCGAACTTCTTGGCGTGCCGCTCGATCTGTGGCAAACGCAGAACCATTTGCTGGACGCTTATGGCCAACGCGCTGCCATCGAACCGCCCAGCGAACCGCTACGCAATGCGTTTCTCCATTTGGCAGAACGATTGAATATCAATGCCAACCTGCTGGGCTGGCGGCCGTAATTGCGGTCGGGGAAATGGCACAGACACCGGAATGTGTGAGGGCAATTGTGATGGGGCGATGAAGAGTCAACGCACCGCATAATACGTCGTAATTCAATCGGCATAACCCGAATTTCCGGATTTGCATTTGTCCGGATCGTGTCCTAGTTTTGTGTGTCCTCTGCTTTGGGGAGAAGGAGAGGACCTCGGAGCCGTCGGCAGAGAGGGGATTGCCGGCGGCTCTTTTTGTCTACAGTCCGGCCCGAGTCGCGAGCCTGGTTTTGAAGCCGGCTCAGGGTTCGGGCCGGTTTTCTTTGGCCGGCTAAGTTTCTCGCCTCACCTCATTGCGTTGCCGCCAAGCCGCCTTACTCCGACAATACCAATAGAGTTCATTGCCGCCCGAAAAGCGCTTTGTTGTCGAAGGACTATTTTGTCATGAGAGATCAATTGGGCAGCCAGAGCGTTCTCCGCGTCGCGGACCGCGATTACACAATCTTTCGCCTCGATGCCATCGTGAAGAGATTCCCGCAAGCGGCTCGGCTCCCATTCTCTCTTAAGATTCTTCTGGAAAATCTTCTCCGTAAGTTGGATGGCATTACGGTTCGGCAAGAAGATGTGGAAGCATTAGCGCGCTGGGATGCAAAGGCCGCCCCGGAACGCGAGATAGCCTTCACCCCCGCTCGCGTCCTTCTTCAAGACTTCACGGGCGTGCCGGCCGTGGTCGATCTGGCTGCCATGCGGGACGCCATCAAGAAAATGGGCGGCGACCCCAAGAAGATTAATCCGCTTTTGCCGGCCGAATTGGTAATCGATCATTCCGTTCAAGTCGACGATTTCGGCAGCGAACTTTCTTTTAGGACAAACGCCGATCTAGAATTTGCCCGCAATCGTGAACGCTATGCATTTTTAAGATGGGGTCAGAAAGCCTTTCGCAACTTCAAGGTTGTGCCTCCGGATACGGGCATTGTGCATCAGGTCAACCTTGAATACCTTGCCCGCGTCGTCTTTACCGATGAGTCCTCGACCGCTTACCCCGATACTCTGGTCGGCACGGATTCGCACACAACCATGGTTAACGGTTTGGGCGTTCTCGGTTGGGGAGTGGGCGGCATTGAGGCAGAAGCGGCCATGCTCGGCCAAGCTATTTCGATGTTGATCCCCGAAGTCGTCGGGTTCAGACTATCCGGCCGGCTACCCGAAGGGGCGACCGCGACGGACTTAGTCCTCACGGTGACTCAGATGCTGCGGAAAAAAGGCGTGGTCGGCAAATTTGTTGAATTCTACGGTCCGGGCCTGGCGGACTTGCCGCTTGCCGATCGCGCCACCATAGCCAACATGGCCCCGGAATACGGCGCGACGTGCGGCATCTTTCCCGTGGATGCGGAGACGTTGCGTTACCTGCGCTTCACCGGCCGACCAGAGTCCCTCGTGCAATTGGTCGAAGTTTATTGCAAAGAGCAGGGCCTCTTCCACACCCCTTCAACACCCGAAGCCGGCTACAGCAATACCCTCGAATTGGATCTTGGCAAGGTGGAACCCAGCCTTGCGGGACCTAGCCGGCCGCAAGACCGCGTTCGCTTGGCCGATGTCAAGCAATCATTCGCAACCGCCCTGCCCGGCCTGCTTAGCAAAGAGAAACTGAAACCCGTTTCAACACTCGCTGTTTCCCGGGAAGTAAGCGAAGGCTCGCCCACGACACCTCCGCCGGCGCCGCAATCGCCCGAAAGGGCCAATGGCACGGCGGAGGACCTCGCCCGATTGCACCACGGTTCTGTCGTCATTGCCGCCATCACCAGTTGCACCAACACGTCCAATCCTTCGGTCATGATTGCAGCGGGTTTGCTGGCCAAGAAAGCCGTCGAGCGCGGCCTAAAATCGCGACCTTGGGTCAAGACGAGCTTAGCGCCAGGGTCTAAAGTGGTCACCGATTATTTGATCGAGGCCGGCTTGATGCGTTCGCTCGAAGCGTTGCGATTCAACCTCGTCGGCTACGGCTGCACAACCTGCATCGGCAACAGCGGCCCGCTGCCTTCGGCGATATCCAAGGCAATCGAAGACAATAGCCTAGTTGTAGCAGCGGTGCTTAGCGGCAATCGTAACTTCGAGGGCCGGGTTCATGGAGAAGTACGCGCCAACTATCTCGCCTCGCCGCCTCTAGTGGTTGCTTATGCCCTGGCCGGCCGCATGGATGTGGATCTCCATAACGAACCGCTCGGCGTTGGCAGTGATGGAAAGCCGGTTTACTTGCGCGACATTTGGCCGACCCAGCAAGAAGTGTCCCAGACGATGGGCCGCGCGGTGCGGTCGGAGATGTTCCACAAAGAATACAGCGAGGTTTTTACCGGCGACGAACATTGGCGCGCTTTGCCCGTCCCCGAAGGAGACCTCTACCAATGGGATCCATCGTCTACTTATGTTAAGAACCCGCCCTATTTCGAGGGCATGAAACTTCAGCCTTCTTCGATCGCAGACATAACAAACGCCCGCGTCCTCGCTGTCCTGGGCGACAGCATCACCACGGATCACATCTCTCCCGCGGGGTCCATCAAAGTGCAAAGCCCCGCCGGTAAATACTTAATTGACCATGGCGTCGCTCCTAAAGACTTTAACTCGTACGGCTCGCGACGCGGCAATCACGAGGTTATGGTTCGCGGCACATTCGCCAATGTCCGATTGAAAAACCTTCTCGCTCCCGGCACCGAGGGCGGTGTGACGCGCCACCTGCCCGAAGGCGCGCCGATGTCCATCTTCGACGCAGCCATGCACTACGAAAAGGAAAGCGTGCCGCTCATAATCTTGGCCGGCAAGGAATACGGCTCCGGGTCCTCACGAGATTGGGCGGCCAAGGGACCGAAGCTCTTGGGCGTGCGCGCGGTGATTGCCGAAAGCTACGAACGCATTCACCGCAGCAATCTTGTCGGCATGGGCATCTTGCCGTTGCAATTCGGCGCAGGAGAAAATGTAGCCGGCTTCGGTCTGACGGGTGAAGAAATCTACGAGATCACCGGCCTCGATGCGGCAATCAATGACAACCGCCAAGTTGCCGTTAAGGCCCGCAGCCAGGATGGCAAGGAACACACGTTCAAAACCACCGTGCGCATCGATACGCCCCAGGAGGTTCACTACTACAGAAACGGCGGTATTCTGCCGTACGTACTGCGTCAATTATTGGGATAGGTTGCGCTCGCCGCTAATTAACCAGACCGCGCGCAAAAACATGAGGCCGAAGCGCCAACGACGGAGTCTTGACTCCCTCGCTGGTGTTTCGGGCTCAATCAGCTTGGAAACGCAAATGCGATGCGAGCTCTTCGGAGTCTTCATTAAGACAATTGCCACTTGAGCATTTTGAGACCGTCTCCCATTCGTTTGTTTACGCCTAAAGCCGCCGACGGCTCGAAGCCGCAATGAACCATGCAATGCTCGCAGCGGGGATCCTTGCCCTGGCCATACTCATCCCAATGCGTGTTTTCCATCAGATCGTTGAACGTGGCGTGATGTTCGTCGGTGATGAGATAGCAAGGCCCTTTCCATCCCTTGACGTTACGCGTGGGATTGCCCCAGGCCGTGCACGTTAGCTCGCGTTTGCCGCTGAGGAATTCCAGATAAATCGGTGAGGACATCATGCGGTACTTGGCAAGCGTCATTTCCGCCTCGCGGAATTTTGTGCGGATGTCATCGCGGGTCATGAAGATTTCGGCAGCGCCGGTGGGATTAGTCTCTTGGACGGCGGAATACCCGTAAGCCGGCGACAACATAAATCCATCGACGCCCAACTTGGTTAAATAGCCGAAGAGCGCATCCACCTCGTTGATGTCCGTTTCCTTGAAGATGGTCGTATTGGTGCAAACGAGAAAGCCGGCCTTCTTGGCGGCCTTGATGCCGGCGACCGCGGCCCGGAACACGCCTTCGCGCTCGACGCATAGATCGTGCGTCTTTTCCAGGCCGTCCAAGTGAACGTTAAAAAAGAACCGACTGGATGGCTTGAACTCGTGCAAGCGCTTCTCGATAAACATGCCGTTGGTGCAGAGGTAGATATGCTTGCGCCGCTTGAGGATTTCGCGGACCAGGTTGCCGATTTCCGGATAAATCATCGGCTCGCCTCCACAAATGCTTACTATTGGCGCCCCGGCTTCATCGACGGCGCCTAGACATTCGGCTAGGGTCAGCTTGTCTTTTATTGTTTGCTTGTATTCGCGAATGCGGCCGCAGCCCGTGCACGTTAGGTTGCAGGCATGCAAGGGCTCCAGCATGAGAACCAGTGGAAAGCGCTTTTGCCCGGCAAGCTTCTTGCGCGCCATGTAGCCGACCATGGTAGTCGTCAGGGATAGGGGGAATCGCATAGATATCTCCTCAGGATAGGCCAGAGGCTGGGGGCGAGAGGCCAGAGTCTCAGGCCTATGGCCTCTCGCCTCTAGCCTCTCGCCTCTGGCCTCTTGCCTCGTAGCGAGCGAGTGCCATAAGGGGAAAGTAAAGGCTGTAAAGATGGTATTTCAGATAGAAAACCTTGGGAAAGCCGGTGCCGGTGAACTGGTCTTCGTGCCAACCGCCGTCGGCTTGCTGGGTATCCAGGAGGAACTGAATGCCCGCACGGACCGCCTGGCTGTTTGCTTCTCCTGCGGCGATTAGACCGAGAAGGGCCCAGGCCGTTTGCGAACTGGTGACGTCGCCCTTGCCGGCCAAGCTTGGATCATCATAGCTCCGGCAGCTTTCGCCCCAGCCGCCGCAGGATTGCTGGGTTTTCTTGAGCCATGCCACGGCCTTGCGAACTATCGGCTGTTGCATATCGGCGCCGATGTTGCCCAGCCCCAACAGCACTTGCCAAGTGCCGTAGATATAGTTGACGCCCCACCGACCGATCCAGCAACCCCGTTTATCTTGGGTCGCTTCGAGAAAGGCAATGGCCTTGTCGACCGGAGGCTGACCGATGCAAAAACCGTAATGGCCGAGAGCTTCTAAGACCCGCGCGGTGATGTCGGGGCAGCTAGGATCGAGCATGGCATTGTGGTCGGCAAATGGCACGCGCGTAAGCACTTGGCGATTGATGTTGCGATCAAACGCCGCCCAGCCGCCATCGCGATTCTGCATGCCCAGCAGCCAGCGCACGGCCCGCTGGGCAGCCGGTCCCCCATCTTCGGAATCGGCCCGGCTCGATTTAGCCAATGCCATAAGCACCATCGCCGTATCGTCCGTATCGGGATAAAACGCGTTGCGATATTCGAAGAACCATCCTCCGGGCTCCAGGTCGGGATTGGAAGCGCTCCAATCACCCGCACATCGAACCTCCCGGTCGAGCAGCCAATCGACGCCGATTTCAACGGACTCATGAGCGCCCGATAGCCCGGCATCCGAAAGTGCGTTAATACTGAGGGCGGTATCCCAAACCGGTGAGAAACACGGCTGGACGCGGAGAGTCGTTTCTTCCTCGATCATCAAGTCGTAAAGCTGCTTGATGGCCCACTGCATTTCCGGCGAATCATCGTCATGGCCCAGGCACCGAAGACTAATAATTGTGTAAATGATGGGCGGAAAAATGGCGCCTAGGCCGTCGCTTTCGGCAAAATGGCGGCGCATCCACGATTCCGCCCGTGTCAGCGCGGCCTTGCGCAGCAACGGAAAGCCAAACGGCAGCCGTTCCATGAATTTGTAGATCTGATCGACCGCCAAAAAGAAATTTGTCCAAGTCAACCAGCGCTGCGTCGGCGGATGAGGCCACAGGGGCGTTTGCGGCGGCGTTAAGAAGAGCTCGGAAATTCCTTGCTCAACTGGCAGTTTCCGAACCTTTTTGAAACCATAACAAATGCTCAACGGAACCACGATTGTCCGAGTCCAGCTCGACATTTCGTAAAGGTTGATGTACGACCAGCGCGGCAGGAGGATCATCTCGGGAGGAACTGCCGCGCAGTTGGAGTAAGGAAACTGGCCCAAGAGCGCCAGATAGAATTTGGTGAAGCTATTGCACGATGCGGCCCCGCCTAGCGACCGTATGCAAGCTGCCGCCTTTTGCATGTAAGGCTTGTGGGCATCATGGCCGGCGATCTTCAAAGCGAAATAGGCTTTAACGGAAACGGTTAGATCAACCGGACCGCCGGGGTAATTCGTCCAGCCGCCTTCGGCCAATTGATGTTGGAGAATATACCGGGCCGCCTTAGCGACCTTTTCATCCCGTTCCTTGCCAAGGAACGCCATGAGAATGACGAATTCGGATTCCAGGATCGTGTCGCCCTGAAGCTCGCCGACCCAATGGCCATCGGGTTTTTGCAGACAAAGAAGCCGTCCGCGCGCCCGCTCCACGCCATTATGAAGAGATGAAGGTTTGCCACTGTATGCGCTAAGACGAGGATGTGGAGGGGCGTACACGCCTAGCGCTGGGAGTGTGTCGGCTCCTATCACGGGATATCCCTTCCCTTTCCGGAGTTGGCATTACAGACCGCCACTGTCCATTTGCCCGCGCCAATCTACCCTCTCACTGCGCTTTACCGCAAGATCAATGGCATGACAGGGATAAGGTTTAGGTTGCGCGCTCGCCTGATTTTCTGGCGTATCTCCGAAACCTAGTTTCACGTCCTACTAGCACTTCGGATAGGCGACCGCGTTCATCAAGCCAGGCCCTTCCCCACCCCTGCCCGACCCTCTACCCTCTAGCTCAGTGTGTGCGGGTCTAGAGGGTGGGTCAGTTGGTCCAGAGGGTCTAAGTCACTAGGCTGGATGTACTTAGGGCTATTCATTTCTCCTAATGCAGATGTCGCTAGGTGAGCAAGAGCGTCTTTGTCCTCAGGTCCAGGCTGGTTGGCGATCTTTCAACCTCTAGAACCGCTCATCAAAACGCATGGCGGCGGGGTCAGAAACGACCGCGCTTGCGCTCCTTGGAGGGCAAGATCTCCAGGCAAGTCGTCCACCAGCCCGTCAACACCGTCTGGACGAACTCTTCCGGCAAGCGCTCGCTTCTCATCTCAGCGGCCAACCGCTCATGGTTATAGGCCACGGGAATGAATCCCACCCTTAGCCGGGGCATAGCTTCCAGAATGGTGTACCAAACGCGTGGCGTGCCGTCGTTTTCCGGCCTTCCCAGAACGCCGACATTGATGAAGTGGCGATCGCCGCCTAATTGCCGTTGCCATTTGATTCCCGTGTGTGTGGCCAACAGCACATCCGCCCCTTCACCGTCCGCTAGATGTTCGAGAAACGGAGTTGGAGTCGTTGATTCCCACAGAAACTCATTGACCCGCCGAGGGCTGCCATGGCAAAGCAAAAGTCGATAACGTCCCAATCCCAGGCGCCGTTGCTGCGGCAAATCGCGCATCCAGGCGCGATTGGCAAGGCTGGTGTGCCTGAAGGTGTACTGGTAGCTGATGCGCGCGAAATGATTATCCCGGGGGTCGGTATAGCCGCATTGGCAATCGGCCAGGCCGTTGGCGATTGAATTATCGTAATTGCCCTGGATACATTGAACGCCATGATCGCGAAGCAAGGGAAATACTCGGTCCGGATGCGGACCAAAGGCGCCTAGATCACCGAGGCAAAAGCAGGCATCCACTTGCCTGCTTTGCACATCGCGCAATGCCGCTTCAAGGGCCAGATAATTGCTGTAGATGCCGCCAAAGACAGCGATGCGCGATAATTCAGGCATCCCGAACCCCGCTCGATGGGTTGGCGCAAAGCGTGCCGTATTGATAACAGGTGTAACAGGCTCGATGACGAAGCGAATAAGGACCCAGAGCCTCGCCTAGATTGGCCCCTAGTCGGGCGTCGGTCGCTTCGATCAGAATGGGACACACATAGACGCCGCGGTCGGTGACGATGCGGCTATGGTTGCAGATAAGTTGAGATTCGTCGAAGCCGTCCATCAATTCGGTTGTGACACGTTCGTCAATATCGTATCCGCGGTTGCGGTCAGCCTCGGCGCCGATCCGCAGCGCGGGCAGAATCTTGATGCGCGGCCGCGAGTAGCCGCGGGCTCGGAGCATGGACAGGAATCCTTCAATCAATGCTCCATTGTCGTCGGCTTCATTGACGCAAGCCACCGTGATAATTGGCAAGAAACCGCATCCGACAAGCTGGCGGACGCCGAACATGGCTCGCTCAAATGTTCCCTCTCCACGAATCGGATCGTTAGACGCGGCGGTCAAGCCGTCAATCGATACACGGAATTCGAGGCTATAAGGCGAGCCTAATTCTGCGGCAACGAGCCGTGCAAGCCATTGATCTTTGAAAACGGTGCCGTTGGTCAACACGGTCGCCGGACCGTACCGCAGCGTCAGTTCAAGGATCGAGACCATTTCCGGGTTCAGAAAGGGCTCGCCCCCGGTGAAGTAATATTCCTTGACCCCGAGTTTGACCGATTCTTCTAAAGCGGCTTGGACGGTTTTGAGATTGAGAAACCCGAATGCGTGATTGTGAGGGCTACAACTAATGAAGCAATGACGGCATTCCAGATTGCACATCGTGCCGCCAACTTGGAACCAAAGATCGTCAAGGTGAGCCAAGCGCACGGCCGGAAATGGGCCATCTAAGAGCGGCAACGGAATGCCCATCAATGCCTCTTGTACAAATCCAATTCCGGTTTGCCCGTGATTAAACGGAACACATCGCGAACCTGCTCGAAACCGTTGCGCAAAAGAAAATGCGAATTGCGGCCATAACTCTTGACTCCCAGAATGAAGAAATTCGGTTCGGGGTTGCGCAATGTTTCGGCGCTGGTCGATGTGATGGCCAGACAATCACTGCCGTTTTGCTTGAGCAAGTCAGCCGCCAAATTCATCGGGCCCAACGAGGCGTAGCACTCATGGACTTGCAGTTCCCGATAAAGATTCGTGTCGGGCGAATAGCCGACATTGGCGACAACGCGCTCGACCTCCCAAGTGCGGGGCTTACCGGAGTTCATGGCGGCGACCCGGAATCCTTTATCCGGGCCCAGGGATTCAATGGCCTCAATAATCGATTGGCCATGAAACTCCACGTTGCCTTCGCCGCGAGTCGCCAACGTATTAGCTCGTACGGCGAGGCGGTCGCGTTCTTTTAGCGGATCATTGGAGATCCGGCGGATAGGCGTCGTCTTACCGCTGCGCGCTAGCCAGATAATCCAGGTTTCCGCATTTTGTTCGGCCAGCGCCGCCAGGTTGCACACGGACGTCGCTGCCGAATAGCCCGAGCCGATTACCAGAATGCTTTTGCCGGCAAATGTGTTTTTTTTCTCCCCTAGAACATCGTCCAGACCATAACTGATTTGCTGCTCGGCAGCCATTTCGCCAACGGCAGGAATCCCGCCGTTGCCCAGCCAACGGTGCTGGCCATAAGTTCCCGTGCAGTCAAGAACGACATCGGCTTCCTCGACGCGTTCTCGCCCCTTGCTTTCACGGACCAGTAGGCGAAATGGGACGCGCCCACGCTTGCCATCGCCGGGGCTATCTTCCTTGAGCAACCCTTGGCGGCCGACCGACAGCACCTGCGTATCCGTCTTGATAATCTTCTTTAGATCCGGCGTTTGGGCGAGCGGCTCAACGTAAGAGGCGACATGTTGGCGACCGGTCAGGCAATCGGCGTCTGCCGGGAATTCATGCTGAGGGTTTTGCTGACCTATGGCGGCTCGGCCCAAAGACGTGGCGTTCATGCTAAAGGGGCTGAAGAGACGGACGTGCCCCCAACGCCGCAGAAACTCACCCGGTCGTGCCCGTTCGTAAATGGTGGTCGATAATCCAAGCTTTTGCGAATAAAGACCGGCTTCCAGGCCGATGGGACCTGCGCCAAGGACGGCGACTCGGAGCGCTTTGCTTTGAGTCATCGCTGACTCCGAAGGAACGGCGAAATGCATTCCGCGCTTTACCGAGCCGCGAGCGTCGGCCCATCTCTCCGCCAACGCTCGCGGTTCGGAAAGACCCTAGGCCGCCGATGCTGGCTTACTTGCCGGCCCGGGCCTCGCTATAGCGCTTGGCAACGGCGCTCCAATTGACGACATTCCACCAGGCGTCGACATAATCGGCACGCTTATTCTGGTATTTGAGGTAATAAGCGTGTTCCCAGACGTCTAGGCCAAGGATCGGCTTTTGGCCGTCCATCAGCGGGTTGTCCTGATTCGGCGTGCTGACGACTTTCAATTGGCCGTCGGCGATCACGAGCCAGGCCCAGCCGCTGCCGAAGCGACCCAGAGCCGCCTCCTTGAGCTTGGCTTGAAACGCGCTGAAGTCGGAAAAGACCTTGGCGATGTCATCGGCGAGGGGGCCGCTCGGTTTGCCGCCCGCCCCTTTCGCCATAATCTCCCAGAACATGCTGTGATTGGCATGGCCGCCGCCATTATTGCGGACGGCAGTGCGGATATTCTCGGGAACCTTGTTGATCTCACGAACCAGTTGGTCGATGGGTTTGGCGGACAGATCGGCATGGCCTTCAAGAGCTTTGTTCATGTTGTCGACATAGGTCTTGTGATGCCGGTCGTGGTGGATCTCCATTGTCATTTTGTCGATCGAAGGCTCCAGTGCGTCGGCTGGGTAAGGGAGTGGGGGAAGTGTGTAGGCCATGTCATCCTCCAATTTGTGCAAGAACGCCTCTCCGCATCGGTCCTTCGATCCCCAACATAGGACGAGTCCATGCGGCATAAAACTTGCGCCAGACGGCAATGGCTGGACCGATGGGTAATGTATTCGAGCAAGAATTGTGGGCAATGGCGTTAGCAAGATAGGGGGAATTGCTCACGATCAACATTGGTTCAAAGCTAAAATCAAGTACGAGGACGATGAAGAAAATAACGAAGCGTCAGAACAAGGACAATTCTTTCCTCGTCATGAATCTCAAACGTTACTGAGAGCGGTGGAACAATAAGGATGCGTTCAGTGTTTAGCCGCGACTCCCCTTGTTCCCCAGGATTGAAGTGGCCTGATAATACTCTCCGCGTGGGCGAGTGCTTCGGCAGTTGATACTCCCCCCGGCTCAAGTTTCCTTTCTTGCAGTTCTTCATCGCTAACCACCGCCTTTGCCAAGGCGTAAAGAAGGTCGCAATAAATACTTGCCGGAAGAAAATGGCCGAGAGGTTGACCCGATTCATCCGATAATTCAACGGGGTGTCCCAAGCCGGTCAATAGAGAACAAAGTGGCTTGTCAACTGTGATATTGCTCATGACTATCACCTTGCAAAATCGGGGGATTCACTAGATTGAATTGTAACGAATAAATAGTATTCCGGTAACTTAGTTCGAGCCATTCTAAGACATGAGACCACACGAGTTTCCTCCGATCAATAGGTAATCGATCGTGCCAGAAGCTATCCACAAGGCACTAGACTCTGAAGACCCCGTTGGCAAACTAGGCCACAACGCGAGTCCGATGCCAAAAGACATTGACCGTCCTTCCTGCTTCTACCTCGGTCGCGAGTATGACCTGAGTGCGCAAAAAGTGGTCGACCGCCCGGTCCTTTACGATGCGGCCGATCTCACCACGCATGGCGTCGTCGTCGGCATGACCGGCTCGGGAAAAACCGGGCTGTGCATTAACCTCCTGGAAGAAGCGGCCATCGATGGCATTCCCTGCATTCTTATCGATCCCAAAGGGGATCTAACAAACCTGCTTCTTCAATTCCCGGAACTCGATCCTCAGGATTTCTTGAAATGGCTTAACCCGGAGGACGCGCGCCAACGAGGCGTTTCCCTGGAGGAATACGCTAAACAGTTGGCCGAGCAGTGGCGCAAAGGCTTGGAAGAATGGGGCCAGAAGCCCGAGCGCATCAAGCGCCTCAAGGAAGCCGGTGATTTCCGGATCTACACGCCGGGCAGTGAGGCCGGCTTGCCTTTGTCTATCCTGCAAACGTTTACGGCGCCCAAGGGCGCCGTGACTCGCGAAGCCCTGAACCAGAAAATTGACGCGACCACAACAGCCTTGCTCGGCTTAACCGGCATCAGCGCCGATCCTGTCAAATCGCGCGAGCATATCCTCATCGCACAACTGCTGCTCAACGCCTGGACCAAAGGACAGGATCTCGATTTGACGCGCCTCATCAATGAGATCCAGGAACCGCCCATCACGACCGTCGGCGCGTTCGACATCGATACCTTCTATCCACAAAAGGACCGACTCAAGCTGGCCGTTGCGCTCAATAACATCTTGGCGGCGCCCAGTTTCTCAACTTGGATAACCGGCGAAGGACTGGACTTGGCCAAGCTGCTCGGCGATGGCCCCAAGCCGCGCCATTTGATTTTCTATATCGCCCATCTCGACGATGCCCAGCGCATGTTCTTCATCACCTTGTTGCTCGAAGAAATTCTTTCGTGGACACGCAAGCAGTCGGGCACGACCAATTTGCGAGCTATTGTTTATTTCGATGAAGTGTTCGGATATTTGCCGCCTCATCCGGCCAATCCGCCGACCAAGGGACCGCTCATGACGCTGCTCAAGCAGGCGCGGGCGTTCGGCGTCGGCATCTTGCTGGCCACCCAAAATCCTGTCGATGTTGACTATAAAGCGCTGAGCAACGCCGGCACGTGGTTCATCGGCAAACTGCAAACCGAGCGCGACAAGGCGCGTTTGATCGAAGGATTACAAGGGGTCGCCGCCGAGCGCGGCACCCTGAGCGACCGCGCCTATTTGGAAACAGTCATCTCCGCCCTGGCTAATCGCGTGTTTCTCTTGCACGATGTCCATTGCGGGCAACCTATCTTACTGAAGTCGCGGCAGGCGCTTTCGTTTCTCCGAGGCCCGTTGACTCGCGACCAAATTGAGCTGCTGATGCAGCCAATCAAAGAAAAGCTCCTTGCCGGGGAGAAGCAGGCCACGAAGGCCGGCTCGGTGGACGACGCCGCTCCCGCTGCTATTCCACTCTGTCCCAAGTGCCGGGCAGAACTTCATGCCAACACAACCGCTTGCGTGGCCTGTGGCACGCCTTGGACGGCAACTCTCCCGCGGCAAGAAGATCAACCGTTCAAGAAAAATCTCCTCAAGAACGCAGTTGTCCCAGGGCGATCCTCGGGCGTTCAGCCAACGGAGGCCAGCACGAATGCGCCGCCCGAACTGCCGCCAGGCATCGCTCAGTTTTACCTCAGTCCAGGGAAGCAGACCGCCAATGCCGGTAAAGGCGTCGCTTATCGAGCGGGATTGCTGGCCTGTGCGGAAATTGCCTTCTGCGATAAAAAACGCAACCTCGACGTGAACCGTCCCTTTCGCCTACTGACGCTTGCCGGCCCCGGCGTTTCGTTCAGCACCTGGCAAAATGCCCGCCCAGTAAGTGAAGAACTGGCATCCGGCCCTGAACCCGGTGCCTGCTGGGAGGCGATTCCCGAGCCGCTAAACTCGTCCAAGAAGCTGAAGCTCCTGGAGAAAGAATTCCTCGATTATCTCTATGGCAACGCCAAGTTGGTGCTCTACGAGAATCGTAAGCTCCAGCTGATCAGCGCTCCGGGCGAAGACGCGCAGGTCTTCTTGGAGCGCTGCCGACAAACCGCCCGTCAACAAGCGGCGAAGGCCCTGGAGGCCGAGAAAAAGAAGTTCGAACCGAAGTTCACCGCTTTGGGCGCAGTGGTTCCTCAGGCCGGGCCTCCGGCGCAAGAGCCAGTCAGGAACGGCGGTTCCTGGCTAGACTGGTTGCCCTTTCTTGGCTCAACCACCATCCAAGTAAGTTCTTCCCGCAATCTAACCGCAAAGCAACGAACGAAACTGCTCGACTTGGAAAAAACCTGGCAGACCAAAAAAGAGGAGTTGGCAGCCAAGTGGAAAGAAGCGGGTGAAGAGTACAGTGAAGTTACCTTGAAGCCGCGCAAGGTGGATATTCGTATTACCCAATTCGGAATTGCCTGGGCGCCCATTTCCTAGGACTATTGCGCTCATTATGGGCCAGGCATTCCAACCTGTTGCCGCTTAGTCGTTCATCCTCGACGCGGTTCGTGAACGCTCATCTATACATAAGTGTCTTGATCATTGCACATTTCGGTTTCGTTTCGTAACACGCGTCGACGGCGCGCGTTTCGTAACATTCGTCTACATAGGTAGGGGCAAGGAGTTACGTCAGAACAGCTAGCTGCCTGTTATGAGGGAGATGAAAGGAATGCTGCGGCTGAGACCCTCTGGACCAATTGATTTGGCCCAGAAGGTCTAACGAAATCGGCTTAAATCAGATCAAGCTTTCCAGCAAATACTTGAGCTTTCTCACCTCCGGCTGCACGGCAAACGGGCTGTCTGGGATGTCGCACACATCGACGGTCAGCAGGCGGTTGTAACGTTGGCGCGCCAACTGCGAGATGATCCGGCCATACTCGATATCGCCTTGGCCGATGCGCACCTGGAAGCTATTGGGCCCGCGCTTGGTGTCGCGGAAATGTACATGGCGAACATAGGGCAGGACTTGATCATAGCCTTTGCCCTGATGGGGACCAGCGAGGTAATGACTCGGATCGAGCGTCAGGCTCAGACCCGGAACGCGCTTGCACAATTCGATTGCCTTGTCGGGGTCTTCGGTTTGCGTCCCGGTGACGGTGGCCACGCAAAGGATAACGCCATCGGCCGCGGCCGTTTTGACAAGGTCTGCTAATTTGTTCGCTTCCGGTTCGAGAGGTTTATCAACCGGTGCTGGGCGAATCGTGATAATAGGCACCGCTGAAACTCTGGCCAAACGACATACGGCCTTGAATTGCCTTTGCCATTCCCCGACATCTTCTGCCGCGATCTCCAGGGTAAAGGCGACCGGAACAAGGCCGGGCCCGATCCGCAGTTTCTGTGCCGCCAAGGCCACATCGGCGACGACTTCTGATGCGCGCAAATGGTTGCTGTGTTCATGAATGGCCACGTCGATCTTATTAAATTCCATCTCGGCGATCATGCGCATGGCCTGGTCGAGCGGATAGCGGGCAAAACATTGCGTCGAGCAAGCAACGTACATGGAAGCCTCCGTTCCGGAATAGCGTCCGAAATTTCGTTAACGAATGTGCGTATTTTTTCCCCAGAGGGGAAGCGGTATAGCGTGATGCGCCTTAGAGGGGAAGAGCAATATTTGAAAATGCACTGTTTCTCTAGCGAGCCGGTCGCGTAAGCGGCCGGAATTGGTTCGCCAATTGAAGGTGCAAAACTATTGACAAGTTGCTATTAGCTCCTCCAAACCGTAGGAGATCTAAGTCCCATGCTCACCGAACAACCGGCCGATTCCGCTTTCCCTTCAGCGTGGCCAGAAATGCTGAGCAAGATGGAGGGAACCTTGCAACGCCTTCTCGCCGAAGAAGGGCGCGATGCTTCTCTCCCAGCCACGACCGTGGGGCCTGGGGCCACGTTTAGTCCCAAGCAAACCCGGCTTCTTCAACGACTTGACAAGCATCTGGGAAACCTGGAAGCCTGCATGGGCCGAGCTGAAGGGGTCGCCCGGGAAGGAGCCTTGGCGCTGGACGAAGCGATTTCCGATTTGGAGCGTTGGCTCGGTGCGGTTTTGGAGGCTGAGAAAAAGCTGGCAACGGCGGCGGGTAATCCCGTAGGATGACAGCGCCCACCAAGACGGGGTTGGCACAGTCACCGGGTCCTGGCGTCGGAGGTGCTCTATGCCGCAATTCGCCGTCATTTTGCCTGCCGCGGGCAAGTCGTCGCGGTTTCGCGATAAAGAAAAGAAGCCGTTTGCCAATCTCGAAGGCCGGGCCGTCTGGCTGCGGACCGCCGAATATTTCGTCGCCCGCGATGAGGTGATCCAAACCATCCTGATCGTCAGCCGTGAGGATGAAGAGCTGGTTCGCCGGCGTTATGGCGCTAATCTGGCCTTTCTCAATGTGCAAATCGCCCTCGGCGGAACCGAGCGCTTCGAGTCAGTCGCCAACGCCCTCGCCTTGGTTAAAACGGAAGCCGAATTGGTCGCCATCCACGATGCCGTCCGCCCCTGCATTACCGAAGAACTGGTCACGGCGGTCTTCAACAAGGCCGCCCAGACGGGCGCTGCCATCCTCGCTGTCCCAGTGGCCGATACGCTCAAAAACGTCAATGCCCAACGCCAGATTGAATCCACACTGCCGCGTGAAGGCGTGTGGCAAGCGCAGACGCCGCAAGTCTTCCGACGCGAATGGCTCGTCGAGGCTTACGCCAACGGTGCGAAATTCGGCAATGCCATCACCGACGATGCCCAGCTCATCGAAGCGTCCGGCCACCGCGTTCACATTGTCGAAGGCACACCGTTAAATGTGAAGATCACGACGAAGCAAGACCTGATCCTAGCCGAAGCGGTTTTGAAGGCACGGCCGAAACCGCACGTGCCGCGCGCGGCGCATCCGTTTGCGGAAGAAGAGATGTGGGGGAAACAGGGGAAGAAGTAAATTGACCGCATTCCCCAAAACGCAATTCTATTCTTAATTCCGTGGGGCAGTTGCGGAACAAACGACCTTGAGCGTCGCCGCCAGGGTGTCCAGCGAAATGGGTTTGCTAAGAATGCGCGTCACTCCTTGGAGGGAATGAGATTCTGCCTGGAGTTGATCCGCCCATCCGGTCAGAAGGACGATGGGCAGGCCGGCGGATTTCTGTGAGATGATGCGGGCGATTTCTTCGCCGCTGATCCCGGGCAAACCGAGATCCGTAAGCACTACATCAAACCGGTCTTCCGCGAATACGGCCAACGCTTCCTCGGCATCTCCTGTGATCCTGGGGCGATGACCCAAGCTGGTTAGACCGGAATCCAGGAAGCGGCGAATGCTTTCTTCGTCTTCGACAACGAGAATGCGAAGACTGCGCTCCGGCTTGGCGATATCCGGACCCGGTTGCGGCCCCGGGGTTGAAGGTCGCACGCCGGCTCCCCCTAAAGGCAAGGAAACCGTGAAGGTTGTGCCTTGGCCCACCTGCGACTCGACCTTGATGGCGCCTCCGTGGCGGTTGACGATACCGAAGACAACGCTCAAACCCAAGCCGTTGCCGCGCTCGCCCTTGGTCGTGAAAAACGGCTCAAACAGCCTCTGGCGCACTGCTTCGGACATGCCGACACCGGTGTCCTGCACTGCCAGATAGGCCTCCTGCTTAGTGCTCGAAGTGCGCAGATATAGCTTGCCGCCGCGCGGCATGGCGTCGACGGCATTGAAGACCAGGTTCGTAATGACTTCGCGCATCTCGGCAGCGTTGGCGTTGATGACGGCCGCTTTTCCGGTCTCGACCACGACTTCAATCGGCGCTCCACGGGCCCGGTCCAGGCTTTCCCATTTGTGCCTCGCCAGCTCGATAGTTTGCTTGACCAACTCGTTGAGTTCCAGCGGTTGGACGCCTTCACCCTTGCGTTTGCGGCTAAAGTCTTGGACGCGGCGAACGACCTGGGCGGCATCGAGCGCGCAGACGCGGCCGGATTCCAAATGCGTCCGCGTGCCGGGTTCGAGGTTGTGATTAAGCAGGGCCAGTTCGAGAAAGCCCAGAACGCCGCACAGCGAGTTATTAAACTCGTGAGCCATACCACTGGCCAATTCCCCAAGGGCCCGCATCTTTTCCGCCTGGATAAGCTGACCTTGTGTGTGGCGGAGTTCCTCATACGCGCCGCTTAGACGCGCAAAAAGCTGGCAGTTGGAAATCGCCGGACCGATCAGGTCGGCAACCAAATAGAGAAGTTGAATCTGTTCGACAATAAAGCCGCTGGGCCTTGTGCAGACGCTATGCAGCAAACCGAGGATGCGTTCGCCGGCGCGCAGCGGCACGGCAAAACAGGATGCCGCATTGGATTCCGTGAGATACAAGGCGAGGTCGTCTAGCGGAAGCTCCTGGGCGGAGGTGCGTGTCTCTTTGCCGGCTAAACGGTCCGCGAAGAGCGGTTGTCCGTCTTTGAGGCTACTTGCCAGAACGGACTCTTGGGGCTCGAGCCGATGACCTATGCTGAGGCCCTTGGCACGAGCGCGTGTCACGAATGCCGCGCTCAGATCAGCTAATACCAGAGAAGCCTTCGAGGGCTCGAGGGCGCCCTTGGTCACCAAACTTGCGTGATGGTTAGCATGGTTGTCTTTTTCCGACGCCGGCCGTTCTTCCTCTTCCACCAGCCACACCGCAGTGACGTGCAAAGGCAAGTGGCGATCCAATTCCCTTAAGGACACAGCCAAGATCTGTCCCAGGTCCAGATTTCCCGCGGCGGCCTGGGCCACGGTGTTTAAAAGTTGAAGCTGGGCGAGCAGGCGCGTCTCATCGATGAGATTACCTTGCTCGATCCAGGTGCACAGCGATTGAGCCGTCTCTTCATCGGCGATAGTAAATTCGGACTGTCCTTCGGCCCGACCCAGATAGAACACGCCTCGGCAACGGCTTGGGCAGTGGAATGGGATCGCCAACAGCGGACCGACGCGCGCTTCCAGGGCCTCGAGATCGAGGGAGGGATCCGACCATTCGCCGGCCGTCGTCCGCAGAGGCCCCGCGTGCTGAGCAATGCGGCGCATCAGGTGCAGAAACCAGGTGGTCCGTTCGCGTTCACCGGGCAATTCCGAGGGCTGGCCGCAAACGAGGTGTTCCAACAATTCGCCATCAGCGGATAGGATGGCAATGCCGCCTTGGGACGCTCGAAGAAACTTGAAAGCCAAATCCAGGGCCTGCTGCGAGTGGCTGACCCACGTCTTCTTGGGAACAAAGGAGGATTTCGCAGGCAGAGGCCGGGCGCCACTGGGCGGAGTCGGGTTGGTTGCCCGCGGCGCAGGAGTGACGTCCATGGTCAGAGTGGCCTCGAGTGCCTTTGAGTCCTCGCTCACGAATTAGCCTCCATCGGCTGCGTGCCTGGAATCCCGTTGTCCCTTGTCCGCCTGTTCTCTCATTTGCCTATCGCTCACTTGACTGCGGCATGCCCGGCAGCAGGGTCCGGATTGCCGTGCAAAACTGTTGGACCGACGCCAAGAGCGTTGTCGATGGCTACGTGCAAGGAATGTCCAACGCCGCGCTGCCGGATGGTATGAATGCGATGCCGGCAGCGCAGCAAAGCCTGCACGACCTGGGGATCCCATTGTTTGCCGGCTCCCTCAACCAAGGTCTCTTCAACCAGCCGATACGGAAGGGCATCGCGATAAGGCCTTTTGTTGCTCATGGAATCGCAGGCCTCGGCAACTGCCAGTATGCGGGCCACCAGAGGAATCGCCTCGCCTGCGAGGCCGTCCGGATAGCCTGACCCATCGTAGTTTTCATGGTGATAGAGAATGCCGGGCAATAAGTGACGCACCGGCCCCAAGTCGGACAGGATGGAGTAACCGATCGTCACATGCTGCTTGATATGCTCGAACTCCTCCGGAGTCAGCTTCTCAGGTTTGGACAGGATCGATTCCTTGACGCCGAGGTTGCCTACGTCGTGCAGCAGGCCCATCAGATAAAGTTCGCTCAAATCGTCGGCCGAAAAACCGAGTTCGCGGCCCAGCTCGACCGTTATGCGGGCCACCCGCTCGCTATGGCCGTAGGTGTAACTATCCTTGGAATCAAGGGCCGCGGTCAATGATTTCGTCAGGCCGACGAGCAGTTCCTTAACGTCCTCGTAACGGGCAAAGCTGCGAATATGTAGTTCCAGCAAACCGACGAAGGGAGAAAGGATCTCTATGTCGGAAGGGCCAATGAGAGCAGCGGGCTCCTTGGGCGCCTTGTTGTCTGCAGCGCCTTTCTCATGCTTATTGAGCGCCAAAACCCAACCGACCGTGCCGGGATCGGAAACCGGCAAAGCAAGGAGGTTGGCGACACGGGGAAAAGCTCGCCCCCAGGTTGCGGAGACCGCGGCATTGCATAGCAACGGTTTGCCGGCATGGAAATCGGCTTCCGAAGTCAGGGCATGCAGCAGGCGATGGCAATCCGGCTGCGTAAGGCATTCTTTCCCTTTGAGTACAGCCGACGCCCGTGCTTGCAAGGGAATCCAGACCAGCGTTTGAAATAGCCCGGCGTTCAAGGCGGCTTCCAGAATTCGTTCTTTGTGTTGAGCCGGTTCTTGGTGAATGCGAAGCGAGCGAATGAGGCCGTCGAGAGCGGGCAGCAGATTGGGCCGAGCGATCTCGTCTCTACGCTTTAGCGAGCCTTGGGTTGCTCGGCCGGCCAATTCGTCTGTTAACTTCAGGCGGTCGGCGACAGCCTGACCCCAGCGCATCAGACGCGCCTGTTCCTCCGATTTGTCTTCGTCACTGATGGCAAGCCCCGGTATGGTGCCCACCGCAATGAAAGCAGGACCATGAGAATCGTGAACGACCAGTAGCAGGCGGTAATGGGCTTCGCTGGCCGGATGGACGCAGACCCTGCCTTCGCCTGCCAAATCAACCAAATGGCCGAGCTGGAATAGTCCGGTTGGAGGAGTCGAATCGGGATGAAACGGCTCCTTGGATATCAGATCCCCTTTCGCGGCTTCGTAAATCGCGAACGCGCAAGCGAATTCCTCGCGCAGTTGAGCCGCGAGAGCCTTAGCTTGGCGAGCTTGGTGAATTCGTGCTTCCGAAGTAGGCAAAGGTGTATTTAAGTCCATGGGTTCGCCGGTGCCACGGGGCTTGGGAGGGGAAACGATCCGAATGACTCCACCCGAAGACCGTCGTTGGTCGGAAAACCTCCCGTTTGGTCGGAGGCGCAAATTCGGGCAAATCCATCAGGGCAAATGTAGCATTGAATAGAGTGGGATCTGGAGGTTTCGGCAAACTTTGAAAAGAATAGCCTTGGCAACACGGAGGAGTTCTTGCGGGAGCAAGATAATTGCGTCAGAGCGGAATGGGGATTTGCAAAGAAGGCAAGATAGGCAATTGGAGGCTGTTCATTCATCAACGAAATCGTCCAGCCGGGCGATGGCCACGATATCGGTGCTAACGATCCAAACGCGTTTCCGATTGCGCTTGATGCCCGAAATCACCGATTCGGCCACATAATTCTCGCGCGACGTCTGGGTATCGCGAAGATCATGAATATCAGCGTTCTTAAGTTCCAGCATGTGTTCATTAAAGCTCAGCAAAGTCCCGAGGCAGACGTACGGGCTCTTGAGATCGATGACCACCTTTTGACCAATCAGTTCCTCAACCATGAATGGCCCCTTGAGAATGCCGCAGCTGACTGTTGCCACGCTTCAACATATCTTAGTCGTAGAGTGCATTATACCTGCGGCCTGAGCTAGGCGAAAAGCCGGGACGGTTTTGGGTTTACAGCGGCAAACGTCCGACCGGGAATTGTCATGCCTCTAGTGGAACAAGTAATCGCGCAACCGGAGGAACTTGCCCAGTGTTGTTCCTATTTGGCTACTTGCGGCCATTTCGGCTTCGATACAGAGTTCGTTGGCGAAGATTCGTATCATCCGCTCTTGTGTCTCGTTCAGGTGGCCACGACGGATCGGCTCATTCTCATCGATCCATTGACGGCCGGCCCGCTGGACGCCTTCTGGCAACTCGTTGTAGATCCGAAGATTCAGGTCATCGTCCACGCCGGCCGCGAGGAAGTTCGCCTCTGTCATCTCTGGACCGGAGAAAGGCCGGGCAATCTCTTTGATCTGCAAATTGCCGCAGGGCTAGTGGGCCTCAATTATCCCATTGGGCACGGAACCTTGGTAAACCAGCTTCTCCACATTCGCCTCTCCAAAGCCGAGACATTAACCGAATGGCGCAATCGACCCTTAAGCGATGACCAGATTCGCTATGCCTTCGATGACGTCCGCTACCTCCTACCCCTCTGGGAACGCTTAACCGAACGCCTCCAGCGACTAGGCCGCCTCGATTGGGCACAGGAAGAGTTCGCCCGCCTGGGCGCCATCGCTGCCCCGGACGAGCCGGCCGGGGAGCGCTGGCGCAAGCTGCGCGGACTTAACGCGCTGGATCGTAGACGCCTGGCTATCGCTCGGGAGTTGTTCGGGTGGCGTGAAAGGAAAGCCGCGCAAACCAATCGGCCGGTTCGCTCGTTGATTCGCGACGATCTGGTGGTGGAAATTGCGAAGCGCAATTCGAGCCACGAACGCGATTTGGCCGTCATCCGCGGCTTGCACAAGCGCGATCTGGCTGAAATTTGTGAAATAATCGAGCGTGCTCGCTCCTTGCCTGCTGAGCAGTGGCCCCAATTTGTTGACCGTGACCAGGATCCCCCTTCTGTGCAGTGGATCGCCGGCCTTCTCATGGCCGCGTTGGGCGACTTGTGCGCTCGTTCGCATGTGGCTCAATCGCTAGTAGCCAGCTCACAAGACGTTAAGCAATTAGTACGCTCGCGTTTTCTAAATCAAGACTTGCCCGCTGAAGTTCTCCTTGGCCGGGGATGGCGCGCTTCTCATTTCTTACCGAATTTGCTTTCGCTTCTGGAAGGCCGGGGCGCTATAAGGATCAAGGACATTAAGGCCGACACACCCTTTGCTTATGAGGATCTGTGCCAGTAATTCTTACGGGAAATCTTGTCAAGCAATATGGCAAGGTCGAAGCGCTCAAGGGCGTCAGCCTTGACGTCGAGAAGGGCGAAATCTATGGCCTCTTAGGCCAAAACGGCGCCGGTAAGACGACGCTTATCAAAATCCTGCTAGGCATCACCAAGGCCACCGACGGCGAGGCCCATCTCCTGGAACAACCCGTTGGAACCACCGCAGTTCGCAAGCGCGTCGGCTATCTCCCTGAAGATCACCGCTTTCCTGACTATCACACCGGCAGCAGCCTGCTCGACTTCTATGGCTCTCTTTTGGGCATGAGACGCGCGGATCGTAAGCGCCGCACTTCCGAGATGCTGGAAATGGTCGGTATCCTAGGTCGGAAGGACTACAAGATTCGCACCTACTCCAAAGGCATGAAGCAACGCCTCGGCTTGGCCCAAGCCATGATGCATGATCCGGAAGTCATTTTCTTGGACGAACCGACCGACGGCGTCGACCCGGTCGGCCGCCGCGAAATTCGCGAAATCATGCAACGCCTTCGCTCCGAAGGCAAAACCCTCTTCTTAAACTCGCACCTCTTGAGCGAAGTCGAATTGATTTGCGACCGGGTCGGCATATTGCAAAAGGGCCAAATGATCCGCGAAGGCGACGTCGAGACCCTGACCCAGCGGCACGGGCTATTCGTCATTGGATTGGCACCAGGACAGAAGTTTCCTAAAGACGAAGTTCTCAAGAACGGATATGCGGTCGACGCTGCAGGCGATTTTTGGGAGATCGAGCTTCATGACGGGCAAACGATTGATCCGGTAGTCGATCTAATTCGTTCTCGGGGCCTGAATCTTCGCCATTTGACCGAAAAACACCAGTCGCTTGAAGATCTGTTTATTGAGACCGTAGAAGCCGCTGAGCCGGGCGTCGACTAACCCATCGTCTCAAGTGAATACGAGACTGCATCATGAAATTTCTGGCCATACTCAAGGACTCTTTCCGTGAAGCTTTGGATAGCAAGGTGTTCTATGCCATGATTGGCCTCTCGCTATTGCTAACCTTGCTTGTGGCTTGCGTATCTTTCAAACCGTTGCCGGCGGAGGAAGCCCTGCCAAACATCGTGAACAGCTTTGGTTTTCGCACGGTCTACAGTGATCGCGACCGCAGTCTTGAGCAAATCCCTCGGTTTGTCTCCTATGAGATCAAGGACATCCAAAAAACCAACGATTCAGTTGAACCCCAGCAAGGCGATTATCGCTTTACGTTGCAGATCAAGGAAATGAACGATAAAGCCGAGTTCCCGAAGTTGGTTTACGAATGGAGCGAGCCTGCTGAAAACCGTTTGCAATCTGAGGATGTTGTGCCTGAGGTGTCCGATAGTTTGATTGAGGAGTTTTTCAAGAATAGGTTCTCTCAAGTAGGCAACGTGCAGGTGACATCGGTCAAAAGGACCGGGCCCAATGCGTTCGATATTGAGACCAAGGGCAGCTCGGCCGTTCGCGGCTGGCTGCACGAGCCTCGTCTATTCTTTGGTGCATTGCCCTTGTCATTCATTCACGTGAGCCTTGGATACACCGTGTACTTCATTGAAGACTATCTGGTCAATGGCATCGGAGCCTGGGTTGGCATTCTGATTGGGATCGTGATCACGGCGTTCTTCATACCTAACATGTTGCACAAGGGAACGATCGATTTACTGTTGGTGAAGCCGATTCCACGATCCGTATTGTTGCTTTACAAATTCGTGGGCGGGCTTACTTTTGTGTTCTTAAACTCGGTCGTTGCAGTTGGGGGCATTTGGCTCGCCCTGGGCTTACGGTCGGGATTGTGGTCTCCCAAGGTGCTCCTAATCGTCCTGGTCTTAGCTTTCTTTTTCGCCGTTTTGTATTCCATCTCGACATTGATGAGTACCCTGACAAAAAGTCCTGTCGTATCGATTCTGGTCACCTGTGCGCTCTGGTTTGGCTTTTATATCGTTGGAAAAACGCATCAAGCTTTTGAGCAGTTTGAAAAAATACCTTCAATGAAGAAAAGCCTGCCCGACTGGGCTTTTACCACTGTAAACGTCATTCATTTTGTCACACCGCACACCAAAGACCTTGACGTCTTGAGCACTCGCCTCATAAGTGAAGCCAACCTCACCGAAGGCGAGATTCGCCAAAACAAACTGGATATCGTCCAATCGGTCTCATGGGTCGAAAGTTTCGTGGTCTCCGGAATCTTCGTCGGCTTAATGCTAGGATTGTCCTGCTGGCGGTTCGCCTCCAAAGATTTCTGAGCGTTCGTCAATTAAACGTCTTCGATGTTCGTTGCTCATTGTCTGTGGTAAAAAGGCGGCTGATCTTGCTGACAACGAACCACAAACAACGAACAACGAACGCTTCACAAATGGCCGACGCCGTCTATCAAAAGTGCATCAACCCTGACTGTTCGGCTGCCTTGGCTGTCGACCAGACCGATTTCCTTTGCAATCGTTGCGGCAGCCTCCTCGACGTAGCGTACGATTGGAGCCGGCTCAGGCCGCCCAAATCCTTGCGCGACTTTGAGTCCAAGTGGGCCGATCGTGCCGACCCGCTCAATTTCAGCGGTGTCTGGCGGTTTCGCGAGTTGATCCCATTTGCACCTGCCGAAAAAATCATGACTATCGGCGAAGGGCAGACAATCCTGCAAAAGGCCGATGCGGTTGCGAAGTATGTCGGACTGGATGCGGGCAATCTCTTCCTTCAATACGAAGGCCTCAACCCGTCGGGCAGCTTTAAGGACAACGGCATGACCGCGGCCTTCACCCATGCCCGCCTTGCCGGCGCTCGCCGGGCCGCCTGCGCCAGCACGGGCAATACCAGCGCCTCGCTGGCGGTATTCTGCTCGGCCACCGGCTTGATGCGGGCCATCATCTTCATAGGCAGCGGCAAGATTTCGTATGGCAAACTCGCTCAGGCGCTCGATCATGGGGCGCTAACCGTCCAGATAGCCGGCGACTTCGATGATGCCATGGAGCGCGTTCAACAAGTCGCCAAGAAGCTCGGGATTTACCTCGTCAACAGCATCAACCCCTTCCGGCTCGAAGGCCAAAAATCCGTCATGTATCGCGTGCTGGAAGCACTGCGCTGGGAGCCGCCGGACTGGATCGTTGTGCCGGGGGGCAATCTCGGCAATGTCAGCGCTTTCGGCAAGGCGTTCATGGAATTGCAGGAGTTAGGCCTGCTCAAGCGCCTGCCGCGTTTTGCCGTCATAAACGCCGCCGGCGCCAACACGTTTTACCAACTTTACGAGAAGCAGGGACTGCGCTGGCACGGCGGCCGGCCGGATCGCCCGCTGGCAGAGCGTTACTTCGGGCGCCTGGAGGCGGACAAACTCCGGGCTTCCACAATAGCTAGCGCCATCGAGATTAATCGGCCTGTGAATCTGCCCAAGGCCTTGCGAGCGATGGACTGTTGCGGCGGCGTGGTCCGTGAGGCCACCGACCAGGACATTCTCGATGCCAAAGCCAAGGTTGGAGCCGGAGGGCTTGGGTGCGAACCGGCCTCCGCCGCGAGCGTCGCCGGGGCCAAAAAGCTGCGACAGGAAGGAGTCATCGCTCCCAGCGACCGCGTCGTCTGCATCTTGACCGGACATCAGCTCAAAGATCCGACCGCCACAGTCGCCTACCACAGCACCGATCAAAAGACCTTTGATGACGTGCTAGGACAGCGTGGGGTCCGCCGAGCCACCTACGCCAACCGCGCGGTCCAAGTGCCTAACGATCTCGATGCGATCATTAAGACAATTGAGCTTTATTCCTAGGTCAACCCGCGAGCGGGGGCCAGTCGAAGCAAAGGACAAAGGACATGAAGATCCTAATTGGCATGAACGGCGCCTGTGGCCGCATGGGATTGCGGATCATCCAGTTGGCTCATGAAGATCAGGAATTGAAGATCGGCGCCGCCCTGGAATTCGCCGGCAATCCGCAACTGGGCAAGGACATTGGTGAAGTCGCCGGCTTTGGAGCTATCGGGTTGCCGATCCGATCCGAAATTCCCCTGCACGACCGACTCGACGTGGTGATTGATTTCTCTACGCCCGAAGGGACGGCGACAATCCTGAAGACTTGCGTGGCCAGGCGAATCCCGCTCGTAGTGGCCACAACAGGTCACACGGCCGCGCAACGTCGGGAAATCGAGGAAGCGGCCCACGATACGGCCATCTTGATGGCCCCGAATATGAGCCTGGCGGTCAATCTGCTCATGAAGTTGGCGAGCCAGGCTGCTGTCGTCTTGCGGGACAAAGATTTCGACGTGGAGATCCTCGAACGCCATCACCGCTATAAAAAGGACTCCCCCAGCGGCACGGCACTACACCTCGCCCGCGGCATTCAGGAAGCCATGGGTCAGACGCAATTGCGGCACGGTCGGGAAGGCCTCGTCGGCCAGCGGCCTCCTCACGAGATCGGCGTCCATGCCATCCGTGTAGGCGACAATGTCGGGGAGCATACGGTCATCTTTAGCACGCTGGGTGAAACACTGGAGCTGTCGCATCGCGCCCATGCTCGCGACTGCTACGCTCGCGGCGCCCTGCAAGCCGCCAAATTCTTGGCATCCAAACCGGCCGGGCGGTACACGATGAACGACGTCCTCGGGCTCTAGACACAGACCTTCAGAGCTGCGACCGAAAGGGAGCGCGGACAGAGTCGCTCGTTACGGTCGCGGCTCTGACTGATTATTCCTTTTCGATGGCCAATATCTCCACAACAAAGCGGCCACAATAAAGCAGCCACCGATCCAGGTGAACTTTCCTGGCATTTCTCCTGACACTAAGTAAGCCCAAACGGGATTGAGGATCGGCTCCAGCAGGGTTATCGCCCCGGCCTCTTGAGGGCTGACGGAGCGGAGTCCCCGCGCGACCAGCCAATACGGCAACCCCATCTGAAGAGCGCCGAAGAGAAACAACGTCGCCACTTGAGCGGCTGTTAAGCTGGGCCATTCCCCCAAAAAGGGAATCAGAATGAGCCCGCTAAAGAAAGAATTCAAGATCGTCAGCCATCTCGATGAAGCGTTGCGCAAGACGCGCAAGCAAATAAGCACTGCGGCGTAGGTCACACCGCTGCCTAGACCCATGGCGACAACCAGTAAATCGTTGCCTTCCCAACCGCCCACAATGATGATGGCGATTCCCAGAGATCCCAAAGCCACGGCAAAGAGACTGCGAAGGTCAGCTTTTTCCTTGAGCCAAAGTACGCTGGCGCCGAACATCCAAAAGGGAGCGCTGTATTGAAGCAGGATGGCATTGGCCGCGGTCCCGCGCGCCATGGCTGTTACAAATAGGGCGTTCATGGTCGCAAAGCAGGCGACCATGACAATCATCATGGGCTGAAACGAAAGGTCGCACCGCCGAAGCGTCGGCAAAAGTATTAAGCCGGCCGAGAGCACCCGCGCCATGGCGATTAAGAGAGGCGCGAGATCGGGGTGGTTCAAGCCGAAGCGCGTCTCCTGGGTCAGCGCCTTGGTAAATCCGCCGCTGAGGCTCCAAAGAACGGCCGCCGCCAGGATGAGAAGTCGACCTTGGCCAACCGACGGGATAGACGGCGCTAAGTTGCCAGGAGACGCCATATCATTCCGGATAAAGTAAGTATGGCCGGCGCCGCTTGATAAAGGCGTCTAACTCGGGTTGCCATGCGCTCTTGAGTTCCCGCCAGGATGCGCCATTTTTCAGGCTTTCCAACGTAGCTCGATTGCCCAACAAGTCGTTGAAGCGATCTACTTGCCAAGTGTCTGGATACAGGCGATATAGTGAACTAGCCAAGGCAAGACCGACATCGAGCGAGTGAAACTGTTTCCAGTCACTCACGATAAGGTTTATGCCATCGCAAGCCTTGCCTTTGAAGACACTGCTGGCGGGCGTCAATTGCATCGGCACGCAACGAAAACCGGGCACGCCCTGTTTCATTAATAGGTCGGCTAGCTTTTGCCCATCCAGCCACGGAGCGCCGATCCATTCAAAAGGTCGGTCGGTGCCCCGGCCCACGCTCACATTGGTGGTTTCCAAAAGGCCGACGCCCGGATAAAGCAACGCCGCTGTCAGGCTCCGAAGGTTCGGGGACGGATTTATCCAACGCCGTCCCGTCTGGTCAAAGAGGTCGCTGCGCCGCCAACCCTGCATGCAAACGACTTCGAGATCGCAGCTTAGCTTCTTTTCAGCATTGAAGAGCCTTGCCAATTCGCCAACCGTCAGGCCATGGCGAACGGGCAAAGCATGGTATCCGACAAACGACTCGCGTCCGGCATCGAGAATAGGCCCTTCAACAGCTATTCCGCCAAGGGGATTGGGGCGATCGAGGACTATTAGTTGGATCTTGTTGTCGGCGGCGGCCTCCATTACGAGGCCGAGCGTGCTGATGTAGGTGTAGAATCGGCAACCGGCGTCCTGAACGTCAAATAGGAGCGTGTCGATTCCCTTTAGCGTCAGAGCTGTGGGTTTCCGCCGTGCTCCATAGAGGCTGTAAATCGGCAGGCCGGTTCTTTCATCTTTGCCGTCGCTTACTTTGTCGTCGGCTGCCCCACGTATGCCGTGTTCGGGGCTGAATAAGGCGACGAGGTCAACTCCGTCTGCCTTGGGAAGTAGGCCAATCGTTGTTCGGCCTTGCTGATCCAGTCCGGTATGATTGGTGACCAAGCCAACGTGCTTGCCTTTCAATCTGACAAAGTTCTCCTTGACCAGAACATCAATGCCGGTCAGCAAACTGTCGGCAAGTCGAGGTGTCGAGACACCGCTTGGCGTCTTAGCCAATTCGGTCCCGCGCAACGATGCGGCGACCAGCGTCGCCACTTGGCCGCGCAGCCGGTTTACGTTGCCCTTGCCATCTGGATGCAGCCGGTTGCTAAGAAAAATGACCGCGGTTTTTGTGGCAGGATCGATCCAGAGGGAAGTGCCCGTGAACCCCGTATGTCCAAAGCTCTCGCCAGGAGGAAACAGGTCGCCGCGATTGCTGGAGAAAGGGGTGTCTACGTCCCAGCCGAAAGACCGTTGGCCGACTTTGGCGCCGGCGCGGACGTCATGCGGCGTCGTCATGAGGCGCACCGACAAGGGACTGAGAACGCGAACGCCCTTATAGTCCCCGCCATTAAGAAGCATGTTTACGTACATCGCCAAATCATCAGCGGTGGAGAACAACCCGGCATGCCCGGCTACGCCTCCCAACTGAAAAGCCCGCGGATCGTGAACTTCCCCTTGAATGAATTCACCGCCGCGCTTGTCGCACGGCGCAATCCGTTCCTTTAGTTTTCCATCGGGCCGAAAGCACGTTTCTTTCATGCCGAGCGGCTTGAATATGTTCTCCTGGGCGAACTCGTTAAGCGGTTGACCGGCTAGTTTCTCGATTAAGCGGCCCAGCACGATGTAGCCCACATCGCTATAGCGAAATCTTGTCCCCGGCTCAGCTTCTAATGGCAAATCATTGATCTTGGACCAGGCCTTGTCTGGGCCCTGCTCGTAATCGGCTATGGGATTGTCGGCAGTAAGCCCGCTCGTGTGCAGCAGCAATTGCTCGATGGTGACTTTTTCCTTTCCATTGTTCGCAAAATCGGGCAAGTACCGGCTAACGCGGTCTGAAGGCTTAATTTTGCCTCGCTCTATTAGGATCATGAGAGAAGTGGCTGTCGCGACCGGTTTGGTCAGCGACGCCAGGTCAAATAGCGTTTCAACTTGCATAGGCGCTTCAGACGGCTTCACCATTCGGTGGCCGAAGGCTTTGCGATAAACCGTTTCGCCGTGATGAACAACCAGAACCACCGCCCCGGGCAGTTCCCCGCGCTTGATCGCTTCATTTACTGCGTCATCGATCTTCCTCAACTGTTCGATGTCGATGGTGGCGCGAAGAGCGCTCGGTTCCTCGGCCCGAGCTTTGAGGAAGCCGAATCCAAAGACACCTAGTGCGTAAACGATCGCTAAAAAGGGCAGCCAACGCCCATGAATTGCTCGTGATACGCTGCTTGACAATTTGTTACACCCCGGCGCTTGGCATGGAATTAACTAAGCCCGTCTAAGAAAGCTTCCATTTCACCGGCCGCATGGCTATCCCCCAATCGCTTGGCAACGGCGATGCCCGTTCGGAAAATATCGCGGGCTTCGTCCGTTTTTTCCAGTCGAGTCAGCATCTGGCCGGCCTGGAGATAGGCGGGCACGTAATCAGGCGTCAACGCCAAGAGATCGCGAAGGCACTTTACGGCTTGCTCGTCATTGCCCTCGCTCGCGTATTCCATCGCCAACCCGTAGCGCAGGAAAGGATCTTTAGGATCCTCGGCCAACATACTTTCTATTTGGTGTTTGCGGGATTTGGCGGTCATGGGGATAACTCCTTAGAACAGCCTCTGCTCCGCGGCGGAAATTGGCGCCGAGCGCGCTGCTGCATTGCAAACCATTTCTACGGCACATCCGGCGCGGAAGCAATCCCGACGCAATCCTAACGCTCCGACCAGGCCGATTATTTTCCCCATTTGTAAGCACGCATGTACCCCGCTTGATCTCACCAGCGGGGCTCTCGAACCAGCAAACTGACGCAAAGGCTTCTCCAGCAGTGGAGCGCCGTTGACCGAATCCATTTAAAGGTCGGCTGCATCCTTGATTACTACGGTGATTGTTAGTTTCCCTGCGCCGGCCCGGGACACCGACCGATTCAATCCAGCCCCCGAATTTCTCAGAGACCCACCATGAGATCGCGGCTCGTTTTGACTCTCACAACGGCCTTTGCTGCTTTCCATTGCATTACTTCAGTCCATGCCGGCGATTCCGGAGCGGTGGCTAGCCTTCCGCGTAGGACAGCGGTTGTCGAGGCGGTGCAGCGCGTGCAAGATGCGGTCGTGAACATTCACAGCGAGCGCAGCGCCAAAGGCCTGACCAGCGATGAGTATTTTGCCCTCATGCCGTCCCAGAGCCGCATCAACGGCATGGGCACCGGCATCATCATCGATCCCCGCGGCTACATCATCACCAATCATCATGTCGTCGAAGACGTCAACCTTATCAAGGTCCGGCTCAGCGATGGGACCAACGCCAGCGCCCGCGTCCTGGCCCGGGATTCCGAACAGGATTTAGCCTTACTTAAAATTGACGTCGATAAGGCGTTGCCGGTCATGCCCCTGGGTACATCGAGCGACCTAATGGTCGGCGAAACCGTGGTCGCCATCGGCAATGCGTTCGGGTACGAGCATACGGTGAGCGTCGGCATAATAAGCGCCATCAAGCGCGATGTCGTGCTCAATAAGGAAGTGTCCTACAAGTCCCTGATTCAAACGGACGCCAGCATCAATCCCGGAAACTCCGGCGGGCCGCTCTTGAACGTCAACGGCGAATTAATCGGCGTCAATGTCGCCATCCGGGCAGGGGCGCATGGCATCGCCTTTGCCATTCCCGTCGACACGATGATCCATGTGGCCGGCAATCTCATGGCAAGCCGGGCCAGACCGGGCCTTTCGCATGGCATCGCGTATCACGAGCGCATTGACAAAGATTCCGGGATAGAGACCAATTCCAAAAGCGCCGCTTCGCGACGCAGGTTGATTGTCGATCGCATCGAAGCCGAAAGTCCCGCCGCACTGGCCAAGCTCCAAAAGGAGGATGGCATCCAGCGCGTCGGCGACAGTGCAATCACTTGCGGTCTGGAATTGGAGCGGGCTCTGCTCGACCGCAAGCCCGGCGAGCATATCCCACTCACCGTCCGCCGCGACGGCAAGGAGATGCAACTCGACCTGACCATCCCCGTTTACGAGCGAGCAACTGCCAAGCCGAAAGATCTTCCCTGGAGCAAGCTGGGCATTCACTTGCAGACGGTCAGGAATGAGCTTGTAACCAAGGTGAGCCAACCTCTGCACGGCGGAGTCGCAATTGTCGAAGTCCGCGTTCAAAGCCCGGCCAGCAAAGCCGGCATTCAGAAGGGCGATATCCTCGTCGGTCTACACAGCTGGGAAATGCTCACCCCGGAAAATGTCACTTTCGTCCTATCCCACCCCGAGCTGGCCAGCTTTAAGCCGCTGCGCTTCTACATCATCCGCGACGGCCAAGTCCATCGCGGCTGGCTGCAAGAGCTGGAGTAACTCGCCGTTTTCCTCGGCCGTTTAGTCGTATTTCCTATTGAAGTTCGTAGTGCGGGCCCGCCGCGAACCTTAAATCCTCCTTGAGAAAGCCATAGTCCATTAGTGCTTAAGAATGATCGTTTCTCTAACCCTTCTCACACCCCTTTTGCGCGTAGGTTTGTTGAATTCTCGGCCACGAGTTCGCCGGTTTTGACCTCGGAGAGGTCGCAGCCATTAGCCGGTGGTTGAGCGAAGCGACACCACCGGAAGAACGGCCGTAATATCTATTCGACCCCGCAGGGGTCGCAGAAGGCAACGCACTCGGATTGCGATTTCTCAAATCCGATACGTGGCCACGGGTCGACTTTCCTTAGCGTCCATTAGCATCGCCGGCGATCCATAGGAGTCTCTGCGACCCCTTCAGGGTCGTTTTGGATGGGGCATCGTCTACCGGTGGTGTCGCTTCGCTCAACCACCGGCTAATGGCTGCGACCCCTACCGGGGTGTGCGCCGTGCAAAGGTGTTGTTTTCCAGTGGGTGCGAATCCCACCCGGCAACTTGATCATTCTAGCC
>JBJMQT010000032.1:0-28070 GCA_045802525.1 Gemmataceae bacterium
ACTTGCTTACGCAGGTCGGCCACTATTTGAAGCAACTCAGCGTAGGTGGGTGCATCCATGCTCCCGCTAGTATAGGATTTTCAGTGCAGCTGGCTAAACAAGTACGTACAGGGGAGAGGGGAGATCGAGCGCAACATTTTTTGGAGGAAGAGTCCGTCTTGCTTTTCATCAGCCCAGACCCATGCTATCGGTATGATGATCGAGGAGTAAACTTCAAGCGATCAATGCAGAGCGGGAAAATCGCAGTCAGTGTCGATAATGGCTACTTTCCCAGTTAGAAGAGCGCCGGACTATGGACCTGAACAAGCTTGGTTGGCTGGTGTGGATTGCGGGCACCATTCTGATCGTCTTGAGCTGGACTGACACGGTGTCTGGAACTGTGGGCTGGGTGGGCTTCGGCATTGCCCTTGTTGGAATCGTAATATCAGGCATTTCCCGCCGGCCTAGGCCACCCAGCGCGGGAGAAGGTCCAACGGGCGCCTAGCAAGCCTGTATCCAAGCGCCTTCAAACGGGAATTCCAAAAGGTGGAGCCTGTTAACGCTGAAACGGCCTACTCGTCTTTCAACAGTTTGTCCGCTTCCTCGGTTTCCTTGGTACCGGGGAACTTCTCCCCGACTTCACGCAGGCGCTCATAAGCTTTGCCCAACAGCCGATCGCGCTGGGCTCCGGAAGCCTCTTTGGCTTCGGTCAAAAGCTGCTTGGCGTTTTTCAGTTTTCGGCCGGCTTCGCCCTCGCTCGATGGGTTGCGCGTTTTTAGTTCGTTATCGGGCTCGCTTCCGACGACGAGCACGGCCAAGGTGTCGTCTCCGGATTTCTTGGCGACGATGATGACTCTTTCATTTTTCTTGAACTTCGCCGGCAGGCCGTAGTCCTTACGGCGCTGCTCTTCTTCATTAACGAAATTGGCTTGGGATTGCGACAGGGCGCCCAAAGCGCCGCGCTTCTTTTGAACGGAGCGCACTTGCGTGCCCCGTTCGGATTTTTCAGCCGCCCGGCCGGTGACGCGCTCAACGGTGGATTGTTGACCGATGGCGCCTAAAGCCAAATCCATTTCACCTTCTTTTAATTCCTGCACACTGCGGCGGAATTTATTGGCATCTTTCACGATCTGGGCGATTTTGTTCTGTTCGGCAAAGATGTCCCGGTTTCTCGGAGTCAGTTCATAAGCCAGCGTTTGATTGTCAGCGGTAAAGACGCGCTCCTTTTCGTCCGTTAAGACCGTTAATTCCCGACGGCCGTGTTTGAGCACTTTGACCGCCTTAATGACTCCGGTGAATTGCTGAACTTCACCGGGCTTTACCGGTTCCAAAGCCAAAGCAGCCGGGGCTGCTTCCAGCAGCGTGTTGAGAACGACGAGAAGAAACGGCATGCGAAATTGGCTGAGCGACATGGATTGGCTCCTTCTGAATAGGGCGCCGAAATTAGGAAATGTCGACGCCCGGCCCAATGAAGCGGCTTCGTCGGAAAGCTTCCCCAACGAAGGTCGAATCTGGCTTCGAAATTGCAATTAGCAAGGCACGTTTATTGGGTGTTAGCTTATATCAAAAGAAATGGCATTCCAACAACATAATTCGGTTGCCGAATAAATCGGGAACTTCATGGCCGAGTTCCGCTTCAGGTTACTTTCCTCGCGGTTAGGACCTTTGCCTTTTAGCGGCTGTCTTGACTCGAAAAAGGCCGGGCTGCTGTTTCGTAACACGGAACTGTCCGGGGCGTTTCGTAACATTCGTCAACATAGGGAGTGCCAGGGACTTAGGTCAAATGCGCTTGGTGTATGTTATGAATGTTATGAAACGAAACGAATTTGGATGGTGAAAAATCCTCATGGTCCCGTCTCCACCCGAGCAACCGCCGCGCGATGAATCGGCCGAATCTCCAAAGGCGGCCAAGCCGCCCCAACCCAAACCGCGCCGACGCCGCTGGTGGATCACCGCCTTATTGCTACAGCGCTGCCCCATTTGCCGCGAGGCGAAGATTTTCAGCGGGCTGGTGACCATGAACAAGGTTTGCCCCCTTTGCGGCCTGGTCTTCGAGCCGGAGCCGGGCTATTTTCTGGCGTCGATGTATGTCAGCTACGGCATGGCGGTGGCCATTATGGCGCCGGTCTTTTTTCTGCTGCTATGGCTCTTGCCGGGGTGGTCCGGGGAAGCGGTCGCGTTCTTGAGCGTGATACCCTACATCCCGCTAATCCCGCTGGTCTTTCGCTATAGCCGGGTGATATGGATCTACGTCGATCGCCCGGCGTCGTACAACGAGCCGGTTTGATGGATCAATCTGGGCTCGCTTGGTCCCCGCAATTCTTTCGGTCAGTCCATTGCAATGGGCCGCAATTTCGGGCAGGCTGTAAGCCAACGCGTTATTCACCATCTCGCTTAAACGGAGTCGTGGCCATGTCCTCGCGCCGGTTTGCGTTTTTCCTCCTGGGTCTTCTTGCCGCCTTGATGCCGGCGTCTGCCATGGCCGAGCCCATCAGCCCGCACTTGTATAGCAGCTTACGGTGGCGGATGATCGGCCCCTTTCGCGGCGGCAGAACGGTCGGAGCGACGGGCGTGCCCGGCAAACCGAACGAGTTCTACATCGGCGTCAATAACGGCGGCGTTTGGAAGACGACCGATTATGGCCGCGTGTGGACCCCAATTTTCGATGATCAGCCGACGGGATCCATTGGGGCCATTGCGGTGGCGCCATCCAAGCCGGACGTTATCTACGTCGGCAGCGGCGAGGGGCTTCAGCGGCCTGACCTGTCGACCGGCGACGGCCTCTACAAATCCACCGACAGCGGCAAGACCTGGAAAAACACGGGGCTTCACGACGGCCAGCAAATCTCCGCGATCATAGTGGACCCGCGCGATCCGGACCGCGTCCTCGTTGCCGTGCTCGGGCATCCCTACGGGCCCAATAAGGAACGCGGCGTTTACCGGACTACCGACGGCGGCAACACCTGGGAAAAGGCACTGTACAAAGACGAGAACACCGGCGCCGTCGCGCTGGCGTTCGATCCGGCTAACGTCCAGACGGTGTATGCCGTGCTCTGGGCTTCGCGCCAAGGTCCATGGGAAAATGGCCAATGGCAAGGAAAGACCAGCGGTCTATTCAAATCGACCGACGGCGGCTCTACTTGGCAGCAAATCACCAAAGGCCTGCCAACCGCCAACGACGGCCTGGGCCGCATCGGCATCGACGTGGCCCCGAGCGACCCCAAGCGCCTGTATGCCGTAGTTGATGCTCCGAAGAAGGGCGGCATTTACCGCTCCGACGACGCCGGCGAAAGTTGGCAGATGGTGAGCAACGAACCGCGCACCTGGGGCCGAGGATTCGATTTCGCCGAGGTCCGCGTCGATCCCAAAAACAAAGACGTGATCTATGTCGCGAATACCTCGACGTACAAATCGATCGACGGCGGCAAGACTTTCACTGCCTTCCGCGGCGCGCCAGGCGGCGACGACTACCACACACTCTGGATCAATCCCAGCAACTCCGACATTATCCTTCTGGCCGGCGATCAAGGAGCGGTTATCACGGTCAACGGCGGGCAAACCTGGAGCTCCTGGTACAACCAGCCGACCGCCCAGTTTTACCATGTCATCACCGACAACCAGTTTCCTTATTGGGTTTACGGCGGCCAGCAAGAAAGCGGGTCTGCCGGAGTGGCCAGTCGCGGCAATGATGGCCAAGTCACCTTTCGCGAATGGCGTCCGGTCGGTGTTGAGGAGTATGGCTACGTCGCCCCTGACCCGCTCCATCCCAACCTGATCTACGGCGGCAAGGCGACCCGCTACGACAGCACCACGGGCCAGGTGCAGGATGTCGCCCCCGAAGCGGTCCGATCCGGCAAGTTTCGTTTCCTGCGCACCGCCCCGCTGCTGTTTTCCCCAGTCGATCCGCACGTCCTTTACCTCGCCGGCAACGTAGTCTTCAAGACAATGAATGGCGGTGAGAAATGGGAGATCATTAGCCCCGACCTAACGCGCGAGCAACCGCAGGTGCCGGAAAACATCGGCATCTATCGGACTCCCGACATGGCCAAGCAGCGGCGACGCGGCGTTATCTACACCGTTGCCCCTTCCTACAAGGATGTCAAAACCATCTGGGTCGGCACCGACGACGGGCTAATCCACGTAACGCGCGATGGCGGCAAGAACTGGAAGGATGTAACGCCGCCTGGCTTAACCGCCTGGAGCAAGGTCTCCATCATGGACGCCAGCCGCTTCAACGCGGATACCGCCTACGCCGCCGTAAACCGCATCCGTCTGGACGATCAACAACCCCATATTTACCGCACCCACGATGGGGGCAAAACTTGGCAAGAAATCGTGCACGGCCTGCCTGACAACGCTCCAGTCAATGTGGTGCGCGAGGATCCCCTGCGCGAAGGACTGCTTTTCGCAGGAACGGAGAGGGCGGTATTCGTGAGTTTCAACGACGGCGACGATTGGCAGCCGCTACGGCTCAACATGCCGGCCACGTCCATCCGTGACCTCGTGATCCACGACGATGATGTGGTGGTCGGCACCCACGGCCGCTCGTTCTGGATTCTCGATGACATGGCGCCGCTCCGGGAACTCAAGCCCGAAACCGTTCAGGAAGCTGCCGTGTTGTTCAAGCCGCAGACCGCCATCCGCGTTCGTTGGAACATGAACACCGACACGCCGCTTCCTCCCGACGAACCGGCTGGCAAAAACCCGCCGGACGGCGCTATCCTGGACTACTATCTCAAGGAAAAGCAAGCCGGCCGGGTGACGCTGGAAATCCTCGATGCCAACAACAAGCTTGTGCGCCGTTATTCGAGCACGGACAAAGCAGAGCCCGTCAACGCCAAGGAACTGGATATTCCCACCTATTGGATTCGACCGCCGCAAATCTTGTCCGCCGAGGCCGGCAGCCATCGGTTTATTTGGAACCTGCACTATCCGCCGCCCCCCGGCGAGCATCGCGCCTATCCTATCGCAGCGATCTACAAGGATACCCCCAGCGAACCCCAGGGACCGTGGGTGCAGCCCGGGCAATACACTGTGAAGCTGACCGTAGGCGAGAAGACATATGAGCAACCGCTTACCGTCAAAATGGACCCGCGCGTCAGAACGCCGCCGCAAGGGCTACAGCAGCAATTCACCCTATCGATGCAATGTTACGAAGGCTTAAAGCAAGCGCATGAAGCGCTGGCCGCGATTAAGAAGCTGCGAAGTGAGATCAAAGAAAAACGCGAAAAGGGCGGCCCGGACGCAAAGGCCCTCGAACCTCTGGACAAGAAACTGATTGCCCTTGAGGGCGTTTTGCCCGACGCCGACATGCGCTTCTACCTTGGCAAGGTCGAGCCGAGTTTGAGTCGGGTTAACGGCGAACTGGGCAAATTGCTAGGCGATCTCCAGGGAGCCGATGCGGTCCCGACGACTCAGGTTGTAACGGCCTGTGCCGAGGTGAATAAGGAATTGGCGAGGTTATTGGCGGATTGGGAAAAACTGAAGCGAGATGTTAAGCATTGAAAGGAGTTGGCAAACAAACGGGGATCGGTTCAAGCTCTCAAGAGGCATAGTCCCTTTCACCTCTTTTTGGTAAACGGCATCCCAACCTAACGGCATATGCGGCGTCTGCTGTCAGGCCCCCATTTCCGGGCAAAATGAGAGACCGGCATTCGTTTCTATGCTTTGGATTCGGTGCTTGTTTCGGATTTCGTGCTTAGTCCTTTGCACCCGAAACAAGCTGAAAGACCCTAGCCGGTTCTTTCCATTTCTTTCCAAGGGGTGTGTCCACCCCTGAAATGAAATGAAACGCGGTCTTGGGGGCTTGAGAAGTTTCACGCGGTCCCGCCCGCCGAGGTGCTACCCGGCCAGGGGCGCCGTTTGGTTTGCGTGAATTCCGGAGTCTGCGCCGCAGGCCTATTGTCTTGCTTCAGCGCGACTTTTGCATCTTACGAATCCGCTCTTCTTCGCCATTCTTGACACCTTGAGCCTTGCTTAAATTCGTTGGAATCAGTGTTTGCAAGAAGTCGATACTCTTCCCAGGTTCTATTTCCCAACGAGGGCTTAAATCATGGGGTCCATGCAGGGAAGCTCGGCCAACTCAACGAGACACCTTTCCACGGGCCGGTCAGCCGGGAACTGGGCCGCGTTTATTATCGGCTTGCCTCTGGGAATTGGCATCCTGACCTTTCTTCAATATGGACCAGTCGACGATTCCATCAAACGCTATGTAAGCCACGAAGTCGAATGGGTCGAAGTCGTGATGTTCACCTGCGCCTTAGGCGCTTTACTGTCCAAGCTGGCACGGCAACCTCTGGAGCGCCGAGCGTTCCGCGGGCAAATTCTTCCCGCTTGGGATGGCCCCGCGGTTCCTGTTAGCGAAGCCACGCCCCTCTTCGCGGGGCTGAGTCGCTTGCCACTGTATCTGCAAAAGACGATGGTGGCCGGCCGAGTCCGCGCGGTGCTGGAGTTTTTATGCCGGCGTGGCTCGGCGGCGGAGCTGGACGATCAATTGCGCGCGGTGGCGGACAATGATGCGATGGCTCAAGAAAACAGTTACTCGCTCATTCGTTTTATCACCTGGGCCATCCCTATCCTGGGCTTCCTGGGCACCGTGTTGGGCATCACCAAATCCATTTCCAGCATCGATCCGGACAAGCTCGAGCATGATCTCAGCTCGGTGACCGACGGGCTCGCCTTTGCTTTCGACGCCACGGCCTTGGCGCTCGGTCTGACAATGATCACGATGTTTTGCACGTTTTTGGTGGAGAGGACCGAGCAGGGAACTCTCGAAGCTGTCGACCGCTACACGGAACAACACCTGGCTCACCGATTTCAGCGCATACCGGCGGACAGCGGCCCGTTTGTCGAGATCGTCCGTCAGAATGCCCAGATCCTTGTGCAGGCCACCGAGACCCTCGTGCGCCGCCAAGCGGAATTATGGGCCAAGACCGTTGAAGAAGCGGACATGCGCCGCGCTGAGAGCGACAAAGTCCAACAGGGCATATTGACGAAGGGTCTTGAAGCCGCTTTGGAAAACACCCTCCAACATCATCAAAAACGCCTGATGGCTCTCGAGAAGCAAGCCGAAGCCCAAGGGGCCGGCATGCTCGACAAGCTAGCCGGCGTCGCTCAGGCCGTTCACAACCAACAGGCCGCCATGTCCCGGATCGCCGAAAGTATGGCCATGCACGCCGAGACGTTGGCTCGCTTGCAAGACAGCGAGCATCACTTGCTTCAATTACAAGAGACGCTTAATCGCAATCTGAACCTCTTGGCCGGCGCAGGTTCGTTTGAACAAGCGGTGCACAGCCTCACGGCCGCTGTGCACTTGCTCACCGCCCGGGCCACCACGCCTCATACGAGCGCTTTGCCTGCTTATCCGGTCAAGCGCCCCGGAGCGGCGGCATGAGGCGACGCCGCCACGTCTTGCAAGTCTCGACGTCCCCCTTTCTTGCTGTTTTATTGTGCACAATGGGGTCGCTGCTGATGCTCTTGCTCATCATCGATCGCCGAGCCAAGATCGCAGCACGGAATAAAGCGCTGGTCCAGGCAGCCAAACTGGCTGACGAAGGGGACAAGGCGGCAGAGGAGTTGGCAAAGGAAAATGCAGCCCGTTTGGCTCACCAGCAAAGCCGGAAAGACACCCTCCATGCCGAACTGGATCGGCAACACCACGATCTAGTAAGCCAAGTTGAAGCAGCGCGGGAAAAAGCTCAAGCCGCCGAGACCAATGCTAATACGGTCAATGGCCGCCGGAGCAGTTTGCAACAACAATTGCACGCTGAGATTGCCGCTTTGGAAAGAGCCGCTCAAGCTCTCTCTGACGAGCGCCGGCAAATAATCACCGTAAAACAGCAAGCCGGGTCCTCTCAAACCGCGCTGGCCAAAATGACGGCCGACCTGGAGTCCCTGGAACAGTCGCTTGCCGATCTGAAGGCTGCCCGCAAACGGCAACAATCGACTTACTCCCTGGTCCCCTATAAAGGCAAGCGCGGCGATACCCGCCGTCCGCTCTATGTCGAATGCACGGAGCTGGGGCTGGTCTTCCATCCGGACCGTAAGCTGATAATTGATTCCGGGAGTGCCGGTCCGCAACTTCGCGCTGAAGTCGAAATTCGCTTCGAAAAGCAGAAGGAGACCGTGAAATCGTCCGGTCCAAGGGCGGATCAGACGCCCTACCTCTTTCTCTTGGTAAGGCCCAACGGCATCACCAGCTACTATCGTCTTTTGGCCGCTCTGCGAGGCGTCCCAGTCGAATTCGGCTACGAATTTGTCGAATCCAATTGGGTCTTTGACTTTACCGAGGACAACAAGGCAGCCGCAAATAGTTCGTGGCAAACGGACGAATCCCCTCGCGAACCTAATTCATCTCGAGCCTCAACGTCTCCCATCAGACCGGGATTGGGGAAACCGGTATTTGGCCTCAGACCCGGTAACGCGCTAGTTGGCGGCAATTCCAATAGAGTGCCCCTGAACACAGATACCGCTAAGAGCGGCCGCTCGGCTTTTGACCAAACTGGCTTATCGGCAACACCGCAACTGAGATCTCCTATCGGGCAGGGAAACGACAACCGCGGCGGGACCTCTCCGGAACCGCAGAAAGGTTCCGGTTTCGGATCGCCGCTAGTTAGTGGTAACAAATCCGCAGCCCAGACAACAGGTACCGGATTCCCAAGTCGTTCGGGGGATGGAACTGCTCCGTTTGCTGGAACTCAACCAGGCGCCGAGCGCTATTCGCCAACGGGAGACGGTAACGGCTCTTTGGTCGGCTCCGCTAATCCTAAATCGGCTGATGGTGAAAAACGGGGCGATTTCAGGTCGATTGGCGAACATCCCGGGGACTCTAGCCCGAGACGGAATGGCGATAGCTTTGATCCAAGACAAAATGAAGGCTCGGGAGGTGGCCAGCACGGTCTTGCTGGGAAAATAGAAGGTGAACCCGCAGAAGGTCTGCTGAATTCGAAAGGCGAAACCCGGCGCGACCCCGGTAACGCCACTTTTGCAAAAGCGCCTACCCAGCCGGGCGGAGGGGTCAGGGCAGGCGCTTTATCCGCCTCAACATCGTCAAGCAGCGAGCAACCTCCCGACGGCTCCCCCGTGCGAAATCCAGCCGGGCCTTCCAAGCAGACGCGCCATGACAATGATGGTTCCGAGCTAACTACGCCCCTTGAAATCGGTACGTCCGGCGGCTCACCAATGAACCAAACGGGTCAAGGGCAGCGCGCAGAAGGTAATCGAACAAATTCCCTTGCCAACGGTGGCGGCCACGCTGGACCGGGAACCAATGACGAGCCGGAAGAAGGCGGTTCCCTTGCCGGATTGCCCCCCATCCTCGGTGTCTCCAAATCAGCCAAGAAGCCGGCAGGTTTGCCCCGTCTCACCGGCAATCGAGACTGGATCATCCCCGTTGAATGCAAAGCCAACGGCGTGTCCTTGCCTTCGGCCAATGTTGCCCTATCGCGAACGGACTTGGCCCAGGATCCGAAAAAAGTCGCCAGCATGTTGCAAGCGATTGAGCGAACGATCGAACGCCGCCAAGCGGCGGTGCGCCCGGGCGAGCCGGCTTTCCGTCCGCAGTTGCGCTTCATTGTCGAGGCGGCCGGCTTGCGCACGTATCACCTGGCGTATCCCATTTTGGAAACCTTGAAGCTGCCGATGACGCGCCAAGACGTGGAGCCGCCCAGTGAAGAGCCCCGGACGCCTTTCCCCGTCCGCTAACTGTGGAATAAGCCATGATTCGACGTCGGCGATCCAGGCGTGAAATTGCCTTTAGCTTTGATTCTTTCCTAGACCTTGTTGCCAACGTGGTCGGGATCATCATTCGCCTGATTCTCGTTGTCTGGGTCGGTGCACGATCCTATACGAGTCTCCCGCCAGGCTTTACGGTTAGCGCCCATGGCACTCCTGAAATCATTGAAGAAGACCAATTTCCTGACGATCCCCTCCAACTTGAGTTGGTCAAAGATAGACAGGAGCTGGACACTGCCCAGGCCAGATTGGTGGAAGAGTTGCGCAAGCTCCGTCTCGCCCAGACCGAACACGACAAGTTGAATGAACAGTTCTTAAGCATTGGCGTCAGAAAGAATGACCTCGCGAAGCAAGAATCAGAGGTGGGCCACTTCAAAAAAGAGAACCAGCATAGGGCCGCGGCAGTAGCCTTATCACTGGAACAAATCAAGCAACGGTACGCCAGGCTCAGCGAGGAAATTGCCGCGGTTCGCAAGCTGCCTTCTGCAAAAAAGGCTTTAACTTATCGCACGCCCGTTAGCCGGCCGGTCCAGGCGGAAGAGATTTTGTTCGAATGCAAGGAGGGGCGGGTGGCGTTCATTGATATCGGCAGTATGCTCGAGGAAGCGCGGCAAAGCTTTGAGGACAAGGCTCAAAAACTGCGCAATCAATGGGAGATTGAAGATGTCACCTCTCCCGCCGGATCGTTTCGCTTGCACTATACCATCGAGCGCCAGCGCGGCGTCTTTGAAGGCGTGACCCCGACCTCCTCTCCCGATGCCAACATCAACTTTCGCTATGGAATCAGTGGTTGGCAGGTCGAGCCGCTGGCCGGCCAACGCGGCGAGCCGCTTCAAGAGGCGTTGGCCGCCGACTCCGAATTCCGCCATGTCGCTAATTCGCTCGATCCCCGCCAGACCGTAGTAACTTTTTGGGTTTATCCCGACAGCTTCGCGATCTATCGCAAGCTGCGCGACCTGCTCTACGACCGCGACATCGTCGTCGCCGGCCGGCCGCTGCCCGAAGGCGTGCCCATATCAAGTTCCCGCCATGGGACCGTTTCGCGCGGCCAATAGACTTGAAGACGTTGAAGGTCGAGATGTAGGCGTAGGGTGGGACGAGTAGGAGTCTGCGGCGAGGGAATCTGTCCCGCTCTCATGTCCCCGATCCTTAGCTGGCGCCCTGGGCACGCGTGGTTTGTGGCAACTGGTAAAAGACGCCGCAGAGAACTAATGACAGGATCGCGGCAAAAAAACACCAGACCGACGTGAAAGCGTACCAAAAGACCAAGTAGCTCATGAGAAACAGCCCGGCCACCAAGAGGCCGCCCAAGATGCTTAGTTTCCCTCCTGAGCCCCCTCGACGGCACACAATCAACGGCAAGCAAATAGACAGCAGGTAGGCCATGCGCCAGATCTGATGGGGCGTCACCTGAAACCCTGGCAAATCGTCGTATTCATAACGAATGGAATGGTGATCGATCCGGGTTGTGAGCCATCGACCAGGATCAGTCGCCAGGGGATAATAGAGCCATAGCCAGGCCAAACTGATCACTGTCAAAGCCGCCAAAATCGCTCCCGATTTCCTTCCCCTTGCCAAGGGAATCAGGCTCAAAGGAATCCAAAGCGGCCAAAAGACTATCGCGAAAAACAAGAAAAGCACGGACGCATTCTGAACTAGCAGGGAATTGCCCTCTTCTAGACCCCGCCAGACGAGTCCTTCGGCCAATTGCTGGACGCTAAAGGCCAGCGGAATAAAGGCAAGAAGCGCCATGCGTGGCGACTTGCGCAGCGCCGAGCTCATGCAATAAGCACCGGCCGGTAAAAGAGCCGCCCCCGCCGCGAAGCTTGCCTGGGCTGAAAAACACATGGGCGTTCACAAATTCGTTTTTCGAATTTCGGCCGGTTCCTTCAATGAGGCCGAAGAAACAAAAAAGGTATAAGAGACGTTTTTTGTGCAAAAAATATGCCAGCGCGCGACGAGGAAACCGGCCTTGCTACGCACTTTCGTTGATTTACTGACATGTCTGGCGAAGCCTTGGATTTACTCTTTTCCCGCTTGATGGCTCAACGTATAAACATGCTGGCCGCCTCGACTTTGGATCACGGAACACCGCTTCACGGATAGGAGATTGACGCGTGGGCATTGATTCGCTTCATCGACGACTAGTTGCCGTCACTACGGCCATTTTATCCCTGCCTCTCCTTTCCTCTTGGGCCTTGGGCGCTGAATCCAAACAAACCCTCGCCTTTGGAGCGACCGAGCTGCGGAATTTCGCGAGCGACAAAAACACCGTCAAAGGCGTGGCAGATGCGGGCGCGAAATCAGGGCAGGCATTTGAAGCCGTTGCGCCGTTCCAATTGGAAACGTACCGTCCGCTAAGTGTGTTAAAGCCCGGCTGGTATCGGCTTACACTGCGTGTTCAGACGCCGCAAACCCCGGCCGGGACGGAGCGGCTAGAATTTGCCTTTTGGAATCCCGCGAATACGCCGGACTCTTTCCGCTACCAAACGACTTTCGCTCCGCAAGAATTCGCCGCTCCTGGCCAGTATGGCGAATTGACGCGCACCTTCCATATCGGGCCTATTGGCGCCCAATATGGCATGCAGCTTCGCGGCGGTTGGAAAGGCTTACGGATTGCAACCCTGAAGCTGGAAGCCCTCCCCCTTCAACTCCGGATCCGGCAAGTAAGAACTGACAAGCTTCTCTACGGACTCAAAGAAAAAGGAATGGTTAATGTCTCCGTGGAGAATACCACGGGAAAGACGGTCTCGGCACAGCTAATGGTCCAAGTAGAAAGCGGTCTAGATGAAACGCTGACCATCCATGACAAGGAAGTCTCGATCCCCGCTCCGGAAAAGGCGGGACAAGCGTCGGTTCTAAAAATTCCCTTGCCGCCGCAATCCGAATATGGCCATGCCATCATCGCCACACTGCGACAAAAGGACGAAGTCGTCGGCACGGCGCGCGATTATTTCTATGTCAGCGATCGCCCGCTTCAGGTGGGCCATTTCGGCGATATGCAAATCGCCAACCATTACACGGCGGCCGATGCACCCGAATTCATCGAGCGCATGCGCCGCCATTATTTCCCGCTCTATGAAATCGATTTCTGGGCGCCGGACGACTATGGTCTGCTCGTGCCGCCCGCCGGAAAGGACCGCTGGTGGTCGGGCCAAACTCTCGCTCAAGTTAGCACCGAGAGCCTGAAGGAGCGTATTCGACTCGGTCATGCCCAGGGGATGAAAGTCCTGGGCTACGCCGACCTGCGCTATGATTTTGGATTCCGCATCGCGGAGCTATTCCGCCAGCGCCCGGAATTCTGCGACTGGGATGCCAACAATGAATGGCTCGCCTACAAGGTCCCCGCCGTAGAGCGGCAACTGCGCGAGGATGACCGTGAGCGCTTCGGCGAAGGCGGTAAAGGCGCGCCGAAATTCAAAGCCGAGGGCGTTTGGGCTCTGGCAACGGGCAATCCCGCCGTCGTGGATTATCATGCCGACCAACTGGCCCGGTCCACGAAACAATTCGACTGGGACGGTTGGCGCTACGACGACCAATATGACTATGACGCCTCAGGCGTAGACATGCTTGGCCGGAAAGTTCCCTTTCCAGGGATGACCAATCCGGTGTTGGTAGCCCGCCTACGGAGCGCGATTTCAAAGTCGAAGCCGGGCATGATCTACGGGCATAACATGGAGTGGGCTTTGGACCAAAACACGACGGCTCCGCAGCCCATGCCGATCACCACGAAGCCGCGTAACGGCGATTACTACACGGAACTCGTTCGCGACGGGGCCATGCACTTGCAAGAGCGCTGGACCGCGACCATGGTGCAAGACCACCGTCCCTGGAAGGAGGTAGCCGAAAATTTATTTCGCCTGGGATTCAATGCCCGACGATGGGGCGGCGAGGGATATGTCATCGCGGGAATCCAGGGGGCAAGGCCCATTGATGCCCGCTACCTGGCTGCGCTGAACCTCGCCGGAATGACGCACATCGCCTATGACGTCCAGGACGATCAAATGGGCTACATGCGGATTGCTTGCCGTTATGCCGACTTGCTCTATGGCGACCGCTTAGTCGCGCTGCCCGAACCTGAAAAGGTCCTTTCCGTGGACGGCGGCGGCAAAGACATTTGGTGGCAGCGCTATGTCCGCTACCGGGAACCGGAGCCGGGCCATCGTCTTTATTTCGTTCATTTGGTGAATCCGCCACGCCACGCCAAGATCGGTGAAGGCGACGCCAATCCTCCAGACGCGATTTCCAATGTGCGCCTACGCTGGACGCTGCCCAAGGGCTGGCAGGTCAGCAAAGCCTATCACTTGGCCGGAGAAGGCGGCACGGAACCGGAACCGGTATACACTTCGGGCCCCTGGGCCGTGACGACCGATGTCGTAGGCGCCTCGCCGCTACGGGAAAAACTGTCGGCGGACAGTAAAGGAGACGCGACCACGATTACCGTGCCGACCTTACGTCTTTGGTCGGTTGTCGTGCTGGATTGCACCGGTCCCAAGGAGGACATAGCTCCCAAAACTACGCTCGATCTGCCGCCGATCCCCGATCAACCGCAACCCAAGCCGCCGGCAACAGCGGACAAGAGCTACTCGGCAGACGCCATGAGACCGCTGACAATCGACTCAAGGCGGATTGAAGGTTGGAAAGGCCTGGATCCCAAGTCTGGAAAAACCGCGCCGCTCCATGCTGTGGACGACAGCGACACGCCGACTGCGAAAGCGATTCGCTGTGGCGGTCCCATCATGAGCGAGTTTTACAATCCGGGACAGAACATTAGAGGCGGCGTTTATCGATTTAGCTTTCGACTTAAGACCACCGTCAAAGCGCCGGCCGACGCCGCGTTGGAATTTGCCGCTTGGTGTCCTCCGCAAAAGCCCCATCCTTGGCGAGTAGAACAAAAACTAACTTTGAGCGACCTGACGCCGGACGATGGTTGGAAAACCTATAGCAAGGAAGTGGAAATGGGCCATGGCTGGGACAACTTCGGCATCCAGGTCAAACAAGGGTACGACGGACTCCTCATCGACCAGGTGACCGTGGAGGAAGTGCGACGCTATCCGGATTCCAAGCAACTTGCTTTATACGGCAGTCGTCCCTGGCCGAAAAGCCAACAGCTGGTTGCTCATAAAGGCCGCAAGGTTTGGTACGGCGCCGGGCTTTACCATGATTACTTTCAATTGGCAAAAGCGCTGCGCGGCATCAATGGCGTCACCCTTGTGGAAGCGCCGCATTCAGTCTATCGCGAACAGCGTGGCTTCGAAGCCAACGGCTGGAGGTCCGCTCAAGAGTTGGCCAGTTATGATCTGGTCATCCTGGCAAACGTCGACCTAAAATCGTTAACCCTTGATCAACGCGATTGGCTGCGCGGCTACGTGCAGGCCGGTGGGGCGCTGTGGCTCTTGGGAGGTCCCTACGGCCTCGGCCGTGGCTGCTGGAACGAGAGCGATCTTTTGGAGCCCATCCTACCCGTGAAAATGCACAGCTTCGACCTGCGGCCTCTAGGCTCTGAAAAGCCCATTCCACTTCGACCGATCGCAGGTGAAATCGTTCAGGCCAGTCCATGGGAGCAAGGGCCCGGTTCGATTTGGCTACACGAGTTGCAAATGAAGAAAAGCGCAACCGCTCACATGATGGCGGGCGACCATCCTGTGCTCGTGACGGGGCAGGCGGGCAAAGGTCGTGTGGCGGTGCTGGCGCTTGCTCCGCTGGGCGATGAGCCAAAGGGTGAGCTGGTTTGGTGGAAATGGCCGGGCTGGACGGGCGTAATGCAAAATACAGCTCAATGGCTATTAAAAGGTCCAGCCTCTTCCAGCGGAGATGGCAGCGCTTCCGAACCCGAGCAAATAAACCAGCCGGAAAAGGAGACCGCTGAAACCGCAACCGCCCCTAGAGACGGCCAAGTTGGGAAAGATCAAACCAATTACTGGCCATGGATCGCCGGCGCCGCAGGCGCTGTCTTGCTGGCCGGCGCTTCGATAGGCGCCTTGGTGACTCTCGGAAGGCGATCAAAACGGCGCAGAAAGCCACGCCGCCAATATTCGACAGGACCTTCGTTCAAAGACTTTTGAAAGAAGCGACAAGTAAGAGCCGCGATGGATCAATTCGCTGTTTCGTAAGGTTAATTCAGCAGCGTTCCGCATTTTCCCCTTCGATTCGCCTCTTCAATGAAATTGCCGGCGTTGGCATTCTCTTTGCACTGACCTGTTTCAGCCTCCTGGGAAACAAGTGTTTCCTTGGAAGACGGCAAGGAGCTTTTTCGCTCTCGGCATCTCCGATAACCTAAAACAAGACAAAAACTGAATGAAACACAAGGCTTGCCCGCCTGAGCGCTTTAGCTGCGCGCTGGTCACGACATTCCCTTTTCCGTTATGTCTTAATGCCAACTTATCAAGGCAAACCTGTGGTCAGTTCTGGGAACCCAAGTGCTCTCTATTGGGTAAAATGCAAGCAGTGCGGACATAATCTGAGACTGACGGTTTATAGTCAAAGCGGCTTTGCGGGGCTTTCAGCGGCTGAAGTAGCCCGGAGATGGGCGTACTTAGCCGCGGATGTCTCGGCCCACGAAACAGAATGTCCGAAAAAGGCCATTTCCTAAAGGGTTTTCCTATATTTGCGACCCGATTACTCTGATTCCAGCGTCATCGCCAAGCAGAACGGCGCCGCCGCCGTATCGTTTTTTCGGCCGATGTAGTCGATGGAGACAACCTTTTTGTCCGGCTTGGGATTATTCCAGGTTGTCATGTAGAGGCGGACCTTGGAGTTGAGCTTCTTTGCCTGTTCGTTTTCACCTTTCCAGACGACCTTGGCGCGGGCCGTCTCCTTCTCGCCTTCGATGTACCACCAGTCGCGAACGTCTTGTCCGTAAACGATGGGGATCGTTTCCGTCGTCTTGTCGGCATAGTGAACTAAATACGATCCAATTTCCGTGTCGTCTTCAACGTGACCCGCGGTGCCGGCCGTATTGGGACCGCCGCCGTAGCCGCAAGCGTGCAGGATGTGGAACTTGGCAAACTTGTCGCCAATCTTAATTCCTTCGACTTTTTCAGGATCATCGGGAATTAGTTTGCTGCCCAGCTGAATTGCCCCATCGACAATTTGAAACTCCACGCCGCCGAATTTTTGCTTGCCTTTGTCGAGCGGCAAGACATTGTCGTCGGTGCCGTGAATCTTTTCGGTTAGTTTGTGGTTGAACTTGCCCTTCAGATCGACACAGGTAAACTTGGCATCAGGAGCCGGTGCGGCCAAGGCGATGCCAATAGTCAGAAACAAGCTGCCGGTGAACGTGGATCGCATGAGCAAGTCTCCTGTGTGAGTTGCACATTGGACCTGGGGTCCTAGACGTACAGGATAGCCATAATATTGGTGCAGTGAAAATGCCATTTCTTGAAAGAATTGAACTGCAAATGCGGAAGCCGATCGGCGCCGGGCTGGCATTATTTACCTTTGCTTTAGGGGGAGCCCTGTCGAGCCTGGCGGCGGATCCACGCCCGGCCGATCAGCCTGCCGGCAAAGAGGTTGTCCGGCCCAAAGAGTCGGGCAAAGTCAGTCTCCTACATGTCCCCGATAAGGGAATTCAGCCCCAGGTAGCCGTTGACGGCAAGGGCATGATCCATCTCATTTACTTCAAGGGTGAAGCCGGCGGAGGAGATATCTTCTACGTTCATGCCGGCGCGGACGGTGCGTTTTCCAAACCGCGGCGGGTCAACAGCAGGCCGGGGAGCGCGATGGCCATAGGAAACATACGCGGGGCCCATCTAGCTCTAGGCAAAAACGGCCGCGTCCACGTCGCGTGGATGTCCGGCAAACAGGAACGCATTGGCGATTCCAAGTCGTCTCCCATGGTGTACACGCGGCAGAACGATGAAGGGACCGCCTTTGAACCGCAGCGCAATGTCATCCAGTCGGCCGTCGGCTTGGATGGCGGCGGTTCCGTGGCTGCCGATGAGTTGGGCCATGTCTATGTAGCTTGGCACGCCCCGGCGCCCGGTGAAAAAGGCGAAAACAGCCGGCGGGTTTGGATTGCTGTTTCGTCCGATGAGGGCAGAACATTCGCGAAAGAAAGGCCCGCGTTCGAGGATCCAACGGGCGCCTGCGGCTGCTGTGGCATGCGCGCCTTTGCCGATCACAAGGGATCGGTTTACGTTCTTTACCGAGCCGCCACGGAGGGCGTACACCGGGATATGTACTTGCTGACCTCTTCCAAGAAGAGTCCGCGTTTCCTGGGCGATCGCCTTCAAGAGTGGGAGACGAGCAGTTGCCCCATGAGTTCGGCGGCGCTGGCCGAAAGCCCCGCCGGAGTCCTGGCTGCGTGGGAAACCAAAGACCAAGTCTATTTCGCCGTCATCGATCCGGACACCGGCAAGCGCTCCGCTGTCCGGGCGGCGTCCGGAGAAGCCCGCGGGCGTAAGCATCCGGCAGTTGCCGGCAATGTCGACGGCGAGACTATTCTGGTTTGGACAGAAGGCATGGGCTGGGACAAAGGCGGTTCGGTGGCCTGGCAGGTTTACGACAAGTCCGGCAAACCCACCGGCGAAAAGGGCCGGGCCGACGGCGTACCGACCTGGAGCCTCGTCGCTGTCTTCGTCCGGCCCGATGGCGGATTCACGGTGATTTACTAGTTTGCCACCGAGCACAATGAGGTGAATTATGAAAACGCGGCGGTTATTTCTGGTCGCTTTCGGATTAGCGGTCCTTTCTATAGCCGTCCCGGGCGCCGACTGGCCGCAGTGGCGCGGGCCGCAGCGGAACGGCATCTCCAAGGAGACCGGGCTGCTCAAGGAATGGCCCAAAGAGGGGCCTAAACTCGTTTGGCAGGTCAAGGATATCGGCAGCGGCTATTCGACGCCCGCCATCGCCGATGACCGCATTTACTTAGAAAGCAATAAAGACGACGAGGAGTTTGCCCTTGCGCTAAATGCCAAAGACGGCAAAGAGGTCTGGTCCGTCAAGATTGGCAAAGTCGGCAAGAACAAGGGGCCGCAATATCCCGGCACGCGGGCTACACCAACGGTGGACGGCGACCTTTTGTATTGTCTCGGCTCCGACGGCGACCTGGTCTGCCTTGAGCGCGACAAGGGCAAGATCCGTTGGCAGAAGAATCTCAAGACGGATTTCGAAGGCAAGCCGGGCAACTGGGCCTACTCCGAATCACCGCTCATTGACGGCGAGGTATTAGTGTGCACGCCGGGCGGCGCTAAGGCAACGCTCCTCGCACTTAACAAAAATACCGGGGAGGTAATCTGGAAATCCGAAGTGCCGGGCGGCGACGAAGCCGCTTATGCCTCGGTGGCCATCGCTGACGTCGGCGGCAACAAGGAGTATGTGCAATTTTTGCAAAAGGGCGTCGTCGGCGTGGACGCCAAGACCGGCAAGTTTCTGTGGCGCTACGATAAGACCGCCGAAAACAGCCCGGCCAACATTGCGACGCCCGTCGTGCATGCGGACTACGTTTACAGCGGCGCCAGCCGGAGCGGCGGCGGTCTTGTCAAACTGAAGAGCGAACAGGGAAAAGTGGTAGCCGAACCGGTGTACTTCAATAGGGATCTTCCCACAAGCATCGGCGGCGCGGTGCTGCTGGATGATTACCTTTACGGGACCAATGGCAAAGGGTTGCAGTGCGTCGAATTCACGACCGGCAAAGTAAAATGGCAAGACAAAAGCGTGGGAGCCGGCTCGCTCTGCTATGCCGATGGCCGGCTTTATCTTCATGGCGAAAAAGGAGAGGTGGCTCTGGTCGAGGCGACGCCGGAAGGCTATCACGAAAAAGGCCGCTTTGCGCCGCCCGATCAACCCAAGCGCGGGCAGTCCCAGGCCTGGGCTTATCCCGTCATCGCCAACGGCCGGCTCTACCTCCGCGATCTCGGCGTGCTATGGTGCTATGACGTCAAGGAGGACCAGGCCGGCAAGTAAGGGCCATTACTCCCGTCGCAGTTCCGCGAGAATGCCGCCCAAACGCAGGCGCTCATGGAGCGGTGAAAACCAGTGTTCGCGCTGCCAATGGAAACCACATTCCTGGCATGCGTGCCGGAGCGCCTCACGATTGTAAGTGCGGCAATGCCAAAGGCGGCTGCACATCGCGCCCGTTAAAGTATCCTCCGTGGCCATCAGCAACAGTTTACCGCCAGGGGCCAAAACGCGGGCCAACTCGCGCAAGCCGGGCCGCGGATCGGGCAGGTGCTCAATGACCCACCCGCAAACTACCGCGTCAAAAACAGCGTCGGCGTAGGGCAACCGCGTCAGGTCCGCTTGCACATGGCCGACACGGTCCGACTTCAAACTCTTTCGAGCGCGCATAAGCATGCGCGGCGATAAATCAAAAGCCGTGATGACGGCATCCGGATCGGCCCAGCGCAGGATGAATTTCGAGTAGCGCCCATTGCCGCAGCCCGCGTCGAGAATGCGCTTGCAGCCGCGCACATCAAATGCCTCGGGTCGGATCAACCGTCCGGCAAGCGCCTCATGCCCCGTGACTAATCCCGTGACCCGAGTCAAAGCGCCGGGCAGGCCATCGTAATGGTTTTTGATAAAGCCCCGGTAATCAAGAAACGAACGCCGACTGGGCTCGCGTGATTCCAGTACAGCGCCAACACCGCTGCGGCGGGGCTCGTAAGATCGATTCATGGTTGGCTCATCAGAGAAAGAGAAAGCGGTGGTAATTCGAGTTCTACGCAAAGCCCATTTCTCATTCGGCTACAGCGGCACTTGCCCCAGTCAACGCCGTGCCACTTTAGCAGTATTAAGCCGAAGACCGCAACCTTTGAGCGACGCGTGCTGCAAAGCAAGATTTACGCGTCGTAGGCTGTTCAATCATTACTCAGTTATGTGTTCGATTATAAGAACCACTCCAGTGCAAGCCAGTTCTAAGCCATAAGGCTCAGCTTTCAATAGACAGTTTTTTGTAATTGCCATGCAGTCGCCCGCTCTTGCGAGAATGATTCCTAACCCTATTGTTTTGGCAAGGCTTAGTGAATTCTAAACTGGCGGCTTGATTACAAATTCCATGTAGGACTAGCAGGGAAAGGCATGCCCCCTGTCCTGAACACCCGTTAAAGGCACGGAATTAGCACACGTGCATTGTTACCGGTATAGAGATAAAGATTCGGCCGGGAATGACCTCTCTAACTATGTGGTATGGTTGATAGCTGACTTATCTCCTTTGGCCCGGTTTTGTTTATCATTTCATATCCCCATCAATGAGGCCTCCCCATGAACAGATTGCTGCAATGGATGCTGGGTAATCCGGCAAAGAAAAGCTCCCTTCCCAAGCGTCCCCGGTCAACTTCCCTCCGCGTTGAAGAGTTAGAGCCGCGTGCGGTGCCCTCCGTCACTACAGTTAATACGGCCTTTGGCAATCCGGAGGTTTTTGTCATCGGCACGGATAGTCAGGTTTATGCCCAAGTTCTGGGCGCCAATGGCACTGGTTCCACCGGGTATTTCTTGACAACGCCAGGCAAGGTCAAGGACATCAAAGTGACGCGCGACGCTTTTGGCGATCCCGAAGTCTTTGCCATCGGCCTGGATGACCAGATCTACGCCGAGCGCATGTCTGCCAATGGTCTGACTTCGCTTACCGGCTTTTTCTTGACGGCAGCGGGGCAGGTCAAGTCAATGATCGCAGGCCAAGACGCCTTCGGAAACCCCGAGCTCTTTGCCATCGGTCTCGACAATCAGGTATATGCTCAGCATTTTTCCAGCGTCGGCATGCAGTCGACCGGTTTCTTCATCACAGCGGCAGGGCAAGTTAATTCCATCGCGATGACCAACGATGCCTTTGGCGACCCCGAACTCTTTGCCATCGGCCTGGATGAGCGGGTCTACGCCCAGCGGTTTTCGAGCATTGGCATGCAGTCGACCGGCTACTTTTTGACCGCAGGCGGTCAAGTCCAATCCATCGCCGCCGGTCGCGATGCTTTCGGCGATCCGGAACTCTTTGCCATCGGGCTGGATAGCCGAGTTTATGCCAACCATTTCAACAGCATCGGTTTGACGGCCACGGGCTTGTTCCTCACCTCGTCCGCGCAAGTGCAGTCCATCGCCGTCGGCCACGACGCTTTCGGCGATCCCGAGGCGTTTGCCATTGGGTTGGACAATCAGGTCTATGCCGAGGTCTTTTCCAGCATCGGCATGCAGACGTCCGGCTTCTTCCTGACGACGTCGGGCCAGGTCAATTCCATCACTTATGGCCACGACGCCTTTAACAATCCGGAAATCTTCGCCGTCGGCCTGGACAATCAAGTCCACGCAGAACGGCTGTCGGCCAACGGAGTATTCTCCAGCGGCTTCTTCCTCACCACGCCCGGACAGGTGATGTAAGCGGATACGAGGGACAGGAGCGGTAGCTTCCAGGCGCCTGCCAAACCAACCCGAAGCGTGAACGTTGCTGACGCTCCAGCAAGTCCAGCGTTAACAAGCCTGTCTTACCCATCAACTTGCACCAGGCACACCGCAGCCGGGTTCGAGAACCGTCTTCCCAAAGCAGAAGAGCGGCCTCGCCCAGCACATGGAGATTGCCTTCCCGGCAAGCCGATTTTGGCCGGTTTGTCGGAGGCGTCGGATTGGCGGTCGGAGAGGCGTCTCAATTCCTTACTTCTTATTGCGTTTCGGGGACGTCGGTAGCTGTTTGTGCCGTCGAAGGTATTTCTCGATTTGCTCGGGCGATAAACGCTGGAGCAGCTCCTCCGCCGACAGGCCCTCCAGGCGTTCGTCCAGCGTCAGATCTTTGAGGTGCTCTTTGACGTAGTCGCGGCGGAAATCTTCCATTGTATATGGCATAGTCACACCTCGCGTTCATAGCCTGCAAACAGTTGACCAAGCAATGTGCTCGTATCGGCCGAATGTTGCTGGTAGTGCGTCGCGCCGTAACGAACCTGCTCCGGCGCTGCGCTCAGCAGGTGCAACAATGCGTTATTCTCAGTCCGCGGCAGCTCATGCGCAACCACCACTTGAATCACGTCGGTCCCGCGGCGGCACTCATATACGCCGTCTTGCAGGCACCGCCAGAGCGCGACCCCGGCCAGGTTGTGCGGAAACCGGCTGCATACAGCATACAGCCGAAAAACCTCCTCCGGCAACAGCGACTTCAGCGACGGGCTCACCTGCTTGCGGTAATTGACGTAGTGCCCGGTCAATTCTTTCAGAGCCCAGTCGTCCAGTGCCTCTTGGTGCGATTTGAATGTGATCAAATTGTGGGCCGCCATGTTGTCGAGCCCATCGGGCAGGCGTCCCTCGAACCGTCCCCGGCCTTTGCGCAGAACGACCACGTCGAGAAGCTGTTTCTTCATCGACAGGTCTTTTTCCAACTCGACAATAAACGGCGAGCCCGTGAAATAGTCGGTCAGCAGCAAGCCAAAGAGACGGTGCCAGTTCATGCTGTTCTTGTTTGCAGCGTGCTAAAAGAGTGAGAGCGGACGGTAGCGGCCCGGTGGCAGGAAGCCTCAGCATTCCCATGAATCACGTTCCTCCCGGATATACCGGTCAACCTCCTCTGGCGTCCGATAAAGAAGTGGGCCGGGCGGCAACGTAGCCAGGAATTCCAGCATGGATTGACGCGGGGTTGGAGGCGAATCCGGCAAGACGACAATAACCTCAACCGTGGCGCCATCCGGCAACTCCGGAGCGCTAAGTTGGAGACGATGGCCAGGGAGCACGGTTGTTTCTAAGCGAAGGGCTTTTTGCATGTGGATTACCTCCAATCGATAGCGAGCAGGATCATCCTCAAACCTCCCAGTCGCCCTCGGTCACGGGTTCGGTTGGCTGCTCCTAACGAATCACACTTTCGCAGGGATAACGGGATTGCTCACTGCCGTTGCGGTCTGCCTGCACTTCTGCCCAATGCGCCAGACCCATTCCCGATTCGTGGTTTTCCGGCCCCGAGGGATCTACGGTCACAACCAGTTTCGTCCGGTCGGTCGGGAAGTTCGGATGGCAGCGTAAGAACAACGCGACGGTCGTCCTTGATGTCAGCAGTGATTTGAAAAGTGATAATGTAGGGGTCCCCTTCTATCTGATTGTACCCGCTAGAGCAGCATCCGCCGTTACTCCACCAATCCTTCCTCGCCTTCCTCGTTCGCGCGGATGGCTTCGTCGATTTCCTCCGGATGAACAGCGGCGAACTCCCAGGCGGCCTCCAAGTCGACGGAGGTCAATCCCTGGACGGCCCGCATTATCTCGGCGTCGGACATGCCCAGACGTCGGTACGCGACCAGCCCCCAGACGGTAATCCGCGTGTCGCGCACGCACGCATCTCCACCGCAGCGGTCAGCCTTCTTGGAAATCCAGCTAGCGGTCACAGTCATTGATTCATCTCCTGAAAGACCCACGCTCAGCTTACTACGCCGCTTCACGGCAAACAAACCATTCACGTGAGGCAAGGGCTGGCTATGCAGAACGACGGCGACCGACCCCTTTGTTTCTCCCCGAATCCTGTCTGCCAGTCACCCAAGTAGGCATTTCGCCTGTGGCTCGAATGATTTGGTCGGGCTCGAAGATAGGAATTAGCCGGCTGGTGTTTTCTTGGCGGATTACCTCTCTGCCAACGGAGTATTCTCCAGCGGCTTCTTCCTCACCACGCCTCGGGCAAGTGATGTAAGTGTAACCTAGGGACAAGAGCGGTAGCTTCCAGGCGCAGCTACGAAGAACGCGGGCGGGTTTTTTAACCTGTCCGCGTCCCATTTTCGGCTTAAGGAATCGCGTTCGCCGCTGGCTGAGCCGACCTCGCGGCGGATGTGGAAATGGCGCGGCGAGATCGCGCTGGTAGGCACATTTTAATCTGGCCCTTGCCCCCATTTCCCCTTATCTTGGCGAGCAGATCCCTTACATCAATCCCTTGTTTGTGAGCCAAGTCTCATGCCGACTCCGAACACCGACCGTAATTTACTTTTCGGCATCCTCGCCATTCAGATGGACTTCATCACCAAGGAGGACCTTATTCAGGCGATGAACGCCTGGGTATTGGACAAGAGCAAGCCGATTGGTCAAATCTTGCTCGATCGAGGCGCCCTGGCCGACGACACTCATGCCTTGCTTGAAGCCCTCGTTCAGAAGCATCTGGCCCTGCATGACAACGATCCCGACAAGAGCCTGGCCGCCGTTAGTTCGCTAGGCTCCGTGCGCGAGGCCTTACGCCAAGTCGTCGATCCTGACTTGGCAGCCAGCATCACGCATGCCGCCTCCGCGCGTGCGAACGACGATCCGCATGCCACGCGCCCCTACGGGGCAGGGGAACAAACCTCGGCCGGTTTGCGGTTCCGGATCCTACGGCCTCATGACAAAGGCGGCCTGGGCGAAGTATTCGTAGCCGAAGACCAGGAGTTGCACCGTGAAGTCGCGCTCAAGGAAATCCAGGAGCAGTTCGCCGACGACCCGCAGGCCCGCGCCCGTTTCCTTTTGGAAGCCGAAATCACCGGCGGTCTGGAGCATCCCGGCATCGTGCCGGTCTACGGCCTCGGCCAATACGCCGATGGCCGGCCCTTCTATGCCATGCGCTTCATCAAAGGCGACAACCTGAAAAACGCCATCGAACGCTTTCACAAGGCGGAAGGGTCGAATCGCGACCCCGGCGAGAGAACGCTGGAGTTCCGCAAGCTTCTTCGCCGCTTCCAGGATGTCTGCAACGCCGTGGGTTACGCTCACAGCCGCGGCGTGCTTCATCGCGACTTGAAGCCGGGCAATATCCTGCTCGGACAGTTTGGTGAGACGTTGGTGGTGGATTGGGGGCTGGCGAAGACAGTGACCAGTGCCGATCCACAAGCCACCCTAGCGGAGCGGCCGATTCGACCGTTGCTGGGCAGCGGGTCGGAACCGACCAGGATCGGCTCCGCCATTGGTACGCCGGCTTACATGAGCCCGGAGCAAGCCGCGGGGCGGCTCGATTTGATGGGGCCGGCGAGTGATGTCTATAGCTTGGGGGCCACGCTGTATTTCCTGCTAACCGGCCGGCCGGCATTTCAGGGAAGCAATCCGTCGGAAATCTTGCGCAAGGTTGAGCAGGGGGCTTTTATGGCCCCTCAAGAAGTCAAATGCGATGTGCCGGCGGCCCTCGACGCCGTTTGCCGAAAAGCGATGGCTATGACATCGTCCGCTCGATATGGTTCGCCACGCGAATTGGCCGAAGACGTCGAGCATTGGTTAGCCGACGAACCGATTCAATCCTATGCCGAGCCGCTTCACCAACGTTTAGCTCGGTGGACGCGCAAGCACCAAACGCTGGCCGCGTCAGCGGCCATGGTTCTCCTATCGGCGGTGCTGGCGCTGGGCATTGGTTTGGTGGCCGTCAACGAGCAGAAATCCAAGACGAAGACAGCCCTTAAGAAAGCGGATGACAACCTGGAATTGGCCGAAGCCAATTTGACTTTGGCCAAAAAGGCCGTCGATGATCTCTATGTGCTTGCCACCGAGGATCCTCTCCTTCAGCAAGAAAATATGCGCAAGGTCCGCAAGCTCCTCCTCGAAAAAGCTCTGCCTTTTTATGAAGGCTTTAAGATTCAACGGTCGGAGGATCCCAGTATCCCCAAAGAGCTAGGCGAAGTTTTCTTTCGCGTGGGCTACATATCAAAAGAAATCGGTCAAAGGGATAGGGCGAAGGAAGCCTACGACAAGGCCTTGGAGTTTTTGCAAGAATCGCAAAATTTGGGAGCCAAAGAAGAGGAGGCCCAGCAAAACATTGCTACATCTTTAATCAATCGAGGAAACATCTTGGCCGACAGCCGCAATTCCGAGGCGGCCTTTGAAGATTATCGCCATGCCATTTCGATTCTCGAAGAGCTTTGCAAAACTAACCCGGAATCGGCCAAGAATCAGGCCGAGTTAGCACGAGGCCACTTATGCATTGGAGTTTTGCAAAAAGACAATTCCGACCTCAAGGGCGCTACAGAATCGTATGAATCATCGCACGCAATCTATAAAAGGTTGGCAGATAAACATCCCAATTATGTTCCCTATCAAATCGACTTGGCGCATATCGAACGGGCCTTGGGCAACCTAAATCGCGAAAAAACAGGCGTTCGGGCTGCGTTGCCGTTTCTAAGCAGCGCCTTGAAAAAGCTCCGGGCGATCTATCAAGACCATCCGGAAATGATCGTCGTTCAGACGGATTTGGCCGACACGCTTAAGTTGGTTGGAAACTTGACGAAGGAGATGGGAAAGCCATCGGAAGCCAGAGACTATCTAGTGGAGTCCATTTCAATCCTTGAAAAACTTCATGCCCGGATTCCCGAGGTATCGCACTATGAGGAATACCTTGCGGATGCTCAGATGAATTTAGGCCTGCTAGATCAGGAGAAAGGCCAAACGTCCTTGGCGACAAAGTCCCATCAAAGCGCCATTGCTCACTTCAAGAATCTTGTCCGGGACAACCCGGCTGTCGGTCGTTACCAAAACAACTTGGCCAAGGGCCACTTTAATCTTGGCATTGTGCAAATGGAGTCGCGTCAGTTGCCTCAGGCGGTTAAATCATTTAAGACCGCCGTATCCATTCATAACGTTTTGGCGGAAAAAGACCCGGACGTGGCCGATTATGTGAACAGCCTGGTTCTCAGCTATAACTTGCTTGCGATTGTAGAGCGCGAGTCGGGGGACAGGCCGAATTCGGTGCTTTCTCTCAAAGAAGCTCTAAAGGTTCAACGCCGAGCGGTTGATTCCCATCCTGATGTGCTTTCCTCCCGGCGCGAATTGGGCTTGTGTCACCACAATTTGGGTTGTTTCCTGCTGGAAGACGCCGATTTGCCTGCTGCGGAAAAATCCCTGCGCGACGCCCTCGATATCAGAAAAAAACTGCTTGAAAATCATTTGCAGGTAACGGACTTCCAAAACGAAGTGGCGATCACTCTGGTTAAACTGGCTGATGTCCTCCAAGAGAAAGGGAAACCCGCCGAAGCGGCGGAACTGCTGACCGAGGCGCTGCCTCATCACAAAGTGGCGCTTTCGGGAAACCCCAAAAACATTAAATATCAAAACCACTTCGTCCAAAATCGCCTGGTTTTTGGCAAGGTTTCTCTTCGCCAAAAGGATCATGGCAAAGCGGCCGAAGTTGCTCGTGAACTAGCGGCGATGCCCGGTCCCGCGGCCAATTACGATGCGGCTTGCATGTTTGCGCTCTGTGTTCTTATTGCGAAGGATGACGCCGGCCTCGCCGAGCTACAACGCAATGAAGTGGGAAGCAAGTATGCGGATGCGGCCATGGAACAATTGCAGGCGGCTGTCAAAAAAGGCTTCCGAAACGCCGCCCACATGAAACAGGACACCGACCTTGACCCAATCCGCCAACGCGAGGACTTCAAGAAGATGTTGGCGGACCTGGAGGCCGTCAAGAAATGATCGGCGGCGGAGTCTTATACTCGATTCGCGACGCAAGGCTCCGTTTTTCA
>JBJMQT010000033.1:0-34273 GCA_045802525.1 Gemmataceae bacterium
CCTAGATAGCCAATTCGGCGGGCGCGGCGACGCGTCACGCTCCAGGCGACAGGCTTGAGTTACCCGAGGCCGAGAAGTCCCGATCGTCCCCAGCCCCGCAACCGTCCGGAGCTCCGAAGAGGCGTTAGCGGTCAGCGAAAGTTCCCCCGGCGATGTCCAACCGCAACCGGCCCGCTTTCGCTGCGTAAACAGGCACCGGCATCCCCCCAAAAACTGACCTTGACGTGTGGAGGACAGGGTCATCACTTGAGCAACAGGGTCAGGGGCCGAGACCTTCAGAAGCCACGAAAAGGCACGAAAACTCACAAATGCTTTCCACGGGTCTGTTTTCGAGTGTTTTCGTGTTTCTGCCGAAGATGGGGCCTCACAGACTGGCGCGACGTCGCGAAGATTCGATAGAAAACCTGTCATTTATCTATGCGGTCCACTTTTTCCAGAGGAATGATTGCTTCCTCCTCCGTTGAAATGATTGCTTCCGCTACTGCTGAACCCGCGACTTCCGCCGCTGTTGGCTGGAGGGGAAAAACTTTGCCGCGGCGGGGCGGAATGAACGGGCGGCGGGCCGGCGGAAACGGAAGGCCTGATTGGAACCGACTGAATTCTCGGCGGCGATGAGACCGGTGGCCCTACCGGCCTTTGAACGTTGTTTATGACTTGTGGTAAGGAGGGATTCCGACCGCTTTGAAAGGTCCCATTCGAACCGGTGCTGATTTTGGGCAAATCTGCCGTTCCTGAAACGACTTTTGGTAAACCAGGATTATTACCGGAGCGAAGGATCGTAACGCCGGGAGAAAGGCCGTCGCCGGTGCTTCCTGACCCTGCACTTCTTCCTAACGAGCCCGAATTCGACCAGGGCAACTTGAGGCTGGTGCTGGAAGACGACGCGGCTTCAAGCTTGGCGCGTTGACTGCTGAGGTTACGCGTCTCTTGGATGAGATTCTTTTGTTGAGCCAATTGCGCAGCGGTTAGCTTCGTCAAGTTCACAGCATTCAAGTTGGCCTGATTCAAGGGCGAAATCAAGGGTTTAACGGCAGCCGGTTGATTCGTACCTGAAGTCGCTCTCGGGGCCAGTCCCGTTTGCGCCGTAATAGTGATTGGCGGCCGTGCCGCTTCGCCGTTGCGCATGGCTGAGAACTGCGATCGTAAGCTGGTGGACCAGTTGGGATCGCCGCGATGCGACCAGGCCGCATGGCCAAATAACGGGTCCCAGTGACGGCTGCCAAATGTCAGCCAGGGTTGAAAACCCGCGCGTTGATAAAAGGGATCAAAATAATTGCCAAAATAAAAGCTGCCCGAGGTGGGCCAGACGAATAGCGACGGGTAAAGGCCGTTGACCCCGACTACCCAGCGCGGGCGATAATACCAACCCGGCGTTGTCCACAGCGGCTGGGAGAAAGAGACTGGAGCGAACAAGAGGCCTCGATTTGCCAACGGATAATCCCAGTAACCGTCGACGTAAACGTAGCCGTTGGGAGACCAAACAAAATGGCTATTGGTCCAGATCCAACTAGGTCGGAAGTTGACGTAATACCCCGGCCGCCAAACGTAGTTATCTTCGCGAGGCGTCCACATTCCAGGAACATACGTGCTATCGTCGTCCGGCGCCGGGCTCGAAGGACCTGCTTCGAGGGATGCGGGCGGTGGCGTCAGATAGTTGATTTGCGGCTGGTCGGCGTTCGCCCAGAATCCGGGCGCCCATTGCCAACCCTTCTCGGTGTTGGACCAATGGCCGGGCACCCACTTGCGATTGCGCGGTTGATGCCGCCAAAGGCCGCTAACCCAGATCCAGTCCTTGCCTTGGCTATCCCAAGACCAGTAGCCGGGAATCCACTGGACATTGTCGCCGGCTGGTTTTTGATCGGGCGGCTCCTCGGAAATCGGATCAGGCGGTTTCTTCTCCACCACCGGTCCCGGCTCGGCCGGAAGAGTTGTAGGTCGCGCAAATGCCTCATGCAGAGGGCCGCGGCCCAACACGGTGATGCCTTTTTGAGGAGAATCGGCGTCCTTGATGTCCGCGGCTTGCGCCGCCGGGATTGCGAAGATTACAAAGGAAAACGAGAAAGGAAACAGAATCCGGTTCAAGGAGGAAATGGTCATAGTCAGCATCGCTGGTGAATGGGCGTGCTAGGTATTTTGATTGTAACGGTGCGACGGCACAAGGGAAAGGAGCGAAGAAGCAAAGCTTGCGCCGGTTCGGATTTTTTGATTGCACTTTCCCTAATCGGTCTTTAAGGTAAGACATATACGGGTTATGATTTTCTTGTTCTTTTTCGCAAATCTTGACGGGTAAAAACCCGGTTCGTCGATATTATTCCTCCTTGCTAAACAAGCACGGAGTCGGAATAGCCCATCCTGGACGGCACAATCGCAAGGCTTCGGGAGTGACCTTCATGGCGAAGACAAGCGGCGACTTTACAGAGATCCTCATCCGCCGTCAGACACTGAGTCCGGATCAATTGGCCGAAGCCAAGGCGATGCAACAGCAGACCGGGGCCAAGCTTCAGGAAACGCTGGTGAAGCTCGGCTACGTCAGCGCGGACCAGGTCATGAGCGCCTTGGCGGAATTTCATGGCTTGCAATTCGTGGATTTAACTGAGGTCACCATTCCCGCCTCGGTAGTCGAGCTAGTTCCCGAATCTGTGGCCCGCGAAAACGTTGTGCTGCCCATGTCGCAGGACAACGGCACCCTGCGGATCATCATGAGCGATCCGAGCGATTTTGATACGGTGCAAAAGCTGCAGTTTATTCTTAACAAAGACATCCAGCCGGTGCTGGCCCCCCGTGAACAGATCGTCGAAGCCATCAATCGCCATTACGGTCAGACCGAAACCGAATCCGTGGACTCGATGCTTGCCGAGTTTACGGATACCGCCATCGACTTCACGGAAACCGAAGCTACTTCAGGCGGCGGCATCGAGGAGAGCGACGCTCCAGTCGTTAAGCTGGTCAACCTAATCATTCAAGAAGCTGTCGGCCTACGAGCCAGCGACATCCATATTGAGCCCTTTGCCGACCGCGTACGCGTCCGCTATCGGATCGACGGCGTGCTCGTCGAACGAGACAGCCCGCCGCGCCGTCTTTTGGCCCCCTTGCTCTCCCGTATCAAGATCATGGGCTCAATCGACATATCCGAGAAACGGCGTCCCCAGGATGGGCGCATCAAAATGACTCTGGCGGGTAAACATTATGACTTGCGGGTAAGCATGTTGCCCAGCAATCACGGCCAGTCGGCAGTCATGCGAATTCTTGATCGCGGCAGTATACAGGTGAACATTCGTGATTTGGGCTTCGCCGAAGACGATTATCAGCGATTTCAAAATATCATCAAACGACCCAACGGCATCATGCTCGTCACCGGGCCCACGGGATCCGGCAAGACGACCACTCTCTACGCGGCACTGAACGAATTGAACAGACCTGATCGAAAGATCATTACTGCCGAAGATCCAGTAGAGTACTACCTACCCGGCATTAATCAAGTTGAGGTAAAACACCAAATAGGTTTAGACTTCGCCAGAATCATTCGCGCCATGTTGCGTCAGGCCCCCAACATCATCTTGGTGGGAGAAATTCGCGATGCTGAGACAGCGGACATCGCAATTCAAGCATCTTTGACAGGACACTTGGTTTTCAGTACACTCCATACGAACGATGCGCCCAGTGCTATTACACGTTTGGTGGATATCGGGGTGCCGCCTTTCCTCGTCGCTTCCAGCGTTATTGCCATCATGGCTCAACGATTGGTTCGAATTGTCTGCCCAAAATGCAAAGAACCGGACCAGCCGCCATCCTCGGAAATCAAAGCCGCCGGCATTTCACAGGAGCGGTTAGCGGGGGCTACCTTCATGCGCGGCCGAGGGTGCAACCATTGCCATCATACAGGCTACCGAGGGCGTTTAGGCATCTTCGAGCTGCTGCGCATGACGTCGGGTGTTCGCGAGATGACCTTCAATCGCGAACCCACACAAACCATTCGCCGGCAGGCCCGCCTCCACGGCATGCGAACTTTGTTGGAAGATGGCGTCAATAAATCACTTAAGGGCGTCACGACGCTTGAGGAAGTTCTCAGCACCTGCCATCACGAGACGACAGTGATTTGACGTAACCGCTGCCATTTCGGGTTGAATCGGAATGATGACAACGTTGAACTTTATTGTTTCTTGAATCGATGGATTACGCCTCAGAATCAGGGTCGTGTTACCGTTGTCCCAGTTCCGTCAATGAAGCACGAAAGTGTGGAGAGTATTGAGACTGGTTCCATAACTCCGTACGAGTCACTTAGGTGAGCCTAATCAAGCAGTTAGGTACCCATATCAGTTGCCGGTTCGGGAATTCGCTCCGGCACGCCCATCTTCGAAAAACGAAATCTAGCGCTATTTGTGTCCGGAATTTTGTTTGCGAAGGCAGGGGCGGGATAATTAAGGGTGAGCGCCCTACCCGTCCTTTAATCGCCTTGCGCCGTGTTTGTTGGCGCCCTTCACAGCCGAATGGGCGCTTCTAGGGAGCGAGGGGTAGAGTGGCTACAGGAAGCGTCCTTATTGATAAATTGTTGGCCACCGTCATTCAACTGAAGGCCAGCGATTTGCATATTTCCATGGGACAGCCGCCCGTGATCCGGCATCACGGGCGCATGCGCAAGCTGGAAACGAAGGTTCTCGACAGCGATGACACGACCGCGCTGATGAAAAGCATCACGCCGGATCGCTGTCAACAAGAGCTCCAGGAGAAAGGCGGATCCGACTTCGCAATTGAGTTTACTGATGGCGTACGTTTTCGCGTCGCGATCTTTAAACAGAAGGGCACCATTGGCATGGTGCTGCGGCGCATTCCGAATCAGTTCTTAACCTTTGAACAGATCGGCATGCCCGACGCCATCAAACGGCTCATCACGCGGCCGCGCGGTTTGTTGCTTGTCACAGGGCCGACCGGTTCGGGCAAGACCACCAGCCTGGCCAGCATGGTGAACTTCATCAATGAAAACTACGATCGGCACATCATAACGATGGAAGACCCGATCGAGTATTACCACAAGCACAAGAAGTGCACCGTCAATCAGCGTGAGATTGGCGTCGATGTGCCGGACTTTCCCGAGGCTCTTCGCCGGGCCTTACGCATGGATCCGGACATCATCCTCGTCGGTGAAATGCGTGATTTGGCTACGATTCACGCGGCCATCGAGGCGGCAGAAACCGGGCACGTCGTTTTTGCAACGTTGCACACCAGCGGCGCCTCCAGCACCATTAACCGAATCATCGACGTCTTTCCCAAGGAGCAGCAGGATCAGGTTCGCACGCAGTTGTCCACCGCCTTGATCGGCGTGCTTTCGCAGGCCATCATGCCGCGGAAACCCGAGGGACTGGTGGCAGCATTCGAAATGATGGTGGTCACACCGGCCATTCAAAACCTGATTCGTGAAAACAAAGTTTACCGTATCGACTCGAGCATCCAGACCGGCCGCAAGCACGGCATGTTTCTCTTAGATGAGAAGCTGTTTCTGCTTTGGAAAGACGGCGTTGTTGAAAAAGAGGAAGTCTTGCTGCGGTCCAATAAACCCTTGGAGTTAGCTGCCAAAATAGCCCAAGCCGAACGCGGCATCTTTGAAGAGGCCGAGGAAGAGGAAGAAGACGAGGAGTTTGAGGACGACGACGACGATTATGAAGATGAAGACGAAGGAGATGGGCGGCGCGGTCGTAATCGAAGACGGTAATTTGCAGCTGGCTCATTGATAGGCAAGAGAAAAAAGGGAAGAAGTCGATGGCCACTCCGAACGAACCTGTTCCCCCGAAGAAGCCGACGCCTCCCGCGTCTAAGGCGCCGCCTGCCGGTAAGCCCGCGCCGTCGGCCTCGCAAGGCGGGAATCCCGCCGCGCAACCACCCGCCGGCCCCAAGCCAGCCGGGGCCAAGCCTCAAGTGGCCAAGCCGGGTCCTGCGCGGCCCGCGCCGGCAAAAGGCGCCCCAAAGCCGGCCGGTGGCGCTCCCAAGAAACCACCCGCCAAAGGGCGCACGGCCGATGGCGATGGCCGCGGCGGCCGCAAGTTTGGTCAAGTAATCGTTGATCTTGGCTACGTGGATGAAGATCAGTTGTGGGAAATCCTCGACGAAGCCAAGAATACGGGCCAGCCCATTGGTCAGGTCTGCGTGGCCCGCGGCCTGATTACTGAAGATCAGCTTCTGCTCGCCTTGGCGGAGCAGCACGGGCTCAAGACTGTGAACCTTGAAGAAGTGAAACCGTTGCCGGAAGCTCTTCAGCTCGTTCCGGAGACGATGGCCTCCGTTTACAAGATTCTCCCGCTGACCTTTAAGGATAAAGTGCTGACGATTGCCATGAGCAATCCCAGCAATTTGGCGGCCATCGACGATCTACGCAACTTGCTAGGCATCAACGAGGTCAAGCCGAGCCTTGCCTCCGCCAAGGCGATCGCAGAAGGCCAAGCCAAAGCCTATGCGGGCAAAGAAGAAAGCATCGTCGATATCATCCAGCAACTGGAAAACGACCCCGATCTGGGAACGGCCCGCCGCGGCGAAACCAGCATCGATCTGGAAAGCTTGATGGAATTGCAGGACGCCGCTCCCGTTCGCAAGCTCATCAACATGGTTTTCCTTCTGGCCATCAAGGACCACGCCAGCGACATCCATTTTGAACCGTTCGAAGACGAGTACAAAATGCGTTATCGTTGCGACGGCGTACTCTATGAAATGGTCCCGCCGCCGCGCCACTTGGCCTCCGCGATCGCCAGCCGCATCAAGGTCATGTCCAATCTTGACATTGCCGAACGGCGACTGCCGCAGGACGGCCGCATTGAACTCAACGTCGGCGGCAACCCGGTTGATTTGCGCGTCAGCGTTTTGCCCACCATGTTCGGCGAGAGCGTGGTCATCCGCGTGCTCGACCGCACGACGGTTTCTCTCGATTTGAACAAAGTGGGCCTGGAACCTTTCATGATTGAGCAGTTCCGGGGGCTGATCCACAAGCCTAACGGCATCGTGCTCGTCACGGGCCCGACCGGCGCCGGCAAGACGACGACGCTTTACTCAGCCCTCAATGAACTCAATGAAATCACCGATAAGCTCATCACCACCGAAGACCCGGTCGAGTACGACATCGACGGCATCATACAGTGCCCGATCAATCATGACATTGGCCTAACATTCGCTTCGGCGCTGCGCAGCATTTTGCGGCAAGATCCCGACATCATCCTGGTGGGTGAAATCCGCGATCTGGAGACAGCCCAAATCGCCGTCCAGGCTTCGCTGACGGGGCATATGGTCTTCAGCACGCTACACACCAACGACGCTCCCAGCTCGATTACCCGGCTGCGCGATATGGGAGTTGAGCCGTTTCTGATCACCGCCACCGTAGAAGCTATTTTGGCCCAGCGGCTCGTGCGCAAGATTTGCGAAGATTGCCGGACTGAGTTTGAGCCGAGCCCGGACATGCTCATGGAACTCAACCTCCGGCCGGCCGATGTGGCGGGGCAGAAGTTTTTCTATGGCCGGGGCTGCGATCGCTGCAACAACACCGGCTTCAAGGGCCGAAGCGGTCTGTTCGAGCTCGTCGTGATGAACGACGAAATTCGCGATTTGATTACCAGCGGCGCTTCCACAGACCAATTGCGTAAAGCCTGCATCCGCCACGGCATGACAACCCTGCGCGACTCCGGCCTAAAAGCCGTCTATGCCGGCAAAACCACCATCGAAGAAGTCGTTCGCGAAACCATTATGGAAGACGAGGGAAGTGGCAAGCAGTAGTTCGTTCGTTGTTCGTCGTTGGTTGTTCGTTGCAAAGACGAGCATTCTTCTCGCAGCACCCTGAACGTCCGCTGACAACGAACAACGAACAACGAACAAGCCTTTGCGGAGCGGCACAATGCCTACGTACAAATTCGAAGCCATGGACACGACCGGATCCGAAGTGAAGGACTCCGTCGATGCGCTCTCCGAGGACGAAGCGCAACAAAAGATCCGCCAGATGGGGTACTTCGTGACCAAGATCACGGAAGTGGCCTCAGGCAAGAAGAAGGGCAAGAAGGGCGGCCTCAAGAAGAAGCGCAAGAAGTCCTTCACCATCGGCGGCGTCTCGAGCAAAAAGCTGTGCACGTTTACGCGCCAGTTCTCGACGCTTCAAGACGCCGGCTTGCCCGTGCTCCGCAGCCTGAAAATCCTCGAGCACCAGATGAGGCCCGGCGTTCTCAAGAACTCGCTCATGGACGTCGTCGACGATGTCGAATCGGGCAGCACGCTCAGCGAAGCCTTTGGCAAGCATCCCAAGTGCTTCGACCGCCTTTATGTCAACATGGTCAAGGCCGGCGAGGCCGGCGGCGCCTTGGAAGTCATCCTCAAGCGCTTGGCCGATTTCAAAGAGAAATCCCAGAGCCTCAAGCGCAAAGTCATCGGCGCCATGGTCTATCCCGTCGTCGTCATCTTGGTGGCGGTGTCGATCTTGACGTTCATCATGGTGTACATCATTCCGAAGTTTAAGCAGATCTTCCGCGACTTCGGCTTCAAGCTCCCCTGGATGACCGAGAAACTCATTGCCGTCTCCGACTGGTTCGCCACCTACTGGTATGTCTTGCCGCTCTTCCCCGTTTGTTTGTGGCTTCTGATCAAACTCATTCGCCTGAGCCGGGTCGGCAATTATGCCCTGGATCGGCTCTGGCTCTGGGTGCCGGTCTTGGGCAAGATCACCGAGAAAACCGTCGTCGCCCGCACCACCCGGACCCTCGGCACCCTGGTCAGTTCCGGCGTGCCTATTCTCGAAGCCCTCAGCATCGTCCGCGAGACCTGCTCCAACTCCGTCTTCGAACGCATGTACACGCGCGTTTACGAGTCGATCCGCGAAGGCGACACCATTGCCCAGCCGCTCAAGGAGAGCCGGCTCGTCGACGACATGGTGGTCAACATGGTCGACGTCGGCGAAGAGACCGGCGACCTCGACACCATGCTGTCCAAGATCGCCGACGTCTACGACGAGGAAGTCAACGTCGCCGTCTCCGCCATGATCAGCCTTCTCGAACCCCTCATGATTGTGGTCCTGGGCCTCATGGTCGGCACCATCGTCATCGCGTTGTTCCTCCCCCTGTTAAAGCTGCTCGAAGGCCTCAGTGCGAATAAGTAATTTGGTCAGTGGTCAATCGTCGGTTGTCCGTTGCAACGTTGGCATCTTGGAAGATCGCAATACACCGTTTCTGCACGGACAACTGACCACTGACCACTGACAACTGACCAAGGACAAATTGCCATGAAACTTTCCACCATTCACCCGGCCCGGCGAAGCGCCTTCACGCTGATCGAACTGCTCGTGGTCATGACCATCCTGGCCCTGCTGGTGGCCTTGCTGGCAGCGGGGGTCTTTAAAGCGCTAAACAAGGTCGCCGATACTAGGAACGTCCGCGAGTTGCGCGACTTACGCACCGGCATCGTCAATTTTCAGAACAAGTACAAGATCGGTTGGATTCCGAGCCGAATTCGCTTGAGAAATGACTTGGCGTATGACACGAGTCTGAATGCGTCAGGTCAACCAAACTCTCCCTTGGACTACGATTCCGCATCCTACCTGTCCACCGTATGGCACAATCTGACCGCGCCGGTTACGTGGAATCCGAACACGACCAATACGGATGTGACTCTGGAAGGCGATCAATGCCTGGTGTTTTTCTTGGGCGGCACTCAAGGGACCGTCGGTGGCGTCAACGCCTGCGTTGGTTTTTCCACCAATAGCAAGCAACCCACCGCTGTCGGCGGAGATCGAGTCGAGCCCTTCTTCGATTTTCAGTCGGATCGACTGACAACGAAATTTGATTCGGCCGGCACCGGATATTTCTCGTATCTGGACGCCTACGGCAAAGCGCCTTTTGCTTACTTTAGCTCTTATAAGAAGGGCGGCGGCTACAACAGGTATTTCGCTACGCTAAACGCTTCTGACTGCTCAAGGCTGGCAGTTTGGCCCTATAACGACGGCATCAAGTATCAAAACTCCGATACCTTCCAAATCATCTCGGCGGGCCGTGACGGCGTATTCGGTCAGGGTTCAAACCTTACGGTTAGCCCCGCGCCGACTTGGACTCCTGCAAAAGCCGATTCGTCAGCGGCTCTGCAGAACGGCGCCAATGCCAAAGCCGGCTTCGACGATATGGCCGATTTCTATGACAGCATGCTGGGCGTTCCTTCCAACTAAGGAGGGTTTGACATGATCCGGTCAATCCGAAAACAGACTGAGCGCACCGGCTTCACGTTGATCGAGCTGCTGGTGGTCATAGCGATTATCGCCTTGCTGACTGCTCTGACGGCCGGGGCGGTAATGCGCTACCTGACCACGCAAAAGGGGACTGTCACGGAAACGACAGTTACCAAGATTGACAGCGAGTTCAGGAAGGTTTCGCAAAAGGTTATCGATTCCGCCAGGCAAGAAGCGATTCCGGCTGGCATTGACGGCATCTATGGATGCAACGGAGACGCTAACCTTGCTCGGGTCATCTATATCAAGCTCAAACTGATGCAGCAGTTTCCGATGAGCTTCGCCGAGGTTTTGAGTCCTTCGCCCAAAATGCTGCCCGCAGATCCAGCTTTCGTGCACTATTTAAAGGATCAGTACAATGCCTCGCCTAATTCTCCTGCGCTGCCCTATGAGTCTTCCGCCTGCCTACTAATGGCTCTTCAGCTTGATAGAAGCCGTATGAGCTTGAATACCGATTTCATTGGCGCGGACTCGATTAGAACGACTCCGACGGGTCTCCCGTATTTGGCTGACGGCTGGGAACAACCCTTAGCCTTCTATCGATGGCCGACCGCAAATAGCGAAGTGAATCAGCTAAATAAGTCCACCACCGCCATGACTGCAATCAAGCGAGACAGTCAAGATCCTGAAGGTAAATTGATGGATCCTAGCTGGCGCTATGATCCCGTAACGGGCACTCTTTCGGCGGGTGCGAAAGCGTTTATACAAACCATCCACGATTTAACTTCCGATCCCAACAACATGATTCCGCTGCCTTCCAACTCGGGTGTGAAGGTCGCGAATCCAACCTCCGTGTGTCTCGTGCCCGTCATCGGTTCAGCCGGTCCGAACAAGAAGCTCGGCATCGACATCTGGAATCCCGGCCCCGATCCGATGTCCATCGGAGGATTGGGTGTTTCGAGCGATTTCACAACCAATGTCGGCGCCCCGACCACTCTTGGCAATCAGAACGACGCCAATGACAACCTTTATAACTTCCGCCTGTCGCTGGGCGGGAGGGGAGATTGACGGCCATGTGTCAACCTAGCTTGCGCACAGCCCGACATCGCCCCGGCTTCACGTTGATCGAGCTGCTCGTGGCCATGACGATCATGATCTTCTTGGCCACGCTGGCGGTCCTCATTCTGCCGCGCATGAACGAACAGCAGCGCGCCGGCAAAGGCGCCGATCAGCTTCAAGGCTGGTTTCTAATCGCCAAGCAGCGGGCTCTGCGTTCGGGCTTGCCCAGCGGCCTGCGCTTAGTTGATACCAATCCGACGAATAACAATGGTTTGATTTTTGAATTGCAATACGTCGAACAGCCGCCGGATTACCAAGTAATGGTTGGCGGTCAGCCCAGGCGAATTTCCATCAAGCCCAATCCCAAGAGTACTGCCAATCCTCCCACGGATTTCATTGCCGTTTTGGAACCGGCCAACCCTGGCGCGGCAGATTTCAGCGGCGGCAGCGGCGCTGATAAGACCTTGTGGCCCGTTCAAATCGGCGATTATCTCGAAGTGCAGGGAGGCGGGCTATTTCACCAGATCATCGCCTATGATCCGACCGGCAGCGGCAATGATTCCACTACGTTGCAGTTGGCGCCCTTTGCCACCTCCCTGCCTGTTAATCCATCCGGCAATATCGTGGAACCTACGGCCTCTTATCGCGTCGTGCGAGCGCCTCGGGTTCTCGTCGGCGAGGAGCCGCTCAAACTGCCCAACAACGTCGCGATCTTCAAGGGCAAGTGCCAGTTGGGGACCGCGGTAGGCGGCGGCGGTGGCACGATTGATTTCATGTTCGCCCCTTCAGGCCGCGTGTTGTCGCCCAATGTCGACCCCATCTACTTGTGGGTCGGCGATGCCACTACGATCGACAATCCGCCTTACACGGACAACCAGCCCGTAATTCTCTCGATCAAGGCCTCAACCGGCTTAATCTCGCTCTATCCCGTGGATACTACACCGAGCGGCGACCCGTATAGCCTTGCCAAGACCAACCGCTCAGGCGGTCTGTAAATCGGAGCCCCAGGAGGTTCCTACCATGAAAACTCCGCGCAAAGGCGTGACGCTAATTGAGGCCCTGATGGCCATTTTTGTGACGGCCATCGGCCTGCTCTCGTTGCTGGTGCTGTTCCCCGTCGGTGCCTTCCGCATGGCCCAGGCCATCACCGACGATCGCGCAGGCAACCTGGCCAGCGACGCGTTCGCCATCATGGAAGCCTTAAACCTCCATAATGATCCGCTTGTCGTGGGCACGGCGCCGCAAAACGCCTTCACGAATCCGGACGGCTTGCAGGGCGCGTTTGCGCCACCGCCCGCCGGCAAACGCTGGGATTTGGCCGCGTTTGCCGCTCTTAATGCGACCGGCTATGACGGACCGAGCTACCCGGTCTTTGTCGATCCCACCGCTTTTCCGGCAGGCAATGGACCCTTATTGGGTCAACTCACGCCCGGCGTCGGCATATCGCGCCAGACCGTTAGCTTGGGGACGACCGGACCTTTGGCGCGCTATTGGTTCTCTTTGCCCGACGACCTTACCTTTTCCAACGATGGTCCTTATGCCGGCCTGGCCAACGATCCGAACAAGTCTCCGGCCTTGCAGCCGACGCGCGATGGCACCTATACGGCGTCTTACATGCTTCGCAGGCCGCGTTTCCAAATTCCAAGCGTTATCGACACCGCAGTAGTCGTTTACAAAAACCGGCCCGGCAGCGGGGGCGGCGAGGATGCCTTTTACGTGACCTTTGACGTCAATAACCCCGAAGTCAGCATTACTTACACGGGCGCCGGCCCCTCGATTCGAAAAGGGAGCTGGGTTTTCGACGCAACCGTGCTCAACACCCAAAACAATCAACCCGAGCTTCATGGCTACTTCTACCGCGTAGTAAACGTGACCGACAATAACAGCGGAACAATGGTCATCGAATTGCAGAATAATCCCAAGCAGTCGACCCCCGGCAATTATGGGGTGCTGGTGGTCATGGAAAACGTCGTTGAAGTGTTCGAAAAAGGCCCCGGCTGGAAGCCCTAAATCAGCCCGCCGCTCCGCGGCGGATTTAAAGTAGCCCGCGACTCCGTCGCGGATTCCGCCGCGGAGCGGCGGGCTACTTTTCCGGAGAATTAATCATGCGAAACCCACGCCGCCAGGCCTTTACGCTTGTTGAACTCATGGTCGCGATGGCCCTGATCATTTTCATCATGGCCATCCTGTCCGAGGCGTTCGTCGTCGGCATGAAAACATTCCGCGACCTGAAAGCCGTCGGCGACATGGACCAGCATCTGCGCACGATCACCTCGACGTTGCGTGATGACCTCCGGAATGACCACTTCACCGGTCGCATCCGCCTTAGCGATCCGGGTTTCTGGAGCCAAGGGACTCCTCGTGAAGGGTTTTTTAGCGCCGTGCAAATGACTCCGCTTCAGAACACCATTCCGGTGGGCGGCATTACAGCCCCGGGTTATTACGATGAAGGACCGGATGCGGACGGCAATCATTCTTTCGTGGCGACGGATCACCGGCTTCACTTCATGGTAAAGCGGCGAGGCAATCAAAAGGACCGATTCTTTTCCGCAACCGTGCCGGCTGGATCGCCTTTGATTCCGTTGCTGCCGCCCTACCCTCCCGGCACGGCCAACCCCAATTACGTGATCACGAATTTCGACCAAGAGCTTGGAGCGTTCGATGGCAGGCTTCAAGATGCTGCCGGGTCGACCTACAGCAGCCAATGGGCGGAAGTCGGCTACTTTCTCTTGCCTACGATTGATGGAACGCTTGGTACGACGGGGACCGGCCCAATTGGCGTTCCGCTTTATGGCCTCTATCGCTGCGAGTTGCCTGTCCTTCCCGATAACAGCAATATCAATTTTCCAGCGCCGGGAAAAACCGTACCGATTGCCGCCGGCGACACCAATACCTGGTCCAACATGCCTCAATATCTGGGGTTGAGTTGCAACCCGGCTCAAGACCCGAATAATCAGAACAATTACTTCATCAGCTTTAATAACCCGAGCGATCTAACGACTGCGACCCGCCGTGCCTTTGATCCTACGAATCCGGCAATTCGGCCAAACACCAATCCCCCACCAGGGTCAACTCGCCCCGTATTGCAACAGCAAGCTACGCTTTTGATGACGGATGTTATTTCTTTCCACATTCAACTGCTGTTTGCTTGGGACAAGGCCATCCCCCAAGGCACTGGCGAAGTCCTAACTCAGGAAAACCAGGTCTACGGAACTTTTGTAGATTTTAATGGCTTTGACAGTGGTGTTCCTCTTCCCGTTTCGGGGCCCCCGATAAACGATCCGAACAGACCCCCCGACACCAATCCCCCAAGAGTCGTTGCCATCAAGATTGCGATCCGCGTCTGGGATGCAAAGACGCAGCAGGCCCGGCAGATTACGGTTGTTCAAGACATGTGAGGGGGAGGCTAGAGGCTAGAGGCGAGAGGCCAGAGGGGAGAGGAGAGAGGCTAAAGGCAGCAGCTAGTGCTTCCTTAGTGTCTCAAGCCTCCAGCCTTTCGCCTCCAGCCTCTCGCCTCTAGCCTCAAGCCTCCTCCCACGGAGATTTGGCCATGTATCTACGTCGTAAAGCTCCCGCCGCACGCCGTCGCGGCGTCATCCTTCTGGTGGTGCTGTCGCTACTCACGCTCTTCGCCGTCGTCGGCATTAGCTTCGTGCTCTACGCCGACGCCGAAGCCGAAGCGTCCAGAATCTTCCGGGAAGCCGCCGCCAATCCCACGGTGCCGGATATGGACCCGGAGCAGGCGCTGGCGCTTGTCATGGCTCAAATGGTTTACGACGTAAATGACGATGCGACCGGTGTTTTCTCTTCTCTGCGAGGGCATTCCCTGGCCCGGCTAATGTATGGCCTGAACGACGGCAATCCTCCGCTTCTTCCACCTGATAATACTCATGCTTACAACGGAACCGGCGCCCTCCATTATAATGTCGCCCCATTCGGAACGCTGGTCGATGACTTCACCATGGTCAACTACCAATACTTCCAGGCCGATGGCTTCCTCCGTGACCCCGAACGATATGAAGCCCCACCACGCGGGGGACTTGGCGCGCCAAAGGGTACTTACACCGGCGGAGCTAACGCGCCTTATACGTATCCTGATCGCAACAACATGCTGCTGGCGGCGATCCGGGCAGACGGCACACAGTTAGCAGTTTCCGGCATGAGGCCGTATTTGTTTTACAACGCAAAAACACCCACGAATAGCGAAGGCACTGCCGACCCCAATAACAACTGGACCAACCAGATCGGAAAATACTTGACGTTACGGCCGCGCCCAAGAGATCATGCGCTCGATGGCAATGGCCAACCCCTCTTTCCCTATCCGGAGGATCCTACCACCGGCTGCGACGTCAAGAACCTGACCGGTTTCCCCGGCGGCATGGATAGCATCTGGATCGACATCGGCGCGCCGGTCATGACTACAGCCGATGGCCGGAAATTTAAGATGTTGGTTGCGCCGCTGATTCTCGACATGGACGGGCGCGTGAACCTCAATGCGCATGGCAATATTCGCGGCAAGGACGCAAACGGCAATCCGACCCATGCGTCAAATCAGGGTTTGAGCAAGACAGAGGTAAACTTAGGGAAGGTATTAACAGTTAATCCGGTCGGCGCAACAATCCCCGAATGGCTTAACTTGTTCACAGGTATACCCGGTAAAGGGTTAGCAGGCAAATATGGCAACGGCGCAGCACCCGCTGGCTCCGTTCCTGTCTACTCAGTCAACGTGCCCTTTTATACTTTTTTAGATCCCGACGGATGTAACGAACTCAATAACTATGCGCCCTCAAGCAAAGTTTTGCTAGCCTCGGCGAGTGCACCAATATCTCCTTTTCCGTTCCCGCCCCCTCCCCCTCCAAACGGTACTGGTTATGGGAACGGCAACACACAAGAATGGACGGGAAATCCTGCTTTATACAATCCTCTAAACCCGTTCAACAACGGGGGAGGCGCTGCCAAGCCGGACAAAGCCTTTGCCTGGTCGGAAATGGAAGCTATCCTGCGGCATGCAGGGACCAATTCGCCCGCATTGACCTCCGACCTTCAGCGTCTTTTGCCAAACAACCTTGGTTCCCAGGGTTCGGGCATCCCCAATGCATCTCAATTGGCCATGAAGATTCGCAACATGGTCACGACCCACAGTTTTCACCTTGATCGGCCTGCAGCCACTCCCTGGATCTGGCTTGACACGACGGGATCGCCCTCAAAAACTCCAGCCTATGTTTACAATTACCCCGGAAGCACCGCTAATCCGACATTTAACCCGTTCGCTCTCAATTATCCGCAGCAGGATCCCACCCAGCCGCCCGTGCTGCCTTTCCCACCGCCAGCGAATCGTGCTACTCAAATCGGTGGAGACTTTGATACGCCTCCGCCCGTCGCGCCAGTTAACCAGACTACTTGGCGAAACAATTTGAACCAACTCCTCGCGCGCGGCATCAACAAAGTCGACCTCAATCGGCGTCTAACAAATTATTACGATACTACTAAGTCTTTTCCTGATTCAACCCAAGCTTCCCCAGCGAATCTTCGTCTGGACGCAACTCCGGCGCAACTGGCCCAAGCTCTTCAGGCCATTACCGATCGACAGAAGTTTGCGTCAGACATCTTCGCAGCTTTGCAAGAATCAACTGGTGTCTACGTCAGTGATATCAAAGACGTGAACAATCCCGCTGGAACGATTATCCCGGCCACGTCGGACGTCCCAAGCGCCACCGCAGGAATTTCCCCTTTGGGTGATCAAAGGTTTGAGGCACTCCGCTGGTTAGCGCAGTTATCGGTCAATATCGTCGATTTCATTGACTCCGATGATTACATCACTCCGTTTAATTGGTATACAGTTCCCGCCAACTCTTCGTCAACGACGGCAACACCGGCGATTCCGTTAATCGTTTTTGGCACAGAGTTGCCGCGAGTCGTACTCAATGAAATCTACAGCGAACTGAGAAAAGACACGGCCAACCCAGCGGTTTACGACATCAATTTCTACCTGGAACTTCTCGATCCAATGACTGCCGATCCGGCGAACTTAGTCGAGGCGGGTGCTGCGCGACTCTACATGCCTCCAACGGCTACGCTGGCGCCAACCGATTATTCCGTCTACCAGGTGTATGTCACTCAAAACAAAGCAACGCCTGACCCCGTTCCTTATCTGCGACAGTCCTGGAATACTGCCGGCAATCCTGACTTGACAGCGACTTTCAAGACTCAAGTCACCGATTCAAGCGACTATACGGCAAACGGCGTTCAGTCTCCACAGATGACTACAGCGGTTGCGGGAAAGACAGCTGATCCTTATGTTGTTCTGCCAAATGGCCCGAGCCAATATGCTGGCGCCAATGGTATGAATAATGGTTTCTATCTGCTCGGTCCCGCCATTAACAAGGCCGCCGTTAGTTTCCAGGACGTAGCAGCGGGGGCAGACGTTCCCGCAAGTACATTGTCCATAAACTACCAGGCCGCAAACCCCACCGCGAATCCGCCCACTCCCACTAAAGGCTTGACCATACAAGTGCCCCAAACTGCAATTACTTTGCCCTTTGGCGGAGCTAATCCACAAGCTCCGGACTTTACAGTAGTTTTGCGACGGCTCGCTTGCCCAAATTTGCCGCCTAGCGCGGCCAATCCTTATGTCACGGTTGATTATGTAGAGCATGTGCAAGTCAATGACGCTGCGGTTCAGACTAATGCTCAACCTACCCAACGGTTTTCGCTCGGCCGCCGTCAGCCTTATGCTGCGCATACTTCCGAGCAAGCAGCTCAGAATCCATCACAGGCGCCGCCGACTGCCCAGCCCAAGCACACTCTTTTCAGGCATAACGCGGTAGAAGCCGCGCTGCCTATTTCCACTTCAACTGCGGGCCAAACTTTGACTATTCCATTTGATTGGCTTACGCATGCGGACCGAAAGCTCATCAGCCCGATGGAGCTCCTACACGTTGCCGCATACAAACCCCATGAATTGACGCAACAATTCATGCTCCAGCCGCCACCCGTTGGTGGCGCAGCACAACCGCCGCTCCAATTCTTTCATCGAGCGCCCTGGTACGACCAGACCTCTCGTCTGTATCGCTTCTTGGAATTCGCCGAGACTCCGGATAATGGCTGGGGCATTCCTTATGGCGGGCGAGTGCCGGGTAGGATTAACATCAATACAGTTTTTCCAGGTTTGAACGCGGCCGGCACGGGCCTGGATTTGTCTATATTCGAGGCGCTATGCGATGCTTCAGATGATCCGACGAAGACATCAAACTATTTTACTCAGACAGGCGATGTTGATCCCATTTTCACTAACCTGATTAGCAAGCGGACACCAGGGTTGACTACGACCGGCTTAGGCATCAATGATCATCCTGTCCTACCTATGTCAAATGGGTATTATAATTCCGCTAGTTTGAGCATTAGTGATGGCCAATACCCAAATAACCTTGGCATTAACGATACTCTTTTGCAGCTAAATACCACTGGAACGCAGCCGTTATTTGACCCGCAGACGCCTACTGGTTCACTGCCTGTTTACGCAGGCAGCCCGCCGGCATTCGGGGTCAATGCTCTCTACAATCATCCGTTTATTCAGAAATCGCTCCTCAACAAGATCTACAACAACATCACGACGCGCAGCAATGTGTTTGCGGTGTTCTTGACGGTTGGCTTCTTCGAAGTGAAGGATGATACGACGCGACCCGTGAAGCTGGGTGCCGAGGTCGGCAAGTCGGAAGGCCGTAATATCCGCCATCGCATGTTCGCCATTGTCGACCGGTCGAATTTGCAAGCCTCGCCAGCCGCCTTGGCTTCGCCGCCTTCGGCATTGGCCCCTTCCGGGTCGGTCACCGATCCCACCAAACCGAATGTATGGACGATCACGGTCAATAACGCGCTTTTGACAGATCCACGGACTGGATCGACCTGGGCCTTTCAAAATGGCATGGTTGCGAGCCTAAATACGTTAGCGAACCCAAACAATGCATCTGTCCCACCCGTGGTTACTGCTTCAGGGCCGGGTAATCCCATCTTGCCACTAAACTCCGAGGAAAACGCGGTGATATACAACGTTAATAACAACGGCGCTCAGACAACTTTTAATGTGAACCTTGGCTTACTATACTCAAACACCACCGGCAATCCGTTCGCCATCAAGGTCTACGGCAACCCCGGCCCCTGGACGAAGTACGATCCGCGTCAGGATACGCAGGTAGTGCCGTATTTCAGCATCATCGATTAGGTTGCCCTAATAGAAGCGCAAGGCCGCACGTAAACCGTGCGGCCTTGCGCTTTTTTGTGGGCGCAGCAGGTCCTCATCGGGACGGTTCCGTGATTGACGCTGAAAGCTACTCGAGGACGCCTTTGCGCAAAACTTTGCTTCACTGGACCAAGCGAAATAGAGTTTTGAGGACGTGCGTTCCCAAACGGCAGATTGGAAACGAGAGACGCCTTACAGCTGGACCCTGTAGATCAAGCGCCCCACCCTCTAGACCCGCACACATTGAGCTAGAGGGTAAGAGGGTCGGCGTTATTGGCCTCGACGCCGATCTCCTTGGCCTTGAGCAACTCGACATGGCTGCTGGCGGTCAGGACAGCGCTTGGGTAGAATTAGGCCTACGATGCGCCGCTATCCCGATCGAGATAGCCGCTAGCCGAGCAAAGGAGGTTTTCATCCCATGAAACTGAAAGCCATCATCCATGAGGAAAAGGAAAAGGGCTTTTGGGCGGAAGTGCCTGCCTTGCCCGGATGCGTCTCCGAAGGCGAGACGTTTGCTGAAACTCTTGCCAACATCAAGGAGGCGGCCGAAGGCTGGCTGATCGTGGCCGGCGAACGCACCAAGGCTGTAGATTCAGGCCAGGTTGCGGAGATCGAGGTTTGAAAGCCGTCTCCGGGAAGGAAATGTGCAAGATCCTGGAGCGCCATGGATGGCTCTTACAACTTATTCGGAGCAGCCACCATATTTATGCCAAAGACGACATGCCGGGCGTCATTATAACCGTTCCCGTTCATCGCAATCGCTCGCTTCCCACAGGAATGCAAAGGGTCATCATGCGAGCGGCAGGTCTCAAAGACGACGATTTGTAAGTGCCCTCACTTGGCCTCGACGCCAATCTCCTTGGCTTTGAGCAACTCGACATGTCCGGGACGGGCGACGGCGTATTCGAAGCCGCTGCGTTCGGTGGCGGCGGCGCCGTGGTTGCCCTTGGGGTCAAGAGCGAGGAAGGCGACCTGGTGCGGGTGAATGCCGCGGCGGACGGCGACGGCATTGACTTTGCGGATGGCCAGTTCGCAGGCTTCTTGAGCGCTCTTGCCGGCCCGCATCGCCTCAACGATCAATAGACTGCCGCCGATGCGGATAATCTCCTCGCCGTGGCCGGTGCCGCCTGCCGCACCGGCCGTGTTGTCCACATAGAGCCCCGCGCCGATCAGCGGCGAATCGCCGACGCGGCCGTTCAGCTTGTACGCCAGCCCGGAAGTGCTGCACGCGCCGGCCAGCGAGCCTTTCTTATCCAGCGCCAGGACATTGACCGTGTCATGCGAGTCGGGGGGCCTCTTCGCCGGCGCCGGTTTGTTCTTTTCCCATTTGGCCATCGAGGACGCCGTGTTTAAGTTTTCCAGTGGGAAGCCGTGCTTGAGGGCGAACTGCTGAGCCCCGGCGCCGACCAGGTAAATGTGCGGCGTCTTGATGACGTGGCGGGCCAGCGCCGCCACATGGCGAATATTTTCCACGGCGCCCACGCTGCCGCAATCCAGGGTGTGGCCGTCCATGACGCAGGCGTCAAGCTGCACGGTGCCGATGGCGTTGGGCATGCCGCCGTAGCCGACGGAAGTGACGGTCGGATCATCCTCCACAGCCTGCGCCCCGGCAACAACGGCGTCCATCGCGGATTTGTCCGCCTCGAGCAGCGGGGCGGCCGCTTTGACCGCGGTCTGCCCAAAAGTCCAAGTGGCGATGACGATGTAGTCGGGCATGGGGAGTGGGGAGTGGGGAGTGGGGAGTGGGGAATAGGGAGTAGGCGACAGAGTTATAGTGGCGAGGAAGAGCCTGAAAGGCAACTGGAAATTTGGAGACAAGGAGACAAGGAAACAAGGAGACAGGGAGACACGGAGTGAGAGAGGGAGACAAGGAGACAGGGAGACACGGAGACAGGGAAAACTCTTGTGTCTGTCTCCTTGTCTCCTTGTCTGGTTGTCTCCTTGTCTGGTTGTCTCCGCTCCCATCGGCCAGCTGCCGAAAACGCCGATATTTCCTGGGAAAATCCCGCATTTGGCGGTCATTTTTGCAAATTCCCCGTGTTTTTCAGCATATTCCGTTGACAACGGCTTCCCGGGGTTCTAATCTGCCGTCTTACCGTGGGGAGTTCCCACTGATTTTTCCCGTGTTTTGCGAGAGGATTCCATGGCAGACACCAACAACAACAACAAGGGAGCCAAGGGCGGCGCCAGACCGTTGACGAAGTCCGCCATCCTTCAGGAGCTCGCCACCGAGACGACCTTGTCGAAGAAGCAGGTGAGCGATGTATTTGAAGCGCTGGGCTCGCTCGTCAAGCGCGAGTTGGGCAAGAAGGGCACCGGCATCGTCACGGTGCCGGGCATCGCGCTCAAGATCAAGAAAGTGATACGCAAGGCATCACCGCCGCGCATGGGCCGCAATCCCGCCACCGGCGAAGAAATGATGATCAAGGCCAAACCGGCCCGCACCGTCGTCAAGGCTTTGCCCCTCAAATCACTCAAGGAAATGGTTAAGTAACCGCTTTTGCCGCGAACGCCGTACGCTGGGAGTTGGATAATGGGCCAAGATAATCGTCTTGGCCCATTATCAAGCGCTCATATCGGTCTGTTGGCGTCTCCAATTCCCGTTTGTCTCTTCATCGGTCGCTCTGGCTTGCCAAGCGCGGCCACGCTATGCTGATGGAATAGGCCCTACTTCCGGCCGAACCGCAGCACGGCCGTTTTCCTGGAAGCACCTCGACGCGATGAACGACGAACCGGTGGCCCACGATTGGGACCATGCCCCTTCGCCTTCGGAATCGGCCGCGCCTTCGCCGGCGAACCTGGAGGTTGCCGCGAACGCCGCTGCGCTAGAGCAGCGCATTTGCCGTTTGGAAGACGCTGTCGCTCATCTTCAGGACACGCGCCCCCTAGAGGAAAGGGTCATTGAACGGGTGACCGAGCGCGTGCAGCGCCAACAACCGACGCCGGGCGCTGCGGGCGGCGCGGTGATCGACGCCAATCGGAGCTTTCTGCCTTCGGTTGTTTCAAGCAATTCGGCATACCATGGCGAATCAGGAGGAAAAGCTCCTAACAGGACCTCATCCCCTCGACGGCCATGGTTATTGGTTGATATGGTGGCGGACGCGCGGGCGATTTTCCGGATGTTCGTCGATCCGCGTTACCATCTTAGTTGGCGCGGCCGGTTGCTGCCCTTCGCGCTTACGGCGGTGATCTTGACTTCCAGTTTTTGGATCCCTGGCACTGGTTTGGCGATTGTCGGCCCGCTGTTTGATAAGATTCTGAACCTGGTTCTGGCCTTTGTTTTGTACAAAATACTGGCGTATGAGGCCCGGCGCTACCGCGAAACGGCACCGGACCTGCCTCCCTCATTGCGGTTGTAGGAGAAGTACGGTGGGACGAATCTTCGAGTCCCACCGGTTCACAACGGTGGGATTCGAAGACTCGTCCCACCCTACATTAAGTCCCACCCTACAATCATAAAGGCAATAGCGATGATTCGTTTAGGGGTGAATATCGATCATGTCGCGACAGTCCGGCAAGCGCGGCTAGCGCACGAGCCGGACCCGGTGGCGGCGGCGGTCCTCGCCCTATTGGGCGGGGCTGACGGCATCACGGTTCACCTACGGGAAGACCGCCGGCATATCCAGGATCGCGACGTCCGCTTGCTGCGTCAGGTGATCACCAATCGCCTAAACTTGGAAATGGCGTGCGTTGACAGCATTACGGCAATCGCCTGCGAGATACATCCTGAGGAGGCCACGCTGGTGCCCGAGCGTCGAGCCGAGCTGACCACGGAAGGCGGGCTGGACGTTATTGCGAGCAAGAGCGCCATCGAGGAGACCATTAAACGGCTTGCCGATGCAGAGATCGACGTTTCGCTTTTTATCGATCCGGACGTTCGGCAGATAGAAACGGCAAAGCTGCTCGGCGCGAAGGCCGTTGAAATTCAAACCGCTCGCTACTCCGAAGCGCGCACGCCCGATTTGCAGGAACAGGAACTAGAGACCTTACGCGAATCCACGACTTTCGCTCATAACCTGGGCCTGAAGGTTCATATGGGGCACGGACTTGACTATACAAACGTGGTTCCTATTGTGGCCATTCCCTGCGTGCAGGAACTCAATATCGGCCACAGCATCATATCGCGCGCTGTCTTGGTGGGCATGGAACGAGCCGTGCGCGAGATGAAACAAGTCATGCGAAATAGCGCCGGCTAGGCGCGGCCCGCAGCTGGGATTCTATTCCCTAATCGCCACATCGGGGTATTCCGCGGGAAGCACCATGCGCTCGAGGCGCCGGCCGCCACGCAGTATCGTAATTGCGGAGGGCACCTCGACAGGCAACTGCATGAGCAGCTTGTGAAGATCGTCAATTGATGTTGCGGGATGATCGCCCAGATTTACGATGACATCCTCTTCCTGAATGCCTGCTTGATCGGCAGGCCCATTTTCCTCGACCGCAATCACTTCCACGCCGGTTTCTTGAATAAGGCCGAACTGCCTGGCCTGCAAACGCGGAATGGGGACCGCACGGCCGTGAAGACCCAAATAACCCCTGACGACACGGCCGTGTTTCATGAGCTGGGGCAAAATATCCTTGGCCATGTTAATCGGAATGGCGAAGCAAATCCCTTGGGCTGGCTGGATGATAGCCGTGTTAATGCCGATCACCATGCCCCGGCTGTCAACAAGGGGACCCCCGCTGTTGCCTGGATTTAAGGCGGCATCGGTCTGAATGACATTGTCAACCAAGTGGCCCGTGATGCTTCGTAGGGTGCGCCCCAGGGCGCTCACGACACCGGCCGTCACGGTGGATTCGAAACCGTAAGGGCTGCCAATCGCCACGACTAGTTGGCCGACACGCAGCTTCGTAGAATCCCCCAAGACCGCATGAGGGAGCTTGCCGGCGTCCGCTTGGACGACTGCCAAATCCGACCAAGGATCGTTGCCGACGACGCGGCCGTTGACTTCTTGGCCGTCTCCAAGGCGAACGCGCACCTGCTCGCTACCGCCGACTACATGGTGATTCGTTAAAAGAAATCCATCGGGGGTAAAGAGAATGCCCGACCCGCTGCCGCCGCCCCGTCCTTGCCCGGTGCGCAAGTTAACCACCGCCGGCCGTAGGGTTTCCGCCACGCTGACGACGACGTTGGAGTAAGCGTCGAGGGCCTCGCGTTCTCGGTCTTCGGGAGGCCGAGGGTTGCCTTCCTGAGGTAAATTGCCGCCATCGGCGATGAAGTGTTGCCAAAATCGCGACATGAACTGCTCCACAAAGGCGTGTGCTGCCGATCAAAGGCGTCCCCGAACTAACTCATTGTAATTCGAGCAGTCAAGGGGCTGGCCGTAAGCAAAATGGGAAACTAGGGCAAGAAGCGATCCGGCAGACAGTTCATCTCGGCGCAACATCTCTCTATCGTTACAATCCCACCCCCGATCGGCTTGGCGCGCCTGAACGCGCGTGGCCCGTCGACCGATCCCTATCAAAACGAGGAGCATCGCATGCGTGAACTCCCGCGCGTTTTCTGCGCTTTCGGCCTTTGGCTTATCGTGGGAAATACGGTCTATGCTCAATCGCAGCCACCAAAAGCTCCGGCTTCGGCGTCCATAGCAAAAAGCCCTGACGCGAATGCTGTCGCGGCGCGCGTAAATAACCAAGTCATAGCGGAGGTGGCCGTTCAGCGCGCGCTCAAACGAGTGCCGCCGGATAAGCAAGACCTGGCGCGACCCGAGATCCTGGATTACTTGATCGATAATCTGCTCATCGATCAGTATCTCGCCCAAATGGGTGAAACGGTTGACAAGAAAGAGATCGAATCGAAGGTCAAACTAATCCACGAAGAAATCGAGCGGAAGCATGAAAACTACGCCAAGGTCATGAAGGAATTGATGCTCTCGGAACCGGAACTGCGGACAAACATCGAGGCGGAGCTGCGCTGGACTCAATACACCGACAAACAGGCCATTGAGGAGCGCCTCAAGAAGCTATTCGACAGCGAACATGAGATGTTTGACGGCAGTATGATCCGAGCCCGGCACATCTTGCGACCCTTGGAAAGCAAAAGCAAAGACGCAAAAGGGGATCCGGAGAGGGCCAAACTGCTCCAAATCAAGAAACAGATCGAGGACCAAGTCGCTCTCGGGCTAAGCAAACTGCCCGCGGATGCCGACAAGCTCAAACGTGAAAAGACCCGCCAGGAATTGCTCGATCAAATCTTCAGCGATTTCGCGCGCAAGGAATCGGTTTGCCCCGCCACAAAAGACATCGGCGGCGACTTGCAGTGGTTTCCGCGCGGCGGCAGCATGGTTGAGTCGTTTGCCAAGGCGGCTTTCGCAGCGCAGCCGTTTCAAATGACGGATGTGGTGCAGACCCAATTCGGCTATCACCTAATTCTCGTTACCGATCGCAAACCGGGGCGTGAAGTGACCTTTGATGATGTCAAAGAAGAAGTCAAAGAGGTCTTTTGCTCGCAACTCCATGATCGGCTCGTTGCCCGACTAAGGCCGACCGCCAAGATTACAATAGCGTCTCAAGGTAAGTCCTCTGAAAAGGCCCCTGCCAAAGGGGACGTCATCCGCAATTGAACTCACTTGGACCCGGTGCTAGCTGGATCTACCAAAATCGACCTCCCCGGGGCCGAAAAATCCACGTAAAGAGAAGAGTTAATGCCGCTCCCCTATTTTCGCTTTCTTTCCTCGGATTGTTCACACCAGTGGACTATTTCAAATTTATTGATTACTTCCGCCTTAGCGTTTTTGCCTGACCTGACAAGTTTGCCACTTCTTGAGTGAAAATATCGCAAAAAGCAGTGTTCCTCCTCTTGCAAGCCGGTCGATCCGAATTACTCTGAAGATGTGCTAGGAATCGCCAGGAAAAAATCCTGCAAGGAATGGTGGGACCAAGGATGGTTTGACTTTCCCGGAACTGGTTTCCGGATCTTCCCGACAGAGGAGTACGCAATGAGAAACTTCCGGGTCTTGATCTGGTGTTTCGCCGGCGGCCTGGTGTTCTTGTCGGATCAAACCGCAGCAGCCGCTTGGAATAATGTGTTCCAGGTTACTTGCCATAAATGTCGCGACCGCTCCTCCTCTTCGTACTACAGCTCTTACGCTTCCCCTGTTCCCTACGTGGCCAACGCGGCTCCCGTCGACCCGTGCTGTGAACCGTGCCAAACCTGCACGACGCGCTATGTTCAGAAGACGTATTATCAGCAAGTAACTCACTACGAGACTCGAACGTATTACGAACCGAAAACCACTTATCGAACCAGTTATTACTGGGAACCAGTGGTCAGCTATCGCTATACATCTTATTTCGACCCAACCACTTGTTGCTACAAACAGCAAGCATGCCCGACCACGAGCTATCGACTGCGCTCGCAATGCTGTCCGGTTCAGAGCTTTGTAGCGCGCTGCTGCACGGTGCCGGTGACGAGCCTAAAGCCGGTGTGCTATGTCGAGCCGCAAACTGTTTGTGCTCCGGTATGCCCCCAACCTTGCCCGCAACCGTGCCCTCCGGGCGGCGCACCAGGTACGGCAATCCCGGCCCAGCCGGATCTGGGAACCATGCCGCCTGCGGGAGTGAATGAACAACGGACGCCAGGCGCGGGCGTCGGAGAAACTCGGGATCAAGGGAACGGCAACCCCTATGAAAGCAACCGACTCAGGCCGCAGGAAGCCATACCTCCGACCTCGGGACTTCTCAATCGCCAATATCCTCCCCAATCCCCGCCGCCTCCCAAGCTGAAGCCGACTGCTCCGCCCGCTCAGCCCAAGGTTACGTTTGATAGGATCGCAGCGGTCCCGGCCACAAACGTTGAGGGCGACGTGGTGGCAAATGCCAAAGAAGGCGTTCGCGTCCTATTCAGGAGTGCGGATCGGACCGGTGTGAGTCAGTATGTCACCAGCGATGAGAAAGGCCATTTCCAGGCCAGTCTCGCCTCAGGGAAATGGCTCGTCTACACACACGATTCCAATAATAAGCCGGTGCTCCAAGCCAAGTTTGAGGTCTCGGATAAGGACGGCAAGAACCTAAAACTGAAAGCTGATTGAGCGAGTCAAAAGGGAAATATCGAAGGCCACCAGGAGCACCTGGCGGCCTTTTTCCTTTTCGCTTTTTGCTCATTATGTGCATCTATTGTCTGGTCGAATTCCCATTTCTAGTGGGCGCGAACGCAAAAGCCGCAACGCCCCCAGGCTTATTGCTATAATCTCTCCCTACAGCAGTTTTTCTTCCGAGCGGAACAATGTCGTTCAAAAGGTTATCAATCATCGGGGTCGGCCTAATCGGCGCGTCCATCGGTCATGCCGCCAAGCGGAGAATGGTAGCTGAACATGTCGTAGGTGCGGACACGGACTCGAGCCGCCTTCAACAGGCATTGGCGCGCGGCGCGGTCGATGAGGTTTTTTCTGAAGCGCGCTGGGCGGTAGCCAATGCCGACGTAGTTGTCTTCTGCATTCCCGTAGACCGGATCATCGACGAAGCGGTGAATGCTGCAAAGTCTTGTTCCGCTCAAACGCTATTTACGGACGCCGGAAGCACAAAAAGCAAAATTGTAGCAGCCCTAGAAGGGCGGCTTTCCAATGGCATTTCCTTTGTCGGCGCCCACCCGCTGGCAGGATCTGAAAAGCAAGGACCTGAACATGCCCATGCCGAACTTTTTGAACGTCGGATTGCGATTGTCACGCAAACGGCCCGGACAGCGGCTCGCCCTCTAACACAAGTGCAGAACTTTTGGGAAGCTTTGGGGGCTCGCGTTGTTGTAATGAGCCCGGAGGATCATGATCAGACGGTGGCTTTCACTAGCCACGTGCCTCATCTAGCCGCGTCCGCTCTAGCAGGTATTTTGCCTGCCTCCGCCGAACCCTTCGCGGCTACGGGGTTTCGCGATGTTACCCGGATTGCCTCAAGCGATCCAGCGCTCTGGACCGCCATCTTTTCTCACAACCGCGACAACGTGTCGACCGCGCTCCAACAGCTAGTTGACCGGCTAAAACTATTACATGGCAGCCTGGAATCTTCGGATTGGCCGTGTTTGCTGGCCTCGCTGACACAAGCCAAAAAGGTGCGAGATGCTTTGGGAAATTGAAATCCGGCGCAAGGATGCCGATAGCGAATGCGAGCGCGTATGCCGCGAGTTCAGCTTGCACACTGGTAAGAAGGTCCAAAGCTCGCCGGTAACCAGCACCTCGCGGGGCTATTTGTTATCGGGCAATGTAAACCGCGAAGAGGCCGGAGCGTTGCTGGTGCAATTGCTGGTGGACCCCCTCGTGGAGAATGGCGAAGTTTATCCCGTCGCCGCCCAAGCCAACGGCAACATCGATTTTGCCACGGTCTTACCCAAGCCGGGAGTCATGGATCCTGTTGCAGGAAGCGTTGAACAAGCGGCAAAAGACCTTGGTATGAACCTTGCCGCTGTTCGCACTTATCGCCGGTATTTTGGCACTTCACGTCTCGACTCGGAGGCCAAGGAGTTGCTTTATCGAAAAGTGCTGGCCAATGACGCCATCGAGGAGATTGTCGAAGGCGCTCTGACGCCGGAGTCGTTAATCGCGGGGAAACCTAGCAACTTCATTTTGGTCACTGTGCCCATTCGCAACCTGAACGGCGAAGCATTGCTCGATCTAAGCCATGTCGGCCAACTTGCTCTCGGTCTAGCCGAAATGCAAACCATTCAGGCTCACTTCCGTGAATTAGACCGCGACCCAACCGACGTTGAACTGGAAACCCTGGCGCAGACCTGGTCGGAACATTGTTCGCATAAAACGCTTAAAGGCCGAATTGATATGGACGGCCGAAGCATCGATAACCTCCTCAAGAACACGATCTTTGCCGCCACCACTAAGATTCGCGAGCTCTTGGGCTCCGGCGACTGGTGCGTCAGCGTCTTCTCCGACAATGCCGGGATCGTAAAGTTTGACGATCAATTCCACGTCTGCTTCAAGGTGGAGACACACAATCATCCATCGGCCATCGAGCCCTATGGCGGCGCCAATACCGGGCTGGGCGGCGTGATCCGCGACGTACTGGGAACTGGTTTAGGCGCCAAGCCCATTTGCAATACGGATGTGTTCTGCTTTGCAACGCCCGAGATCGAGCCGGAATCATTGCCGCCTGGAGTCTTGCACCCGCGCAAAATCGTCCACGGAGTTGTGGCCGGTGTGCGTGACTACGGCAACCGCATGGGAATTCCCACCGTCAACGGCGCGGTTTGTTTTGACGATCGTTACATCGCCAATCCGCTGGTTTTTTGCGGCACTGTGGGTTTAATTCCCGTGGATCGCTGCCACAAAGAACCGTTGGCAGGCGATCTTATTGTGGCATTGGGCGGCCGAACGGGGCGCGATGGCATTCACGGAGCCACCTTTTCCTCTATCCAGCTCACGGCTGCCTCTGAATCAATCAGCGGCGGCGCCGTCCAAATCGGCAATCCCATTACCGAAAAAAAGTTAATGGATGTGCTCCTCGAAGCCCGGGATCGAGACCTTTACCATGCTGTGACAGATTGCGGCGCTGGTGGCTTTAGCTCGGCGGTTGGTGAAATGGGCGAGAAATTGGGAGCCGAAGTTTGGCTCGACAAGGCCCCTGTGAAATACGAAGGCCTCACCTATACCGAGATCTGGGTTTCCGAATCCCAAGAGCGGATGGTGTTAGCCGTGCCGTCGGAAAAGTGGCCGCAGCTTCAGACGCTCTGTCAGGCGGAAGATGTAGAAGCTACCGTTATTGGACGCTTTGAGTCCAAGGAACGCTTGCGCCTCTTTTTCCACGATCAGGTAGTTGCCGACCTCGGCATGCGCTTTCTTCACGATGGCCGGCCGACAATTGTTCGCCAAGCGACCTTATCAAAACAGAAAGCAGGGGACGTCAATCGTCAATTGGAGAAGCATGCCTCCCGGCCGATACCGGCGCCTCGCCCGGCGAACTATACCGATGACTTGCTAAAGATTCTTTCCAGCTACAACGTTTGCAGTAAGGAATGGATAATCCGGCAGTACGACCACGAGGTTCAAGGCGGCACCGTCATCAAGCCCCTGGTCGGCAAGAGGGACGACGGGCCGAGTGATGCCGCCGTAATTACTCCGGTCCTAGGATCCTCCATCGGATTGGCGGTTGGGTGCGGCATCAATCCACGCTATGGCGATTTTGATCCCTACGCCATGGCCGCCGCGGCGATCGACGAGGCAGTCCGCAACGTAGTCGCCGTGGGGGCTGATCCCGCCCGGATTGCGTTGCTTGATAATTTCTGTTGGGGCAATACCGATCGGCCAGAGGTCCTTGGCTCCTTGGTGCGCTCGGCCGAAGCCTGCCATGATGTCGCTCTCGCTTTTAGAACTCCCTTCATCAGCGGCAAAGACAGTTTGAACAATGAGTATCGATCCGGCGATCAGTTCATTTCCATTCCACCGACGCTGCTAATTAGCGCTCTGGGCCGTGTGCCGGACGTACGTCGTTGTGTCACGATGGACTTCAAGGAGGCCGGCAATCTTCTATACCTGCTAGGCACAACGAAAGAAGAAATGGGCGGCTCACACTACAACTTGGTAAACAAGCTGGAGAGCGGAGCTATTCCCCAGGTCGATTGCGAAAGGGCCCCACACATTTTCCGGAAACTGCATGAGGCCATTCAGGCGAAGCTAGTGCGGTCCTGTCATGATCTCAGCGAAGGAGGCCTGGCGGCGGCTGTCGCGGAGATGGCTTTCGCGGGCGGCATCGGCGCCGACTTGACTTCGGCTATTCCCTTTGGAGCTGCGAAGTTCACTAATGACGTCTACCTATTCTCCGAGTCGACGACAAGATTTGTCGTTGAGGTAACGCCTGCAAATCAAGTCGCCTTCGAGCGACTGTGGACCGATGGGACGCCGGCCCAGTTCATCGGTAAAACGTGCAGTCAGCCGCGCTTGCGAATAGCCGGCAGTGATGGCGAGTGGATTGTTTGGGCTCAACTGGCAGAATTGAAGGGGGCATGGCAAAAGCCGTTGAAGTGGTAACTCGAAGGCGGCCATGGCCGCATTACCGAAACTATGCCTCCTCAGTTTGGTCTAATTTCGAAGGTGTCCAGGCCAACCGCAGGGCCGCCTTGGTCCGACGCTGGCCACCTTCAAATGAGAGGCAACCGATGACAACTAAGGCGTGCAAGTCGGCAGAAGTGTTCAATTATTGATCTCCCTCTAGCGCGCGGGCGGTGCACCGCCGATGCGTCTAAGTAGCCCCCAGTGTGCCAATTCTGTTGGCATACTGGGGTAGTAGCCTGGCACACTGACGGCGGTAGCTTGGCACACAGGCCGGGGTAGGTTGGCACACTGGGGTTTACACTTTTGACTCCGCCTAGATTTGAAGGCGACCACCGTGTTGGCAGCCTCGGTCCGACCTTGGCAGCCTTCAAATGAGAGACAACTAAAGACAACGAAGGTGCGCAAGTCGGCAGAGGTGTTCAATTATTGATCACCCTCTGGCGCGCGGGCGGTGCACCAGAGGGTCATTACTTGGGCCAGAGGGTAAAGGGGGCCAGGCCAATGCGGGGCCACCTTTGTCCGACGCTGGCCACCTTCGAGCCCGACGTTGGCCACCTTGGAAGCCGACGCTGGCCACCCTCGATTGGCCGAGAGCTTCAGAACCCACGAAAAGGCACAAAAACTCCCTAACAAACCCAAAACTCGATTAACTCGGAAGGGTTTTTGGATTTTCGTGGCCCTTCAAATTTGGAGGCCTGAAAGAGGACCATTTGACTATTTTTCAAGGTTTCTATCAGTCTCCCGCGCGACTGGCAATTCAATAGCCGGACATCCTGCCTCCAAGTATGCTTGCAAAATCATTTGGGCCGCCACGCGATCGCGGCGGTCTTTTCTCTTTTTGTGGGTCAATCCCGCTGACCAGAGAGTTGCTTCGGCTTCTATTGAGGTGAATCGTTCATCATAAAAGGAGACCGGAAGCCTGGTGGTTTCCTGAAGCCATTGGCCGAATTGGCGCGCTTCGACCGATTTCGGACTCTCGCGGCCGTCGAGGTGAATCGGCAACCCGATGACCAGTTGCCCAATTTGTTCGTCTTCAATTATCTTTCGAAAGTAGGCGGCGTCGCGATCTTTGTTGGCGCGCTCATAAGTAGCCAAGGGAAAGGCAATCTTGCGGTCCGGGTCGCTTACCGCCAAACCAATCCGGACTGTGCCAAAGTCAATCCCCAGGATCCGTGTCCGGTTGCTCACAGATATTTCTCGCGCCCCTGCTTCTTGAGCAAATCAACCAGTTGCTTGACGGCGCCTTCTTCACGCCGGTCAGCGACCAAGGTTGCATCGCCGTCTTGAATAATAAGAAGATCGTGGACACCGACTGTTGCGACGAGATGGCCGGCATCCGCGGCGACAACGCAGTCCTTGGTGTGCAAGCCGACATGCGTCGCCAGGATTGTATTGCCGTCAGCATCCTGGGGGTGCATCCGTTCAAGCGCTAGCCAACTGCCAACATCATCCCAATGGAAGGGAGCCTTCACAACCTGCACTTCCTTCGCTTGCTCCATAACAGCAAAGTCGATGCTGATTTTCGACAATCCTTCATATTCGCGTTTCAATACCGCGTCGCGTTCCGGGCTTTGCCAAGCTTCTGCGATGCGCTCTACTGCACTGTGGATTTGGGGTTGCCGTTCTTGAAGCGCTCTCAGGATAGTGCCGGCCTTCCAGACGAAGATGCCGCTATTCCAGAAATACTCACCCGATGCGACAAAGCGTTCGGCAAGGTCGTGGTTGGGCTTTTCGCGGAAGCCATGAACCTGGAAAATGTTGATTCCCTGGCGATTGGCGATTTCCTTCCCTCGGTGGATATAACCGTATCCGGTAGCCGGATGGGTGGGTGGGATTCCGAACGTGATAAGCGCAGAGGGATGTTCCTCGGCCATCTTCTCGGCGACATGGGCGGCCCGGCGAAATTCCTGAACCGGTTCGATGACATGGTCGGCCGGCATAACAAGCATGACCGCGCCGGGATCTTGGCGCGCAATCAGCGCAGCGCCCAAGCCAATGCAAGCGGCAGTGTCGCGGCCACACGGTTCGCCAATAATGCGGTCCGCCGGCAGGCTGGGCAATTGCTTGGCGACTTCCTTCCGATGCGAAGCCGCGGTGATCACCCAACTCCGCTCCGGCGGCACCTGGGCCTCAATGCGATCGAGCGCCATCTGCAACAGGCTGCGGTCGCCTGTCAGAGTCAAGAATTGCTTCGGTCTTCTTTGGCGGCTGCGAGGCCAAAACCGCGTGCCCCCGCCACCGGCCATAATCATTGCATGCAGCATTCAGCGTTCTCCCGGTCCCGTTATAGTAGCCCGCCGCTCCGTGGCCGATTCCGCCGGGGAGCGGCGGGGTTACTTTCGGTCACATCCTACGACAAGCAAAGCGGTCCCGTGATTTTCAGCCCTTTATCAACTTTCGCCGCAAGTTCTTGCGCATCCAGCGCGTAGAGCGGACTCACTTCAATGGGTACAGTGGCATTCCCGTCGGGGCCGCGCGCCACTCTGATGCGAGCCTTTTCCAGCCATTCGGTCGCCAAGTTGCTCAAGGCTTGCCGAACCGTTTCGGGCGAATCTTCGCCGGCGGCGTTCTTAAGGGGTGCGAACTCCTCTTTCCGCGAAGTTTCCACGACGGTCCAGCGCTCGGCAAGGGGCAATGCATCAAAGATAAAAAGCTCAAACTTGAGGGCGTTCTCCTGGGTCGGATGAACGAGATTGCCCGCCGCATTAAACACCACGCGCACCACGCCCGGGTTGAGCGCCGGCGGATCGTTCTCCTGCACCGGGCTGTCGGGCTGCAGCGGAACCAGCAAGTCAGGGCTTTCGCGGTACCAGA
>JBJMQT010000034.1:0-172313 GCA_045802525.1 Gemmataceae bacterium
TGAACTGCTACCGGCTAGAATGATCAAGTTGCCGGGTGGGATTCGCACCCACTGGAAAACAACACCTTTGCACGGCGCACACCCCGGAGGGGGCGGCTCCAGGGTCAAAGCCAGGCAACCACCGTCTAGCACCTCGGCGGGCGGGACCGCGTGCAACTTCTCAAGCCCCCAACACCGCGTTTCATTTCATTTCAGGGGGGGTCACACCCCTTGGAAAGAAATGGAAAGAACCGGCTAGGGTCTTTCAGCTTGTTTCGGGAGCTACGGCCCTCCCTAGGCGACAAACAGAAATGTCTGTGCCACCCTCGTAAAAATACTTTCTGGGGGTCGTGAAAAAATCTACAGCATGAGATGGGTCCAGGAAGATGAATTTTTACGTAGTTTCGATTCCGCCGGGCTATTTCGACAACAGTCCCTTCACGGCGTCGCGTTCATCTTGCAATTCCTTCAGCGTGGCCTGGAACTTTCCCTGGCCGAAAACGTCGAGCTTCAGGCCTTCCACAACGCTTAAGTTTCCTTGGCCGTCGCTGCGGCACGGGTAACTGAAAACCAAGCCCGGCGGCACGCCGTATTCACCCTTCGAGATAACGGCGGCGCTGATCCAATCGTTGGCGGGCGTAGGTTGCAGCAAGCTTTTCAAATGATCGAGGGCACCGTTAGCCGCCGATAAGGCCGAACTCGAGCCGCGCGCTTTGATCACGGCTGCGCCGCGGTTTTGGCATTGAGGGACGAACACTGTCTCCAGCCAAGCGCGGTCTGTAATGACTTCGGTGGCCGGTTTCCCCTTGATTTTCGCGTTGGTAAAGTCGGGATACTGCGTGTTACTGTGATTGCCCCAAATGGTTACTTGGGCGACCTCTTCATCTGCGACGGCTGCTTTTTTGGCTAAGGCATTGCGGGCGCGGTTGTGGTCGAGCCGGGTCATGGCGGTCCAGCGCTCAGCGGGAATGCCTTTGCCGTTGTGGGAAGCAATCAAGCAGTTGGTGTTGCAAGGATTGGCTACCACGAGAATCCGAACATCCCTGGCGGCGACAGCCGCCAGCGCCTTGCCCTGAGGCGCAAAGATTTCGCCATTCTTGTCCAGCAGATCTTTGCGCTCCATGCCCTGCTTGCGCGGAAATCCACCGACCAGGACGGCCCAGTTACAATCCTTGAACGCCCTATTGGGATCGTCGGTGACAACGACGTCTTTAAGGATGCCGAAACTGCAATCGGCCAGTTCCATGGCGACGCCTTCTAGGCCGGGCAAAGCCGGAGTGATTTCCAGGAGTTGCAGGATTACTTTTTTGTTGGGCCCAAAGATCTCCCCGGAAGCCAGCCGCCCCAACATGGCATAGGCTACTTGGCCCGCCGCCCCAGTAACTGCAACGCGAATGATGTTTTCCATTAAGAGGTCTCACTATCGGCAGCCGGTAGGCAGCCTGAACCGAACCCCTTCGGCTCTCGACCGCAGCCGACCCAAGCAATAAGTTATTCACCAGTGGCGCAGGCGGCCATTAGCCTTTAGATGGCATCTAAATAGCTGATGGCTGATTGCCGATTGCAGATCAGCTTATAGGAGTTGTTCACGATGGCAGTGAAAGTTGGCATAAATGGCTTTGGCCGAATCGGCCGCCTAGTATTTCGGGCATTGGTGGAACAGGGCCTCCTCGGCAAAGCTTTTGATATCGTTGCGGTAAACGATCTGGTCCCAGCCGACAACCTGGCTTATTTACTGAAATATGATTCCACGCAAGGCAAATTCGGGGGCACCGTACACAGCGAAAAGTCCTCCACTTCCGTTGCCGAGGACGATACCCTAGTCGTCAATGGTTACAAAATCAAATGTTTGGCCGTCAAAGAAGGCCCTGCCGCTTTGCCGTGGAAGCAACTCGGCGTGGAATATGTAATCGAATCAACGGGTCTCTTTACGGAAGCGGAAAAGGCTCGCGGGCATATCGCGGCCGGCGCCCGCAAGGTCATCATCTCCGCCCCGGCGAAGGGCGAAGACATCACCATCGTCATGGGAGTCAATCAGGACAAGTATGATCCTGCCAAGCACCAGATCATTTCGAACGCCAGTTGCACGACGAATTGCTTAGCGCCGATTGTTCATGTCTTGCTCAAGGAAGGCTTCGGCGTCGATGAAGGATTGATGACGACGATCCACAGCTACACCGCAACCCAAAAGACCGTTGACGGCCCCTCAAAGAAAGACTGGAAAGGCGGTCGCGCGGCAGCCGTCAACATCATTCCCTCCACCACCGGGGCCGCCAAGGCCGTCGGGCTGGCGATCCCCGAGGTGAAGGGCAAGCTCACCGGCATGTCTCTGCGCGTGCCAACGCCTACCGTCTCGGTCGTCGATCTCACCGTCCGCACGGTGAAGGAGACGAGCTACAAGGAAATCTGTGCGGCCTTGAAGCGAGCCAGCGAGACCTATTTGAAGGGCCTTCTCGCCTACACCAGCGATGAAGTGGTCTCATCCGATTTTATCCACGACGCCAGTTCGAGCATTTTTGACGCCGGTTCGGGCATCGAACTGAATAGCCGATTCTTCAAACTCATTAGCTGGTATGACAACGAGTGGGGTTATTCCAACCGCTGCGTTGATTTGCTGCGTTACATGGTCAGCAAGGACAAATAAATCAGGCTCCGTTTAGCGGCGAGCCGCTAAACGGTTCATAAACCACCATGGCTAAAAAAACGCTCATTGATTTAACCGACTTGCGCGGCAAGCGCGTCTTGATCCGCGTGGACTTCAATGTCCCCCAGGATAGTCAGGGCCACATCACCAACGATCGTCGCATTCGAGCCGCCCTGCCAACGATTCGCACTGTTCTGGACGCCGGCGCCAGCGCGATTGTCATGAGCCACCTAGGCCGGCCCAAGGGCGACCCCAATAAAGATGCGATTTTTCGCATGGACCGCGTTGCCGACCGCTTGCGCGAACTGTTAGGCAAACCGGTCCATAAGGTTGATGAAGTCATCGGCGCCAAAGCGACTGAAGCCGCCGAGACGCTCAAACCGGGCGAGGTGCTGGTGCTTGAGAACCTGCGGTTTCATCCGGGCGAGCAAGGCGGCGACCAGGTTTTTGCCGCGCAACTTGCCAACTTGGGCGATGTCTATGTCAACGACGCTTTCGGGACGTGCCATCGAAACGACGCCTCGATGCTGGCCCTGCCCGCCGCTATGGCCGGGAAGCCGCGCGTCGTCGGCCATTTAGTCGCCAAGGAACTCGCTATTCTTGACAAGCTGTTGTCCGCGCCGGCTCGCCCGGTGGTCTCGATCCTGGGCGGCGGCAAAGTTTCGGACAAAATCGGCTTCATCAAGAGCTTGCTAAAGCGGGTTGACAAGGTGCTCATCGGTGGGGCGATGTCTTATACGTTCATGAAGGCGCTAGGCAAAGCAATCGGGAGTTCGCGTTTCGAAGCCGACAAACTCAACGTGGCCCGCGACCTGCTTAACATGGCGCACGGGAAGATTGTCTTGCCCATTGATCATCTCATCGTTGACAAGATTGATAACTTTTCCAGCGCCCGGGTTGTCGAAGCTGATATCCCGGACGGTTGGATCGGCGTGGACATCGGGCCCAAGACGATCGCGCTCTATCGGCAAGAAATCGGCAAAGCAGCAACGGTCGTGTGGAACGGCCCAGTCGGCAAGTTTGAGGACGAGCCCTATAGCAAGGGCACCCGCGCCATTGCGGAAGCTCTGGCCGCTTCAAAAGGGATTACCATTGTAGGAGGTGGCGAAACGGCGGAAGCGGTCGAGGAATTTGGATTAGCGGAGAAAATGACGCATGTCTCAACCGGCGGTGGAGCGTTTCTCGAATATGTCGAGGGAACGCCGTTTGCCGCGCTGGATCAAATTGAGGACCTTTAGCCCAAGGAACATGACAACAGCTAGGAGATCATGTTTGTTGTAGAATGAGAGTTGTTTGACAGGAGGGCTTCGTGATCCAAAATCTACAGACTCCTTTGGAAAATGGCGAAAAGCTGTCTCGCGAGGAGTTCCTGCGCCGGTGGGAAGCGATGCCGCAAACGAAGTTTGCCGAACTCATCGGAGGATTCGTTTACATGCCATCGCCGCTCAGCCGGACGCACGGAAAGTTTGATCACATGATCTCAACCTGGCTTGGCGTCTACCAGGGCGCCACTCCAGGCTGCGAGGGGGCCAGCAATTCTACGTGGCTAATGCTTGATGATTCTCCACAACCCGATAACGATCTTCGCATCTTGCCGGAATACGGTGGAAAATCCAGAAACAGTGGGAAGTACCCTTGCGGAGTTCCCGAGTTTCTCGCTGAGATTTGCGATTCCAGCGCCTCTTACGATTTGCACCAAAAGTTGGATCTTTACCAGCAAGCCGGGGTGGATGAATACCTGGCCATCCTAGTGCAAGAGCACGAGATTCGTTGGCATCGCCTGGTAAATGGGCTTTATGAAACCATGCCATCACCGGTGGACGGCGTTTACCGATCGATTGTCTTTCCCGGGCTATGGCTTAATGGCAAGGCCTTGCTGGAAGATAATTTGGCCCAAGTTCTGGAAACGCTCAATGAAGGGATCCGTTCCCCAGAGCACGCGGCCTTCATTGCTCGGCTAGCGGCCCAGCGGGTCTCCCGGCAGTAGCCTATTTTTGACCAGGCCAAAAAAACGCGATGACGCTTTCGCCGACCAACTCCATCTACCTTGATTACAACGCCACCACGCCAGTTGACCCTGCCGTTTGCGAAGTAATTTACCGTCATGTCAAGGAAACTTTCGGCAATCCCTCGAGCACCCATGAGTACGGCAAGAGGGCTCACGAGGTTGTTGAGCAGGCACGCTGTCAAGTGGCTGGCTTGGTAGGTGCAAAGCCCGAGGAGATAGTCTTTACGAGCGGTGGCACGGAGGGCAGCAATCACGCCATCAAGGGACTGGTTTTTGGCAAGCTTGGCGGTTGGTTTGGCCGCTGGGCAAAAGACGCCCACATCATTATCAGTTCCGTTGAACATCCCGCGACCGTGCAACCATGCGCTTTCCTCAAGCGCCTGGGCTGCAAAATCACGGTAATGCCTGTGGACCGCTACGGCCTCGTCGATCCTGACGACGTGCGGAAGGCGCTCACGCGAAAGACCACGCTCGTCAGCATTATGCATGCGAACAATGAAGTGGGCACGCTGCAACCGATTCGCACCATCGCCGACATAGCCCACGCCCAAGGCGTTCCCGTCCACACTGATGCCGCCCAATCGCTCGGCAAGGTAGCCGTAAATGTCGATGACCTGGGAGTGGATCTTCTGTCGATGGCAGGGCACAAGCTTTACGCACCCAAGGGCGTTGGCGCGCTGTACCTTCGCAAAGGCATCGTGTCGGAGCCGTTCGTGCATGGCGCCGGCCATGAAAGCGGTCGACGGGCCGGTACGGAGAATACACCCTATATCGCAGGTCTGGCCGAGGCTTGCCGACTTGCAATGGAGGCACTCCCGGAGGCAACCGGTCGCCTTCAAAAGCTACGCGAAAGACTTTACGAGCGGTTGCGTGCCGGCTTGGGTGAATCCATAGTGCTCAATGGCCACCCGACGCAGCGATTGCCCAACACGTTGAATGTAAGTTTTGTCGGCCATGTCGGCGCCGAGTTGCTCCAAGCTGTGCCGCAAATTGCGGCCTCGACGGGTTCGGCCTGCCATGAAGGACAGGTTCAGCAGTCGCCTGTGCTCTGCGCCATGGGAGTGACGCCGGAGATCGGCAAAGGAGCGGTGCGTTTGAGTGTGGGCCGCTTCACGACGGAAGAGGAAATCGACCAGGCGGCTCAACTGCTAATTGCACGAGCAAAGAAAAGATAGTCGGGCCGGCTCATCGGGCGCACTGCGCGCGCCATCTCAGCCAGTGGTCCGCCAGAACGATGGCGATCATGGCCTCGCCCATGGGCACAAAACGGGGCAGCAAGCAGGGGTCATGGCGGCCGCGTGTGGCAATCTCCGTTGGCTCGCCGGCTCGCGTCACGGTGGCCTGCGGCCGGGGCAGACTGCTTGTGGGTTTGATAGCGACACGGCAAACAATGGGTGCGCCGCTGCTTATGCCTCCCAGCATGCCGCCGTGACGATTGCTCTCCGTGCCAATTCCTCCATCGGGTTTGCGGATGAATGGATCGTTATTCTCGCTGCCGCGCGCGGTGGCAACAGCGAAACCGGCGCCATATTCAAAAGCCATCACTGCCGGCAGAGACAGCAGCGCTTTGGCAAGGTCGGCCTTGAGCTTGTCGAAGATCGGTTCGCCCAATCCAGCGGGGACCCCGGTCGCCACCAGTTCACAAATGCCGCCAATGGAATCTTGCTCTTTGCGCACTTCCTCGATCAACGCAATCATGCGCTCGGCCGCTGCCGCGTCCGGGCAGCGAACGGGATTAGCTTCCACTTGATCCAGCGTGACTCGACAGGGATCCGCAATAGCGGCTTGAATGTTGCCGATTTGCTTAACGTAGCCCAAAACAGCCATGCCTCCTTGGGCGATCAGCTTCTTGGCAATAGCGCCGGTGGCCACCCGGCAAAGGGTTTCACGGGCGCTGGATCGTCCGCCGCCGCGATAATCCCGGATGCCGTATTTGGCATCGAAAGTAAAGTCGGCGTGGCCCGGGCGGTACTTGTCCTTAATATCGCTGTAATCTTGGCTGCGTTGATCCGTATTGCGAAAGAGGATTCCAATAGATGTGCCGTCGGTCTTGCCTTCAAAGACGCCGGACCAGATTTCGGGGACATCCTCTTCCTGGCGCTGTGTCACAATCTTAGATTGTCCCGGACGTCGGCGGCGCAAGTCCGGCATTAAGTCCTCGACGCCAAGCGGCAAGCCGGGCGGGCAGCCATCTATTATGGCAAGGTATCCGGGGCCGTGACTGACGCCGGCCGTCGTGACGCAAAAGCGCTCGCCGAAGGAGTTTCCTGGCATGAGAATCATTATAACAAGAGAAAGCCCAAGGAGTTCGTCTCATGCGCTCAGGTATTTGTTCCCTCTTAATCCTCGCCTGCATAGCTGGAATTTCCACTCCAATCCTAGCCGCCGATGGCGACGTGCGTTATGGGGTACAAAAGAATTTGAAGGCCTTTCCCCAGTCCTCCGCGAAGGAAACTTTGAGTTCACTGATTAAGGCCATCGAAGCCAAAAACGTCGAGTATGCGCTGGCTCACCTAGCTGATCCGGAGTGGGTGGATACACGGGTCAAGGACTATGGCGGCGAATTCGGCGTCCTGCTCAAGGAGAGTACTGGAAAATTAGTCGACGATCCCGGCGCTCTTAAGCTTCTGAGGCGCTTTGACAAAGAGGGAGAATGGGAAACCGAACAAAACCGGGCCCAAGTGAAACTCAAGGAAATAGCCGATAAGTCCGTTTACTTCCGCAAAATCGGCGATCGGTGGTTTATGGAGAATGATTACAAGCCGAAGAAGAATAGGTAGGGGGAGTGGGGAATAGGGAGTAGGGAGTAGGGAATGATCGATCTTCGCAGCGATACAGTGACGAAGCCTACAACCGGGATGCGGGCGGCGATGGCTCAGGCGCCGGTCGGGGATGATGTCTTTCACGAGGATCCGACCATCAATCGCTTGGAGGAGAGAATCGCGGATCTGCTCGGCAAGGAAGCCGCCGTTTACGTGCCTTCCGGAACAATGTCGAACCAGATCTGCGTGAAAGCTCATACCCAACCGGGCGACGAGCTGCTTTGCGAGGCCTATTGCCACATTTACAATTACGAGGCCGGCGGCCCGGCAGTGCTAAGCGGCGTTACCTGCCGAACTATTGAAGGGGACTGCGGCGTTCTCGATGTGAGCCAGCTAGGGGATAAGATCCGCGGCAACAATGACCATTTAGTGAGGACGCGTTTGGTTTGCTTGGAAAATACGCACAATCGTTGCGGCGGGCGCGTCTATCCGCTGGAAAAAATTCAGGCCATTAGCTCCTGGGCGCACGGTCATGGATTAGCCCTCCATTTGGACGGGGCTCGTCTTTGGAACGCCATCGTTGCCTCCGGCATTTCGGCCAAAGAATGGGCCAAGCCGGCGGACAGTGTATCGGTATGCTTCAGCAAAGGCCTAGGGGCGCCCATTGGGTCCGCCCTTGCCGGTTCACACGATTTTGTGGGACGAGCGCGACGCGTTCGCAAGCTGTTGGGTGGCGGCATGCGGCAAGCCGGTATCGCTGCCGCGGCGTGTCTCTACGCTCTAGACAATCACATCGACCGGCTGGCCGACGATCACCGTAATGCCAAGTTGATAGGCCAAGCCGTCGCCGATACGCCTGGGCTTCGCCTCAATCCGCCCGAAGTAGAAACCAATTTGGTCTGGTTTGAAGTGGATCCCGAATTGGGTTCGATTGCGGACGTGGTAAACGCCCTCAAACAGCACAGCGTGCTGGTGATGTCGCCCGGAGGCTCGGGCATGGTCCGCGCCTGCACGCACTTGGACGTGTCGGCCGCTCAGGCCGAACAAGCGGCAGATCTTATACGCAATACCTTGTCCCGGTTAGCAAGCGCTAGCGTTCACGCTCATCGGGTTTCTTCCCCCGGATAAACCCGGTGGCTCGCATGTCCGCATGCCTTGTCAAGCATTTACCGGACATCTATACTTCACCGGATTCGGTAAACTCGCAGCTAGTGTCCCGTTTGATCGGCGGAGAGAAGGAATGCCCCCGGATTGCCCGCCTTGGACCTTGACAATACCGAGTGACCTTCGTCTTATCGCTCTGGCCCGGCATTTTGTGGAATCGTTTTGCCATTATGCGGGGTTCGATCGTCAATCGACCGAATCGGTCGTCCTGGCAACGCACGAGGCGATAAACAACGTCATTCGGCACGCCCACAACGGCCAAGTCAGCGCGCGTCTTGAAATTCAGTGTCAAACCGTGCCCGAAGGCTTAGAAATCCAATTGGTAGACGAAGGAGAGCCTTTTGACGTCAACTCCGTGCCCCATTTGAATCCCAGTGAATTGCGTATCGGCGGCCGTGGCGTCTTTCTGATGCGCACACTCATGGACGAGCTCAGTTGCGAGCCGCGCGGCGAGCGAGGTAATACGTTGCGCATGGTCAAGCGCTGCCTGCGAAGCGCCCCTGTTCATGCCGATTATTGATTGCGAAAAAAACCGGAGAAGGCTCCGCTGGACGGGGCAAAATTTCTCCGCGCCGCCTGCTTCATGGGGAAAGAAAGCTTGTTCGTCGTTGTCCCATCCACCCTAGCGCCGAGCATCCTGCGCTCAATTCATTTGTTAGGATGGGCAAGCGGGAGAACCTTGAATCCGATCCTCGAATTGCCTAAATGTTAGGCGTTGCCGCGACGATACTGAGATTAGCAGGCGAGAAGTGTGCAAATAAACAGGTGCCTTCTCATGGATTGCTTGCCTCCCGTCGGCTGGACGCCGGCGTGGCCAGGCGTCAGGATAGTTCCCTTAAGTCAGCGGAATCGTTGGAACCCTTCATGATCGAGGTCGCGCATTCCTATCTGAGCGGCCTCCGGGTTGATTCTGCTCTTCACCATTCTTTACAATTGGCCCCAGCCGTGACGGCCCTTCTTTTGCCCGTCGCGCGCCGGCCGCGGAGTTGACTTATGTACTGTCACGTTCCCGAGGGCATGGATGGTCCCGTCTCAGCAAGTCGTGGAGGCTGGATGCATTCGTACTCGCGCAAACAACCGAGTGACAACCCGACGGCAAATGGCCGAGTCCCCTCTCAAGAGCCGATTCGCACCGAACTCGTGGAGCGCGTGCGCAAAGAGATCGCCTCCGGAACCTATGACACTCCGGAAAAAATGGATACGGCGCTCGAACGGCTGTTTCGAATTGTCCTGGAATCGTAATATCCTGTCTTCGACGACATCCCGCAAACCTATCGGATTTCGCTCTGTAAGTTGGCTAATAACAGCACAAGTCTATAGAATCATTCAAGAATGATTCTTGATTGGGATGCCGCACGTTTTTTCTGGCTGGGTCATGGATTGCGTTAGGGTAGGATGATTCTTCGAGTCTCACCAGGGCGTGTGCTGGGACTCGAGGAATCGTCCCGCCTTACGGCTACGGCAAAGTCGGGTTGTTGCTTGAGGAGACTTGTCCGTGGAATTGCCAGCGGTTGAAGTGTCACAAAGTCCGGAGGCTAAGTTTCGCGAATACCTCGCGAGCCGGCCCAAGCCGCAGCGCTACACGGAGCAGCAGCGCGACATGGTGAACTTCATCTTCGCGCAGCACAACCATTTCGATGCCGACCAACTCATTGACGACATGAAGCAAGCCGGCTTCCGCGTCAGCCGGGCGACGGTCTACCGCACGTTGGCAAAGCTGGTTGATGCCGGGCTATTGCGGCGCCTGGAAATGGGGCCGCGCATGTTCTATGAACATGACTACGGCTATCCCGCCCACGAGCACCTCTATTGCGGAAACTGCGGCCGGGTCATTGAGTTTCAGAACTCCACGATCGAAGCGGTCATGCGTGAAGTTTGCCGCCAAAACAACTTTCAGATCAGCAGCCATACGTTCATCGTTCGCGGCACCTGCGCCGAATGCAACCGCGCCCGCGTGATGAAACGGCGTTTGGACCTTGTCTAAGTAAATGGCCACAAAAAACACAAAAAGACACGAAAAAAGATTTGTCCGGGTTCAGTAAACGAAAAAGGGAGTGGAAGCTATCGAGATGCTTCTTCTCCCTTTTACTTTTTTGTGTCTTTTTGTGTTTTTTGTGGCAATTCCTTTTACAGCTTCTCCGGCACTTCGAAGCCCTTGCGGTACTCGCGGGTCAGCATCGCGTCGGCTGCCTTGTTGCCTACGAAGGATTCGGATTTCGGGTTGATGGCCAATTTCGGCCCGAGTCGGTATTTCGCTTCGTCCAGCGCGATCGCATTGTCTTTTAGGTGCTCTTCCATGCGTGCCAACGAATCGCCGGCGTCTTTGTCGTCGCCGAACGCGTGGGTCTTCTTGTTGAAGGGGACTTCCGTGCCGAGACGGTAGCTGATGTTGCCCAGGTGGCAGAGGGCGCTGGAGAGATGGCCTTCGAGGATGTCGGCGTTCAAGTCATCTTTTTTGCCGCTGCGCACGGCTTTGATAAAGTTGGCAAAGTGGTCCGCGCCGCCGCCGAATTTCTGAATGACTTCTCCCTTGGGCGTGTAAGCGACAGCGGAATCGTAACCAGGGCAGACCATGTAGCCTTCGCTGCCATAGAAAATGTTGCCTACACCGGTATTGAGCAATTTCTTTGTTGGCAAGCCGCGGACTTCGAAGATCAGTTCGCAATCGCCGTAATCGAAAACGCAGATTTGGGTATTGGCCGTCTCGCCATCGTCCACGTAGCCGAACCGGCCCCCGAGGCTCTGCACAGATTTGGCCAGCTCGTTTTTGTTGAGCCCCCAGCGGGCGACGTCCATTTGATGAATGCCCTGGTTCCCTAGATCGCCGTTGCCGTAGTCCCACGTCCAGTGCCAGTCATAATGAAGGTGTTGACGCATGAGCGGCTTGTTCGGAGCGGGTCCGCACCAGAGGTCGTAATTGACCGTTGAGGGAACTGCCTGTGGTCCTTTCACTTTGCCGATGCTGCCCCGCAACTTGTAGCACAGGCCGCGGGCGACGCTAATCTTGCCGAGTTTGCCGTCGTGAAGGAAAGCCATGGCCTGCCGCGTTCCCGGCATTGATCGGCACTGCGTTCCCGTTTGGCAGATCTTGTTGTACTTGCGCGCCGTCTCGACAACGCGCCGGCCTTCGCTGACATTGTGGCTGACCGGCTTTTCGACATAGACATGCTTGTCTGCTTGAAGCGCCCAGATAGCGGCCAAGGAATGCCAATGGTTCGGGGTGGCGATGGTAATAATGTCGATGTTTTTATCATCGAGCACCTTCCGGATGTCCTGCTCGAACTTGGGCGCTTCGCCCCGCGCTTTTTCAACTGCCTTGATAGCCGGGCCAACGACGGCGGAGTCGGTATCGCAGATCGTAGTAATGACGCAGCTATTGTGATTGTTAAGGGCTTCGACATGGCTCATGCCGCGACCGTGAACGCCGATGACGGCCACGCGCAGCGGATCGCTGAGTTCGTTCGATTTTTCTGCTTTTGCGGCTTTTTCGGAGGCCCGCAAGTCCGCCGTCAGGGCGTGGGCGCCGGCCAGCGCGGCCGCGACCGCGGCTGAGTCCTTCAAGAATTCGCGTCGATTGACAAATCGCATGAACGGACCCCCCTGAATAATGGTTGGCGGGTTGCTGTTTTGGCGGAGCTCCCTCAGCACACTCTAGCCGGAGAATAAGGCCTCGGTCAAATGCTTACTGGAAAAACTCATCTGCGGTATTTGGAAGCCGCGAGCGTCCGAGCGGTCGACGGAATCGCTACGGGCCCAATCGACGGTGACCTGCTTCCACTCGGCGCTGCGCGTGTTCGCAAAACAATATCTCCGTGCCATTCCTTCTCGGTCTGCGCAACGGCTATTTATCCTTCTTCTCCCGCTTCCCCTCGATGTCGAACTCCTGCTTCTGGCCTCCGAATTCCGCCGATCCTTTCCCGTTGAGCTTGTCCCCGTCAATCGTCAGCTTGTAGTCGATGGGGATCTCGTTGTCCATGAGCTTCCGCACGGCTGAGAACGTCAGCGTACCGTCCTTCAGCTTGAGGTCCTTGAGCTTTTCCTCTTTCTGGTCGGGCCAGCTTATTGTCCCGGCGATTTTGTCCCCGTCCTTCTTGATCATCAAAGTGGAGGTCCGCTTCTGCCCGCCGATCTCATATTCGCACTTCCACGTTCCGACCGGGTCTGCTTTCTTGTCCTCCAGCGCAACCGCCAGGCCGCATACGCCGAGTACCAGCGCCGTTGAGAGAATCGCTTTCATGATCGCCTCCGAGATGTGACGGAAGGGAAGCGGTCCACCGTAGTCCGCCACCAGCCGTTCACAGCGATTCTATGGATGCCGCGACCGTTGGGCAGGTTGAGGGTCTATCCGGATCTTGGGCACTTGAGATGTCCTGTAACTTGAATCGGCGATCACCCTAAGTAATCCATCCCGACGACGGGTTTTTCATTTCGGTTGAATCTCTCAACGTCTTTCATTCCTGTAGCGCCAACATCCCGCGGTCTGACGTGAACGAATCCCATGCTTTCCATTTCTTTCCACGGGGGGGCAGGCGATATGGAGAGAACCAAATCCGAGGCGCCTTCCCGAGCTAGACCTAAAGGTTTCGTTTTTCAACCCAAAGTTCCGTTTTTCACCGCTATCTTCCGTTTTTCACCAGGGGTGGGAGGGGGATGAAAAACGGAAAACGACTGCTCATTTCCGCCTTCCGTTGTGGCGACGGTCTCCCGACTTCCCGTCGTGTCACGGTCTCCTGACAGTTTCCTGACCGTGCCACAACGCAGTCAAATTCATTCGTTTCAACCTGGCGCTCTAGGGGGTGTGTGAGGGGACCGGGAAACGATCTTTCGTAAGCAAGCTATTTGCATAAGCTTCCGGCAAAAAAGATCGTTTCTCTACTGGTAAGGGCCAAGTGAAACATTTGGCTTGGCGATTGGATTGCCTTGTTACCCTGTCGAGCCGGCCTTAAACCCCAAATGCTTTCCATTTCTTTCCACCGGGGGGCAGGCGAAATGGAGAGAACTAAATCGGAGGGGCTTTTCAAGCTAGACCGCCCAGCGAAACGGGCTCCCAAAACCGGCTTGAGGACGAGGCAATGCGCTTGCTGGACCTCTTTAGGGTCGTTTACAATCCTTTCAGGCCTGCCGAGCAGACTTTCCGAGTCGCTGCCTGCCACCCTTCTCGGAACCTTGCCGTCTTGGGATGTTTCTAAAGGAAAAGGAAATAGCCCTCTCCTCCGCCAAAGCTTATGACAGGGAATCGGTTGAATCAGATTAAACTCTGAGAGGAAACCAGTATGTCGACCAACGCTGCCCTGCCCTCTTCGCTCCAGAGCAAGCTCGATTCGCTCGCCCGGTACATGCGTGCCTTGCGTGCGCTGCGCGGCGCTTGCTGGCTCCTGTTGCTGCTATCCCTAGTGGCGGGTGCGGCGGTCTTGGCAGACGCCTGGCTCGAGCTGCCCTCCGCTGTTCGCGTTGCCCTCCTTGCAACATGGTTAGGATTGGGCATCGGCGCCGCGGTTCTTGGCCTGATCGTTCCGCTGGTCCGGCGTCTGGAAAACGCCACCCTGGCTGCCATGATCGAAGATCGGTATCCGGAATTGCTCGAACGATTGACCTCAACCGTCGAGCTCACGGGGCCGGTTGATATCCATCATGGGTCGTCGCGCTTCATCGATTTCCTGGTCAAAGAGACGGATAGGCAAACTAGCCCCCTCGATTTTGTCCACGCTGTTCCTAACCGGAAGACGGGAAGGCTGGCGCTTTCGTCGCTCTTAGCCGTTTCCGCGTTGCTGGTTCCCGCGGTCCTGTGGCCGGAGCGATCCAGCGAGTTGGCAGGCCGTTTCTTATTGCCTTGGCGGGATTCGGCTGCCGGCCCTACTTTTGCATTGGCGGTTGTTCCCGGCAATACGTTTGTGGGGCGCGGTCAGCCGGTAACCATTTCGGTAGACGTCCACGCGGAAAATGAGAATGTCGAGCGCCCGCGTACGTGCCGATTCGTCTTTACTAAAAATGGCGAAAAGAAATCATTGCGCATGGAGGCCGAGCGCTCGGATCGCTTTTCATTGAAAGTTCCTCGCGACCTGATTGTGAATGATTTTGACTACTTTTTAGAAGCCGGACCGGTCGCTAGTTCCACCTATCATGTCGAGGTTATCGAACCGGTCGCCATGGCCGCTGATAGCCCGAAGCTCAAGATTACCTCTCCCGCCTATGCTCAGGCGACCATCGAAGGGCAAAGGCAAGTGGGTCTCGTCGATCTCACGGTCCTTCAGCACAGCGAGGTCGTCTTTGATTGCCAATTTACTCGGCCGGCGCTGGCTGCCTACCTGGAGTGGACGCCTGAAACCGGCTCCAAGCAAATTCTTCCCCTGCAACTTTCCGAGGATCGCGGCAAAGGCCAAATAGCGCTGGCGGTCCGGTCGAACGGCGCCTATCGGCTGGTCCTGGAAGCAGAACATGGCATCCGCACCGACCTGCCGCTTCATCGGATTGAAACCAAGATGGACCTACCGCCCGTCTTTGACAAGGTTTCCGGCAACAATGAACTCAAGATGGTGCGCGCCTACGAGCCAATCCCAGTGGAAATGACGCTGTTGGATGACGTGGGCGTCGATGCCGCCTTCGTTGAATTTACGGTCAACGGCGGGCCGGCGCAGAGCGAGGCAATCGTATTGCAAGGTAAGGGAACCCGAGAGGCAGCCGGGCGTCATCTTCTGTCCTTAGTGAACAAAGTGCAGGAAGGCGATGAGGTACGATACCGCCTCAAGGCAGTCGATAATCGCCGCGTGCCTGAAGTCAACTTAGAGCCCAATGTCGCTTATTATCCGGAAAAAAGTTGGCGCATCCTCAAGGTGGCCCGCCAAGCCGACCCCTTGTTTCAGCAAGAAATCGAAGCGCAGCGCGACGCCATCGCCAAGAAGCTCGAAGCGATCAAGGAAAACTTGAAGAAGGTAGAGCGCTCGGTTTACAAGCTCAGGCAAGAATCCAAAGATCAGACCGCTCTTCGACCCGAGCAAAGCAAAGACCTTCAAGATGCAAGCCGCGATAACCGAACCATCGAGGACGCTTTGCGCGACCTGAGCCAGGAGACGGGCGAAACGCAAGGGCTCGAGCACCTAGCCGACCTCGCTCAAGACATCGCCGACAAGGAAATGCGCCAAAGCGCAGACGCCCTGCGCGATGCCGGCAAGGAAACTAAGGAAGAACGCCGCGACGGCAAATTCGAAAAGTCAGAGCAGCAACTCAACTCCGCGCTGCAAAAACTTGAGGCCCTCAAAGATGCCAACCAGCGCCTTGCCCAGCAGCGCTTGGATCAAAAAAAGCTGGAAATGGCCGCCGAGCGCGAACGCCAACTGGCCCAGAAAGCCGCCGAGCTGGCAAAGAAGAAAGATGCCGACCCGGCTAACAGCGAACAGATCAAACGCGAGCAAAAAGAAGTTGCCGACGAAGTCAAGCAACTCGCTGAAAAGAGTGAGGCATTGCGCAATGCTCTGGATGCCGCCCGAGCGGAAGAAAGCAAAAGCCTTTCCGACAAAGCACGCGCGTTGGCCCAGGCGGAACGCGACTTGGACCAAGCTATTCGCGACCGGGAAAAGGATCAACTCAAGGGCAAGCTCGATGATTTAGCCCGCAAGCAAGAAAAGTTGGCCGAAAAGGCCGAGCGCCTGGCACAGGAAAGCAAGAAAACCCTTGAGAAACCTAAGGCCAAATCGTTCCACCCCGAAGAAGCGAAAAAGGCCACGCAATCCTTGAAGGAGGACGAGCCAGCCGAGGCCATGAAACATCAGGATCAGTCGGCCAAGGACCTCGATAAATTGGCTGCGGATCTCGAAAAAGCGAGGAACGAGGCCCGCGCCTCCAAGGACGTTGCCAAGCAACTCGCTCAGCAGCAGAAGGACCTCCTAAACAAGACCGATGACAAGCAAGCCAAAAAGGATCCCAAAGCCTTGCCCGCTCTTGAGCAAGAACAAAGAGCCCTGGAGAAAGCCGTCAAGGAAATGCCCGTGCCGAGCAATAATCAAGATGCCCAGCAATACCACAAGAGAGCACGGGAGAAAGCCCAATCGGCTGCCGAGCAATTGAAGAACAAAGACGAAGCCAAGGCCCGCGATCAAATGGGAAAGGCTCGGCAAGCATTGGATAAGCTGGGTGAAAACTTGCCGCAGAAATCGTCGCCCGCCCAGGCCAAGGACAACCCCAAAGGACAGCCGGGCGATACGGAAAAACAGCAGCGGGGCCAGGCTCAGCAACTGGCTAAGGAACAACGCGAGTTGCGCGAAGCCGTGGCCAAGACGGCCGCCGAGGCTGCCAAGGCTGATGACAAGCCAAGGGACAATCCCCTTGGCGAAATTGCCAAGCAGCAACAAGAGGTTGCCCAAAAAGCGGGTGAACTGGCCAAGGGAGTGGAAAAAGAACAAGGCACGAAGGCAGGTCCAACGCAGCAGGCCCAGAAGGCTGCTCAGTCGGCCAAGCAGGCCTCGAATCACGCTCAAGCCGGCGTGCCGCAAAAAGCGCAGGAAGCCGGCAAACAGACCGCACAAGAATTACATCAGTTGGCTCAGCAGCTAGAACAGACCCCCGCCAATCCCGACTCCACTGCGCCGGACACCGCCCAGCAAGCCCGCCAGCTTGCCAAGAAACAGGATGATATCAACCGGCGCATGGAGCCTCTTGGCAACGACAAGGCGGCTCAGCAGGCTCAACAACAGGCTCGGCAGCAGGATTTGAAGGAGCAAACCGGCGACCTGACGAGGAAACTGCAAGACTTGGCCCATCAAATGAACCGGTCGAAGGAAGCCAAGGAGAACGCCCAACAGGCCGCCGGTTCGGCACAAAAGGGTCAGAACTCCATGGAGCTAGCGCAAGAACAAGGAAAACAAGGTCAATCCGAGCCGGCGCGCGACTCTCGTCAACAGGCGGCCCAGGCTCTCGACAAGTCGGCCCAACAGGCCAGCCAAGCGGCCCAGCGCATGGAAGCCAGCCAGACCGCCCAACAACGATCGCCCAATAGCCAGCAGGCCGGCCAATCCTTGCAACAGGCCCAAAACCAGATGAATCAGGCTCAGGGCCAACTGGGCAAAGGCGAAAAGCAACAAGCCCAGACCTCCATGAGCCAGGCGGCCCAAAACCTCCAGCAAGCCGCGCAGCAATTGGCCAAACAACAACAGCAACAGCGTCAAGAGGGCAAGCCGGAGGGCGGCGCCGATCCGGCGAAATCAGCCTCAAACACCGCTGGCCAGGTTGACCAGGCCTTGTTGCCCGCTGACATGAAGAAATACGCCGGCAAACGTTGGGGCGACCTGCCTGGCGAATTGCGCACTCAGATTATTCAAGACATGAAAGCCAAATATGGCGATAGCCATGCTCGGATGATCAAACTTTATTTTGAGCAGGTGGGGGAGAGGAAGGGGGGAGGGAGTGGGGAGTAGGGAGTGGGAGTGGGGAGTGGAGCTTAGCTATGAAGAGGACGGGTCTGGCGGTGGTTTTGGTGCTTTGTATGGCTGCTGTATTGCCGGCAGCCGAGGACGGTGAGAAATCGGAACGGGTTGATAAGGCAATCGATAAGGCGCTCGAGTATTTGAGCAACCACCAAAACGAGGATGGCTCCTGGAATTCTGCCCAGGGACCCAAGAATGCCGCAATTACTGGGCTGTCAGTAATGGCCTTTTTGTCGGCCGGCCACGTACCCGGTGAAGGGAAATACGGCGACACCATTAAGAAGGGCGTCGAGTGGGTTCTCAAGCAGCAGCAAACGAACGGATTGATTGCCACCCAACGCCATTATGAGATGTACCAGCATGGCATCTGCACCTTGATGCTGGCCGAGGTGGCGGGAATGACCGACGGCAAGCTTGGCGAAGAGATCCGTACGAAGCTAGCCCGAGCCATCGATATTATCCTCAAGGCACAAAGGCCGCAAAACCAGGGGGAGGCCCGAGGCGGCTGGCGCTATCTGGTCGAACACGTCCGCGGCAGCGATATCAGCGTCACCGGCTGGCAGATCATGGCGCTGCGGGCCGCCAAAAACTTGGGCTGCGATGTGCCTCCGGAAGCGATTGAGAAAGCGGTCGCCTACATCAAACGCAGCCAGGATCCCAATACCGGCGCCTTTCGTTATGCCGTGCATGAAGGCAGCCGGACCACCATCGCTTGCACAGGAACCAGCATCTTGGCTCTCGAACTATGCGGCAAAGAAATGCATCGCTCCGAGGAGCTATTGCGAGCGGGAGGGTATCTTCTCAAGCACAATCCGCCTTGGGGCTATGAACAGATCTCTTACTCCATGTATTACTGCTCGCAGGCTTGCTTCCAACTGGGCGGCAATTATTGGAACCACTTCAAACCGCTCATGCACAAACACCTCCTGGGCGCTCAAGAGAGCAGCGGCGCGTGGAAAGGCGATCAGGCCGAAGAACGCAGTTTCGGCCGCCATTACAGCACCTCAATGGCTGTCCTGGCTTTGACGGTGGAATATCGGTTCCTGCCTATTTACCAGCGCAGCGAAGAAGCCGACGAAAAAGCGAAGCCTTAAAATACAAGCCCGAAGCGGTCAGCGAGCAACGGCGGTTGCCTCGCTGACGCTCTTTGAAGCTGCGCTCTTTCAATGAGCAAGCCGACCGTACAGGGCAGGCGTCTCTTTACGCCGGAGGCGTTACAGCAATTAGAATTCCCACCTCTTATTGAGAGAACTCAAGCCGCCAACATGGCACCATGCCAGGTCAGACCATACGTCGTAACAAGCTTGGTTTTCCCGTTGCCAATCGGAAAGCTCATTGGGATCTATCTCGAAGCACGCTCGGGATCGCAACCAAAGTCCGTGCTCTCTCGAGAAGGCCTTCATGTCCACGGCCAAATTGAACGAAGGAAAGCGGGCTAGCTCGGCTTCCAGGCCGAATTCGCTGGCCATGCAAAACGCCAAAGCCACAATGGAGGCGGCCATGAACAAGCTCCTATCCACGTCTATTGCGAACCTGTAGACGTGATCGATAAGCCCTCCCCGGCCGAGAGATCGCCTAACCGGAAACGAGGCGATTGCCTTATTGAGATGCGATTGGAAAGCTTACTTGCGCCGATTGAAATGCGGCTGAAGAACGGTTGGCGCGGGCCTCGGACCGTCAGAAAACCCGCGCCCAAGCGCGCCCGCCGCAGCTTCACCCCATCACGACAATCGGCTTGTATTGGATTTCATTTCGCCCCGATTTGGGATAAGGGCGGGGCTGGGGTTGGGCGAAGCCTTTTAGATCGACGGTTCGCACGCGGAATTCGTAGGCGCCCGGCGGCAAGTCTTTTAAGGTGGCTGACCAAAGCGCCCAGCTAAAGCGCAAGGGCCAGTCCTTAGGTTTATTTGTCTCAGGATTAAAGCCCCAGACTTCTTTGGGCAATACTCCCTTGGGGAGCTGACCGCCCCAATCGGCCGGAGGCTGCTCCAGCGTGCACGGCTTCCACTGGGCCTTCTCCCAGGCGGGGTCGTCTTCGGCTAATTTGCCGTGCGCTCCTTGATCGGGCCGGAGCCAATACTCGACGCGCTTCAGGCCGGACCAGCCGACCATGGCGTTGCCGGTGATAGCAATGGCTTCGCCTTTCTTAAAGCTGTCCGGACCGTTGTTAATATAGGCGGCCGTTTTCAAATACGAGTCGGGATCGTTGTTTTCCAGCGCGTAGGTATCGTTGGCTTGATAGTCGTTGGTCAAGACGATCTGCTGCAACCACTTGATGGACTTGAAGCCGTGCGCCCAGGGCACCACTATGCGCGCCGGTCCGCCGCGCTGCAGGGAAAGCGGCTCGCCATTGAGTTTATAAGCGACGAACGGGCCCAGGTCCCAGGGCGGCGTTTCCATCACTTGGTTATAACCCAGGGATGATTGGAACAGTTGCTTGGGATCGTTGTTGTGGAATCCCCAGTAATAGACGCGGCGCACATTATTGACTTTGCCGACGAGCTTCAGCACCTCGCGCAGCGGCACGCCTTCCCAAAGTCCTTGGCCCAGCGGCCTGGGGATATTGAGACACTGCATGGCTTTCAAGAATTTGACGCCATGTTTCTTACCCGACTCCTCGAGCGCCGGATAGTCGATGGCCGTCCCATCATCAAGCTTGCGCGGCTTTTCGAGCTGGGAGGAGCCGTCGCTGACGATCTCGAGTCGCCACGTCTTGGGCGTCAGCCGCGCCTTAACGAGGTCGTCTTCCTTAAGCTTGTACGGCAACGGATTGCCGCGGCTGACGTTTTGAAATTCCTCGGCATTGGTCAGGAAGGGCCGGCCGTCCGCGGTGGAATCCATGGTGACGTCTCCACGGGTTTTATTCTGAGACATCAAGAAGTGTGTCGGTGTCAAGCAGGAGTGTCAAGAGCCGGTATATTACGATGCCCGATTTAGTGGCACCGTTCAGTCAAGTGGCGGATATGTACGGGCCTACTAATGGGGATTGCCGCCCGCGATACCCGACTGCACCTCGCCGTGACGGTGGCCCGAATCGGCTTCCCCTGCCGATCGGCCGTTATCCATGCAAGGCAACATGATGTCGAAGCGGGTGCCTTGCCCGGGACGGCTCGCCACTTCAATCCATCCGCCGTGGCTGGCCAATATTTGCTGAACAACCGCGAGTCCCAACCCGGTCCCGTGTTCCTTGGTGGTAAAGAACGGCTCAAAAATGCGAGCGTGCAGCCCTTCGTCCATGCCCTTGCCGGTATCTTGAACCGAGAGCAATAGCCACATCGCTTGGGCGCGGCGGCTTCCTTGGTCGGGTCCGGACGCGTCCATCAACCCGGGCAAGCGCTCTTCCGATTGCCGGCGGGGGCCGCGGCGCGTCAACGTCTTGACGGTTAACTTGCCGCCTTGGGGCATGGCATCGCGGGCGTTGAGGAACAGGTTTATGAGCACTTGTTGCAATTGGGCTGCATCGCCCCAAACGCGAGGTTCTCGTGAATCCAGACTGCATTCAATTTCGCTGTTGAGGGCCCAGGTGGCGCGGAGCAATTCCAGAGCCCGCTGTATCACTTGATTGATCGCCACCGCTTGGAACTGCACGGGTTGCTGTTTGCCAAAGGCAAGAAGTTGCCGCGCGAGGTGAGCGGCTTGCTGGCCGGCGCCGGTCAACGTTTCCAAGTCTTGATGAGCGTCATGATCGGCAGGCAATTTCGCCTTAACGAAATCCGTGACGGTGAGCATGACCGTCAGCATGTTGTTGAAATCGTGAGCAATGCCGCTGGACAGCCGGCCCACCAGTTCCATGCGCTGTGCCCGACTGAGTTCCTCTTCCAACCTCCGTTCACGCGTGACGTCCATGACCAAGGTGATAGTGCCCTCAATCCGGTCATCATGACGGTAAGGCTGGACGATGCAGTAGCCGATTTTCTGGGTGCCGTCTTTGGCCCGATAGCGCATTTCCAGCCGTTCCGTCGCCCCGGTCTTGGCCTTTTCCAATGCCGCCCGAACGGCCGGCAAGTCTTCCGGATGAATCAGCGCCGACCACAAGGCGGGCGTACGGAATTCCGCGTGATCGTAGCCGGTAATAGCTTTGGTTGCAGGATTCGCATACACGACTTCTGATTCGAGGTTGGACTGAATCACCACAACGGGCAAGCTCTCCAAAAGACCGCGGTGTTTGCCCTCCGACTGGCGCAAAAAACCCAGGGTCTTTCGGTGTTCGGTGATATCGGTCAGTGCGCACACGACCTTGTCAATTTTATCGGCCGGACCGGAACGCAGCGCCGTGGCATGGGCCAGAAGCCAACAGGGCGGCGGACGCTCGGACAACGTTTTTCCAGCAGGCTTTGCTTGCAACGCCAAGATTTCGTTGCGGATTGGTTGGCCGGTCCGCAAAACTTTGGAGAACGGGTGCCGTTCCATGGCCAAAGGCGAACCGTCTTCTTGGAGGAAGGCCCAGCCGGAGTCGAAAATCCACGTGCGCTGGAGTTGATCCACCGAACGTCCAAATAGCCGGGCGGCCGCCGTATTGCATTCCACGATCACGCCGGCAGAACTCAGGACTAGGACGCCCTCGCCTACGGTTTCCAAAATCGTCTCTAACCGCTTGTCGTTGTTTTCAGGCGGACGGGTCATTGGGCACCTGATTCGATGTCAGCGGTTGCGAATATCCGGTGGGCATAAATGTCGTCGCTCGCTGTCATCAGCCGGAGTGTCACCGGGTTGTCACACGAGTCTAAGAAAGGAAATAGGGAGGCTCAAGCCTACAAACAACCCGGTTCTCCCATTTTGACGCTATCTATTTGCCGTTCGTAGCGGTCGTGCCGATTAGCGGAGGTAGACGAGCGTCAGTGCGAAGAGAGAACGGGTTACGTGGCTCCTTCCATGTTGGCCAATGGCACGTTGGTCACGTTGAAGACCTGGAAACTTGCTGAAACAAGCACAAGGTCCTAGGTTTGCATTAGCATCGGAAAGGACAATTCACTGATATGAACATCCTGCTGGCGGCTTCGGAGGTGAACGGATTCGCCAAGACAGGCGGTTTGGCGGATGTGGTCGGCGCGCTCCCGCGCGCCCTGGCGGCACGCGGCCATCGCTGCGCGATCATCATGCCGCTATATCGTTCCGTCCGGGCCGGCGGGCATCCGCTTGAACCAACCACGACAACGGTTCGGTTGCCCATCGGCACAAAGACAATAGAAGGGCGATTTTGGCGGTCGTTGCTGCCGGGCAGCTCCATACCGGTTTACCTCGTCGAGCAACCTCATTACTTTGAACGAGACGATTCCTCCGCCGGCTATGGACTCTATCAATACACGCTTTCGAACGGGCAGAAACGCGATTACTCCGATAACTGTGCCCGCTTCGTTTTTTTTAGTCGGGCGGTGCTCGAAGCGATTCGCCTACTGGATTTCAAACCGGATATTTTGCACGTCAACGATTGGCAAACGGCGCTGGTTCCGGTCTATTTGCAGGAAGAGTACCGGCGTTTGCCGGGATTCGCCGGCCTGCGATCGGTTTTGACGATCCACAACCTCGCCTATCAAGGGCTGTTTTGGCACTGGGACATGCAGTTGACCGGATTGGATTGGCGATTATTCAATTACAGGCAATTGGAGTTTTACGGCCAATTAAACTTTCTCAAGGGCGGCCTGGTGTTCGCGGACGCCCTGACAACCGTCAGCCCCACCTACGCCCGCGAAATTCAGACGCCTTACTATGGCTGTGGCTTGCACGGCGTGCTGCTGGAGCGCCACGCAAAATTGACCGGCATTGTCAACGGCGTCGATTACAACGAATGGAATCCCGCCATCGATCCTCACCTGGCAAGCAAGTATGATGTCGATTCCCTGGAAACCGGCAAGCCAAAATGTAAGCAATTTCTCCAGCGCTCCAGCAATTTGCCGGATGCTCCCCGGATTCCCCTTCTCGGCATGGTGGCCCGCCTGGTGGAGCAGAAGGGTATTGACCTGGTGATCGCCGCGGCCGACGCGTTTTTGCAGCGCGGCGCCCAACTTGTCATCCTCGGGGAAGGGCCGCGGGCCGTCTACGAAGAACTCCTTGCCATTCGCCAGCGCTATCCCAAACAGGTAGCCGTCACTCTAGGCTTCAATGAGTCCCTGGCTCACCAGATCGAGGCGGGAGCCGACATGTATCTCATGCCCAGCCAATACGAACCCTCCGGCCTCAATCAACTTTACAGTTTGAGATATGGGACCGTCCCGATTGTACGAGCGACCGGCGGATTGGCCGACACGGTGACGAATACCACGCCGGAGACTCTCGCAGCGGGCGCCGCTACTGGTTTCTCCTTCCAGGCGTATTCCGCGAATGGCCTGGCCGAGACGGTTGGCCGGGCTCTGGACATATATTTCGAGCAACCAAACCTTTGGCGGCAGCTAATGCAGACCGGCATGCGGCAGGACTGGTCGTGGCAACGCAGCGCCGCGGAATATGAACGGATTTTTGTTGCTGCGATTCAACAATCCATCGTTCCGATTCAAACAAACGAATCACGACATTTCTTGCAGGCACGCCAGCTTTAATGTTTTCCAATCAACCCGTTAGCCAAAATCTTGGCTCCTTCGCTGTTTATGAACTAAAGTCACCATAGCCCCGAAATGGGGCTTTCGTGCCATGACCTTAGTCCAGCAAGGATTCGGGCCGTTTCCTACGTGGCTACTGCTTTGGAGCGCTTTTTTTGAAGACGAGCCCCATGGAAAAGGTATCGGAAACCTGGCCGGGACTGCCCGATAAACTGCTTTCCAAGACCCGGCGCGATGCCTGCGTCATTCACATCTATCCGACCGGGCCCGGAATGGGGACCCGCTATCCGCTCTCCGAAGACCCCGTTGTCCTGGGCCGGGGAAACGATTGCGAAATTCGCATCAACGACCACTCCGTTTCGCGCCGGCATGCCCGCATTCAGGCGGGCGTCGATGGCTTTTATGCGGTGGACCTGCAAAGCACCAATGGCACGTTTGTCAATGATGCCCCGGTCACTATTTGCAAACTTAACGATGGCGATTATTTCCGCGTGGGCAACTGCATATACCGCTTCTTGGCCGGCGGCAACGTCGAAGCGGAGTATCACGAAGAAATCTACCGCCTGACGATCGTTGACGGGCTTACCGAGATTCACAATAAGCGCTATCTCATGGAGTTTTTGGATCGGGAGCTGGCTCGATCCATACGACACCACCGTCCCCTGGCTCTAATTCTTTTCGACCTGGATCATTTCAAGAACGTCAATGACGAACGGGGCCATCTGGCAGGAGACTATACGCTGCGGGAACTGGCGTCATGCGTCAAAGCCAGCGTGCGCCGAGAGGAATTATTCGCTCGTTACGGCGGCGAGGAGTTTGCCATCGTCTTGCCCGAATCGTCCCGCGAAGGCGCTTGCGTCGCGGCCGAGCGCATACGGTCCCTAGTGGAAAATCACCCGTTCGAATACGAAGGCAAGAACTACGCTATAACGATCAGCCTGGGAGTGGGCCTTACGACCGGAGAGACGCCCTTGTCCAGCCAGGAACTCATCCGTTTGGCCGATGAGAAAATGTACCAAGCCAAAAATGAAGGCCGGAACCGAGTCGTTTCTTGAATTTCTACCTCCCTTGGCGATCTTTTAAGGAAAAATCGTTGCAAGATTTACGACAGCAGCCTAGCATGGTCGGGCACACAGGGGCGCAGTTTCCCAATTAGAAGGAGCTAACCGTGGTAACTACGACGGCCCAGTCCGCCTCGCAAGTGCAGAGCGCTTTGCGGCAAAGTCCTATCCCGGCATTGCGAAAACTTTCCGTCCGCGAGACCGATGAAGCCGTAACCCTTCTTGGCAGGGTGGCCAGTTATTACATCAAACAACTGGCCCAGGAAACCGTCATGGGTTTCCTGAGTAATCGCGAGCTTCACAACGAGATCATTGTGGTCCCGTGAAACCCGGAATCTCCCACGCAGCCAGTCTTTCCCATGCCGGCACAATTGCATAAGTAAGATTGATAGGGTCTCGGATTCCCTTGTGCCAACGTGGCTACGATACGGGCGTGTGAGATTGCCAGATTCATGGCGCCGGACGACCTTCGAAACCTGCTTACCGCGCTGGCCTCCGGGGCCGTCGATCCCGAGACCGCCCTGAGCCGCTTGCAAGGCGACCGCGTCGCCGATCTTGGCTACGCTCACGTCGACCTGGATAGACGCCGGCGCTGCGGCTTTCCCGAAGTCATTTTTTGCCAAGGCAAGACGCCGGAATGGGTTGAAGGAGTCGCCCGCAAGCTGCTGGAAGCCGGGCAAGATTGTCTGGCCACCCGTCTTGATTCGGCCCAGGCCGGTTACCTCTCGCAAAAATTCCCACAAGCTGAAATTGATGCGGTGGCTCGTACTTTTTGGCTCCCCGCCTCAGACAGCGATGGACAGCGCTTGATCGAAGGCAACGTCGTCGTCTTAACGGCCGGCACTTCGGATTTGCCCGTTGCCCAGGAGGCCTATGTGACGGCCAAGGCCATGGGAACCCGAGTAGGCTTGATTGCCGACGTCGGCGTGGCAGGCATTCACCGCTTGCTTGGCCACCGAGACGAGTTCGCGGATGCCGACGCCATCGTTGTAGTAGCCGGGATGGACGGCGCCTTGCCGAGCGTCGTGGGCGGCCTGGTCGATTGCCCTGTCATTGCCGTGCCGACGAGCATCGGCTATGGCGCGGCCTTCGGCGGCATGGCCGCTCTCTTGACGATGCTCAACAGTTGTTCCGCCAATGTCGTGGTCGTCAACATCGACAGCGGCTTCAAAGCCGGCTACGTTGCCGCCCTCATAGCGCGGCAGAAACACCACGCGGTCTAACGCCGCGTCCCACCCCCCCTACCCTCTAGCTCAACGCGTGCGGGTCTAGAGGGTGAGGCGCTTGACCCAGAGGGTCCCCCGTTTTTCATCCGCGAAATGCCCCGAAATGCCCCTCTGATATGGTTGTCTCCATTTCACCTGTGCCCCGAAGAAAGAATGGCAAACCTATTGGGGCTAGACAGCGGCCAAGAGAACTGAAAGCCTACTTCTGCTACTACAGGCAGAAACGGCAAGGACCCAGTGGCAATTTGTGGCGGCCGAAATGAGCAATCGTTTTCCGTTTTTCATCCCCCACCCACCCCTAGTGAAAAACGGACCTACCTGGTGAAAAACGGAAGCTAGGAGTGAAAAACGGAACCTAAGGGCCGGGAAGGCCCCTCCAATTTGGTTCTCTCCATTTCGCCTGACCTCCCGTGGAAAGAAATGGAAAGCATTTGGGGTCATCGTAAAACGAAAAACAATCGTCCTTCCGAGACTCAATCCGGTTGTGTCGACTCCCGACCCAGCAATAAAATTGCTGGGCTATTACCAGATGCCCTACCGGGGCAGAAGTGGTGTTTAAGGATTTCCGGCTACAGCAATCGCCGAGGTTATCATGGGTCCGACCGCTGAAAATCTGACAAGCGAAAAACGGCAAGCAGACTTTAAAGCCAAAAAGCAGAAAGCCCATGAGAAGTCATTCGACAGCCTTCAGCGGATTCATGCCGTGATCTTTGCCCTGGCTATTGGCGAGGCGGTGAAACGCATTTTGACGATCGACGACTCGACGCATACGGTGAAACCGTTGGTCGAATATCTACCCCAGTTTTTCACGCTCATCCTCACCATCATACCTTTCTACCACGGCAGTCATCGTCATTTTGATGATCGTTACGTCTTCAATGAACGGCCTGTCAACGGAAAGTACTTTCTCTTTTTTGAGCTATTGGCTTGCCTGCTGACGGCCTGTGTCTTTTTTTGGCTCTCGCTGGCAATCAAGGAAGAAGCCTTCTTTTACATCCTCACCGGCATGCTCGCGTTTAATTGCGTTTGGGGACTTATCGCCTGGGCCGTTCACGGCGCGGGTACATGGAAGTGGTCGACTATCAACATTTTCACGGTCGCGATCTTTTTGAGCATCCTATTCCCATTACCTCTGTATTTCGGCAACGTTGCGGCCACCGCGTTCCACCTTCTGCCGCTGGCCATCATCTTTTTCTGGGACATTCTTCGCGCAGGCTGGGAATTTTTCCACGCAATGCGTCCCAGCGAGCAATATCGAAAAGTCGGGACTCTAGCGCCCGTTCACCTTCGGACAATTATCTTGTTGTCACTGTTTACGGCGGTGATCATTCTTATTGTCTGGCTGTTCTATTGGTGTAGCGAGGCGCCATGGCACGATGCTATTCGCCAAGGCGCTTTCTTATTTGTCGCAGCCTTTCGTACTTTTTTTGATTATTACTGGCGATGGAATTTTTACTTTCCCGAGGTTGACGGCGCCGAATCGTAAATGGGCTCGGCTGTCAATTGAAAATGGTTCTGTTGGAGACCTTTTCACGTCCAAAAATCGGCAATAGGGATTTGAGCAGAATACAAAAGCTTTAGTTATGTATCTCCCGAGCCGAACGTTCTCGCATAATGGCGGCGTGCGGTGTCGGGTTCGGTCCTCACGCCGAGATTACTGGGTGAAGAAACCGGGAGCGCAATTGCCAGCGGGACGAGCGCGTCCAGCGCGCGTTACGGCGGCAGGGATGGCGCGTTCTGATCGTGTGGGAATGCCAGACGGTGTTGGGGAAGAGAGAAGGCCTGCAGGCCAAAATGGCCAAGTTCCTCAAGGCCTAGGCAATAGGTCATGCGCAACAGTCGATAAGGGCCTCTCGAAGAGCTACGGCTTCGGGCTGGTTGATTTGCAGAACCGCAATGGTGGCTCGGCCTTTAGGAGTCAAACCCATAAGGATAGGACCATCGTATCGAAAATGCCGGTTCCACTTGTGGCGGCGCGGATGAAACAAGGGCGAGATCTTTTTCGAAGGAGGATCAAGGCCCGCAATGTTCGGGCCTTTATAGCGGTTGCAATAGAAACAGCTTAACGCGAGGTTGCTTGCCCGTGTTGGGCCGCCGTGACATGTCGCGATGACATGATCCAATTCGAATGTGAGATGGCTGAACTCTTGCGGCAAAAGACAATATTCACACGTGCTCTTCGCTCGGTCCCAGATTAATTGAACGAGGACGTCATCCATGCTTAGCGGTTCATGGGACCGAGTTCAAGGATTTCGCCGCTTTGGCGGAAATCAAGTCAAGAAAACGACCGACGCGCACGTAGCTGTCCAGTTCGCGCTCTTCTTCAGGGGATAGCAGGCCCTTTTGGTTCTTGACGGCCAATTCGTGCATCTTCTTTCGATCTTCTTCGGTAAAGCGGAGGTCGCGCAAGGCCTGGGCGGCTTCCGGCGACAAAGTCAGCTTGCTGCTTTGAATTACCCGGGAGAGGATGGCCGCTTCCGTAATCGAGGGCATTTGGGTCTTTGGCATTGTCTATACCTTATGCGATTGGTTGCCGAAGGAGAGTTGGGCCGTAAGGCGGCACGAATGAAGACGTTCGTATCGAGGATGGCGGTGACCATCGTCACCGTTCCTCGCGGACCTTCTTCAAGGCGTTCCGGATGACGCCTTCAACTTTACTTGCAGGCAGCCGCTTGCTGCGAGCGCGAGCCTCAGCCAGTAGATTGCGGACGACGTCGAGTTGAGCGGTCTTTTGCGCTTCGGACAATTGCGCCGGCGGGATTATTTTGCATACTACGTTTCCCCCCAGGGTCACTTCGACGCCGTTAGCATTTAGCGTCAGCGAGCGAACAAACTCCTTGACCTGAGGGGGTGCAGAGTCAGCACTTAGACGATTCACAGGTTAACCTCTCGTCTGCCAAGCACAGTCCTCCTGTGTCAAATAATACCATCTGTTAGTGCGTTTTGCAGCGCTCAGGCGGAAATCAAGTCAAGAAAACGGCCGACGCGCACGTAGCTGTCCACCTTCTTTCATTCCAACGGCGCACCCAGCACCTCCGCCAGCAGCGGCGGGGTGCGTTGGAATTTTGCCTGGAACTCCTCCCTTGTGGGAATGAGACGTACTTTTACTTTCTCTTCGTGGTAGGTGGCGATATCGGTGAGCTTGTGCTCCAGGAAGGGATTGCGGAACCTTTCCAGCACTTGGCCGGCGAAGTCCGCCGGATTTTCGACGCGGCCCTCCAGAGTCGGGACGATTTCCTCGAACAACAACCCTTCCAGCCATTGGAGGAGATCCGGGTCGGCAACCGCCTCCTTGACCGTCTTGAATCGATGGAGCCCCGAACGGATGAGTAGTGCCGTATGGGCTGCGTTGAGGATGCGCACCTTGCGGAGGAAATAAGGTTGCACATCCGGCGTCCAAGTAACCGCCGGATGGCGCAGGAAGGGCTCGCGCCCTTCTTTTTTCTCGATGGCCCACAAGGCGTATGGCTCGCATGTCGATAGGAGCGCATCTTGCGCCAGGAGCGGATGATCCTTGGGCGGGCCGGTGACAATGCGATCCACTAGCGTATTGAGCCAATCACATTTTTCTTGCAGCCACGTCGTGAAATCCTCCGGCAGCGCCCAAGACCTTGACTGCTCGAGCAAGAGATCGCGTAGCACCAGGGCATTATGTTCGCGAAGCTCACACGGGATAATCGTGACGCCCGGCAAACCAGCGTCGTATCGCTCTTTCAATACCATGAGCAGTTTGGCCGGGAAGGAGCGCGGCGGAGCCGCCTGCGAATTGTCTTCGGGAAAGAGGGTGTAACCGACCTCTGTTGTATTGGAGAGAATCACGCGCAATTGCGGCGAGCGGGCCACCGCCAGGACTTCTGGCCATTGCGACGCCGCGACCAAGGCTCGGCTAATGCTGCGGCTCTCCTCGACGCGATCCACGACCGCCCCATCGGCCAAACCGCGAATGACGATGTGATACCGGCCGCTTTGACGATTGAGCGCGTCGGCACGCTGGTCGCCGGTGGACTGAACCACGACGATGCGTCCGATCCGCTGGGCTTTTTCATTGGCCTGGTGGATAAAGAAATCGGCGAAGGCGCGCAGAAAGCGCCCGGCGCCGAATTGCAGAATCGTTTCGGGGAGTTCCAAAGCTAGTTCATCCTTTCTCAAACTTACCGGGCCGTTGACGGGCTCGAAGCCGGGCGGGATACTTGCAGAGAAGAATACCGCAAACCGAAAAGCGGCCCAAGTTCATAGTGAGGTGAGAAGGCAAAATGCTGTCCTGGAAAACCAATAGAGGTGGCCGGGGCTGAGGTACTACCAAGCCCCGGGTTGGCCATGTCCGGGGCTTCGGAATACCTCAGCCCGGCCACCCTAGAGGTAACCCGGCCACCCCATTGTAATTCCAATCGTGAACCATGAGGCTCTTGGGGAGACTTTTCTATGGGGAATGGCCCACTGTCCGCAAATCAAATGACCGATTTCGAGCGGCGCGGCTTTGTGCTCCTGAGGGGCCTGTTCGACCGCGAGGAATGTGAACTCCTCCTCGACGGCCTGTCAATAGAAACGGGCAATCATGAAAACGCGCTCGCGCGCCGCGATGGGGAAGGGGGCGTTACGCGACTAAAGGTTTGGAACCAGGCTGGCGATGATCTGTTCGGCCTGGTCGGGCGATTGCCGCGGATGGTCGACCCGGTGGAGCAAGTCCTTGCCGGCGAAGTCTATCTTTACCACTCCAAGGTGACGATGAAGGAACCGTTCACCGGCGGAGCGTGGGCCTGGCATCAGGATTACGGCTATTGGTACAACAACGGCTGCCTGTTTCCGCTCATGGCCAGTTGCATGGTGGCTCTTGACCCGTGCACGCGCGAAAATGGCTGCCTTCAGGTCCTTGAGGGCTCGCACCTCATGGGCCGAATCGACCATGGCAAGGTCGGCGACCAGACCGGGGCGGACCCCGACCGCGTAGCCGAAGCCGTCAAAGTCCTGCCGACCGTCTACTGCGAAATGGCGCCGGGCGACGCCCTCCTATTCCACTGCAACACGCTGCATCGCTCCGATCAAAACCATTCGCCCACCCGCCGCACCACGTTCATCTGCTGTTACAACGCGGCACGCAACAATCCTTACAAAGAGCATCATCACCCGCGCTACTATCCGCTTGAAAAAGTCGCCGACAGTGCGTTGAAAGAATACAGAGCAAACCTGGTTGCTAAGGGATAAATCCATGCCTCGGTGGAAAGTCGCCGGCATCAGCTTTGACCACATGCACATGGGCGACAATCTGCGCATGGCTTTTGAGCACCCGAACGTCGAGATCGTTGGGTTATGCGATGAACAACCCCAACGCATGGTTCCGGCAGCCAAGGCCTGCAATATTGCTTCGGATCGATTGTTCACGAATGAGCGTGAGCTGTTCGCCAAGACCGAGCCGGACATTGTTTTGCTGTGTCCCGCGACCGCTCGTCATGGCGAATGGGTGTCCCGCCTTGCGCCCTATGGTTGCCACGTCCTAATTGAAAAGCCGTTTGCCGCGTCCTTAGCAGAAGCGGATGCCATGATCGCCGCGCTGCGGAAAACCGGCAAGCTGCTGGCGATCAACTGGCCGCTCGCCTGGGTGCCGGCTCATGTAACGACCAAGCGCTTGATTGATGAAGGCACAATCGGCGAGGTAATTGAGGTGCATTACTACGACGGCAATCGCGGCCCGCTCTGGCATGTTGCCGGGAAAAAGGCAACCACTCCAGAAGAAATTGCCAAAGAAAAGCCGCACAGCTGGTTTTACAAAAAGGACCAGGGCGGTGGATCGCTACTGGACTATCTCGGTTACGGCGTCACGTTGGGGACGTGGTTTTTGGACGGCCGAATCCCGCTGGAGGTTACTACGGTAGTGGACGCCCCTGCCGGGCTGGAGGTCGACGAGCACAGCATCACGGTAGCGCGATACTCATTTGGACTGTCCAAATTCGAGACGCGCTGGGGAACCTTCACCGATCCGTGGACCAATCAGCCGCAGCCCCGATGTGGATTCGTTCTCGTCGGCACGCAGGGAACGATCAGCAGCTACGATTATGCGCCCCAGGTTCGGGTACAGACAAAGCTTCACCCGGACGGCGAAGACATCCCTGTCGATGTCCTGAAGCCGCCCTACCAGAATCCGGTGCAATACGTCGTTCACTGCTTGGAAACGGGTCAGGCCATTAGCGGGCCGCTTTCACCGGAGCTTTCGCGAATCGGCCAAGTGGTCGTCGACGCGGCCATCCAAAGCGCTTGCGAGAAAAGAACCATTGCGATCAAGAGTTAGGGACCGTTTCATCCGTTTTGCCAAGCCGTGTACGGTCGGACGGGCCGACCTGTGCCGAAGAAAGACGACAATGCCTGAGCGTGAAGAGAAGACCTATGGCGTTGCGGCAAAGGCTAAGGTCGGTCGGATTCCGGGGCCGGACCTGCCCTATCAGCCCGAGCGCCCGCGCCAATATTCGCCGGCCATCGGCCTAATTGGCTGCGGCGGCGTCTCGGAACAGCATCTCAAGGCCTACCAAAAGGCCGGCTATCGCGTCGTCGCGCTTGCGGATCGCCATCGCGACCGAGCCGAGCGCCGCCGTTTTGAGTTCTTTCCTGGGGCGGACGTGTACGAAGACTATCGCGGGGTCCTCGATCGCCGTGATATCGAGGTGGTCGATTTAACGCCCCACCCGGCGGATCGGCTGCCTCTTATCGAACAAGCCTTGCTTGCCGGAAAGCATGTCCTGAGCCAAAAGCCGTTCGTCCAGGATTTGGATCAGGGGCAGCGGCTCATCGAAATTGCGAAACGACAAAACGTCCACCTGGCGGTGAATCAGAATGGCCGGTGGGCGCCTCACTTTAGCTATTTGCGGCAGGCGATCCGCCAAGGAATTCTCGGCCAGATCGTCGCCGTTCACTTTTCCGTCCATTGGAACCATCACTGGATCGTGGGGACGCCTTTCGAGGAGGTGCATCCGTTAATTCTGCTCGACTTCGGAATCCATTGGTTCGACATGCTGTGCTGCATCATGGACGGCCGACCGGCGCGGCGGGTGTATGCGTCGATGACCCGGTCGGTGGGCCAGACCGCCCGGCCCCCATTTTTGGCCCAAGCGCTGGTCGAATACGACGACGCTCAGGCTTCGCTGGTTTTCGACGCGGATGCTCGTTACGCGCCTTTGGACCAAACTATTGTGGTCGGGACCGCGGGAAGCGTTCACAGCCAGGGGCCGGATCTTCAGGAGCAATCCTTGACTCTGACAACGGCGGCCGGGTCCGCCGTTGCCGATTTACGCGGCCAATGGTTTCCCGACGGGTTCCACGGGGCCATGGCCGATCTTCTCTGTGCGATTGAATCCGGTCGCGAACCTAGTCATAGCGCCGCCAATAATATGGCCAGCTTGGCTCTTTGCTATGCGGCGGTCGCGAGCGCGGTAAGAAAGGAACCGCTGGCCGTCGGCTCCGTGAGAAAGTTGGAATAAGTTTAATCAGTTCCAGGCCAGTCGCGACCGATGGGCCCAGTATTCGTGCGGCTGTTCTTCGAGGAAATGCAAGGTATCCGCGATCTCGGCAGTCCAGCGAACGTTGCAGGCAGCCAAATTGGAGCTCAGGTGAGCCGTGGTTGCGGCGCCGCTAAGAACGACATCGGCCCAAGGCTGAGCCAAAGCCGCGGCGAGGGCAAGGGCGTCGATTGTCGTCTGTAATCTGTTCGCCGCGTCCCCCAGGGCCTTGCGTTTCGCATGGAAGTCTGGATCGGTGTTGCGGCTCGTGAGCCGTCCATTGGCAAGGGCTTCTTTAATGATTACGCCCATGCCGGCCTGATGGGCCTCCTGGAGCGCCGGTCCGGCTGAGGGCTCCAATAGGTTCCACGTGGCTTGCACGACGTCAAAAAGTCGTTGGTTATGAAATTCGATCTCCAGCGCTCTCTTCAGGGCGCCGGCTTGCCCCGTTCCTGTTAGCGTGAGGCCGATGCGCAGACCGGTCTCTTTAAGGCGGGCCAACTCTCCCAAAGCTTCTTGGTTGTCGAGCAATCCGCTGTCCAAAGTCGCCGAGTGTACCTGATAAAGTCCCAAGTAACGGCCCAAAAGGGCTTCGCTTTCAGCGTATTGCCGTTTGAGGACGGCTAGCGAATGGTCCTTGACTTCATGCTTGGCCGCCTGAACCTGCCAACCGGCCGTGTATGTATAACCCCATTTAGAGCCGACAGTAACCGAATCCGGTTTTACATGGCGCGCTCGTAGCCAATTGGCGAGAAATTGTTCTGCTTTGCCGTAAGAACGCGCCGCGTCAAAATACCGAACTCCGCATGCCCAGGCCGCGTCGAGCACGGCATGGGCATGCAGTTCCATGGCCGCGATATCGTAATTGTGTTCCAGGTCGTCCGCATGGCCCAAGTTCATGTACCCCGGCCGGCCCAGCGCGGCCAGACCCAGTCCGATACGGGAGACGGTCAGACCAGTAGTTCCCAATTCCGTTTGTTGCATTAAACTATCCCGCCTTGGGAGAAGATGTCCCGGCCCTGGTATCCTCGTCCGGTAGAATTACTTATCGATCACTCGTCCATCCAAAGTGCCCTTTGCCATGGAAACGCTATCTTTGGATCAAATCGCGCGGAGCGTTGTCCTTCAGTTCCCGGTCCTGGGGTCGGCTGATCGGCTTCAGTTCCTTGGCAACCACGGGGGCTTCAGCGGCGCCAAGCTGTGGCGTCTGTCCGCCCGAGACGGAGACTTTTGTCTCCGAGCCTGGCCGGCCGGCAAAACAACTCCCAAAAAATTGGACATCATTCACGCTTTTATGAAGCGTGCCCGGGACGCCGGGTTGGCGATTGTTCCCTCATTCTACCCGACGGCGCAGGGTGCATCGTTTGTAGAAGAATCCGGCCGCCATTGGGAAGTGACTTCTTGGATGCCGGGACGCCCCGACTTCAAGGAAGTCCCTTCCCGCTTGAAGCTCCGCCAAGCGGCAAGCGCCCTCGCCAGACTTCACCGCAGTTGGCTGGATTTCCCTTTTGACACGGGCCCATGCCCCGCGGTTCACAGACGACTCTCGTGCCTGCGCGCTTGGGTGGAAAAAACCCGATCGGGTTGGCGGCCCACTGCTTGGGATCCCGGCTCCGCTGGGATCCTGCCTCTTGCGGAACAAGCGAAACGATTGTTAGAGAGATGGACGCCCCGCCTAGCGCCCTTGCTGGAGCCATGGACGGAGCGGCCTCTGCCTTTGCAAATGTGCGTTTGCGATATCTGGCACGATCATCTTCTTTTCGAAGGGGAAATCCTCACGGGCCTCATAGATTTCGGCAGCATCAAGCGCGATCACGTTGCGGTGGATTTGTCCCGCATGCTGGGAAGCCTTGTCGGGGACTCCAGCGATCAATGGCAGGAAGCGCTAACCTCTTACACGAGGATACGACCCCTTACAGATGCCGAGGCCGCCTTGATCAATGTGCTGGACCGATCGGGCGCAGTGCTTGCCATAGCGAACTGGCTAACCTGGCTCTACTGGGACCGGCGACCCTTTGACAATTACAGTGCCGTCCAGGAAAGGCTGGCGGCCTTCATCGGGCGTGTGGAGATGTGGGGCTAGCGCGCAAAAAAACCCCACGGCTTCGTGAGCCGTGGGGCTTTATTGGCTTGGATGTTTAGCGCTTGGAAAACTGGAAGCTCTTGCGGGCGCCTTTGCGGCCGTATTTTTTGCGTTCTTTCATGCGGCCGTCGCGCGTGAGGTAGCCGGAGTCGCGAAGCTTCTTGGCCATGCCGCCCGTCGCTTCCTGGCCGTCAACGGGCTCTTCGGTTTCGAGGCCGAACATGTCCTTGAGCGCCCGCGCCAGCCCCTGGCAGACGGCGCCGGCCTGGCCGGTGATGCCGCCACCCTTGACCGTTACCGTGACGTTGAGCCGATTGCGCATGTCGACAAGTTCGAGTGGACCGGTAACCGCGTTGCGGTCTTTGTCCTCAGTAAAGAACCCTTCCAGGGAGCGGCCGTTGATGGTGATTTGGCCGTTGCCTTCGGACAAGCGGATGCGGGCCACGGAAGTCTTGCGCCGGCCCGTGCCCAGATGATAATTCTTCTTTGCCTTGGCTTCTGCCACGATTGCCACCTCTAATTCTGCTTTATAGATCGAGTTTCAATTCTTGCGGTTGCTGGGCCTGATGCGGATGACTGGGGCCTTTATAGATCTTCAGCTTGGTCATTTGCTGCCTGCCCAGGCGATTTCTCGGCACCATACGCTTGACCGCTTCCATGAGAATGCGTTCGGGCCGGGTGGCCAGCACTTCCTTGGCGGTGACGGACTTCTGTCCGCCGGGGAAATGGGAATAGGTTTGATAAGTCTTGGTATCCCACTTTTTTCCGGTGAAGCGAATCTTCTCGACGTTTACTACGATCACGAAGTCGCCGGTATCCTGATGCGGCGTATACTCGGGCCGATGCTTGCCACGCAGAACCGTAGCGATTTGCACGGCCAGCCGGCCAACAACCTTGTCAGCGGCATCCACGACAAGCCAGCGCGGCTTAAACGTTTCAGGCCGGGCCATGAAGGTAGACATATCGATTTCCGTGGTGGACGCTTACAATTATGGTAAATCGTAATCATAAGTCTGAGCGCCGCGTCGTCAAGGCCAGGCCGCCGGCATAATCGGCGGTTCGGGTGCTATTTGAAATAGTCAGGCGGCGAATACGAATAAGTTTGAGGGCGAGCACTCCCTCGTAATCAGGACGGGTTTATGACCACTCCTCCGCATCGTTCGCCAGGTTCGACCGGAATTCCGGTTCTGGATGATCCCGCGCGGCCGCGCTTGCCTGTCCGTCATCCGCTGGCGCTCCCGGCCGGGTCAATTCGCGCCCTATTGGCGTTTGCCGTTTTGGGCATGATGTGGACAATCGTTTTGACCACCAAGGAAGGACCTCTCCCTCTCTTTTTTGTCTATCTAACGTATCTGGTGATCTTAATCTTGGCCCATTACTTCGCCGCTCACGGCAACTCCATCGCGCGCACGCCGGGAGAACGGCAGCCACTGGCTTTACCGCGCGGTTCGGTGCGCCTCTTGTTGGTGGCGGGTTTTATCGGTTTGGCGGCCTGGTTTTATTATCACCCGGCGGAATTCGAAGCGCCCCCGGCTGCTTCCTACGTTATGCCGTTTGTTCTACTGACGGCATTCGTGGCTGGGTGGCTTATTACCGGTCTGGTGCGCACGGGGTCAGGCGGCCAGCTGCCGTTTTGGTTTCAAGACATTGAAGCCTGGTTCGCCATCGTTAGCATGTTGGGTCTGACTGCGGAAATGCTCATTTTGATCTTCATTAAGCCCAGCCTTGGCGACGATTTGAATATCGACCCGACCCACTTGGAGATGGCGTTGGCCGGCGTGATCGGCTTTTACTTTGGCGCCCGGTCGTGATCGTCTCCGTGAATCAGCCAATTTATCTCGAAAAAATAGGCATCAAAGACGGTTTTTCTCCGCTTTTGAATGATTGCTGCCCCAGGCAATCGGTCCCTGCGATCTTTTTTGTTGACCGTCGCCCCCCTTTCTTCGCATAATGAACTTAAGAGAAATACTCGTTTCCGTCTCCTGGCTGGGAAGCCCGGAGCGGGGGCTTAACGAACTGTAAGTTTTTTAGCCTGAGGTCCGCGGCTTGTAAGCGAGGTTGCGTTTAGGTAGCGTCTGGCTTGCCGCGGTAGCCACCATCGATTCTTGAGACAGCGCTCTGCGAGCGAACGACACGAGTCACGCATGATTTTGCTTTACGCGCTAACGGTTGTTTTGTTCTGCCTCAGTCCGATGCCAAGTCATCTTGGCCGGCTGTCAATGAGGGCGGGAACGGCCTTGACTGAGATGTTCTATCAAGCAGAACCAAGCATGCAGGAAGGACGCTTGGGCGTCCCAAGCGTAGATTCGGCCGGCGACGGCAGTTATTGTTTTTTGTTCAGAACCGCTACGCGCGCACCGTCCTGTCTCAGAGCGCCGGCATGACTGCCGGTCCCTTAACCGAAGCAGGATCATTGCCGGATGGCGCCGGTTGATGCCCTTCGCAGGGCGGCAGTTCACTTAAACGTTGGGCCAATGGGGGCCCGGATCGCTCCCCTCTTCGTTGCAAGTGTCCGGTCGGGTTGGCTACCGTGCTTGTCTTTTCAGCTCATCTACCTCTTTCGCAGCCGCTAGTTTAGCGCGATGTGTGACCAGTTAACTTCTCAGGACGAGAAGGCTGTCATCATCCGTCCGCCGGGGTCCTCGGGAAGGAGTCGCTGGCATGGACCCTTGGTTATGCGTCGTCATTGGCTGTTTTGGCCTTTTCTTAGGAGCAGGGCTCGGTTACGGAGCCTCTCGCTTCATCGATCGCCTTCGCCTACAAAGCGCCCAAGCACGAGTCGCCGAAATTGGCGTAAACGCTCGCAAAGAGGCCGAGAACATCGTCAAGGAAGCCGAACTGAAGGCCAAGGACGAGATTTATCGCAAGCGGGAGGAGTTCAACCGCGAAATCGAACAGGCTCGTGGCGAGGTTCGCGAACAGGAACGCCGGCTTGAAAAGAAGGAAGACACGGTAGAGCAGCGCCACCAAGTCTTGCTCCGTAAGGAGCGCGAAGTCGAAATCAAAGAGCGGAAAAATAAAGAGCGGAGAACCGAGCTGGAAAAGCGCTCCGAAGAACTGGAGACCGTGCTCGCTCAGCAGATGGAAAAACTCCAGACTATTAGCACCCTTAACCGCGACGCGGCAGAAACAATGCTGCTCGAGCGGCTCGAAAGAGAAATGGCCAAGGTCGTCGCCGACCGCATTCAAAAGCATCTGGAAGCCGCTCGCCTGGCGTCAGAGGAAAAGGCCCGCGACATTGTGGCCACGGCAATCCAACGCTTTGCCGCCGACCATACCGCTGATACGACCGTCAGCACCGTCGATATCCCCAGCGACGACATGAAGGGCCGCATCATCGGCCGCGAAGGGCGCAACATCCGCACCTTTGAGAAATGCACCGGGGTGGACGTCATTGTCGACGATACGCCGGGCGTAGTCATCGTCAGCGCCTTCGACAACATTCGCCGTGAGACCGCCCGCCTGGCCCTTACCAAGCTCATCCAAGACGGCCGGATTCACCCCTCGCGCATCGAGGAGGTTGTCAACGAGACCAAGGAGGAGATGGAGAAGAATATCTTGGAAGTGGGCCGGCATGCGGTCCAAGAAGCGAACGTCGGCGCGGTTCACGAAAAACTGCTTCAACTGCTGGGGCGCCTTAAATTCCGCACCAGCTACAGCCAAAACGTGTTGCAACACAGCCTCGAAGTGGCACACTTGTGCGGCATGATGGCCGAAGAAATCGGCCTGGACGGACGGCTGGCGCGGCGCTGCGGCCTCTTGCATGACGTGGGCAAGGCAGCCGATCATGAAATGGAAGGCGGCCACCCCAAAATCGGCGCCGAACTCGCCAAACGCTACGGCGAGACCAGCAAGGAAGTGCTGCATGCCATCCTAGGTCACCACGACGAAGTTACCATCGATCACATCTACACGGTCTTGGTCGCCGCCGCCGACGCCATCAGCGCGTCCCGGCCGGGAGCGCGTCGCGAAACCCTGGAGAAATATGTCAAACGGCTGGAGGACCTTGAAGCCGTGGCATCCGGATTCCCCGGCGTTGAACATGCTTATGCGATCCAAGCCGGCCGCGAAGTCCGCGTCATTGCTGACGCCGGCAAGACCAACGACAGCGACGCCATCAAAGTATGTCACGACATCGCCCGCGCCATCGAGGAACAGCTCAATTATCCCGGCGAAATCAAAGTGACCGTCGTACGCGAAACGCGCGCGGTGGAGTATGCGAAATAGTGTTCGTTGTTCGTTGTTTGTTGTTCGTTGCAAAGACAAGCAATTTGTTTTCCTAGCGGCATACTGAACATCCGCTGACAACGAACAACGAACAACGAACAACGAACAACGAACAACGAACAACGAACAACGAACAACGAACAACTGCAACAAATGCGCATCCTCTTCATCGGCGATATCGTCGGCACACCAGGCGTTGAGTGCGTCAGGCAGGCGGTGCCGAAACTGATCGCCGCCGAGGCCCTCGACCTCGTCATAGCCAATGCCGAGAACGCGGTGAACGGGTCCGGCCTGACGCCCGCGGTCTATCGCCGATTGCGGCAAGCGGGAGTGGACGTGGTCACGCTGGGCGATCATATTTACAAGAAAAGCGATATCATCTCGACATTGGAGAAAGACGACCGCATTTGCAAGCCGGCGAACTTTCCTGCCGAAGCGCCCGGGCAGGAATATGTTCTCGCCGCAGCCAGGGGCGGGACGATGGTCGGCGTCTTCGCTCTTCTGGGAAGGACATTCATGCGACCGGTGGACTGCCCGTTTCGGGCGGCCGACCGTGTCCTGGAAAAGCTCGCCGGCCAGACGTGTTGTGTGATCTTGGACATGCATGCCGAGGCGACGGCTGATAAGTATTTGATGGGTCACTTCCTAAAAGGAAGGGTCAGCGCCGTCCTGGGCACCCATACGCATGTCCCGACGGCCGACGAGCAAATTCTCGCCGGCGGCACCGCCTTTATCAGCGATGTGGGCATGACCGGGCCCTATGACAGCATTCTGGGCCGCCGCGTGGATCGCGTCTTATCAACTACCCTCACCTTCGTCCCTACTCAGTTTGAAGTAGCGACCGGCGATGTGCGCCTGGCAGGAGCCATCGTCGACCTAGACACTCTAAGCGGCAAGGCGACAGCTATCCGCCGAGTTATGCTGACTGACGTGGAATTGGCAGCAGCGCCTTCGCAAGCGACTCTTTGAGAATCTTCTTCGTTCTCTTGCGTAAAATGAGGTAAAAGGATTCCCCAGGAAAGGGAAATAGATTAGATGCCTGCCAAATTTGAAGTTGTCAGCCCTTTTGAGCCCGCAGGCGACCAACCGCGCGCCATTGAGCAGATCCTGACGGGATTCGAGGCAGGGAGACCCTGCCAAACATTGCTGGGCGCTACCGGAACGGGCAAGACCTTCACCGCAGCCCACGTCATTGCCAAGATCGGCAAGCCGACACTGGTCCTCTCGCACAACAAGACCTTGGCCGCTCAGCTCTTTAAAGAATTTCGCAGTTTCTTCCCGCACAATGCCGTCCATTATTTTGTCAGTTACTACGACTATTATCAGCCCGAGGCTTACATACCTCAGCGCGATATCTACATCGAAAAAGATGCCCTCATCAACGAGAACTTGGACCGCCTTCGCCTGGCGACCACCGGAGCCCTGGTGAGCCGCGAAGATGTCGTCATCGTTGCTAGTGTCTCGTGCATCTATGGCTTGGGATCGCCGTCGGATTACAAGCGCATGATGGTTCGATTAGGCAAAGGAGAAACGGTCGATCGCGATAATTTGCTATTGCGGCTCGTGGACATTCAGTACAACCGCAACGATATTGACTTCGCCCGCGGTACTTTCCGAGTTCGGGGCGACGTTGTCGAGGTGTGGCCGGCGTCGGAAGAATTCGCTTTTCGCATTGAACTCTTCGGCGACGAAGTCGAGGCGCTGGCCGTCATCAATCCGCTCACCGCCGAAACGATCCGGGTCTTGGATGAGCTATACATTTATCCGGCCAAGCACTTCGTCACCCCGGAAGAGCGCATTCGCAGCGCGGTCGAAGGAATTCGCACGGAACTAGAGGAACGCCTTGCGGTTTTGAAGCAGCAAGGCAAATTGTTGGAAGCCCAGCGGCTGGGAGCGCGGACGCGCTACGATATCGAAATGTTGCTCGAAGTCGGCCATTGCCCCGGCGTCGAGAATTATGCCCGTTGGCTCAGCAATCGCAATCCGGGCGAACCGCCTTATACGCTCATCGACTTCTTCCCCGAAGATTTTCTGATGATCGTCGATGAATCGCACGTCACCTTGCCGCAAGTTCGCGGCATGTTTGCCGGAGATCACAGCCGCAAGATGACGCTTGTCGAACACGGCTTCCGCTTGCCCAGCGCCCTGGATAATCGACCGCTGCGTTTTGACGAATGGGAGAAGCGGGCCAAGCAAGTGCTGTTTATGTCGGCTACACCCAGTGCTTATGAGCTGGACCGGTGCGGCGGCGAAGTGGTCGAGCAAGTGATCCGGCCGACCGGCCTGGTTGATCCGGTAATCCACGTTAAGCCAGCCCGGGGGCAAGTTCCTGATCTTATTGATGAAATCAAGAAGCGCGCTGACCGCAAAGAGCGCGTGCTGGCAACTACCCTTACCAAGCGCCTGGCTGAAGACCTAAGCGCCTACTTCCAGGAAGCCGGCTTGCGCTGCAAATGGCTGCATTCGGAGTTGGACGCCATTGAGCGGGTGCAGGTCTTGCGCGAGCTTCGCCAAGGCGCGTTTGACGTGCTGGTCGGCGTCAATCTCTTGCGTGAAGGTTTGGACCTCCCCGAAGTTTCCCTGGTCGCCGTGCTCGATGCTGATAAGGAGGGCTTTTTACGCAGCAATACTTCGTTGATCCAGACGATTGGCCGCGCCGCACGCAATGTGAACGCCGAGGTCATTCTTTACGCGGACAAAGTAACGCAATCGATGCAAAAGGCCATGGAGGAGACGCAGCGACGACGTACGATACAGCTCGAATATAACGCCAAACACGGCATCACGCCGGAAACCGTTCGATCGGCGATTTCTGCCGGCATTGAGGAAGAAATCGCCGCACACAAATTCGTTCAAGAAGCGGCAGGCCAAGTCCCCGACGACTATGTAACGGAAGAATACCTGGAGGCTCTCCATCGCGAGATGCTCGAAGCCGCCGATAAACACGAATACGAACGAGCCGCCGAGTTGCGCGACTTGATCGCCAAATTGAAAGGACAACCGACCGCGGCCCCGCAGAAGAAGAAACCGCGCCGACGGCAAAGAAGATAATGAGCCGTTTAGCTGCGAGCTTCCCTCAAGCGCGTTGGAGCACCGCCTTTAGGCGGCGGAACGGCTAAAGCCGAGACTCCAACGCTCTCTAATCAGGCGTTATTTCTTGTTCAATTCCTTGAACTGAATGTCCTTAAAGTTTACTTCCATCGGCTGCCCGCCGTGAAGCTGCCAGGCGATGATGCCTTCGTCGGGCATCTTCTCGAAATCCTCGTCCACCGTCGTTTCGCCGTTGAGCTTAATCGTGACATGCTTACCGACGACTTTAATGTAGTAATCATTGAAGTCGTCTTTCTTCAGCACTTTCTTGACGACGTCAGCCGGAGCCTGTTTCATCATGCCGCCGAATTCCTCGCCCCATAGACTGCCCCAGAATACGTCCCCCATATCGCATTGCGGACCGGAAACGGCAAAGTGCTTCCGGCCGTCTTCCGTGTCAATAATCTTGCTACGCACCTGCACGCCGCTGTTGCCCGTCCAGCCTTTGCCTTGCAGTTTTACCCGAAACTTAAGTTCAAAATCCTTGTAGGTCTTCTTGCTGCATAGAAACGTGTTGAAGCTATTGCCGTCAGGATAGGTCGTGCCTACGAGAGCCCCGTCCTTAATGCTCCAATGCTGTTTCAAGCCCTCCCATCCTTCCAGATCCTTGCCGCCCAGGAAATCGGTTTTGGCGTCGTCAGCCGCGAACGACGGCCGCACTGGGAGAAAGGCCAAAGCGATTACAAGCGCGATCCCGAGTTTGCTAGTTTGCATTGATAATCCTCCATCAGGGAAAATTCAGAATCCTCAAGAAACCGGCTGCTACCCGGGATCGGTCGCTTCGGGATTGTTCGGGTTCGTAGGCTGGGGCATGTTCGGCCGGCCCTGTTCGGACTTTGAAGCCGATGCATCTTCCTTCTTCGGGGTCGAATCAGGCGGGGCTGGGGCCCATTCCTCATCGTGCAAAATATCCAGAGCCGCTGCACGAACTTGGGAATGCATGAAGCCGAGCTTTTCCAGACGATTGAAAACGCCGGAGAGTTCCGCCGACAAATAGTCCCTGGGGTCCGCAGCCCGGATGCCGATGGGTTCGCCGGCGCGTTTGCCGGGATGCCGGGGATGGCGAAAGAACTTCTTTTGGCTAATTTGTTCTTCCAGCACCGTCTGAGCCTGATCTTGAGCGTACGCCGGCAATTTGCGACGCAGCTCGGTCCAGGGCAGCGGCCTTTCTTCCAAATTCATCCGAAGCAACTCAACGATATGGACGGGCATGGGGCGATCCCAGTAGCGCTCTTGTTGGCTGCGGTATTTGGGATATTCGTAGAGTACGTTGGCGGCGGCCTCGCGGCGGAGGAGATTGTTCAATTCCTCGACATTGACTTGCCGTAGAGCAGGCGGCAAGGCGGCACGAATTTTTGAGACCGTCATGGGCTCTGGGCTGGCCGCCAGCACTTCGCGTACGGCTGCTCCGAGATCAGTTGTCGTCGGAGTCGTTTGGGCATGCTCGACCGAAGGTGTCATGTTCTGTAACTCCTTATGTAAAGTCACAACGCCTCGCGGGGTCGGCCCGCCTGGCAAATTGAATCCATTGGTTGCCATCCTGCCTTCTAGGAGGCGGTTTTGCAACCAAAACCACGGAATCTCGAATAGTTTTGTAAAACGTTGGAAAACAGCGGGAGATTGGGCAACGTCAGCTGGCTTGCCGGTCCCCTTGACATAGCCAAATCTCGCCGAACGGTTCGGGCTGTTCGACCACCAAGCGGCGATCTCTGATTAATTCCAGAAGAGCGAGAAACAGGCCAATCAGCCGGCTCCTAAAATGAGGCGGGGTAAATAAGCGCGTAAAGGATACGCGGGTTTCCTGATTGAGGCGCTGGAGGATGTTATCTATGTAGACGTGCACGGGGGTGGGATCGCCGATTATGGATTGAGGCTGCTGGGCGAGGGTCTCCTGCATGATACGGCCAAAGGCGCTAACCAAGTCCCAAAGCTCCACTTTCCGCAAGGGCAGCTTACTTGGATCCGGCAAGTCGACCGGTTCGGGCGGTTGGCGGGCGATTCGATGACTTTGTTCTTCGGCACGTGCCTCAAGCAGAGCCGCGGCTTCTTTGAAGCGCTTATACTCGATCAATTGCTTGACGAGGTCCAGGCGCGGGTCTTCTTCTTCCTGGGCCGCCTCCTCCGGCCGAGGCAGGAGCATCATGCTCTTGATCTCCATCAGCGTGGCCGCCATGACAAGAAAATCGCCGGCCTGTTCCACATCAATGAGCCGTAAGAGCTGGATATACTCCAGATACTGCTCGGTAACCTGGCTGATGGGAATGTCCCGAATGTCCACTTCGTTGCGTTTGACAAGATAGAGCAACAAGTCCAGCGGACCCTGGAAAGATTCGATTTTGACTTGGTAGTCCATGCGGATTGGTCAGTGGTCAGTGGTCAATGGTCAGTAGTTAGTGGTCGTGCTTCATAACACAAATTACGTATCAGGGCCAGAGAAACGGACCTGCTGCAACTGACCACTGACCACTGACCACTGACCACTGACTACTGACTAATTCCCAAAAGTAAAATCCATGCGGGCGTGCGGGGTGAGGTGATCGACGGTAGATAGTTGGCGGTAGGCGTCTTGACCGGCTGGGCCGAGGTGTTCGAGATCGCCGAGGCTGACATCGGAAAGTTGGCGATAGAAAACGATATCATCGGCGCTAGGTGCGAAGGCCAGGTTGGCTTCGGGCAGGGCACGTCGAACCATTTGTTCGAAAAGGTCGCCGGCCTCGCCCGGCGGGACTGCCACGAGGCACAGTTCCTTAGTGGAATCGGCATCTTTGAATGCCATGGCGGGCGCCGCTTCATCATAGGCAGTGAGAATCTCGCCGACGGCCTGCTCTTCTTGGGGGTTTTGCTCGAAGAATAGATCGGCGACGCTGGCGCCTTCATGCCCCGCAGAGACGAACACTTCCGCTTCTTGCTGCAGGGCCAATTCGAGGTTCTTAACGAGGTTGGCTGGGCTCATGCAAACATTAACCAGACCGCCGAATTGATTAAGGAGCATTGCCTGAAGCCGGTTTTCGAGCTCTTCTCGCTGCTCTTGGGAAAAAGTCTCCAAGACCTGTTGGACAGCTTGAGTGACGTCGAGGCAGCCGATGGGAAGGAGCTTGCGCTCCGGGCTCACAGGAGTCGATTTGGCTTGGTCTTTATCGGACCCGATTTTCGCGGGTTTCTGAAAGGCCTTCAGCAGTTCACCAAGTCGATTGCGGCAGAAATTGATCTCGCGCAGCTCATCGGAAAGGTTGCCGCGCAGGCTGATATAACTCTTGATCACCTGCCGGAGGATCAGATGCTGATAGCGCCATTTCGCATAGTTGCTCAATAGATCCGTCAACTCGGCAATCGCGACCGGTACGCGGGCGCGGGGGATGGAGTTTTTGTCCAATCCGTCGAGAATGCCATGAATGCGGCTGAACGCATCCAGGGTGCGCTTTTCCAGCTCGGTGGTTATCGTTTCGTAACTTTGCAGGATTTGCTCCATGGCAACCACAATTTGCCGGATTGCTTCCTCGGCGCCGGCGAGCCGGTAACCAGGTTGTTCGATGAGGCGGATGACGAGTTCAGTAATTCGTTGGCCCCATTCATTGACGATGACTTCCGAGGCCGCGCTTAGAGATCCTTCGAGGGTCGCCGGCTTAGAGGCAAGGGTCGCTTCCTCGGGCCGGCCCAGAAGATCCTGCAACTGCCGGAGCGTTTGGTCAACGCCGTCCAAATCAAATTCCGAAGTTTTGCGGCTCGCAAGGGGCGCCATGATGGCGGCGAAAACTTCTTCAGGCGCTTTTTTCAAAGCTCTTTCCGACGCCACCTGAAGCCGGGCAATAAACGTTTCCGCTCCGAATTCCTCGCGGGTCCAATGACTTTCGACCCATGTTCGAACGGATTCTCGAAGCGGACCGGCGTCTTTGGAAATCCATCGTTGTACCATGTGCAAGCAAAGCTCATGGGCAGCTTGCTGAACCACCGGACGCCGCGGCGAGGACAGCCGATACATGCCAAATGTCTGGAAAGTCGCCCCCCGGCCCGGCGCTTTTCGCGGGATGCGGCTCTCCGCCTCTTTACCGAGCGCTGAATACATATCCCGAAATAGGAAGTCGCCGGCGAGGGCAATGATCGTTCGGGCCTCTCCGTCTCGGGTTTCGGCAGGCAGCTCCAACATGAAGCAACGATTGAACGGAGGGCTGGAATCTTGGACTACGGCTTCGCGCTCGTGATAACCGGCCGTGAAAGCCTTGCCGGTCGAGAAAAAGTTCAGCTCTCTCAGCGCGGCATGAGCGTTGGCTACCGGCAAAACGCGCGGCGCTTTGGCGTCAACCTCAGGAAGCAGCAGCAACGCCGTTACATGCGGCTCCGCATAACCCAGGCTCTTCAGAATAGAGCGGACAACATAGGCGACGTCCAGGAACATGCCGCTGCCCGTTCCGCCCGCCAGATTTGTGACAATATAGACGCGTGGGCGATTCGTGCGAACACCCAATCGCGTTAGCCGAGTGGCGTTGGGCAAGGCCTCCTTGTCAATAATGGCCGCCAAATTGTCGCGGACCCGGCGCGTAAAGGGCAGGTAATTGTCGCAAAAGGCCAGCCGCCCCAGGGCACGCAAACCGGTAGTCAGTTGCGTCCGCGGGATACGATAAACCATTTGCGGATCGATCCACGTATCAAAGTGAGTGCGACCATCTCGGGATTTCAGGTAATGACTCGGCCGATTTAGGCGCGCGAGGAGGATTTCATAAGGGCTCAACGCACACTTTCCTGGGCTTTTTATTGCCTGCCGGTGCGTATCGGGGTCGGTATCGATATACAGCATTGTCAGATTGGCCGGCGATTCCGCCGAACCAAAGTGGTCCTGAAACAGCTGACGAACGCTCTGGAGAACCGTCAAGCCTTGGTTGCCTAGTCCGATTAGGAGGGCGGGGAACAGGACACCTTCTCCGCATAGTTCGCTGGGCGCCGATAGGGGAACCGACGCCATTTCAATCGGCAACGGCGTCTGATCCACCGGGGGCGTCCCTTTTGTCGGCGCCGGCGCTCGTACGGGCGTCAAGGGTTCAGCCTTCGTCGGCGCCGGCACTCGTACGGGAGTCACTGGTTCAGCTTTTGTCGGCGCTGAAGGGCCGGCCGCGCCTCGCATATCCTCTGTGATCTTGCCCGATAAGCTCGATGCCGGCGGATCGGTCGGACGTACGGTGTCGAACGGCGTCACTTCTTGAACGGTTTGGTCCGGCGACGATGCGCTTTGCTCGGTATTTTTGAGAGCATTGATCAGATCGGTGCAACTCGGATGGCGGTCGTCGGGTTTCTTGGACAGGGCACGGCCAATGGCAGCGCGGTCTCTGGCGGGCAAAGGCGAGAGGTTAGGCGCCGCCTGCAAATGCTGCATGATAAGCTGGCGCACATTGTTGCCGGGAAAAGGGCGCTGCCCCGTCAACAGTTCCTGATAGACAATGCCCAAGCTATACTGGTCGCTAAATCGGCTCACCCAGCCGTCGAAAGTCTCGGGTGCGGCATAGACGGGCGTGACTCCCCCGGTTACGGATGCGGCCATGCCTTCCAAATCTTTAACCAGGCCGAAATCCGCCACTTTGACGTGGTTGTGCACGAGAAAGATATTCTGCGGTTTGATGTCGAGATGCTGGAGCTGATAGTCGTTATTCATCAAGTCGAGCGCTTCGGCCGACTCCGCCATGTAGCGAATTAATTCTTCGCGCGGAATGCCTGGAAGACCCTGGGACCGGCATTCCTTGAATCGATCCCAAAGATTGCGATCGGCCAGTTCCATGACGATGAGGAGCTGGCCGTCAATGATGTCGAAGCGTTCGAGAGAAAGAATGTAGGGATGGCGAACCGTCTTGACGCGGCTCATGGCCTTGAGTTCTTGCTCGGCGCGGTGGCCATCTTCGCTGACGTCTTCGAGATCGCCATAAACGAACTTAATGGCTTTGAGCAACCCACCCGGGGCTTCCACCTTCCAAACATCGCCGAAGCCGCCGCCCCCAATCCGTTCGATGAGCTTGTAACCGGGGATCGGCTCGGCGTTGGTTTCAATGCGTACCGCCATGGACACATCCCGCACGCGCCGACAGTCCACCTGTTTTGTACGAAAGGGTATATGTCGGTTGAGGTAAAACAGTTGCTTACGTGGAGCAAAACAACCATAGCTCGGTTATTGCCTGCTCGCAAATAATGGCTCTCGCGCGCAACTTTATGAAAGGTGGGACAAGAACGTTTAACAAATGTTGCCGTTACGAATCAGGTTCTGCCTGCTTGCAGGCGGCCAAGCATTCCCATAAATTGCCCTGTGAAGGGCCGGGATAGCCGGCTTCGGATCAGGAAACCTGGAATTCCTTAGGACTTAAGTGGGGTATACGACCATGGAAAAGCGCGCCAATGCCGTCAAGTTCAAGGGTGAGCCAAAGACTTTAGTTGGTCCCCAGCTCAAAGCGGGTGACAAGGCGCCCGACTTTGCCGTCCTCAACGGCCTGGAAATCGTTCATTTGGGCCAAACGCCCGCCAAGGCTCGGCTGTTCAGCGTCGTGCCTTCGCTCGATACGGGGGTGTGCAGCGCACAAACCAAGAAGTTTGATGAACAAATCGGCAGCCTCAAAGACAAGTTGGCAGCCTACACCATTAGCCTCGATCTGCCCTTCGCTCAGAAGCGATTTTGCACGGCGGAAAACATAACAAACATGCAAACGCTCTCGGATGTGCACAACCATTCGTTCGGTCAAAATTACGGCGTCCTCATAGAAGGCTTGCCTTTGCCGTTATTGGCGCGAGCCGTCTTCGTTGTCGATAAAGGCGGCAAGATCACCTATGCCGAATATGTATCCGAAGTTACCTCCCATCCCAACTATGCCGCCGCCATGGCGGCCGTTAAGGCAGCGGTTTAGGCAACAAGTTTCCCGATAGGTCTTAGCACCTCGGCGGCCGCGACCGCGTTCAAAGTTTTAGGTCCCTCAAAGCCACTCAAAAAGTAAGGGGGCCAGGCCAACGCGGGGCCACCTTTGTCCGACGCTGGCCACCTTCAAGGCCGACGTTGGCCACCTTCGAGCCCGACGTTGGCCACCTTGGAAGGAGAGACGCCCAAGACAACGAAAGAGCGCAAGTCGGCCTCAGGTGTTCAATTATTGATCACCCTCTGGCGCGCGGGCGGTGCACCAGAGGGTCATCACTTGGCCCAGAGGGTCAGGTGCCGAGAGCTTCAAAAGCCATGAAAAGGCACAAAAAACGACAAATGCTTTCCACGGGTCTGTTGCTGGGCGTTCTCGTGTATTTTCGTGGCTACCCCGGGAAGCTTGGGGAAGGGCTGCGTCTCAGTCACCACCCGGCCGCGAACATTCTTGACCGTCCTTGCCCCGAACACTACTATTGGTTAATAATGTTCTCGATATTCCTGCCTACATTCGTCCGATAGTCGAACCCACCGCGGCCCAGGCCCGCACAACCCTGCCTATTGCAAGTTAGATCCTGATTAACGCCCCACACGGCTCTCATGCTGTCCTGCCCACGAGGTATCCAAACCATGCGAAGGGAAACCGCTTCCGCCGTGGCCTCGTTTCCTTTTCGGCCGGCTGTATTGGTCGCCGCCTGGTTGAGCCTACAAAACATTGCGGCTGCTCAACCTCCCCTCCAAGACAGCAATTTGCCTTCTCCCCGGCTGCTTACTGTCATGCCTATGGGCGCCAAGATTGGAACGACTGTCGAGATGACGTTCACCGGTACAGATCTAGAAGAGCCGCAGGAGCTTCACTTCAGCACGCCGGGGATCAAAGCGGAGCCGATACTTCCACCGCCTCCTCCCCCTCCCGATCCCAAGAAGGCGGCCCCGCCGCCTGATCCCAAAAAGCCCGCTCCGCCTGCCGCCAAGCCCGTCATCACCAAGTTTAAGGTGACGATTGCCCCGGATACGCCGCTCGGGCTCCATGATGTGCGATTGGTCAACAAGTGGGGCATCAGCAATCCGCGGGCATTTGCGGTCGGTGACTTACCGGAGGTTCTTGAGAAGGAACCAAACAATGACGTGAATCAGGCCCAGCGCGTCGAACTGAATACAACGATCAACGGCAACATGGCTAATCCGACCGATGTGGATTTTTTCATCTTCGCCGGCAAAAAGGACCAACGGGTCGTCGTCAGTTGTGTGTCCTCCACCCTTGACAGCAGGCTCCATGCGGAACTTGAACTATACGACGCCAAAGGCAAAAAGCTGGCCTTCAATCGCTTTTATAACCAAGGCGATGCCGTGCTCGACTGCCCCTTGCCCAGCGACGGTGATTACCTGGTGCGTCTGTGCTCGTTCACGCATACCGAAGGCGGTCCGGAGCATTTTTACCGCCTCAGCATTACGACGACGCCGTGGATAGACGCCGTCTATCCGCCCATGGTTGAGCCGGGCAAAACGGCCAAGGTCACCGTATTCGGCCGTAATCTCCCCAATGGCCAGCTTGATCCGAATGCGGTTCTCGATGGGCGGCCCCTAGAAAAGCTGGTCGTGGAGGTGACAGCGCCGGCTAAACCCGCGTCCGGTGTCCTTAGCTATTCGGGGCATATTTCTCCGGCCGCTTCCGCCTTGGACGGTTTCGAGTATCGAATCAAGAATGCGGCGGGATCCTCCAATCCGGTTTTATTGACCTTCGCCCGGGCGCCCGTCGTGCTCGATAATGAAGCCAACGATACGCCGGAGGCCGCACAGGCCGTCACGCCTCCATGCGAAATTGCCGGACGAATTGAAAAGAAGCACGACCGTGACTGGTACAGCTTCACGGCCAAGAAGGGCGAGACCTATAACATCGAGGTCTACAGCGAACGGCTAGGCTACCCGGTGGACATGAAGTTTTTGCTACGCAACCCGGCCGCCAAGCAAGACATCGTCGAGCAGGACGATAGCCCAGACAACTTTAGTCTGAAATGCTTCGCCCGCACTCATGACCCGGCCCCCTACCGCTTCACGGCGCCTGCCGACGGAACTTACCACCTGCTCGTCACCAGCACGACGGCCGACACCATGGCGGGTCCCCGGGAGGTTTATCGTGTTCGCATTACCCCAGACCTGCCGGATTTCCAACTCATCCTGATGCCGACCAACAACCATCGACCGGACGGCTGCACGGTGCTCCAGGGCGGCAACGAGAGCTACACGGTTTTGGCGTGGCGACTTGATGGGTTCACCGGCGAGATCAATCTCAATGTGGAGGGACTGCCGAAGGGCGTGACTTGTCCTCCGTATGTCTTGGGTAAGAACATGCGGCAAACCGAGCTGGTACTCAGCGCCGCGGCCGATGCGGCGGTTTGGGCGGGTCCTATCAAAGTCACTGGAACAGCCATCGTAAACGGCCAAACTGTTGTCAAGGAGGCCCGGCCGGCTTCTATTACTTGGCCCGTGCAGCCCCAACAGCAGATACCTACGATAACCAGGCTCGATCGCCAATTAATGCTGGCAGTCCGCGAGAAGGCCCCCTATAACGTCACCGCATTGCTTGATAAACCGGTAATTCAGCAAGGGGAGAAAGCAAACTTGAAGGTCGCCGTGAAACGCATGTGGCCGGACTTCAAGAACCCCCTTCAGGTGATGGCCCTGCCGCTCGATTTGCCACCGAACTTAATAATTAACAACAACCAACCAGTTACCATCGCCCCGGACAAGGCGGAGGCGACTTTGGTGGTCGACGCTAAGACAAATGTGATCCCCGGCACTTATACATTATTCTTACGGACTCAGGCCCAGATCCCTTACAACAAGGACCCAACGGCCAAGCAGAAGCAGCCAACTCAAGTGGTTCTCCCTTCGACTCCTGTTGCTCTAACTATCCTGCCAAAAACCGTGGGCGCCGTGGCGTTGAAAGTCGCCAACGCCAACGTCAAGCTAGGAGAGCAAACAGAAGTAACCGTTACCGTTGCGCGCCAGTTCGATTACGCCGGCGAGTTCAAGTTGCAGTTGGTGCTGCCGCAAAATTTCAAAGGTCTGGCGGCCGATCCGGTCACCATTCCTACCGGCCAAAATGAAGCGAAATTGATCGTCAAAGCCGCGGCTGACGCTCCCGTCGGTCAACGCACCGATCTTATCGTGCGAGCCATAGCCCCAATCAAGGACGCCATAACGGCCACTCAGGAAGCTAAGTTTACATTGAATATTGTTAAATAGTTCGTTGTTCGTTGTTCGTTGTTTGTTGTTCGCAGTTTATGGTTCGTGGTTCGTTGTACGTAGTTCGTAGTCAGTTCTTGTTCGTTTGTGATTGGCAACGAACAACGAACTACGAACTACGAACAAAGTACGAACCCGGTCGGAGAACCCTTTCATGCGTTTTTTGCTGACGCTTGTTGCTTTGTTTTCCTGCTTTGGCTTGCTTGGCCGGGCAGAGGATGTGCCTAGCAAGTCTTCTAAGGTCCAGCCAATTGCCGTTGTGACCCTTGATCGCAAAGAACCCGTCAGCTTCGAAAAAGACATCGAACCCATATTGGCGAACAAATGCGCGACCTGTCATTCGGGTAATGTCAAAGAAGGGAAATTCGACTTGAGCTCGTATGAGGCCCTCATGAAGGGAGGCAAGCGGGGCAGCGTCATCGTGGCAGGCAAGCAGGCCGAGAGCCGGATGGTCAAGCTCGCCGGTAAGATGGAGAAGCCCTTTATGCCGCCCAAGGGCGAAGAACCGCTGTCTCCCGAGGAATTGGCCTTACTTAAGCTCTGGATCGATCAAGGCGCCAAGCCGCCGACTGGAGTGCGCGAAAAAATCAAAGTCGTTCTCCATGCGCCTCCGCCTAATGTTCACCCCGTCCGTGCCATTGCGGTCAGCCCCGACAAATCCGCGGTCGCGGCGGGCCGGGGCAACCAGATTCATATCTACGATGCGGGATCCGGCACCTTCATTCGCACTCTAACCGATCCCAAACTCACCGGTCCGGACAAGCAACCCGTGAAGGCCGCTCATCTATCGTTGGTTGATTCGCTTGCCTTTAGCCCCGACGGCAAATATCTGGCCTCCGGCTTTTATGGCGATGTGCTTCTTTGGGACGCTTCCACCGGCGCTCTCCGCCGGAAGATCTCCGGATTCGACGACCGCGTCGTAGCACTATCTTTTTCGAAAGACAGCAAGCTACTTGCCACCGGGGGCGGCGTCCCCACGGAAGATGGTGAAATCAAGATCTTCGACGTGGCTACGGCCAAACTGGTTGTGGAGATCAAGAATGGCCACAGCGATCAGGTCTTCGGCGTCTGCTTCAGTCCGGACGGAACCAAACTGGCGACGTGCTCCGCCGACAAGTTTGTAAAAGTTTTCGAGGTTCCCAGCGGCAAATTCGTCAAGCAGTTTGAAGGCCATACGCATCATGTCATGGACGTGGGCTGGAAATCCGACGGCAAACTTTTGGCCAGCGCCAGTGCCGACAATACCGTCAAGATCTGGGACTACGAGAAAGGCGAGCAGGTACGCATGATCCCCGCCCATGGCAAGCAAGTGACGCGGCTGCTCTTCATCGGTCAGAAGCCGGAATTTGCCACGTGCAGCGGCGACCAAACCGTGCGTTTTTGGAATGTGGACAGCGGCGGCAATGCTCGTAATTTCGGCGGCAACAACGACTATCTTTACGCGGTCGGCGTCAGCCCCGACGGCGCCATCGTCGCCGCCGGCGGCGAGGAGGGCATCGTCCGCCTCTACAACGGCAACAACGGACAATTGGTCAAATCGCTGTCGCCGCCGGATGCGAAATAGCGGTGATTTTTTTTGCGGCCAAACAAGTTCAATACTTCCAAACTTGCCATCTCCATTTCGCCGATTTCGCCCACGTTTTTGTAACTCTTACAATGCAATTTGCCCGTCGCGAAGGTCCGCATAAAACGCAGAGACCGGAACTCTTGCGCAGATAGGCACTTCGTAGCCAGACCGGGTCAAACTTCTCTGCCCTCTCGAATCCCGGCTTCGCTTTTGCTTGTAGACTTGCGTCAGACGTCTCGCGGGTTGCCCCGCCGATGTCCCTTCCACTCGTTCCCGATTTCATCAGGAGGCACCGGGAATGGCTGCGCGCCGATCAATTTGTTTCATTCTTATGGGCGCCTTTCTGTCATTGGGGGCCAGCTATCGCACCACTAATTTCGTGGTCGAGGCCCCAACACGCGAAATAGCTCAGCGCATCGGTCAATATGCCGAGCACTATCGCAAGGAAAAAGCGCAACAATGGCTCGGACGCGAGATGCCGACTTGGCCGCAACCCTGCCCTCTGCAAGCGACTGTCACTTCCGGTGGAGCGGGCGGCGCCACGACGTTCGATTACCGGGGGGGCGGCTCGTACAGCCAATCGATGCACATTGAAGGGTCGCTGGACCGATTGCTCGATAGCGTCCTTCCCCACGAAATCACGCACACCGTCTTTGCGTTTCAATTTCGCCGCCCCGTGCCGCGTTGGGCCGACGAGGGCGGTTCCGTTCTCTCCGAAGATGATCAGGAGCGGAGCCATCACGATCAATTGGTGCGCAACATCTTGATGTCCGGCCGCGGCATACCTTTGAAACGGCTGTTTTCACTACGTGACTATCCCAGCGATGTGATGACGTTGTATGCGGAAGGCTACAGCGTTTCCGACTATTTGGTCGGGTTGAGCGACCGGCCGCGCTTCCTGGCTTTCGTAGCGGACGGCATGGACAACGGCTGGGAGCAAGCCGTGCAATCGCATTACCGCTTCAACAGCACCGACGAACTCGAAAAGGCGTGGATCAACCACTTGCGTGAGACGCGGCGCGGGCCCCAGTCCGCCAAAGCACGGACGGCGCCGCCACGGGACGTGGACCCGGTCAGTCGTGTTGTGGTGCGCGACACCGCTCCGCCGGTCCAACCGCTGGCCGATTCGCCTCGGGCCACCTATCGCGGTCAAGCGCCTTCCGGCGAAGTGTGGAATATGGGAGCTAATTCACAAAATGACGGCAGGCCCGCCTTCTTGCCCGATTTTCGTTCCGGATCGCGCGATGCGGCAGACTCCGGCAGCACCAGGCAAGACCGTTGGCAAAATAATCCGCAGCGCCAGTCGGGTTCCGGTTTGCCCAGTGTTCAGTTAGGAGCGCCCCAAGATCCCTCAGCTCCGGCAGCTTCTTTAGGGCAGCCGATTCCGGGGCATGTCTCGCCGGTGGGATATCCGAAGTAGGGCCCAATTAGACCGGATTTCCCAGATGAGGAGCCGGAATCGGCATGACAGTTGCGCCGGAACCCGGCGATTTCCGGGGTTTCCCGACCCGGCGACGATGGGATTCAGCGGGCCGGCTGTCGCAACGGCGGAAGACGGGTGACTCCCATTCCCTCATTGCAGGTTGGAACATGAGCGCAGAACCGACCCGGTGTCCCAAGTGCAACGGCGCGATGGTGCAGGGGTTTATTTTCGAAATTGATGGACCCCTGCGCAAAGTCAGCTCCTGGGTCGAGGGGGCGCCGGAAAAGTCCTTCTGGCAAAACACGAAGGTCCCAAAGGAAAAGATCGTCCCGATCGGCACCTACCGGTGCTCGGCGTGCGGTTTCTTGGAGTCCTACGCTCGGCCTGAGTTCGCTCGCAAATAACCGCCGACTCTCGTCGTCTGGGCGTTCCGTACACCAGTGACCAGACGGCTAGATCGATGCGGCAATTCTGAACGCACATTCACCACTTGCGACGCCTAGCCCAGCCTGCACGCGCGCACCACACGCGCAAGCACGTTCCCGCGCATAATGCGCATACGCAATTAGGCAGCCGCTTCATCAACATCGGGCGCGAAGAGTTTACCAGTCGGCGCAGGCACATCAATTGGCCCCAGTCCCGGTTCATGGCCCGGTTCCCAAGGGTGCCGCCGAAGGCTTTCCACGACTCGGCTGGCCAAGGCGACAGCTTTGCAACCGGCCTCGCCCGGCACGCGCGGTTGCGCTCCTGTTCTTAAGCACCGCACAAAATCCTCAAGCTCGCGCGTCAATTGATCGCCTCGGTTGCAATCCAAATCCAGCGCTTGAAGATGGTGCCTCATCAGATCTTGCTTCAGGCTCGCCGTCCATGATGAATCATGGAGGCCGATTTGCTTGCGCCGCCGCAGGAGCTCCTCCGACGGTTGCAAAAGAGTCAAGACTCGGCGAGCAAAATCGATGCGTGCATAGCCTTCGGGGCCCCAAATCTGCATTCGCCGCGACGGTTCCAAGCTGATTCGGCTGGCTGTCAGGTCGGCGATACAGCCGTTCGCGAAAGTCAGCCGCGCGTGGGCCATGTCTTCCGGCCCGCCCAGAACGGACATGCCTAGCGCTTCGACCTTATCCACTGGGGAACCGACCAAAGCCAGTAAGATGTCCAGATCATGAATCATCAAGTCGAAGACGGCACCGATATCCGTGGATCGGCCGGTGTAGAAACCCAGGCGCTGCGCCATGATGAATTTGGGCTGAAGGGGCCGGTGTTGGAGTTCTTCGAAAGCTGGATTGAAGCGCTCGATATGGCCGACTTGAAGAAGAGCGCCGCGCCGGTGGGCCAAATCGACAAGTTCCTCCGCCTGCTCCACTGCCGCGGTTAATGGCTTTTCGACCAGGACGCTGACGCCGTTATTGAGGAATTCGCCGGCTACCTCATGATGGGTAACGGTCGGCGTCACTATTACGGCAGCATCAACCTCGTGAAGGAGGGCTCGGTAATCCTCGAATGGACGTGTATGGCAACGCTGGGCGACCTCAGCAGCTTGATCGCCGTTCACATCCACAACGCCAACCAGACTGACGCCGGGCATTGTCGAAAGGATGCGGGCATGCTCCTTGCCGAGGTGGCCTACGCCGATGACGGCCAGCCGCAAGCGGCTCATATCCTTCCCCCACAAGTGCGTGCCAAGTCTAAATCAGGCCGCCAAGCGCGGGCCCAAGGTTCCCAGATCGCGTTGGCTCGTTAAGGTGCGCACCATTTCGACATTGAGCGGATGGCCCGATCGATAGGCAACGACATGGCCTCGAAGGTCCTTCCCAAACAAAGCGAGGTCGCCAATGATATCAAGGATTTTGTGGCGGGCCGGCTCATTGGCGAAGCGCAAGCGGTTATCAATGACATTGCCGCTGTGGTCGAATACGAGCAAGTCGGCCGCAGTCGTCCGCGCCCCGAGTCCTTGACGGCGTAATTCATCCGCCTCGCTTTCGAGAATAAACGTTCGGCAGGCGGCTATTTCACTGCAAAAGTTTTCTGGGGTGATAACTTGGGTATGCGTCTGGCGCGGAATTGGCGATTGCCAGCCGTAATCCAGCAAATAGCTGATCTTCAGACCGTCCTCATCCCAAGGGTGATAAGCCAGCGTGGCTCCTCCCTGGCTGATGACTTGTGATTCCTCGACATGCCAAATAGGCCGGCGAGCCTTCTGCATGACGATTTTGGCATCCATGAGGATTTCAACGAACCCGATCGCCGAGCCATCCAAGCCGGGAGGCTCGGGAGCGTTGAGCTCGACAAAGCAGTTGTCTATTCGCAGACCGGCCAAAGCCGCCAAGACATGCTCTACCAACCCTACTTGAGCGGGCGGCTTGCCGAGTGTTGTGCGGCGCTGAGTGCCTGTGACTTGTTCAATTTGAGCGGGAATAAAAGCGCGCGGGTTGACGTCGCCGCGAACGAACACGACCCCGCAATCGGGCGGCGCCGGCAAAAACCGCAAGCGAACCATCGCCCCCGTCAGAAACCCCAATCCCTGGATATCGACAGGCCGGCCAATGGTGCGCTGACAACGGTAATTCAGCCTTGTCACGTTCTCGGCATCCTTGCTTGCGAGAGAGTGGCGTCTTGGCGGCGAGCCTGACCGACCCGGACGGCAGTCGGTCAGGCTATCCAAGGATTTACCCGATTACTGCCCGGCCGGCTTGGACGCGGCAGACCTCTGATTCAGCATGGCCAGGATATCTTTGGTGATATCGATGCCGGGAGCGCTGTACATCGGGAAAAGTGTGGCATTGATGAACTTATTCCGAATATTCGCCGGTTGGTCCTTCATTTCATCGACAAAGTCGTTGTAGTGCATCACCAAATCGATTTGGCGATATTTGGCCAATCGGACCACGGCATCTTCGATTTCCTTGTACAGAATCTTGATTTGCTGATCGGATTTCTTCTTGATGGATTCGCGACCGCGTTTTTCAAAGTCTTGAATCGCGCGTTCTTGTTTTTCGTATTCGTCCTTGAAGGCTTCGCGCTTCTGTTCGGGCAAGGCGGCAAGTTTTTTCTTGAGCGCGTCAAAATCCTTGATCATCGGTTCTATTTGGTTTTGCAAGCTTTTGGCTTCGGCTTTGGAGTCTTCAATGAAGGCTTTCGCGTGTTCGCAGTTTTCCATCACCTGGCTCAAATTGAAGACCGCAATGGCGGTCTTCGGCCGGGTCGGCGGCGTGGAAGGATTTTTGGCGCCATTGGGGTCGGCAAGGAGCCGATTGCCCATGTAGGCCATCAAGCCCAGGGCCGCCAAGCTCGCGATAATTCCTACCTTCCTCTTCACGGTAAATCTCCTCGGGTTAGCCGCCAGCTTCGGAGCCCGTCCCGCGCGTGGGCTGCACTGTCGGCGATGACCGTTTTATCTCTGTTTCCGGATACCCCAGACGGACGGGTGGTTCTACCCAAGAGAGCGAGAATGGTCAAGCCGAAGCCGAGTCGTGCAAATCTGGATAAACCCAATGTATTCCCGGGCTCTCCTTGCCGATGGGATTGCAGGGCGCCGCTTATTGCTTATAGTGCGGCGCTTGGCGTGGTGACTAGCAAAATAGAGGAGCCGGCCAACATGAATCCTTTGTTTCTTCGAGCCGGTTCGATCATTTTGTTTGCCGCCTTGGTCTCATGCGGTTGTGATGACAAAAACACTGCCTTCACGGCAGTGCGTGGGCGCGTTTTTTACAAGGATCGACCTCTCACCCAAGGCACGATCGTCTTCACGCCCGACTCCGAACGCGGTGGGCGGGGAGACTTGGCCACCGCTGAAATCCAATCCGACGGCAGCTATTCGCTTAAAACGAAGGACCACTTGGGCGTTTTGCCCGGTTGGCATCGAGTAACCATAATCGCGCTCGAGGCCGCCAATAACCCAGATAGGGCGGACTTGTTCACCGAGCCGCGATCCTTGCTGCCGGATAAGTACCGCGATCCGGATTTGTCCGGCCTTTGCTTCGAAGTGCTTCCTGAACAAATCAATGTCAAGGACTTCCACTTGGAATAGAAGTCATTAAGCCAAGTTCAATTGGGCCTTTTAAGCCATTTCGTTTCATCTCGTCTCATAACACACACCTAGCTGTTTTGACGTAACCCCTTGCCCCTACACATGTAGACGTATTGTTACGAAACGCCGGGGCAAACAGTGTTACGAAACTACGTGCGGCTTTGCTTCCTCGTTGCGTGGTCAGAATCCGAACTTACTTGTCCTTGACAGTCCGCGCCTCTTCATGGTACTTTTCGCCCGCTATTTCATCCAAACCTCCCGATCGACCCCTCCGACTTTCCTAGCATCTAAAGCACCCAGGGAACTTCCCCCATGAACCAGTTCGTACATGGCGTGGCCCGGGCCGTCGCCCAGACGCTCGATTGCCCCGGCCCGGTTCTAGAAATTGGCTCGTACCAGGTGGCCGGCCAAGAGAAGTTTGCCGAACTTAGGGCCCTCTTTCCCGGCAAACCATACATCGGCGTCGATTTCCGTCCCGGCCCAGGGGTGGATTGTGTCGCCAATGTGGAAAAGCTGCCGCAGGCCGACCGGTCGGTGGGCACCGTTATCGCCCTGAATACCTTCGAACATGTTCGTCACTTTTGGAAAGGATTCGCCGAGATTCACCGAGTGCTCCGGCCGGACGGCGTTTTCTTAGTCTCTTGCCCGTTTTACTTCCACATCCATAGTTATCCCAGCGACTATTGGCGCTTCACTCCCGAGGCGTTGAAAGTCCTTCTGGAAGACTACCCCAGCAAAATCATTGGCTGGCAAGGGCCGAGCAAACGGCCCGCCAACGTCTGGGCTCTGGCCGTCCGCGAGAAGCATCCCCCTCTGACCGCCGAGCAGAACTGCCGCTTCCGCGAGCACCTGGCTCGTTATGGCCGGGAACCTCTTGCTCCGATGCGCCGCTTCCGCTATCAGATCGGGCGCTGGATTAGCGGCAGCCGGCCTTTCCTTCCTTATTTGGAACAAGAACGTTGGGAGAGCGAATGGCACACTTCCACCTCGCCGTCAACGAGCAGCAACCTCCGGGCGAGCGGGAAGCCGTAGCGCAGGCTGTTTCCGGACACCAACTTCGCCGCGAATCAGGGTATCGACTTTCCAGCCGTTGCAAGGTCATCGAGGTATCCGTTTGCATTGCCAACTGGAACTGCCGGCCGCAACTCCGCGCTTGCCTGGCCTCTTTGTTGCAGAAGTTTCAGGGAGTCAGCCTTGAAGTAATCGTCGTGGACAACGGCTCGCAAGACGGCGCGCCGGAGATGGTCGCGGCTGAGTTTGCGGATGTAATCTTGGTGCGCAACCAAGCCAATCGAGGTTTCGCGCGCGCTAATAATCAGGCGGCCCAGTTGGCGGTCGGGCAGTATCTTTTTTTCCTCAACAATGACACCGTCGTGCCCACCGGCACTCTGGAGCGCCTCCTGCGCTTTGCCAGGTCGCATCCCGAAGTGGCCATGATCGGGCCTGCTCTGCGCGACCCGCAGGGGCGCGTACAGACTTCCTTTCGACGGCGGCCGACGGTATCGACCTTTTTGTTGCGAACGACCTTGCTGCGTTGGACGCCTCTCTTGCGAGACTTCTACAGGCGATACCGGCGTCATCGCGAAAGAGATCGCTCCGGCACTCGGCATGTCGAAGTGCTCCTGGGAGCGGCACTATTCATGTCACGGGATGTGTTTGTCGGCTGTGGCGGCTGGGATGAGGAATTTATTTTCGGCGGCGAAGACCTGGACCTCTGTACGCGCGTGGGCCGTCAACACTCCATTGTTTATTTGCCGTCCGTCGAAATCGTCCACCACGGCCGGCTCAGCACCCGGCAACACATTGCATTTGCTTCCCGCAACATTCCCATCGGATTCGTTCGCTATTTGCGCAAAACGGGAAGTTCGCGCTTGGCGATCCTGGCGTATAAGACCATGATGACCCTTGAGGCGCCAATCCAGGCCCTCAGCAAAACGATTCAAGCCGGCTGGCGGTTGCTATGCGGCCGTAAGCAAGATGCCGCCAAGTCCATGTTGGCTTGCCGCGGACAACTGCTTTTCCTCTGCAAAGGCCTGCTCGCCTTCTGGCGCGCCTGATGCTGCCATAAAATTTGGCCTTGCTGGCCGGCAAACACTAGACGGCTCTTCATTTCTTACGATCCCCAGAAGATATTTTGACGACCCGCCACCGAATCATCCGGTGCCCCAGACATTTCTGGTCTAGGGAGGGCTCCTCACCCTAACCGGTGATCGGCTTGGTTTTGACCCCGGCAGGGGTCGCAGCCATTAGCCGGTGGTTGAGCGCAGCGACACCACCGGTAGACGAAGCTCCTCTCCCAGCCGGTAGAGTCGGGAGGTGGCGCGGTGGTTTAGGGAAGCCATGCGTGTTGCCGGCCCTTTCGGTGATGCCGGTGCCAGAGTATCTGCCCATGCTCCGTTTCCACACCCCCGCTCATCGAACCGGACGTGCGGATTTCCCGCATCCGGCTCTCGGACAAGAGCTCATGCGTTCGCCCACGGCAAGCGGTGCGGTTTGGCAAGCAGTTGGACCAAACCCAACCGGTCGTGCAAGTACTCGGTGGGAAAACGGCCATAGGCTTTGGTCCGAACCTTATGCTTAAAACACAGCCACTGGCGTAACCTACGACGCACGTGCTTTTGCACGATCTCGTAGACTTGGACAACGGTCCCCAGACAGAAGTAGTTGACCCAGCCATTTAACTTTTGGTTGAGCTTCCGGACTTCTTCCAAGGCGTCCCGTTGACACGTTCGCCGATCCGTCAGCTCGCTTATCTCACGGCACAACTTCCGGAGTTTCTTCAGTGCAGGTCGAGGCCCCAAGTAGGACTGACCCGTCCGAGGCGAGTAGTGACGACCAAACGTGTAGCCCAGAAACGTGAACGTATCCTCCGGCAGAGTGCTCCGACGCGTCTTCCGCTCATTCACCGTCAGTTTTAGCTTGGACATCATGCTCCGCATCGCCGCCAGGGCCTCCTCGGCGTGGCCGCGTGTGCAGATTATGAAGTCGTCCGCATAATTGACGATATGAGCTTGGAGCCGCTCCTCGTGGCCCAACCTCTTCCAGCCCAGGATGAATCGGCGCATATACAGATTCGCCAAGAGCGGCGAGACCACGCCACCTTGCGGTGTGCCGCGACCTTCGTCCTTGTTGCGTGTCGTTCGCCGCGTCCGCCCTTGCTCATCCGTTTCCTCGACCGGCGCTTCCAACCACATCTTGATCAGATGCAGCAGGTGCCGATCGCTGATCCGCCGAGCCACCGACTTCATGAGGTCGGCGTGCGGTATGCTGTCGAAATACCCGCTCAAGTCCGCATCGACTACGTCGGTATAGCCCGCTTTCAACAGTGTCTGGACCCGTTGCACGGCGTCCAGGGCACTTTTGCCAGGCCGATAAGCATGTTGTTCCGACGGCAGGTCAGCCTCGAAGATCGGTTCGAGCACCGCCACTGCCGCCATCTGCACCACGCGGTCGCAGATCGTCGGTATCCCCAACGGTCGTTGTTTGCCGTCCGGCTTTGGGATCCACACCCGCTTCACCGGACTGACCTGATACGTCTTGTCCTGGAGTTTCTTCGCCAGTTCCTCCAGCCAACGCCTCTCCCCGTACGCCTCGATGTCCGCGAACGTTTGGCCGTCTACTCCCGCAGCGCCCTTATTGGCTTGGCAACGTTCGTAGGCGTACACCAGCACGTCCCAACGGTACAGCTTGTCGTACAGCAGATAGAAACGATAGCTCGGAGCTGCCTTCGCTTTGGCATGCAGTGCCGTCTGGAGCTTCCCAACCTTTTCTGGAGGTGTCAGACTCATCGCCAATCTCCCGGTTGTCGCTACTTTCGACACTCGTCTTTGAACCAAGGTCCCTTCCCTCCCCCGGCGTTAACCGGCTTCGACGGTACTACGGACCTTTCCGACTCCTTAACCAGCCGGGCCTGTCCCTCGCGGGCTGCCCGTTTACCTAGCACCGGTCGCTGATCAAGGTCTCCCGTGTTGCGTTGTTCTCCTCTTGCGGCGTGCCGTCGCCCCTACCCCGGCAGGACCGCCGTCGGGGATCAAGGATCATTCCCCGGTCTGCGGCGACTGTGGCCTTCCCCTTCAGGGGTGGAGGGTCGGCTCCTGCATTACCCCATTTTCGAGGCCTGCCCGGCGTTCACGTAAGTTACGGCCCGCACGCTCGCTGAATCGCTATAACGATCCTTTGTCATTCAAGGCTTCGACCCGTTTGTTACCTCCCGAGTCTCTTGAACTGCTACCGGCTAGAATGATCAAGTTGCCGGGTGGGATTCGCACCCACTGGAAAACAACACCTTTGCACGGCGCACACCCCGGTAGGGGTCGCAGCCATTAGCCGGTGGTTGAGCGCAGCGACACCACCGGTAGACGATGCCCCATCCACAACGACCCTGGAAGGGTCGCAGAGACTCCCCGCTTCATTCCATATACCCCGGATCGCAGGCGATGCAATGGACGCTAAGGAAAAGGCGAGCCCGTGGCGGCCTATCGGATTTGGGAGATGGCGATCCGAGTGCGTTGTGTGCTGCGACCCCTGCGGGGCCCCTGCGGGGTCGAATAGATATTAGGGCCGTTCTTCCGGTGGTGTCGCTGCGCTCAACCACCGGCTAATGGCTGCGACCCCTCCGGGGTCGACGGCGTTTGGATGGCGCAGATCTTCGGCTACCTGTTCTTGATCAGCAAGGCTATCCCGGCAACCGCCATGAGGACGAACCCGCTTGGTTCGGGAACGGGGCTTCCCGTTGGATCAGTCGGTGGCGAAGATTGAGGGCTGAGCAAGTAGGCATGCGTCTGGCCGTCGGGATTGACGCCGAGGCCGACAATTTGTCCGTTGTCGTTGATGCCGCGGGCAGTTTGAAGTGACCAGCCGGACCCGGCGGGCAGCAGGTCGTTAAGGTCGGTCATATTGCCGTTTTCGTAAAGGAAGGCGAATGCCTGTCCACCGATGGCGAATGTCGTCCCTACGACTTGGCCCGACTCGTTAATCGAATAAGCTTCGCTGGTATTTCTTCCCAGGGTGCCGAGGTTGATCATTTGTCCGCCGCTGTAGAGAAAGGCGTTGTTGAACCCGTTGCCAATGTTGGCCGATCCGACAACTTGTTTCGACTCATTAAGGCCGTTAGCCACGCTGGAGGATCCGCCCAGCGTACCGAGGTCTTGCATGGATCCGCCGCTAAGCAGAAAGGCATGACTACTGCCGGTGGACAGGCTCGCGCCACCGACAATGTCCCCGTGATCGTTTATGGCGTTGGCAAAGCCGGTATCGCCTCCCAGCGTCCCTAGCGGCTGCATTAAGCTGCCTGTATCGGAAAAGGGAAGAACGAGCCCGCCTCTTGGCAAGGCAGATTCACCAACGACCTCGCCAAGATTATTGATGCCTTGGCCGAAACTGAACGTTCCGCCGAGCGTTCCAAGGTCGTTCATCGTGCCTTGGTTGAAGAGATAAGCGTGGTTTGATCCCGTCGGCGTTTCTCCATACCCTGTAACCTGCCCCATATCATTGACGGCAAAAGCAATGCTAAAGGAGCCGCCCAACGTACCCAGGTCGGTCATATGACCGTTGCCATAAAGGAAGGCATGGTATGAGGCGTCGCCGGCCAGGTACGCATAACCGACAACTTGGCCGCTGAGCGAGCCGGCGTTGAAAGCGATGCGCGGTTGCCAGGGAATCGAGGGGTCGGCAAACAACTCAAAAGGTAGGATGGGTTGGCCAAAAGGCGGCACCGCGCCGGGGACCAGGCCGGTCAGGCGCAAGAGTTCCTCGGCCGAGGCAAACCGCAGCTTTTTGGCGTGAAATCGTTGCTTGAGGGCCGCCGAATCCACTTTCAACGCCGCGCTGAGGACGAAGAGGCGGAACGTGGCGTCGACTTTCATGAGGATTGCCTTGCCGCCCGAGCGCAGATCTTCGCCACGCGCTTGGGCGGATTCCTCGGACGTGAACGTGGGCGCATGATGCACCTCGCGAAAGGGAACCGATTCGCGCTGGAGGAGTTCACGGATGGCTTGGAAGATGGGTTGGGACATCGGAGTATATTTTGCGAATTCGCAGTTGCCCCGCATTTAGGGCTTCGTGCCCGACTCTTGCCAGGTCACCTAGAGGGCCGCGCAGCTGCATTCTAGTCGCGCTTGCTCAATGTTGACCCTTAAATCTAAAAAGACAACAAACAGCTATCAGTTTTCAACCTAACCGGGTTGAAGCCTCTCGGCTAGCCGTTCATCGGGGGGCGGACGGTCGCTAGGGCCGGATGGTTCTCGGATTCACCGGGCCGGCGACTTTTGGTAGGATTTCGGCTTAAGAGGAGAGCCATGGCCCGGACTACCAAAAACGACGAAAAAGACGGCATCAAGATTATTTGCCGCAATAAGCGTGCGTTTCACGAGTATGTCGTCCTGGAAAGTCTGGAATGCGGCATCGCCTTGAAGGGGACCGAGGTTAAGAGCTTGCGTGACGGCCATTCGAGCCTCGAAGACGCCTACGCCAAAATCGAAGACGGCGAGGTTTGGCTCATCGGCAGCGACATCCCCGAATACGAAATGGGCAATCGGATGAACCACAAGCCCAAAAGGCCGCGCAAGCTGTTGCTGCATCGCCGTGAAATTGCCAAGTTTGCCGGCAAAGCTTCGCAACACGGCTTCACGCTGGTCCCGATCCGCATGTATTTCAAGGACGGTTTGGCCAAAGTTGAGCTAGCCATCGCGCAAGGCAAGCAACTGCACGACAAGCGCGAGGCCAAGAAGAAAGCGGAAGCCAACCGGGAGATCCGCCGCGCGCTCTCGCAACGCGCGCGCGATAAGTAATTGACGCCCGATCATGGAGGATCGCTGGTGCGTTTGGTCGCTCTCGTCGAACATCCCCATCATGTCTGCTGCCGTTACCGCCTGCGCGCGTTTCAACCATTTCTGGAAGATGCCGGCCATCGTCTAGAGGTGCGTCCGTTTCCGCGATCCTGGTGGGAATGGTTATCGATTAAACATGCCCTCGGACCGGTCGATGCGCTGGTCGTCCAGCGGCGCTTGTTGCCGGCGTGGCAGGTGGGCCTTCTGCGCCGCGCCGCGCCTTGGCTGGTTTTCGATTTTGATGATGCGGTTTTCCTGCGCGATTCTTATTCGCCCAGACGAATGAAAAGTTCACGACGGGCGAGGCGCTTTGCCAACATCCTGCGCCAGGCGGATCGCGTGATCGCGGGCAACTCATTTTTGTGCGGCCAAGCCGCCTACTGGGCGACAGAATCCTCGATCCACCTCATTCCTACTTGCAACGACCCGAGCAAGTATCCCTTGGCCAAGCACGAGCGGTCGGGCCAAGGCGTTGAGCTAGTCTGGATCGGATCGTCCAGCACCTTGCAAGGGTTGGAGGGGATTCGGCCGCTGCTCGAAGATGTCGGAATAAGCTGGCCGGGTGTGAGGTTAAAACTCATCTGCGATCGCTTCATGGAGTTGGAGCATCTGCCGACATTCCAATGCTCTTGGTTGGAAGAAAATGAGGCGGACATGATTGCTGCCGGCGACATTGGCATCAGTTGGCTGCCCGATGATCTCTGGAGCCGCGGCAAATGTGGGTTGAAGATTCTGCAATACATGGCGGCAGGGCTTCCCGTTGTGGCCAATCCGGTTGGCGTGCAGGCGGAAATGATCGTTCATGGCGAAACCGGATTCTTGGCCCGTACCGCGCTGGAGTGGAGCACGGCCATCGGCCGTCTCGCTCACGACCCCGCTCTGCGAGCGCGCCTGGGAAAAGCGGGGCGTGCCAAGGTGGAAAAGGAATTCAGCGTCGCTCGCGGCGCGGCCTCCTGGGCTATCGTGGTAGACGCTCTTAGGCCTGGCATGGCGCAGGCAGGCTGATTTCGTGATCGTACTTGCCGGAGAAAAAACGGAAGGCCTTTTACATTGGCAGGTTGCGACGCCTTATCGCGACCTTCTGCTGAACCCGGATGGGCTGCGCTTAGAGGAGTGGTTATCTTCGGGAGCGGCAAAGATTGTCAAGCACGGGCCGCACCGAACGGTCTATCGCGTCGATTTGCCGGGTCTGGGCTTTTACATCAAGCACAATCGCTTGCCCAACGCGCGTGCTTGTCTGCGCGGTCTGCTTCGTCCCAGCAAGGCCCGTATGGAGTACGATCGCGCGCTGGCGGTGGCCGCGCGGGGCGTGCCAACGATCACTCCATTGGGCATGGGTGCCAATGCCGGATGGAAGCCCGGAGAAAGTTGGCTGCTTACGTTGGCTCTGGAAGATGCGGAGCCGTTAAACGATTTTTTGGAGAGCACGCTTCCCGGCTTGCCCTTAGCACGTCAAACCGCACTGCGCCAGCGCATAGGTAAAGCCTTGGCGGCCCTGATCGCCCGCATGCATGACGCCGGTATTCGCCACAACGATTTGCATGCCGGGAATCTTTTGCTGCGTGTCGAGAACGACGACCGGCCTCGCCTTTACCTGGTTGACCTGCATGCGGTTCATTTAGGCCGGCCCCTCGGCTGGCGAGCCAGTCGCAACAACCTGGTGCTGCTTAACCATTGGTTCAGCATGCGCGCCAATCGAGCGGACCGGCTCCGTTTTTGGAAAGCGTACTGTCAGGCACGGGCGGCTAGCGGAATAGTCCCTTTCTTTGCCGGCTTAGCGACCCCAGGCGCTCGTCCTGAGCTTGCCAAGAATTTGGAACGATTGACTTGGAAGTCAAACTTAAGATTTTGGCGAAACCGGGACCGGCGCTGCCTTGCCAACAACCGGTATTACCGCAAAATGTTTCGGAGGGAGTCGGCTGGTCTTCCAGGAATTGACGGGATGATCGCAACCGATCTCCAGGAGCAAGCAATACAAGGGCTGCTTGTGGATCACCAGGCGCCATTCCATCAGGTAGGAACGATTCTGCTTAAGGACTCACGCAGTTCCACTGTAGCGGAAATGACCATGCCTATAGAAGGCGTCATGTGTTCCGTCATCTACAAGCGCTTCATCGGAACAAAGCGCTGGCGCGATTGGTTGGCAGACTGGTTCAGACCTCTGCCGGTTCTCAATTCGTGGATAAATGGACATGGCTTGCGCGAGCGCTGTTTGCCGAGCCCGAAACCCTTGGCCGTATTTCAAATCTATAAAGGGCTGTCCAATTTGGATGGTTACTTAGTGACAGCCAAGATCCCCGACGCGGTCAATCTGCACGATTTCGTGGCTGGGCTAGGTTTTCTTCCTCCTATCGAAGGCCGCTCTTCTCTTCGGCAATCCATAGACCAGCTTGCCCGGCTCGTGCGTGAGATGCACCGGCGCAAAGTGTCGCATCGCGATCTAAAGGCGGCCAATATCCTGGTTCAAACACCGCGGTCGGATTTTCAAGGCCTCAATGTGGATTTCGGACCGTTTTGGCTGATCGATCTCGTCGGCGTGCGCTTCCATCGGTGGCTCTCCAATGGCAAGAAGGTCAAGAACCTGGCCCGCTTGCACGCCAGCTTCCACAGTCACCCGGCCCTGACGCGATCGGATAAGCTGCGTTTTCTGCGCACTTATCTGCAATGGGGACTGTTTGGGCGATCCGAGTGGAAAACTTGGTGGCGGGAAATTGAGAGAGCCACGCGAGCCAAAATTGCACGGAACGAGCGCAGCGGACGACCCTTGGCCTAATCGATCGGCTATATCTCCTTAACAAAACCGAAGCAATTGCGATGGATCCTAATATCCGTCCCCGGTGACGTGCCCTGGTAAAGAAACCTTGCAGTTCAGTCGATCAAGAATCAAATCGCCCTTGTGGAATCGACCTGACAAACCTATGATCCCGCGCTTCCCGCGGCACGCTTGCGAACTCGGTCTCGGCGTCATCTCAGAAAGGGCTTGCCCAAGTCATGATCGGCCACCATTGTCAATCTCGAACCATACAGTCGCTAAGTCGATCGGCTCAATTCCGGCCGGTCTTCCTTTTGACTGTTTGCTTGACAATGGCGATCGGGTGCCACTCCCTCAAGAAGATGGGTTCGGTGGCGGCGGATCGGCCGGAAAAGGACCCCGCGCTTGTCCTGCCGAGCAAAACCTCCGCAAGGGTCTCGCAGTTCGTTTTTTATTATGACTTCGAGATGAAAAAAGAGGTCCCGCTCTTCCAGGAGTTGGCCGATCTGCGTGATGAAGTTTATAAAGAGCTCAAACTACCTTCCGCCAATACCCTCATCCAGGTTTATCTCTTCGAAAATCGCGATCAATACGAGCGCTACATGATCGCCAAGTATCCCGATCTTCCAAAACGGCGCGCTTTCTTCGTCGCCCAGCCGCGGGCGGTGAGCAATACCGAGGATTTACTGGTCTACACCTTCTGGGGAGAGCGTGTGCAACAGGACCTTCGGCATGAGGTCACGCACGCGCTCCTTCATAGCGTCCTCAAGGATGTGCCACTCTGGCTCGACGAAGGGCTGGCGGAATATTACGAAATGCCGCCGGACAAGCAGACCACGATCCAAGCCCACCTCGAACAGATTCGTCGCGATGCGGGGGCTACGTTTAAACCGGATCTGGATCGCCTGGAGAACTTGACCCAAGTTCAAGACATGAACCCCGCCGAATATCGCGAAGCCTGGGCCTGGGTTCACCTGATGCTCCGCGACAAGCCCGAAGCACGTTCAGTTCTCCTCGACTACTTGCAGCAGCTTCGCACCAATCCCAATCCGGGATCCCTGCAACCCAAGCTCGTTAAGATCTTCCCCTCGCTGGACGATGCCTTGGAAAAGCATCTCAGTGCAGTGGAAACCGAGCAATGAGCGGTTGGATATACCCCTGTGGACTGCCAAATCGGTCCACAGGGGTCGAAGGAATGGATTGGCGGAGCGCTTCTAAAGTCCTGTTACGGTCACATTACCAAAAGAAGCCGTAGAGCTGCCCTGCCCGGAATAGGCGGAGCCGCCGTTGAGCGAGGGAGCGCCGCTGCTGCGGTCGGTCCAGCCGCTCTGGGTCAGCATCCATCCGGTCGGCTCGGCGGTTCCGTCCTGCCAGACCTTGCCCGACAAGACTCCGTTGACTATCTGGATCTTGAACCAATAGAACGTGCCCACCGAGAAATTGAAATTGACGCCGCTGCCCCAGGCGACATGGTCGTCCAGGAACTGCACTTTGCGGACGCCGTTGACGGAGTGGAAGACCAGGTTGTAGCCGGCCCCGGTGGTCGGATCGGTAAATAAGCCGATGCCGGCGCGGGCCATGTCGCCGTCGTTCCAGCTATCGACGCGGACGCGCGCAGTCACCTGCAAGTTAGCCGGGTATGTCTTATCGGTGACTATGGCTTTCTTGGGATCGCCGTTGGAGGTGTTGGTCTGGCTCAGGACGCCATTCTGCTCTACCCAGGTGCCGCCATGCTGCGACCACGCTGAGCTTAAGCTGCTTCCCGTAAAGGCATCCATGAAGAGTACGTTGCTGGTCGTGCTTGCCGTCGTCGCATTAGCGATGTTGCTGGCTGGGGAAGAGCTAGATCCTGAAGTGGCGACAACTTGGTAGAAGTACTTGGTGCTCCCTGTCAGGCCGGTGTTCTGAAAAGTCGTGCCTGTCGGGCTGCCCACGCTTGTCCAGCCGCTCACGCCGTCCATGCTTCGCTGGACCTGATAAGCCGTTGCACCAACCACGCTGTTCCATGCCAAGTTGATTTGGCTGCCTGAAACCGCCGAAGCGGTCAGCCCGGTCGGCGCACCAAGAGTGGATGCGCTGCTGCCTGTAACCGTCACGTCATCGAAAGAGGCGCTGGAGCTTCCCTGCCCGGAATAGGCGGATCCGCCGTTGAGCGAGGGAGCGCCGCTGCTGCGGTCGGTCCAGCCGCTCTGGGTCAGCATCCATGCGGTCGGCTCGGCGGTTCCGTCCTGCCAGACTTTGCCCGACAAGACCCCGTTGACCATCTGCATCTTGAACCAATAGAACGTGCCCACCGAAAAATTGAAGTTAATGCCGCTGCCCCAGGCGACATGGTCGTCCAGGAACTGCACTTTGCGGACGCCGTTGACGGAGTGGAAGACCAGGTTGTAGCCGGCCCCAGTGGTCGGATCGGTAAATAAGCCGATGCCGGCGCGGGCCATGTCGCCGTCGCTCCAGCTATCGACACGGACACGCGCAGTCACCTGCAAGTTGGCCGGGTAAGTCTTATCGGTGACCATGGCTTTCTTGGGATCGCCGTTGGAGGTGTTGGTCTGGCTCAGGACGCCATTCTGCTCCACCCATGTGCCGCCGTGCAGCGACCACGCTGAGCTTAGGCTTGTGGTGCTGAAACTGTCGCTAAACGAAGTCCCGGTCGGGGGCGGAGTCGGCGGAGGACTGGGCGGTGGAGTCGTCGGGGGAGTCACTGGTGTGCCGACAAGGCCAGCTACAACCAGATTCGCAATAGGCGTGCCGCGACCCGTGGCCAGATCGAAACCGGCGCCGGCCGGGTAACTGGGCGTGCCCGTGCTGCTGCCGCTGGTAATGTCATGGAAATCGCTCGCCGGAAGGGCGTAGAGCATTGGAAGTGTCTGGCTACGGCCGTCAAGCGCCGCCTGGCCCGCGGCCGCTCGTCCTTGGTCGGCGATGGCAATGAGAGCTGCCCAGGGGGGCGCCGACGCGCTGGTGCCGCCATATTCGGCCCAGGGCGTTGCGGCGCCGTTGTCGTAGCTATCATAAACCGGGAAGCCCGTTCCGGGGTCAGCATTGAACGAGACGTCCGGACCGGCTCGCTGAGTCGAAGTCTGTGTAACGACGCCTTTTTGATAGCTCGGCTGGCTTTGATAGACGCTAAGGCCGCCGCCGCTGCCGCCCCATGCTTGCTCGCTTTGGTAGTTGCCCGACGAATCCAGACGCAGGGTCGTGCCTCCTACGGCAAGGATGTTTGGCGAGACGGCCGGGAAGATCATGGGCGCCCCGCTGTCTCCAGAGGCGCCGACGAACGTCACACCGGAATGGCCGGCTGGCGTGTTGAATGACGAGTCAAAGCTCGCTTCGGAAGAGAATTCTCCGCCGCCCCAACTCATGGATACGGCGGCCACGCCAGGTTGTCTGGCCGCGTAGGCCACCGCAGCAGTAAGGTTGCTATACGCGCCGTTGTCCGCTTCCACCAGGAGTATTTTGGCGCCGGGCGCCATAGCGTGAGCCCACTCGACATCCAAAGCGATCTCGGGACCCCAGGAAGAGTTGGCCGGCGGCAGCACGCTTCCACCGGTCTGATTCACCTTCGTAAAAACAGGATCGGGCAAACCAAATTGCCGATCGAACTGTTGCAAATCGGAGGCGATGTTCGGCTCATCGTAGGCATCGATTATGGCAATCGTTTGACCTCTGCCGTCTCCGGCCACGCCATTAAAAGAGATCTGATCGAATCCATAGCCGTGCCGTAGTTGGGAGGGAGAATAGCCGTTGGGTCCGGGCGTTCCGAGGGGACCTGCGGAATCCAGCGGGTGAAGTCGGATGTATTCCGGCGTAACGAATCCACCAAGACCAACGCTTAGGAGAGATCGGTCTTCAAGAATTTCAACCATTAACGGCGAATGCCGTAGCTTGCGATGCACTGACGAAGCACCAAGCCAGCGCGTAGCGAACCAGCTATTCCAAATCATTCCTTCGGGTCCTCCTAGGGAGATGAAACAAACGACGTCATTGGCACTGCAGGCGGACGGTTAGCGGCGCCGGGCGAGGGGGATGCGCCTTGGCCCTGTCAATTCTCGACGCAGCGAGAAAACCGCTATGCGGGAGGGGGGAAGACAGCATCCATGCCTAAACGACGCGAGGTCGGAGCGAAGATAGGCGTGTCTCTTGATGGGCAATCAAACGCTCGCGTCAAATCTCGGTCCGCAAGGGGACCTGTCCATAAATTGGACGCATAAGCTTTATTACATTGGTCGAGGCGGGTCAATAGAAAAAAGCCATTTGAGAAGCAACTCGCCTAGTGAAAAACTTGAAAAACACCGCTAATTTGCCGCGTATCACTCCGCGCCCTGCTTGCGAATCCTTCTTGCTTCACCGGTCGGATTGGGCACATCTTGGTGTGTCAAAACGGATAAATGCGAGCGACCGCCCTTTCGGCCGGCTGCCATCCGCCGATTGCGAGCTAAGCTTAATCGGCAAGAAATTTCTCACCTTGAAATTGAGTGGATGGCTCACTTATGAAGTTTTTTGATCGTGAATCAGATCAGCAAGGACTGGAGCGATTCAACGGCGATGAAGCAAGGAAGACTGATTCAGAGACACTTCGACTTAACGGGGTCGAAACCGGTTTGCGCGTTGGGCGTCCGAGTTCGACGGACGATACATTAATTGAGGTAAAGCCTGACATTTCCTCCGCAACCGAACATCTCGCCAAGATCCCGGGCTACGAAATACTAGGCAAGATCGGCGAGGGCGGCATGGGTGTGGTCTATCTCGCTACGCAATTGAGCCTCCAGCGCACGGTGGCAATCAAGTTCTTACGTTCGCCTCCGAGCGATCGGACGGCGCTTTCAATATTCCACCGTGAGTCGCGCTTAATGGCAGCGCTGGCCCATGCCAATGTCGCGACGATTTACGATTGCGGAGAGAGGGAAAGGCAGTATTACCTGGTGATGGAACACATTGCCGGCGCCTCTTTGCGTTCCAAGATGGAGGCGGGCAAACCCTGGCCGATCAAGGCAGCCAGGCCGGTTCTCGATACCATCTCCCAGGCCATCTCCTACATTCACGAACAGGGAATCCTTCACCTAGACTTGAAACCCGAGAACGTCCTTTTCACGGATCGCGGCGTCGTCAAGATTACGGACTTCGGTTTGGCAACTCCGTCAATTGGCATTCGGGGTTGCTCGGCGGCCCCAATGAGCGAGGGGACGCTTGACTACTGTTCGCCCGAACAACGGTATGGCTTGGGCTTGGATCCGCGTAGCGACGTTTTCAGTCTGGCTACCCTGACCTACGAGTTGCTTACCGGTCGGTTGCCGGGCAGAGCTTACGTGCGGGCAGCCAAATATAATTCAAGACTTCCCCTAGCAGCGGACCACGTGCTTTCTCGTGCCTTGGAACGAGATCCAGAGGATCGGTATGCTTCGGTCGCCGATTTTCGGCAAGAGTTGATGGCGGCGCTGCCCGCTTCAAAGTCGCGCACCAAAGCTTGGCTAGCGTTGGCGACAGCCGCAACGATATTCGTGGGAGTAATTTGGACAGCGGTTCGGCCGCCGGCAGGCTTCGGCTCGCATGCCAAAACAGTACCGGCCCCAGCGAATGTGCCTCGCCCGGCTGCCAATATCGTTACGGCGCCGTTTGCCGCAGAAGGGCAGTTGGTCATTTCATCAAACCGGACCGGCAATACTAACCTTTTCCTTATTAATGCTGATGGCGCCTCTCCGCAGAATCTAACCAAAGACTCCGATCAGAATGGCGAACCGGCTTGTTCTCCCGACGGCAAGTACATTGCCTTTTCCTCAAATCGCCAAGGGCCCACTGATATCTACCTGATGAACGCCGACGGCGGCAATGTAAAGCCATTGACCAAGAACCAAGGCTGGAACCGCTCGCCCGCGTGGTCTCCCGACGGCAAGCGGATCGCCTTTGTCTCCGACCGCGACGGCAACTCGGAAATCTATGTTATGGACGCCGATGGCGCCAATCAGACAAACCTAACAAACGATCCCGGCTTCGACGGCGACCCGGCCTGGTCGCCCAATGGCGCCAAGATCGTCTTTGTATCCAAGCGTGATAACAACCGCGGTCTTCGGTTATACACGATGGACGCAGACGGCAAAAATGTTGAACCCCTCACGCAAAGGGACAACATATTCGGGCATGTTTATCCGGCCTGGTCTCCAGACGGGAAGAAAATCGTATACAGCGACGACACGCCTGACAGCCAAGAACTCTTTATCTGCGACGCCGACGGCACACATAAAAAACAACTCACCAGGCTTGGATCTCTCAATACCCGCCCCGCTTGGTCGCCGGACGGAAAGTACATCGCGTTTCAACACGTTAATTGGGAAACCAACCAGGGCGCCCTCTTCATGACCGACGCCGAAGGCGTCAATCTTGCCGAGATCCTTAACACGGACGGCCCCATTCAAGGCGGTCGCCCCGCCTGGAAACCCCAAGAGCCTTCAGCTAAGTGAATTCCCGGGCTCCAACTCGCCGCAAAGGCTCAAAGGTCGGCCTACCCAGTGTGCAACTCCCGGTTGCCCACTGGGCGAGTAACCTGGCGCCCTGACGGGGGCACCTTGGAAAACGGGGTTTACACTTTTGACTCTGCTGGCATTTGAAGGCGGCCAACGTGTTGGCACCCTTGGTCAACGTTGGCCGCCTTCGAATGAGAAACAACCAATGACAACGAAAGGGCGCAAGTCGGCATCGCGTGTTTAATGGCAACGACCCACTGCCGACTTGTGCCGACCGAAATGAGCAATCGTTTTCCGTTTTTCATCCCCCACCCACGCCTGATGAAAAACGGAACCTTGGGTTGAAAAACGGAACCCAAGGTCCAGGTCGCCGGGAAGGCCGCTCCGATTTGGTTCTCTCCATTTCGCCTGACCCCCCGTGGAAAGAAATGGAAAGTATTTGGGACTGCCTACGGCAAGGGTCCGTTCCAACGCAAAGCTGTGTCATACTTGCGAGAGCATGCTCCCAATTTTCTCAACCGGCTCCGCGACGAACAACCCAACGGAAAAGTCCATTATCGCTTCTGGCAAAGGGGCGGAGGCTATGATCGCAATGTCACCGAGCCGTCCACTCTATTGCCCATGATCAAATACATCCATGACAATCCTGTACGACGCGGGCTTGTGGCACGGGCCACGGATTGGATCTGGTCGAGTGCTCGGTTTTACGAGGGGTTTTGTGATTTGCCGTTGCTGATGGATCCACTGGCTTTGCTAGATGGGCAACCGACTCTGCGGGGTCGGCATGCTTTCGCGGCCCCGCCTGCTTTCAGTGAAAGACGGACGGCGTTCTATTTAAGACGACTTGCCTAGAAAGTGTGCAGGAAATGCTTCAATAAATCAAATGCCGGATCCTGCCATGGGAAATAGCTGGCTGCCGCGGCTTGGCCAAGCTGTAGGTTTGGCCTCGAACGTGAAGCGAGAAAAGCCTGCAGCCTGGCCTTGGCCAAAGGCGTTGGGCTCGCCACACTTTGCTTTCTTAGGCAATCGAAGTAATCATCGACGCAGTTGATCGCAGGATCCTTGGCCACGGCCTGCAAGCACAGATCCTCAAGCATTCCCGGGCTCGCACAGTCAGGAAAGAAGAAAGCTGAAACGCGCGGTTTTCCGCCACACGAAAACAATGGCTTGGGAGGTTCCGGCAGTCCGGCGGCTTTTAGCGCGCTACAAACACTCTGATGCGCGGAAGATGAACTGCCTTCTGCATCACGAATGATTCCAAGCGCCATCACTTGAGTGCCAAAGCCAGGATCGTTTTTGAGGAGTTTTAGGAATGTGCGAAGGTCGCCAATGCCGCCGAAATCATGGATTTGAATGTCACTAAGGCCGATTGACGGAAGCATAGCGCCAATGAACAATTCCGGTGACTTTCCTTCCACCAAGAGTTGCCGAGGTGCTCTGATCGTAATGGGCGCGGGCACTACCGAACCTCGTGATAATAGTCTACGGCAGCTCCTATAGTTTCAGCGTCGTAGTTTGTAACCTGGATTTCGTCATTGATCCGATCCAGGCGGAACAATCGCAAATCATAGTTATCACTCGCTAAGAATGCTTCATGGGCCGCTTGAATGCACTCATAACTATGCGTCGTCGCGAAGACTTGCACATCCATTTGCCGGGCCGCCAAAGCAATCGCTTTCCAAACGTCCTTCATCACCGAGTAATGAAGGCCGTTTTCGACTTCATCGATCAGGACTACGCCGCCTGGAACGTGAAAGATGGAGACCAAGATGGACAATAGGCGCTTGATTCCCTCTCCCATTAACGGAATGGGAACAAGATGGTTAAGGCCGATGTCGCCATGAATTTCGGATTGTCCCCCTATTTGAGGAGTTGATAATCTCTTTAGCCTTGGTTCCAGAACATTGAGCGCCGGAAGCAACTCGTCTGCACGCTTAGCGATGTCCAATTCGCTAAAGAATTTGACGGCCATTTGCGAGGAAGGTATTCCGGATGAAATGAAAACGCAGGGCACCTTCCAAGCTGCCACGGGGTCAAACCAAGCTTCTCCTTGGCCTCCCACTACCCAAACCCTTCTCTCAAAGGCTTCAGGGCCCTTATAAACCAGCATGAGGCATGGCGCACGTGGGTTTGATGCATAAACACCGTGGAGATTCGGATTCTTGGCTCGAGCTTTTTCTACAGTTGTAAGCTGAATCTCAAGTGTTTGATATATTCCCTTGTCGTCCTGACTGGTCAGCTCAATTCCAATGCTTTGAGTTTTGTCAATGAATAACCAATTCCACAGTTCCGAGTAAGCGTTTACGTTATCACCGATTCCGCGGAATTCGTGGATCTTTGTTGGTAAAAGGCTGTCATCCGGACCGCAATGTAAGCATAAAGCTTCGAGCAAGCTGGTCTTACCTGTGTTGTTCTTGCCAGCAATCAAATTGACTCGGTCAAGGTGCGCGAGGTGGAGGCCCGCAAAGCAGCGGAAGTTCTTGATGATGAGGTGCTTAAACATCGTCTTTCCCCCTTACTCGCCAGACACTTGCTACTAGGTTCATTCTGACACGTTTTTACGATTCTGCATAGCGATCTGGCAGGTCTTTCACAATCCGCACTGTCTCCAAGCTCACTTTCGCGACCTGCCCTACTAGCCGCACGACGTATGCGGGGTCGTCTTCGCGGTTGCGGTCTGAGCGGATGCCGCTGCGTTTGTCTTGTTTAACCAGGTATTGGGCGATGACCCAGTCGAGAGCGCTGCGGTTACCTAGACGGTAGAGGAAGGGCTCCCCGAGGGATGTTGTCGAGTGTTAGCGGCGGGTTGACGCAGAGGGTTGTCTTGTCTTTGCTAAGACGCCAGCTACTCGTTCTTCTCACGATCACCGCATACTCAGTCGAGCCCTTCGCCTTGCAGTAATTATGCTTGTCATGCGCCTTTAGTGCGTTGCGGCCCATCACGCGCTCGATTGCTTGTTCGCCCCCCACCAATTTGATCTGGCGCTTGGTGATGCCCATAAACCGGCAATATCGCTCCGCGTTATAGCCCCGCGGCCACATGCGGAGCCGGTATTTCTGCGCGATGGTACGATCCCAGAGCAAGAAGAAACGCGGAGCCAACAAATGCAATCCCTTCGCCGCGCCCACGGGGCCGAGAACCAATCCAAAACTCTTGAAGACGTTCTTGGTATCGCCCTCATCCTCCGTGCAAAAGCCTTCCAATGAACGCCGCGTGTAATCGGGTGAGCCACCGAACCCCAAAGTCGATTTTCCTTGACACTGGCTGCTCGTGGCCTGGATACTTCACATAAGATAAACAAACCGGATACGCTGGTTGCCGCGCCGGTTTTTGCTGTCCTTCCGCCTGCCTTTGCCATTTTGGAGACTGCCTGCCTGCCAAATATACACAAAGGAGGATCGAGGAATGCACGCTGCTCGCATGTCCCGATTCCAAACCTTGTTCGCGCTGACGCTTGGCCTATTGCTCGCTTTCGCATCTTCCACCGAGGCTGCCCCTAACCTGCCGGACAACGCGCCGATCAAAAAAGTGGATTTTGAACGGCATGTCATGGGTCTTTTCGGTCGACAGGGTTGCAATTCCGGGTCGTGCCACGGTTCCTTTCAAGGGCGCAACGGTTTCCGTCTTTCGCTGTTCGGCTACGATCCCGAAAAAGATTTCCGGGCGATCACTCACGATTTAATGGGTCGTCGCATTAATACGGCGGACCCCGAAAACAGCTTGTTGCTCCTCAAAGCAATGGGGGCGGTTGAGCACGGCGGCGGCCGGCGCTTTGGCCGCGGCTCTTGGCAATATCAACTCCTGCACGACTGGATTGCCGCCGGCGCTCCCTGGACCAAAGGTTCAGGAGAAGTGAAGGAGTTGCGCCTAGCCCCTCCTGAGTTAGCCTTCTCCGCAACCGGGCAGACGGAGAAGCTCAAGGTCATAGCCAGGTTTGCAGACGGCTCCGAAGAAGATGTAACGCTGCTCTGTGATTTTCGGATCAACGATGATGGCGTGGCAGAACTGGGGGATTCCGGGACAGTCAAGGCGGTTCGGGCCGGTGACACAGCTCTTGTCGCGTCCTATCGCGGCCAGATACGGGCCGCGCGCATTTTGGTCCCTATCAAGCCGGCGCCGGGATTTCGTTACCCAGACCTTCCTGAAAACAACTTCATTGATCACCAAGTATTCGCTCGCTTGAGACGGTTGAATATTGTTCCCTCGGAGCCAGCTACCGACTCGGAGTTCCTGCGCCGCGTAACGATCGACACAATCGGCTGTCTGCCCACGCCAGACGAGGTCCGTGAGTTTCTAGACGACACTAGCTCCGACAAACGAACAAAGAAGATCGATCAGCTGCTTACTCACCCGCTCCATGCCGCGCTTTGGGCGACGAAATTCTGCGACATCACCGGCAATAACACCGCCGAGTTAGAAGGCAACGGGCCATTTCAAAACAAGTTGAGCCAGATGTGGCATGACTGGTTCCGCAAGCGCTTAGCGGAAAACATGCCCTACGATGAAATCGTCCGAGGCGTTTTATGTGCGACCAGCCGGGATGGCGCCAAGCCGGAGGATTGGATCAAGCAATATAAGGCCATGGAACAGACCGCTCAGAAGGGTTTTGACGCTACGTATGCGGATCGCGCGTCGATCGACCTTTTCTGGCGGAGGAAAAACAACAACGTTCCCATTGAGCAGTGGGGGGAGAAGGTAGCGGCCGCCTTTTTGGGAGTCAGGCTGGAATGCGCCCAATGCCACAAGCATCCCTTTGATCGCTGGACGCAATCTGACTACCGGGCCTTTGCCAACTTGTTCGGACAGGTGGCCAACGGCGCTGCCCCAGACTGTAGGAAGCTGGTTGAGGCGGAAAACGCCGAACGCAAGAAGCCGGAAAAAGGTAAACCGCAATTTGCTCCCTTGCGGGAAGTTTACATTGAAGAAGCTAAGGTGCGTTCCTTGCCCGAGCCGGAAACCAAGAAGCCTCTTCCGGCTCAGGCATTGGGCGGACCCAAGATCCCCGTTGTCAAAGGGAAGGATGCGCGGGTCGAACTGTTCGATTGGATGCGCTCGCCGGACAACGCGTTTTTTGCCCGCAGCTTTGTCAACCGCGTTTGGGGGCACTATACGGGAGTCGGTCTGGTCCACCCCGTGGATGATTTTTCACAAGCCAACTTGCCCAGCAATGAAGAGTTGCTCGATGCCTTGGCCCAGGATTTCGTCAAAAGCAAGTACGACATCCGCCGTCTCGAACGCCTCATTCTTACATCGCGGACCTATCAATTGTCCTCTGCCACTAATGCGACCAACAAGGAGGATCGCCGTAATTACTCGCATAGCTATGTCAGGCCCATGATGGCCGAAGTCGTGCTCGATGTGCTCAATTCCGCGCTTGGAGTGACGGAGAACTTCGGCAATGACGCGCCCGCCAACTGCCATGCCATTGAAGTCGGCTCAAGCCGTATTGGCAACGGCACCGTCGCTTACCTATTCCGCACGTTTGGCCGGCCGCCGCGCACCTCGGCCTGCGATTGTGAGCGCGCCCAGGAACCCGCGCTGCCCCAAAAGTTGTTTCTTATGACCGACCAAAGCTTGCAAGCGAAATTCAAAGATCCCAAAGGCCGGCTCCAGACCCTTTTCAAACTCCGGAAGCACGATAAAGACATCGTAACGGAGCTATTCCTGGCAGCACTGTCCCGGCCACCGACCGAGACGGAGTGGTCGCAATTTACCGATTACTGCTCCGACGAATATAAGCTGGGAAAAAAGAAACCCGAGGAAATCTATCCCGGCGTCTTGTGGGCTCTCCTCAACACGCGTGAGTTTATTTTGAATCACTAATTCGACGGACCTTGTTCGCTGCCCAGCTTTGATCAAAAGCATTCCGAAATCCAGGCTTGAAGGGTCTCCCCATGAGCATGCTTCCTCGAATCGATTGCGAAGGCTTCCATCGCCGCGACTTCCTAAAAATCGGCACCGGGGCCGGCCTATTGGGCCTTTCTCTACCGGACTTGCTGCGTCTGGAGGCTCAGAGCGCCTCTACGACCGGAGCGGCCAAGCGGGCGCACGCCGTCATTATGGTTTGGCTGGCAGGGGGTCCCGCGACAATCGACATGTGGGATCTGAAGCCGGACGCGCCGGAAGGAATACGTGGCGATTTCAAAGTCATTGAGACACGAGCCAAGGGCGTGCAAATCTCCGAGCACATGCCCAAGCTCGCCGGCGTGGCGGATCGGGTGACGCTGGTGCGCTCGTTGCAGCACAGTATTCCCGCGCATGGCCCCGCCACGGTTTTCATGACCACGGGCAATAAACCGACTCCGGCGATCCAGTACCCATCCCTTGGTTCGCTGGCTAGTAAGCTGCTGCCGGCCGACAAAGCGGTGCCGTCTTATGTAAGCTTCAGCGATATTCGAGGCGGCACGGCGGGCCAAGCGGGTTATTTGGGCACGGCCCACAACCCTTTCCTGGTCGAAGGAAATGGCGCCGGCGGCAAAGGCGGTTCCAAGCTCAGCGTTCGGGGGCTTCAGCTGCCCGCTGAGTTCGGCGTAAGAGAGTTGGAAAACCGCGAAAAGTTCTTGAACGGGATTGATGGTTCCTTCCGTAAATTTGACGGCTCAACCGATTTGGTAGACGGCATGGAGGCGTTCCACAAGCAGGCCCTGGATATCCTGCGGTCCGATAAGACGAAAAAGGCGTTCGATTTGGACCGCGAACCGGCCCGGTTGCGCGAACGTTATGGCAACAACAACTTCGGGACAAGCGCCTTGGCCGCACGGCGGCTGGTAGAGGCGGGCGTCCGATTCATTACCATTAGCCTCGGAGGCTGGGACACGCACGGCAAGAATTTTGAAAGCTTGGCCAAGAAGCTGTTGCCCCAACTTGATGTCGCTCTGGCCGCGCTCCTCGTGGATCTTGATGAACGCGGCATGTTGGACCGCACGCTGGTTTATTGCGCCGGCGAATTTGGCCGAACTCCCAAAATCAACAAAAACGCCGGACGCGACCATTGGGCTCGTTCGATGGCGGTCCTGCTGGCCGGCGGGGGGCTTAAGCGGGGGTACGTTTATGGCAGCACCGACCCGGAAGGGATGGCCCCTGCTACAAACCCCTGCACGCCGGACGATGTATCGTCAACCTTGTTCCATTGTCTGGGAATTGACCCGCATAAGGAATTGACCAGCCCGACAGGCCGTCCCATTCAGCTATTCAGAGAAGGCGCGGTAATCGAAAACATTCTCGCCTAGTTAAGCAATCGTGGCTTTTCCTGGGCCTTTTTATGCAGCGGCGCTCCAGGCCGCCTTATTCAATTATTAAAAGCTTACCGATTCGTGTTTAGCCCTGGAGTTGCCCATTCCACGCTGCTAATCTTGGCCCTATAGGGGAATAGAAACCAATTTCGTTCCAAGCGAAGTGAATGCCTTAATAGTTTGTTGATTTTCGTGCCGCTTGCTCATAAATGCCATCGAAGCAAGTCTTGCCGATAGGAGAATGCACCATGCGAGTTTCTGTCTTGATAATGGGACTCGGTATTGTTGCCTATTGTGCTACCGCCTCCTTAGCCGCTGATAAACCGGATCGAGAGGAAATCGCCAAGCTGGTCGAGCAGCTAGGCAATGGCAGCTTCGCGGAGCGGGAAAAAGCCACCGAAATGCTTGATGCCATCGGCGGACCGGCACTCGAACCGTTACGCACGGCCGTAAAATCAGGAGACGCCGAGGTTCAGCGACGCGGCGAGGAGTTGATCAAGAAGATTGAAAAACGCGTTGAGGCCGACAATATTCTCAAACCCAAAACACTAAGTCTTAAGTTTAAGGACACGCCTCTCAATGAAGCCGTGGACGCGATTAACAAGAAAACCGGCTACTCCATTCAGATCCACGATCCGCAAAGGAAGCTCGTAAACCGCAAAGTGACGCTGGAGATCGGCGAAACGTCTTTCTGGCAAGCTTTCGACCAATTCTGCGAAAAGGCCGGGGTTGTCGAGGGCAATGCCCAAGACCTAGCCAATCAGGCAATCGGTGCGGCGAAAGGGGGTGCCGGGGCGGACCCCAATCCTGCTCCTGCTATGCCCATGCGCGTTTACCGAGGCCCGGGTGGAATGCCCGCCGCCAGCGTTAATCAGATTACCCTCGTCGACGGGACACCCAAAAACGATGGATCCTTCTATGCCGGCGCCGTTCGCATTCGACCCTTGCCAGTGGGAACCCAGATCCCTGGCGTGCCGAAGCAAGATGGCGAACTGGAGCTGCCCTTGCAGATTTCCCCGGAGCCGAAGATGGTCTGGCGTGGCATCGCGCGGGTGCGAATCGACAAAGCCTTTGATGATGCCAACCAAGAAATGGTTCAGGAGACGCCGCAGGCCGACCCTAACGGCGACGAATCCATGACCTTCGTAAACGGCGGCGCGATTGTCATGAAACAGTCCACTCGTCGCATGGCTTATCCAGGATACACCGGCACAGAGGCCACCCAAGCGGGGGTCCGGTTCAAAAAAGGCAACAAGACCTCCAAGTCTCTCAAAGAAGTGAAAGGAGTCCTGGATGTCATCGCTCAAACGGAGCCGCAAACGCTATTAACCGTGGACAAAGTGGTAAAGACGTCCGCCGACGATGCCTTCGAGTTTGGCGACGGCGGCAAAGTTAAAGTTCTCAAGGTGTCCAAGAATGATGAAGGCCGGGTTGACTTGCAGTTAGAATTGATCGTTCCGCCCGGGGTAATTCCGGCCGGCGCTCCCATTCGGCCAAACCGCACTCTTAGAGGAGGGCCAGGCATGGCGGCAGTTGATACGGCCCAAGCTTCTCAGGCGCCCGGTTCGGCTAAGGCCGCTTCAACGAATGGTTATGGCGGCTTCAACCTGCTGGATGACAAGGCACAAGGTATTCCTTGTATTGCCAGCAACGCGAGTTATGAACGTCAGCCGGACCGAACATTGCGACAAGTCCTTTCCGTTTCGTTTAAGGGGACCAAGGACCAGGCCGAGGTTGCCAAGTTAGTTTTCAAGGGCAGCCGCCAAGTCACCATAGAAATTCCTTTTGAGTTGAAAAACGTTCCGATTCAATAGGCAGCAAAAAAACTTCGGGACTATCACAAACCCTCAACATTAGACTTTGTGAAAGCGTTTTGTCCGTAGGAAAACTGGGTTCTGTCTCGGATCAGGCTTGGCTTATTTGCCATGATCGCCTCCGAGTGTTACTATCGGGCATTAATCGGTCACGCTAAAGTTGCCAACTGGTCCAAGGTTGCGCTAGGCTTCTAGGAGAGGACACCGTCCATGTGCCTCCGCTACATTTCCCTGTTCATTCCAGCAATAGGGCTGTCCGGTTCCGTACTGGCCGGCGAAACGGCGAAAAAACCAAATGACGCGCAGCCGGATGTGCCGTTATTGGTTAGACAGCTGGGGAGCGACCGTTATGCCGAGCGCGAGGCTGCAACGGCCGCTATCGATTCGCTGGGCTCGATCACCCTGGAGCACCTCAAGAAGGCCAGGCGCAGCTCCGATCCCGAGGTTCAAAGGCGGGTCGCTGATCTACTGGTCAAGATCGAGGCACGGGTAGAATCAATTCGCATCTTACAGCCTAAACGGATTCGCTTAGTCTACACGAATATACCTTTGACAAAGGCCGTGGAAGATTTCGCACGTAGGACGGGCGTAACGCTCAATCTGGGCGGCGATGCTCAGAAAAACGAAAAGCGTCTGCTGACGCTGGATACCGGCGACGTGACTTTTTGGGAAGCCATGGATCTGTTCTGCCAAAAAGCCGGTCTTATCGAAAATGAACCGACTGCCATGCCGGATAACCAAAACCTCAACAACCAGTGGGGCCGGCAAATGATGTTTCGCCGAGGCTGGATCGACTACGGATATCGTCCGACAATTCAGCAGTCTCCGATAACGTTGCAAGACGGCAAGCCTAACGCCATGCCCTGTTGCTATGCCGGGGCGGTTCGCATTCGTGCATTGCCTCCGGGTTTTCCAAAAAACGGCTCAGCGGTGAGCGCTCAAGATGATGAAGTCGTCTTGAACATTGAAGTGACTCACGAGCCGCGCTTGGGCTGGCAAGGCCTTCGTAGCATGCGAATAGACAAGGTCATCGGTGACAAAGGCGAGGAGGCGACCGCCCCGGCGCCCTATATAGCGGATGATGATTCAATGATGGACGGCGATATCCGTTTTGGCGGCTTCAACTCCTACTATGGCGGAAGGGCCGATAACGGCTCGGGTTCGCGGTATGTCTCTATGCGAGTGAAAAAGCCTCTGGACAAAAGTAAATCGCTCAAATTGGTGCAAGGCAAGATCACCGCCGAGGTCCTCAGCCCCCTCGAGCCGTTGATTGTTGTTAATGACATTATGCAGGCCTCAGGGGAGAACTTCCCGGGGGACCATGGGGGCTGCGTCAAAGTGGTAGAAGTCGCCAAAGGCGAAGGCGAAACGCTGAAGGTGCGGGTCGTTGTCGAATCTCCCCCTCGAAATACCAACGGGCAGATTTTCCTGGGCGGCGGCGGCATGTTCATCCAGCAGAATGGCGAGGGCGATGCGGAGGCAACAGACCATTATTTGGCGCATATCGACCGCGAGCTATCCGTGATAGATTCCAAGGGCCGTCATTTGAAACTGATCGAAGCGAACACCAATGACCAGGACAACGTGGCTAATCCGACCAAAGAGTATCATCTCACCTACGATTTGCCGGCGGGTTCCCCAAAGCCGGCTAAGTTGGTCTACAATGGACAACGCGTTGTCATGGTCGATGTCAACTTCACTTTGAAAGACGTTCCGCTGCCCTAAATTGGCATGGATTCAACAAAGGAAGGCGAACCCGGATTCCGAGTTCGCCTTCTTTATCATTGCCAAAATCAGATGCCAATCCTCGCTTAGATCAGCGTCTGCAAGTCTTCTTCATTCATTTTTCTGACAAACGCGCAGCCCAAGAGCCACTGATCGTTTTCTTTGGCCGTTGCGTGCATGACGCGCACCGGCATGGGCCTGGATAGCTTGTGATTGTTACTTTGCAGCGTTATGACCAATACCGTGCCCGGTTTGATACGGCCACGATGCAAAAGCGCAATTCCCGTAGCGGAAATGTTGGTGATGGTGGCAACCCAGGCGTTGCCTCCCTTAGGCCCAAGGACATGGCCGGTGGTTTGCAGATTGCACTCATAGCGAGGGGCGGCACGCCTTTCTATGCCCTCCGCTTGACTGGGCGCATTTTTTCCGGCTTCATGATTATCCTGAGGCATGGCTGCTAAATCCTGGATTTCGGAATGGAGCCTAGCCAACCGTAGGCTAATGTCTTCTTATAGTCAAACCCCCGCAGGTATTTCGGACCTGTGAATCAATTTATGCCCTAAACAAACTTGGAAAATCCGCTCAACGACGTCAAGCCGCTTTGCGGAGGCGGGGGCGTCGAAAAATGCCCTCTCCGGCTGCTTTTTCAATGAGTTGACGCAAATTGTTCTATAGTTGGATTGCGGGCGGCCGTAAGCAAACGATACGCTGCGACTCCTTTGCGTCGATTGGACGTTTTGAGGGGTTAGCAGAGAAACAGCGGGCGCAGGGAAAGCATCTCAAGAACAGCAAAGGCATGAGCATCACGGTCTAGTCCTACGAGCAAGGAATCAATGATAAGCACGCAGACGCAAAAGGACTTCGGGCTGATTTCCGCGCTGTTGTCAGGCGACGCCTTTCAACCAACCCGCCCCCGCAACCTTGAAGAGTCCGGCCTCTCCGAAACGTTATTAGAAGGGCTGATTTGCAAACGATTGGCGGTCGTCGGCAATGAAAGCGGTCGGGCCATTGCGGAGAACATCTGTCTGCCCCTAGCTCTTCTGGAAGAGCGCCTCCAAAAGCTGCGCACCCGGCAAATTCTCACGCACAAAGGCGCCGCCGCCCTTAACGACTATGTTTACGGCCTGACCGATCAAGGCCGGCAATTCACGCAAAACCTCCAGGACGCCTGCGCTTATATGGGCGCCGCCCCGGTCCCTTTGACGGATTACATTACGTCTGTGGACGCCCAGACCATTACAGCCGAAGCGCCCAAGTGCCAGCAGTTGGAGCATGCCTTTCGGGATATCTCCATCAATCCCGCAATGTTCGCCCGGCTCGGGCCCGCGATAAATTCGGGCGCCGGCTTGTTCCTTTATGGCGCGCCTGGCAATGGCAAGACAACCCTCGCCGAGCGCATTACCCTCTGCTTTGGCCAAGAGATATGGATTCCCAAGGCCATTATCGTTGAAGGGGAAATCATCAAGCTGTACGACCCGGCTTACCATACTGCCGTGACGAACACGGACCGGAATTTGATGCGCCAAGATTCCCATGACACCCGCTGGATTCGTGTTCGCCGTCCGACGGTGGTCGTGGGCGGGGAACTGACCATGGACAGCCTGGAGATCCGCCATAATCCGAATACCAATATCAGCGAAGCGCCCTTGCAGATGAAGAGCAATTGCGGATCGCTATTAATCGACGATTTCGGCCGCCAGCGCATGGATCCGCTGGAACTCCTCAATCGCTGGATCGTCCCGCTCGAAAAGCATTACGACTTCCTGACGTTGGGAACTGGCGTCAAAATCCAGGTTCCGTTCGATCAGCTCATCATTTTCTCGACGAACCTCGAACCTAAGGACTTGGTGGACGAGGCGTTTCTGAGGCGAATTCCCTACAAGATAAATGTGCCCGATCCGGATGAGGAAGAGTTCCATCGGTTGTTTCAGCAGGTCAGTCCGCCCCTGGGCTTTACCTATAATGCCGAGGCCGTGGATCATCTTCTGGCAGCGCATTTTAGACCTATTCAAAGGCCTTTGCGCCGTTGTCATCCGCGCGATCTCCTCCTACAGATTCACAACTACTGCTCGTACAACGATCTCCCTATGGAAATGAAGCAGGAACACTTTGATCGCGTGGTTGAAAATTACTTCACCGTCGTGAGTTGAAAATGCTTGAATTTGTTCCACCCGAATTGAAGCCTGATTTCCCCTACCTGGAGCATTATCCCGAGCCGGGTGGAATTGCCCACCGCCTGATTTTGGATCATTTTCCTTATCGCATCGGCCGGAGCTCGACGGCAAATTTTGTGATTTACTCGCGGCAGGTTTCCAAAGAACACGCCGAGATTATCTTCACAGGAGAAGAGTACCGCATTCGCGATCCGGGAAGCACTAACGGTACCTTCGTAAACGGACAGCGCGTTGTCGAGGCCCCGCTCAATAACGGCGACATCATTCACGTGGCCCAAAAGGAATTCCGCTTTAGCGACGCTCGAAAACACGCCATCTCCGATGGCGAACTTGGCATCACCGACGTTGCCGGCTCGGGAGATTTACCTCCCAGCCTGTTTCAAGCCAATGCGTTCTTGCGTGATTTAATTTCCCAACATCGCGTCACGGCTGTTTTTCAGCCGATAGTTCGGCTGGATACCCGAGAAGGCGTAGGATATGAGGCTCTTGGCCGCGGGACCTTTGATAAACTCAGCCCAAGCCCCAAGGAGTTGTTTTACCTGGCTGAAAAGTGCAAGCTGGCCAAGGAATTGAGCCGGCTGTTCCTAAAGATCGCCGTTCGCGAGGCGGTGAACTTGCCGAATAATCCCTATGTTTTCTTCAACTTCCATCCCTCGGAGATGAAGGACGAAACCTGCTTCGTCACTCTTCTCGAGCATCAGCGGGCCCTGGCTCCCTACTGCCGGGTGGTCCTTGAAGTGCATGAAGATGCGGTCACCAACTCGGCCATGATGTCGCGATTTCGGGGCCAACTGAAAGCCATTGGCATTCTTCTCGCGTATGACGATTTTGGATCAGGGCAAGCCCGCCTTACCGAGTTAGCGGATTGCCCGCCCGATTTCGTCAAGCTTGACCTAAAACTGATCCGTGGAATCCATCTAGCGAAGGCACGCCAAGAAATCATCAAGGCGCTGGCACGAGTGTGCAGCGATTTGGGCGTCCAGATTATTGCCGAGGGAGTCGAGAACCAAGAAGAAGCGGACACATGCCTGAGTCTAGGCTGTCATTTGAGCCAGGGATTCTTCTTCGGCCAGCCGCAGCCCGTCAGCTCGTTTGCCCCCCGGAAGAAACCGGACACGCGCCGAGTGGATCGCAATCTGCTCTTGCAGAAGCTCAAAGCGTTTCAAGGCTGATCGCCGGCCAAGAAATGTCAATGCGCGTTAGAACACGCTCCGCCAAGGTGGCATAATGCGGCTCCGGGCCCACTAGAGCGGCCTTCATCTCGTCAAGCGGACAGTGGGCAGCCTCTAAACAGATGATGACATCGTCCTCCGATTTGATTCGGGTGGCCGCCACATCAGGTTGACATGTCGTTACTAATTCATGCAAGTTTTCTGCTGCAGGGGTGTCGGGCAGGGTCAGGAGGAGGTGTTTCCAACCGCCGTTTACCACCGGCTTGGGCTGAGCCAAACGAACACATCGGTAAACGGCGTCTTCCAGAAGAGTGCTGGCGTGGTGGGATTCACAGAACAAAGTTGCGGGATTGAGGCCGTTCAAAGCTGAGAGAATAAAAGGCCGGGCTCGCGCCAGCAGTTTTTCTTTGTAAGTCCGCGCCAGATTGGTGTCTTTCGAAACAAGGTCCCAAAATGCCAGCGAGGCGCCGGCACGGCCTTCGCGGCCGCGCTGCGGCTCACGAGTGCCCGCTAGCATGCCCCAGAGGCCGCCATCTTGATCCAGCACTTCGCCCTGGATACTGGCTTCAAATTGTTGAACCAAGTCTGGGGACAGATTCTTTACGACATTCTGTGCCGCTTCGGAGGCATTTTTGGCCGGCGCAGGCAGCAACTCCAGACTGTTGCGGGTTGCCGGCGCAGCCAAATCGGATTTCTTGCCGCCAGCGGTAGGATCAAACAACGAAAGAAACTGGTTCAACTTCTGCCTGCAGAGTCCTAAATCCTTGGTGAAGCCATCCAGTCGATTGTAGATGGACCCTAAGACAGCGTGGGTGTTTTCCAGGGCGATCTCGCCGATGCGGGCCCAGCAATACTCCATCGCCTTTGTATTAGACTTGGCCTCGGAGCGCTGACGCCGAACCGAACCCAGCCAGCGGATGCCGCTGACCTTGTGAACCTGGCCTCCCGAAGTCAATCGCATGCGGAGGTTTTCGCGATATTGGCGAAGCTGCGTGGCTTGCTTCCGTACATCTTCCAAGACGTTGAGCAAATATTGAGAGAGCCAACGCGAGCCGGCCTCTGCGGCCTTCAGACGCCGTCGGGGATCTTCGATAATGTTATGAAGCCAGTCTAGCAGTACGCCGCTAATTTCCGTGGTGACCTCGTTTGCCTTCGCTCTCAGGAGGTTTTGGAACGGCGTAGCCGGCGCTTCATTGGCGCCGGTTCCATCCTCGCCGATTCCCAGCAATCCGTCGATTGCCTTTAGGGTGGTCTCAAAAGCTTCGCCGCCGCGAGCAGAGGCATCGGGAGTCTGAGAATCCGAAGGCGCTGGGGTGACAAGTTTGAAAAACAGAGTTCTCAGTTCCTCTCCCAAGACCTGTTCGGAAATTGTGTGAAAGCGAGCAACAAGCGTCTCCTCGTGCAGGCCAAGGGAATTCGTCTGGTGCTCGGCCTCCAGCTCCACATGCTCTTTGTCCGTAAACGATTGATCCCCTGGCCACCGGGCGACCAGGTTGCGGCAAAAGAGAAGTGTCGCTCGATCCATGATTTCATTTCGGGGCATATGAACTCGAAATAGCCCGAAGCTTCGCAAAGGCGGGGCGCTGTTGTGGCGCGGCTCAACCTTCGTTGCGGCTCGATACTGGTCGAGGAATATTCCGCCCGCGGTCGCCGCGTCCAAATAGAGATATTCCGCTACGGTGGCGGTCGCGGCCTCCGCTTCCTCCTTGGCCAGCTGGTCGCCCAGGCTGATCAAATAGCAGTCTTCGAGCGGAGTGGACTGCGGTCCAAACCCACTCAGGTGGTTAACGGGATCGCCAGGATAGGCGTTGGCTAGGCAGCTAAAATACTTGAGTTCAGCGAGCGTTGCGGTGGCGTTGACGCAGGCAATGTCTTTCTCGGCGGGCTTGGGGCTGCTGGCATGAAGAAGAATTCCGCACAATCCATCATTGGCAAGCTTGAGTTCCCCCAACACTTGTTGCAAGGCGTACGCTAAACCAATCAGCATGCCGCCGCCCGTTGCTCCGGATATCGAAGCAATGAGGAAAATCCGCGGCGATTGAGTCCGGAGTTCGTAACCGGCCTCTTCAATGGCGGCCAAATTGTCCGGATCCGTTATAGAAACCAGCACTTCGCGCAATTTATCGAGGATTTCTTTCGCATGATCGACAAAGGCCAAGTAGCCCAAGGGACGAATGCGTTCGGTCACAAGAGAGCGGGGGATTCCGAACAACCAGCGCCGGTCGAGCCATTTGAGGATGGATTTGGATTTGCCGCGATAATGCTCAGGCGTCGCCAAAGACGTCAATAAAGTTTCATCGGGTCCCAAGGGGGCTCCCAGGCCTTCCTGATGACTTTGCCGCAATTCCGCACGGTCGGTGTCAAGGCAAAGGAATTGAAAAAGCGGAAACGCCGACAAATTCCCGAATTTCTGTTGCAGCCGATATTTTAAGTTTCGAAGAGTTGAACATCCTAGCCCGCCAACGCCAAGAAACAACGTGGGGCGGAGAGCCGCCTTATCCGTAGTCGGCGAGGGGGGAATGGCAATAGACTTCGGAAGCTCGCTAATGGGCGGCGCAATGCCCGACCGCGGCGACTTGATAGCGCCTCCGACCTCCCATCCAACCTCGGTGGCCTGGCCCAGGCTCTCTTGAGGGGAAACCGACGGGATAGTGATCCGGGCCGGTAGCGGAGTCTTGCTTTCTGCTCCTCTTTTCGAAGGGCCTTCGGGCTTGGCCGGGGAAGGGATCGACGGGGTTTCCTTGCCCTTTAGGAGACTATCCACCATCTCCCGGCAGGTGGAAAACCGCTTCTCCGGGACTTTGGAAAGAGCCTTGCCTATCGCGGGACGATCCGACGCCGGCAACGGATCCAACAAAGGCCGGCCGCTCATGTGTTGAGCGGCCAACTGCATCACCGTAGTGCCGGGGTAGGGCCGCACTCCGGTCAGCATTTCTTGATAGACCACGGCGAGGCTGTACTGGTCGCTGTAGCGGCTAACTCGGCCGTCAAAGGCTTCGGGAGTGGCGTAAATCGGCGTCACACCACCGGTGGCGGTCACACTGGTTCCCACCATGTCCTTGACTAAACCGAAGTCGGCCACCTTGACGCGCCCGCCGACCAACAAAAGGTTTTGTGGTTTTATGTCGAGGTGTTGAAGACCATGCGTGTCGTTCATGTAGTCGAGCGCTTCGGACGCGTCGCGCAGGTACGACAATAGTTCCTCGCGCGGAATCCCCGATAGGCCGGCTTCTTTGCACTCGTTAAAGCGATCGAGCATGCTTTTGTCGGCAAGCTCGGTCACGATAAAGAGTTGCCCGTCAATAACCTCAAAGCGCTCAAGAGAGAGAAGAAAGGGATGGCGAACTTCTTTGATCCGGCCAAGGGCCTTTAGTTCCTGTTCCGCCTGGTGTCCTGTTAGGTCGCCAAAAACGAACTTGATTGCCTTAGTCAAGCCGCCCGGGGCCGTGGCCTTCCAGACGGTGCCATACCCTCCGGTTCCCAGCCTTTCTACAAGCTGGTAGCCCGCGATCGGTTCAGCGCCATAAGTCGGGACAAAGGCCATGTTTAGGGGATTTTCACAAAGAATACAGCCGATGCATTCGCCTGCGAAAGCTTACAACAGCCGAAAACGCAGTGCGGACCCCGGAGTATCGCTTCGATCAAATATTTTGGACGTTGCAGTACGGGTAAAGCTTAACACAAAGCCGCAAGCCAGGCGGTCAATCGTGACAAAACGCAGGCAAGTGAAACTGCGGCTTTTGTCTCGGGAAATCTCATTCTCATTTTCAGCGAGAACACCCTTCTGCCCGGCGATTCTTTTCGGATGCTTTCAGCCCTTCTGGAGGCCTTAGAAACCGCACAGTCGTTACAACCGAATGCCCCTTGGCTTCGACAATCGCCGGTAAAGTTTGTGAGCTAAGCTTATGAGGCGTTATTAGGCCCCCGGCAAGCTAGATTCTGGCTGGTCGATTTCCGACTAGGTTTGGACGTGACTTGAGGCCTGACCTTACTTCCAAAGGCCTTGCCTTTGTACTCCTCGTTGTGGAGAGAATCCCCATGCCCCCAAAAACCTGCAAAGCAGTCGATATGCAATTGGGGCCCTATGAACTGTTAAAAAAAATCGGCGAAGGCGGCATGGGCACCGTATATAAAGCGCGCGATACCCGAGACGATCAAATCGTCGCGGTGAAGGTCTTGTCCGCGGATTCAGCCAAAAACTCCATGCTCGTAGAACGTTTCAAACAGGAATATCGCGCCGCCGAGAGTCTCCACCATCCCCACATCGTGCGCGGTCTGGATTTCGGCGTCCACGGCGACACGCCGTTCATGGTCATGGAGTTTGTTGATGGCGAAAGCCTGGGCGATCGCATTGACAGGCTTGGCAAGATTCCTGAGGAAGATGCGGTCGCCATCATCGGGCAAATAGCCGAAGCGCTTCACCTGACGCACAAGCACCACATCATTCATCGCGACGTCAAGCCGGACAATATCCTCGTAACGTTGGACGGCCATGCCAAACTAACCGATCTGGGATTGGTCAAAGACTGGCAGACCGACCTGGATCTGACAAGGCCCTCCAGCGGCTTGGGCACACCCAACTTCATGGCGCCCGAACAATTTGGCAACGCGAAAAATGCCGACAGGCGCTGCGATTTGTATTCCCTGGGCGCCACCCTTTACATGGCCGTAACCGGGGAAGTCCCTTTTCATGCGAAAACGAATCTCAACCTTGTTAAGAAAAAGATGCAGGACGACGTAGTAAGGCCGCGTCAATTGACGCCACGACTGAGCCAACGGGTCGAGAACGCCATATTGAAGGCTATGCGAGCAAATCCCAACGAGCGCTTCACCGATTGCCCCGATTTCATGAATGCCTTGGCAGATCCCGATCGGGTGCAAGAGACAGCCGAGCTCGACCGACCCGGGGAAATAGACCCGGCTCCCAGGGAAAAGGTTGATACGAAGTCGTCCGCGAATCGGCGCGCTGCGGTTCGTTACCCCTCCAGCTTGGACAGCACATGCCATCCCATGGCCCGCGTTAAAGAACGAACCTGGGCCGGCAAAGTGCAGGACGTGTCCGCAACGGGCGTTTGCCTTGTCCTTGGCCGGCGCTTCGAGCCCGGCACGCTCCTGACCGCAGAGTTCAAGGGCAAGCGCCGGGGAACTCAAAGCACGCGTCTCGTTCGCGTCCTGCGCGTCATTGAAAAGATAAAAGGCAAATATCTCATCGGATGCGCTTTTCAAAGGCCGCTAAGCGAAGCGGAATTGAGGGCAATGGTCTAGCGGCCTTCGGCATCTTGCATTTCATATGATCGCATTCATAACACACACCTAGCTGTTTTGACGTAACTCCTTGCCCCTACACATGTAGACGAATGTTACGAAACGACGCCGGCGACGTGTGTTACGAAATGCGGTAGGCGCGCACGATTATCAACGCACCGATGTATGACTTACGCTTGAAAGTTAACCGGCCCAAGGACGGATCGGTAAAGCGTGCTAAGACGTGTGAACTGCCTTAAGCCCCTTCTCCCTCCATTCGCTTCCGCCGCAAGATGTGGTGATAGTGCTGAGCAAAGCGATGGGCTTCATCACGAACATATTGTAATAGTCTTAGGCCCGCCGAATGCCGACTTAGGCGAATCGGCTCGCCTTCTCCAGGTCTGTAAATCTCTTCCTCGCGCTTGGCCAACGAAAGCAAGCAGGGCGGCTCCCGGTTTAGAAAACGAAAAGCATCCAAAGCCGCGCTAAGTTGCCCTTTGCCGCCGTCGATGAGAAGAATATCGGGAAAGACTTCGTCCTCACGGGCCATTCGCCTAAACCGCCTCGTAATGACTTCGCGGATGGAAGCAAAGTCGTCAACTCCTTCGACGGTTCGAATGCGATAGCGCCTATAGCTGGGCTTGAACGGCAAGCCGTCGATAAAGCTGACGAGCGAGGCGACCGTTTCGTTGCCGCCGAGATGAGCGATGTCCACTCCTTCAATGGTGCGCGGGGTCATCGGCAAGTGCAGAACCTTGCGCAGGCCGTGCAGACCTTTTTTTGGATCAATAGGAAACACCTCGGGTTGCACGTCCCGATCAACGTCGCCGCGTAGACCGAGCTTGGCAATAGCCGCAATATCGTCGCGCAGGCGCGCCGCCTTTTCGAATTGCAATGCCGTGCTCGCCTCCTCCATTTCTTTTCCCATTTCCCTGAGGAGACGGTCTTTTTTACCCTCGAGGACTAGTCGCAGAGACCGGATCTGCTTGCGGTATTCTTCCCGCGTCACCCGGAAGTTGCACGGGGCGGTGCATTGCTTAATGCTGTGCAGGATGCACGGGCGAAACCAGCGCCAGCGCTGGTCTTCGGCTGCGATATCGAGCGTACAGGTGCGGAACTTGAAGATTCTTTGCAGCACCTGCATCGCAAAGCGCAGGCTCTTGGCGCTGGTGAACGGTCCATACAGCCTTACGCCGCGTCGCTTGGGCGAGCGCGTAAACTCGACGCGCGGGAAATCCTCGCGCATGCGAATCTGCAAATACGGAAACGATTTGTCGTCTTTAAGCTCGATATTGAAGCGCGGGAGAATGTCTTTGACGAGGCGCGCTTCCATGAGCAGCGCGTCCACTTCGCTGTCGGCGGGAAGGAAATCAATGTCAGCGATAAGGGGCACTAAATCGGAAGTGCGTGGATCATCGGCGGCCGCCTTGCTGAAGTAATGCGAGGCGCGGCTGCGCAGGTTCTTCGCCTTGCCGACATAGAGGACGCGGCCCTGACTGTCCTTCATCAGATAGACGCCGGGCGTCGTGGGGAATTCTTTGACTTTTTCGCCCGGCGGTAAGGCAGCCGACATGCAAGCTCCCGCAGTTGGGAAATCCTTTCCGGCTGGGTTGCTCGGAAAACAGCCGATATTCCTTTATAGCAGATGTTTCAATGTCATCCTTTCACTTCGACCTCAATAGGCAGGACATGGCTAATCATATAATTGCGGCGATCGGGATCGCGTTCCATGGGCTGCCTACGGCCTTGCGCATCGGTAGCGCGTGCCATGACGGTGGTGCGGCCTGCTTTGGCAGGCACGTCCCACTGGTATTCCCACAATCGCCAGCAATAAGCCACTTGGTCGCCCAGTAACCTGGTTTCGTTCCACGTTTTGCCGCCGTCCGTACTAACTTCTACCTTTGTCACGTGGGAATCGCCGGCCCAAGCGGCGCCATGGATGCGATATTTCCGACCGCCGGGAACCAGCTCCATGAGAGCCGGCCGAGCAATCGCAGATTTAACTTGCATTGCCGTGATAGGAACCAGCGAAGGGAGGCCGTTTTGTCGTTCGAAGTAAGCATACTCGATGCTTTGATGGAAACCGTCATAGGGCTTGGTCGTTACGATGATTTGCTTCAACCATTTGATTGAGGCCATCCCATACCAACCCGCGACTATGGCTCGCAACGGATAGCCGTGCGCGACCGGCAGCGGAGCATCATTCATTTCGTAGGCCAGCAAGACGCTATCCTTACGCGCTTTATCAAGCGGCAAGCTCCGCGCGAAAGGAATCGTGCCCGGCGACTTTGGATCCGCGACCGCGCCGGAGTCTGCGCCGACCAAGACCACGTCCACCGCGTTTTTGTCCACGCCGGCTCGGTCGAGGAGCTGGGCCAGGGAAGCGCCTTTCCACTTGGCCGTGCTGACAGCGCCCAAGCCCCAAAGAACGCCGTTTTCCTTGGGCGCCAGGAAGCCGCGGCCGTTGCCCGCGCATTCCAGCGTCGCGGTCAGCGTCCTCGATTCGAGCTTGTGGAGATCATCGAGCGACAAATCCAGCGGTTTGTCGACCGCGCCTTCAATTTTGAGCTTCCACGTCTCCTTATCCAGCTTCGGGACGGCGAAATGATTGCGAATATAAAACTGTTCATTCGGCGTAATGAAATTGTCAAGCGTTTGGAAAGGGAACTCGAAGTTCTCGGGTTGCCGTTGCCGAAGGACCAACCCCGAATTCAACACAGGGGAATAACTCTTGGAAGATTCATCTGCAAAGGATTGGCCAGAGCTAGGCAGCGCGTAAGCAACTGGCAGCACCGCAGCGCTTGCCAGAAACGCACGGCGCGTCGGATAAGAAGAGCGATTCAATGACGATGCCTTTTCAGCCATTGGCTTGTCCTTCAATGAGTTTTCCTAATGACAATGGGCCTTATTTGCCGTCTTATTTCCTAGTTTGTCGAGGCCTAATGACTTCCTTGCCGACCGTTGGCCGTAACACTTCGGGGATAATCACCGAGCCATCGGCTTGCTGATAGTTTTCGAGGATGGCGAGGAGGGCGCGGGTCACGGCGACAGCTGTTCCGTTTAAGGTGTGGACGAAACGCGTGCCTTTTTGGCCGGGAACCCTGTAGCGAATGCCTAATCGCCGGGCCTGGTAATCAGTGCAGTTCGACGTGCTGGTTACTTCGCCGTATTCGCCATGCTGGCCCCGGCCGGGCATCCAGGCTTCCAGATCGTACTTGCGGTAAGCCGGGCCGCCGAGATCACCCGAACAGGTATCGATTACGTGGTAGGGAAGGCCTAATCCTTGAAAGATAGATTCCTCGATCCGGAGCAGTTCCTGGTGAAGGGATTCACTCTGGTCGGGCGCGCAAAAGGCGAACATTTCGACTTTGGTGAATTGGTGGACGCGATAGAGGCCGCGGGTGTCGCGACCGGGCGCGCCGGCCTCGGTCCGGAAGCAGTGGGACAGGCCGACGTATTTCAAAGGCAATTGCAGCTCGTCTAAGATCTGGTCGCGGTGCATGCCGCCCAGTGTGATTTCCGCGGTGGCGATCAAGCACAGGTCCGTGTCGGCGAGTGAATAGATCTGCCTTTTTTCCGGGTCCGGATCGCGCGGGATGAAACCAATGCCTTCGAGCACTTCGACACGGGCCACGTCGGGCGTGATTACCGGCGTATACCCCTCGCGAACCAAAGTATTCATGGCGTACTGAACGAGAGCCAACTCCAGCAAAGCGGCTTCATTTTTTAGATAGTAAAATTTCTGCCCTGCAACGGCGGCGCCTGCTTCGAAGTCCACCAGATCGAGCGCTTGCGCCAAGGCGACGTGATCCTTGGCCGGAAAGTCAAAGACACGCGGCTGGCCCCATTGGCTAAGAACTTTGTTGTCTGCGCCCGTGGTTCCAATCGGCGCATCGGGGTGCGTCATGTTTGGAATGGTCAACCAAGCGGCATGCAATTCAGCTTCGACCCTCTTGACTTCTTTCTCCAAGCCGCCGACCTGCTCGCGGAGACGCTTGCCCTCTTGGATTAGTTCTTGCTTCTTGGCCGGGTCCTTTTCCTTGGGAATAAGCTTGGGAACCTCGTTGGCTCGTTGTTGGAGCAGTTGAGCTTCTTGAACAAGCTTCTTGCGCTCGTTATCGAGCCGCACGGCTTGGTCGGGGTCCGCCTTGACGTTGCGGTTAACGCAGTTGGCTTTAACGGCTTCGAGATTGTCACGAATGAATTGTGCATCAAGCATGGGAGTTCGAAATCCGGTACTTCAGATGGTTGTGGGTCGGCTGGGAGAGGAGCTTCGGCTACCGGTGGTGTCGCTGCGCTCAACCACCGGCTAATGGCTGCGACCCCTCCGGGGTCAAAAACCAGCTCGGCTCAACCAACGGCTAAGGTCCGCCGCGTTTTCCGGGGTCAAATCCGGCTCAACCCACCAGCTAAGAGCTGCGACCCCATCCGGGGTTAAAGCCGGCCAACGGACGTCAAGCATCTAATAAACCTACACTTGTAAGGGGGAGGGTGGAGGTGGTTCGCCTCACGGTCGCTTCTCCAGCGGCACATAGCTCACATCGTGTTTGCCGACATAAACCTGTTCGGGGCGGAAGATGCGGTTGTTCTTGATCTGTTCGAGCCAGTGGGCGAGCCAGCCTGCGACGCGGGCGATCGCGAAGATCGGTGTGAATAAATCGCGCGGGATGCCTAGCGACGCGTAAACGATGCCCGAATAGAAATCGACGTTAGGGTAAATCCCCTTGGCGCCCAAGCTCGGCGTAGCGGCTTTTTCCAGTTCGAGGGCCAGTTCATACATTTTCGGTCGCGACGTTTCGGCGAAAACATGCTCCGCCAGCTCTTGAAGCACCGTCGCGCGCGGGTCTTTGACCTTGTAGACGCGATGGCCGAAGCCCATGATCTTCTTCTTGCCGGACACCGTCTGATCGAGCCAGCCGTGGACGTTTTCCTTGGCGCCAATTTCATCGAGCATTTCCAGAACTTCCTCATTGGCGCCGCCGTGCAGCGGGCCCGTGAGCGTGCCAATCGCCGAGCTGATGACGGTGTAAGGATTCGCCAAAGTCGAGCCGGTGACGCGGCCGCTAAACGTCGAGGCATTCATGGTATGCTCGGCGTGAAGAATTAAACACGCGTCGAGCACCTTGCGAACGGCCGGCGACGGTTCGCGTTCAAAAAGCATCCAATAAAGGTTGGCCGCGTGGTCGAGATCGTCGCGCGGCCGGATGATCTCGTCTCCATGGCGAAGTCGATGGAAAGCGGCCACCAAGGTCGGGAGCTTGGCGATGAGGCGGATGACGGCGTCCCAATTGCTCTGGGTATTGCCGACATCGCGCGACGGGTAAAACATGCCCATGGCGGCCGCCGACGCTTGCAGCGCGTCCATTGGATGGCCGGTCTCCGGAAGGCACTTGATAAGATCGCGCAGCTTGTATTTGATGCGACGGTGATGGCGAAGCTGGTCGTCGAAATCGGCCAACTCGCGTTGAGTCGGCAATTCGCCTTTGAGCAGGAGCCAGGCCGTTTCCTCGAAACAGCTGTCGCGGGCCAGCGTTTCGACGGCAATGCCGCGGTATTCGAGCCGGGCGCGCTTGCCGTCAATGAAACTGACGGCCGACTCGGCCACCGGCACGTCCGCCAACCCAGGACGAAACTCCAACTGGCTCATGGTGCGTTCCAGGTTCTTTAGGACCAGGGTAAGAAAGGGCTATTCCGCTCCGAATTAAAGCTAACCAGCTTTTGCGCAGGGCAAGCTCGGTGTTTCCAGCGACAACGTCATTATCATAGGTAAGTAATGAAAGGGCAAACGGACAGTTGACCGGACGCAATTACTCGGGCGAAGTCAGCCGGCGGGTTGAAAAGGCGTCAATCAAAGCAGTTTTCTACTTTCTGCCTCCAACCCTCCGTATACGAAACGTACGACCCGTTCCGCCATGTGGTTGAAGTAGTCCCAGGAATGGCCGCCGGCCTGGGTGGTAAAATCGATTTCGTGCGGAATGCCAAGGGCGGCCATTTTCTCGTGCAGGCGGTCATTGCCTCGAAACCAGTCGGCGTCGTTTGGGTCGGCGCAGAAGAAGATGTGCGGCGGATAGTGGCTGGGATGCAGATGCAGAGTGGCCGTGTCTTGCCGGCATTGCTCCTTACTGTCGTACATTTCGTCGAGCGGTGTGCCTTCGCCGTAGCGGTCGTGGTAGTCCAGAGCGGAGGCAATGCCCGCCACCACCGGAAAGCGATTAGGATGCTTGAACGCTAATCGCAGCGCGCCCTGACCGCCCATGCTAATGCCTTGCAGACCGATCGAACGCTCCTGGACGCCCCAACGCTCGCGAAAGAACGGGAGCGCTTCATCCAGGAGATAGCGTTCGGGCGTAATTACTTCATCAAACTCACGGCAGACCCTGTCTGCCCACCACGAACGTTGGCCATGCGGACAGACGCAGGCGCATTTCAGATCACTGAACAGTCGGGTAAAGATTGGATTGTCGCGGAGTGTGGTGAGCCCGTAACCGTGTAGATGTAAGATGCCGAAGCGGGGCTTCCCGACGGGTTCAAAAACATCAGACGTCTTGCCCGCTATTTCGATTTGCTGCCAATTTGCTTCCATAAGGTGGATTATATTTAAAGATTGCCCATTGCCTTGAAGTTGCCTAAGCCATGCAGTGGCCCGGCGCATTGCGCTTTTTCGTTGTAATCACTTTTGTCTGCATTTCCGGAACTTTTACGCCGATCACAGTTTCTACGGGCTGTGCCAGTCGATGCGGAGTTCGCAGTCCTTGGTGGCCCGATCTTTTTACCCAGATTCCGAAGATTCAGAAATGACTACTGAAATTCAAGTCAGGCCGCGGAATTTCCAACGCGCTTTATCTTGTGCCTTAGCGATTTTGTTTTTCCTGACCGCCCGGGCCGCCTCGGAGCGAGTCGACGATTCGTTCGCTTCGCCGAAAGTTTGTGCCGAACCTGCATGCGAGGCGGCGGGCAAGCCGTCCCTCTGCTTAGAAATCCGTGCCGAGTATCTCCTCTGGTGGACCAAGAACGGGCCGACGCCGGGTCCTCTGGTTACAACCGGATCATTACTCGACGCAGCCCCAGGGGCCCTGGGCATGCCGCACACCAGCATCCTGTATGGCGACAAGGGGCTGGACTATCGTCTGCAAAGCGGCGGCCGCTGGACGGTCGATTGGTGGTTCAATGAGGAAAGGACCATTGCCTTCGAAGCGACCGGGTTTCTTCTGGAAACGCATACGGTTCATTTCGCCAAAGACTCGGACAAGAGGGGGAGCCCCGTAATCGGTCGGCCGTTTTTTAATTTGGCAACCGGTCAATCGGACGCCCAGGTTATTACGGCACCTGGCGTCTCCTTGGGCGGGATCGACGTTTTTTCCGATAGCCGGCTCTGGAATGGGGAAGGCAATGTCCTCGTAAATCTTTTCCGAGGCGAACGTTTTCGCGGCGACTTACTGGCGGGATTTCATTACATTGGTCAGGATGAGAGCTTCCGCATTTCGCAATCATCCACTCTATTGACCGGTTCCACCGGCTTTTTCGGGACCAGGGTCCCGCCGCCCGACATCCTTTCGCTGACCGACCGCGTGGAAACGCGTAATGAATTCTTCGGCGGCCAAATCGGCGCACGGGGTGCGTGGCAATCTGGGCGGTGGTTGGCTAATGTGACCGGCAAATTCGGTCTCGGCAACAACCATCAATCCGTCAACATCCTGGGCAAAACCCAGCGGACCAGCTCGGACGGCGTAACGCTAACCGGCCCCGGTGGCTTGCTTGATTTGGGAACCAATAACGGCTTCCGCAGCCGGGACGAGTTTACATTAGCTTCGGAGATTGGCGTCAATGTTGGATATCAGTTTACCTCGCATTTGAGCGCGTTTATTGGTTACACGTTTTTCTACTGGGATGATGTCGCCAGGCCGGCCGGCCAACTGACGCAGGCCATAAACCCGGCGTTTCTCCCTTATAGCGCCAATTATGGCGCCCGGGCCGGTCCGTTCGAGCCCGCGTTTTCTTTCTCGGGGTCCAGTTTTTGGGCCCAAGGCATTAATTTTGGACTGACTTTGTCGTTTTAGAGCGTTCGTCTCCTTTCCGCTTTTCTGTTTTTTCGCTTCAATAGCCTCATTCTCCTTGCTTGTCCCGTGTAGTCATCCGGTCATGGAAATCCTTCTTTCGGCCGATCGCATTCAGCGCCGGGTTGCTGAACTCGCCGGCGAGATTGCGCGCGATTACGGCAAACAGCCGGTCACGATAGTGGGTGTGCTCACCGGCAGCTTGATGTTTTTAGCCGATTTGGTGCGCCATCTCGATTTGCCGTTGCGCATTGGACTCATTCAAGCATCCAGCTACCGCGGCCACACAACCACGCCTGGTCAGCTTCATGTCCCTCCGGAACTCGCACTCGATGTCAAAGGACGCCACATACTCCTTCTGGACGATATTCTCGACACCGGTCAGACGCTGCATTACCTGATCGGCCGTCTTCACGAGCTTGGCATTGCATCGTTGCGCGTGGCCGTACTCCTGCGAAAGGAAGGCCGACAACAGGTCGAACTGGAACCGGCCTATTGCGGATTCAAAATTCCCAATGCATTCGTCGTGGGCTATGGGCTTGACTACAACGACGAATTTCGCCATTTGCCGTATATCGCCGTCCTCGAAGAAATGGCGGCCGGCTCCTGAAGCGGGTGCTGAAGGCTTTCATGCTGAAGATTCTCTTTGTAATCCCGAGTCTCGAATACGGCGGAGCGGCCAAGCAACTCATCTTACTGGCGACCCATTTGCCGCGCGATCGCTTTCTGCCGACCGTCTGTGTCTTGAGCACAGCAGGTCCCTGGCTGGAGGGGTTGCGCAAGGCAGGCGTTGCCTGTGAAATACTGCGCTGGACAAGGGCCATTGATCCTCAAGCCCTTCTTCGATTGCGGAAATCAATTCAGATTAAGAACCCTAACGTGATTCACGCTTGGACCGGTCCTGCCTTACGGGCAAGTTGGGCGGCATCGCTGGGGACCGGCTGTCCAGTAATCGCCAGCGATTGTCTCAGAAGCGAGCGACGTCCTTCCTTGGCAAGCATCTTTCAATCCTGGATACTGAAGCGGGCCAAGAAAGTCGTCGCCTCAAACTCGGCCCAGGTGCGGGCCTCTACGAACATCGGGGTCAAGCCACAGAACTTATTGACCATTCCGCCGGCCGTGGACGTGAGTAATTGCTTTTTGCATCAATCACCCTCACTACGTCAAAAGCTTGGCATTTCCGAGAAAGCTCGATTGCTCGGCTGCATCGGTCCTCTAACGATGCCCAAAGGAAATCGTGAAGCGATTTGGGCCCTTGATATCCTGCATTATCTCTACGATGACATTCATCTGATATTGGTTGGTGAAGGGCCGGACCGGCATCGTTTGGAGCGGTTTGCGCGGGCGACCGAGGCGACCCGGCGGGTTCATTTCCTGGGCCCGCAACCCGATGTTGCTTCACTCCTGGCAGAATTAGATCTCGTTTGGATTCCCGCCCTTGCCGACGTTGGAACCAACGTGCTCCTGGAAACCATGGCAGCCGGCAAGCCCTTTGTCGCCACGCGTTGGCCCGGCCTGAGCGAATTCATTCCTAAGGAAGGCCAGGAATGTTTGGTCCCTCCCGGCGATAAAGCCGCTCTGGCCCGACAAGCCCATCGATTGCTGAGCCATCCCGAGCGGAGCCGGCGTCTTGGTGAAATGGGACGACAGCATGTGCGGGATAGTTACTCCGTAGCGGCTCTGTCGAATGCTTTTGCTGACGCGTATGCAGCAGTTGCGCGCTAGCTGCGGGTTAACCGGGTCACATTGTCGCCTCTTGACTGCGCCCAACACTTCGCCCGGATTTTGCTCTTTGCCCAAGCGGCAAAGTCTACCACAATAGGCGCTCCGAGAGGACCAGCCGAGAGGGAACCGATGTCGTGAAAGACGTCTTGACCATGATATTGGCAGGCGGCAAGGGCACGCGTCTCGACCCGCTGACGCGCGATCGCGCTAAGCCAGCCGTGCCTTTCGGCGGCCTCTATCGCATCATCGATTTCACCCTTTCCAATTGCCTCAACAGCAATCTCCGCCGCATCATGGTGCTGACCCAGTACAAGGCCCGCAGCCTTGACCGCCATATCAATACCGGCTGGACATTCTTAAGCCGGGAGTTGGGCGAGCACATCGAGGTCCTGCCGCCGCAACAGCGCATTGACGAACATTGGTATAAAGGCACCGCGGATGCCATCTACCAGAACATTTACAGCATCGAAAAAGCGGATCCGCGCTACGTTCTCATTCTCGCAGGCGACCATATCTACAAAATGGATTATGGCGATATGATTCGGGCTCATATCGAGCGCGGCGCTGACCTGACCATTGGCTGCATTCCCGTTCCTGTTCGCGATGGCTCTCACTTCGGCATCATGCAAGTTGACAGCCAAGAACGGATCCTCCGTTTTCAGGAGAAACCCGCTGATCCTCCGGCGATCCCCGATGCCCCGGGCCTGTGCTTGGCATCGATGGGGATATATGTGTTCACGGCACGGTCCATGTACGAGTTGCTGTGCCAAGACGCGACGCGCCAGGATAGCGATCACGATTTCGGCAAGAGCATCATCCCGAGCATCATCAGCAGCCAAAAGGTTTATGCGTATCGTTTCCGCGACAAGAACCGCAAGGCGATTCCATACTGGCGCGACGTCGGCACTCTGGACGCCTACTACCAAGCTAACATGGATTTGATTGAGATCGATCCGGTTTTGAATCTCTATGACAATGAATGGCCAATCCGAACGCACCAGCCGCAGTTGCCGCCGCCCAAATTCGTTTTCTCCGACGAAGGGCCCCGCAGTCAAGCTCGCCGCGGCGAAGCCCACGACAGCTTGGTTTGCCAGGGCTGCGTGATCAGCGGCGGCCACGTTCGCCGCAGCATCCTGTCGCCCCGGGTGCGGGTCAACAGTTACTCCACCGTCGATGATTCCATCCTTTTCGACGGAGTCGATGTCGGCCGCTACTGCCGAATCCGCCGTGCTATCATTGATAAGGACGTGAAGATTCCGCAAGGAACGACCATCGGCTACGATCTTGACCACGATCGCCGCCGGGGCTTCACCGTCACCGAAAGCGGCATCGTCGTGATCGCCAAGGCAGAACTGTCGGAGGTTTTTGTCTAAGCGGATTGATGTTCGCATTCACATCTTCATGGATTGCAAAACGCTGAATGGTCGGAAGTTGGAATGGCCTTCCCTTTTCGAAAGTCCGGTTGGATCTGGTTTTTCTTGTTCCTCGCCGTGACGGGCAGCTTGGCAATCGCCATTCCGCTCGTCTACAACGTCCAACAACAATTGCGGCCCGAACAGCTCAGCGCCGCGCGCCGGCTCTGGCAAGAAAAGGCGCCGGCCAATTACGACCTCGAGTACCAGGTCCGCCGGCAATTCGCTACGGACTCGGAAGACCATCTGCCTGACTTGGAAAGATTCCGACTTGAAGTGCGCGGTGGTGAAATCATCTCCATCAAAAAAGACGGCGAACCCCTGCCTCCCTCCGAGGGAAGCCATCACTCCGTCGATGCCCTATTCGATTTGATGGAACGCAATCTGGAGATGGATGACAAATCGCAAGGCCCGCGCAATTTTGCTCACGCTCAATTCGACAAGTCCGACGGCCATCCGACTGTTTACGTTCATCGCGTCATGGGCAGCCGGCAACGCCTGCAAATCATCATTCAACTTACGCGTATCGAAGAGGGCGGCGGCAAGGTCCCGCAGGCTCCATCCGATCCGGCGAAGTGACTTCAGTATTTTCGAATGTCCAAACGGGTAGCCCAATTGACGCTAAACTGGGCCCCGTTGACGATCCGCGTTCCGTTCCAGTAATATGCCGGTGCGCTCGCGAGGTTCTCTGGTTCGGTGGGCGCGACCGGAGAGGTGCCGGAGTGGTTGATCGGGCCGGTCTCGAAAACCGGTTACAGGGAAACCTGTACGAGGGTTCGAATCCCTCCCTCTCCGCTTAGTTTTCCCTGTCTGATTCTCGCAGAAACCCCTTGAATTTCAGCAAAATCGGCGGTCCCTGCCGCCGATCCCCTTCACCCCGAATCCCGGCTTTGGGGGCAAATTGGGGGCAGCACTGGCCTCGCGTTGGGGCCGTGTCGCTGGTCCCGCCCCGCACAATTAATCGGGGTGACACATGGCATGGATCGAGCAGCGTGGTAAGCGTTTCCGCCTGGCCTTCCGCTACGGCGACGAGAAATTCAGCGTCAATCTGAAGAGCGCCGATCGCAAGGACGCCGAGGGGTGCCGGGTGCGGCTGGAAGAGAACCTCCGCCTCGTCGAGCGGGGCCGGCTGACCGTGCCGACCGGGGCCGATTTGGGGCTGTTCCTGCTCTCCGACGGCAAGCTGGAACGCAAGGTCGAGATCGTCCGCGTGCCGACGCTCGCGGCCATGTTCGAGAAGTACCAAACGACCTTCACCGCCGGAGCCAAGGAGGCGATCACCCGGCGGATGGAAGATGTCCACATCAAGCACCTGACCCGGATCATCGGCGGCGACACGCGCATCAGCGAGGTCATGGCAGGCACGGTGCAGCAATTCATCGACGCCAGGAGCCGGGAGACCTACAAGGGCCATCCCATCAAGCCGAAGTCGATCAAGAAGGCGGTGGCGACGCTCCGCTTCGTCTGGAACTGGTCGCACCGCCAGGGCTACGTCCCCATGAAGTATCCGACCTGCGAGACGGTCTACGCCAAGGAAAAGCAGGCGGAGCCGTTCCGAACCTACGCCCAGATCAAGGCGATCATCGCCCGCGGCAACGGCTTCACCAAGCGCCGGCTACGCGAGCTGTGGGACGGGCTCTTCCTCGATCCGACCGAAGTGGCCGAGGTGCTGGAGATCATCCGCAAGAAGACCCGTGCTGAGTGGCTCTACCCCTTCCTGGTCGTCGCCGCTCACACCGGGGCACGGCGTAGTGAGCTTTTCCGGGCACGCATCGAGGACTTCGACTTCGAGGCCAAGCTGGTGCTATTGCGAGAGAAGAAGCGGAGTCGGGGGAAGGTAACCCATCGCACGGTGGACATGACGCCGTTCGTGGCGTCGGCCCTGAAGAGATACTTCGCGACCTTACATCTCGGCGGCGAAGTGGCGTTCTGCTCCGAAGCGAATGCCGAGCTGACCGACCGGCAAGCCTGGCGGGCGTTCCGAACGGCTGTCAAGGGAACGAAGTGGGAAGTCCTACGGGGCTACCACGCCTTCCGCCATTCGTTCGCGTCGAATCTGGCGGCAGCGGGAGTGGACAGCCGGGTGATCTGCGAACTGATGGGCCACCAGACGGCGGAGATGGAGGCGCGCTACCGGCATCTGTTCCCGGCACAGCGACGGGCAGCGGTGATGGCGGTGTTTGGGCAGACAGTGTGAAAACTGGAAGTGAGTCGCGGATGGCCGGGAGGAAAGTTGCGGTAGGGAACGCAGCGTTTGCGTCCTCGCTGACTAGAATCCCGGCTGAGGCAGCAGACCCTCCCGCTGAAGGCGATCCATCTCCTTGTGACTGACCACCCAGGCCGCGTGCGGACCGCGTCCACTGTTGCGCTTCTCGGCATGGATACGTCGAAGGCGGCACCATTCGCGTACCGTGAACTCTGCCTTGCCGAGCAGTTCGGCGACCTCGGCCGTGCTGTACCAATCCTTGACCGTGCGCTGCGACACGAGGAGCTGCAACGCCGATTCGACGGCCGCCAGCCGGTCCCGAATCTCCTTGAAGAGACTGATATCGACGTTCATTGCCGTTCTCCTCGCCGAGCCACATCGCTCGGGATTGATGGCTCCGATTTCGTCACGCCGGCCGCTGCAATGGCAGCAGCCTACCCGCCGGCCGCAGACACTCGGCGTGCGGGATTACAAAGCGGGTATCCTTCTTCTGGAACTTCAGAATCCGCGCCCTCACTGGTCCGCGCCGATCAGCACACCCGCGATCGATGCCTCCAGGAAGGCACGCCGTGCAGGTTTCATCGCGGCCAGGTGAACGAAGTATTCGCAAATGCTGTTTAGCAGTTCGTCATCCCAAGACCGGGCCATGTTGCGTGCGGCACTCGCACAGCGAAAGAAAGGGGATGCCTCCGGGTACTGTTCTTCATCCGGCAACCGTGGCGCGCTGCGGATGATTTCCAGAATCGCGGCTCTGCTCGGATACATTCGCGCGATGCGCAGCATCGCGGCGGCATGAAAAGCGGCCCGTTCACATTCCGCCTGCCAGAGGTCGGCCCAGCGGCTTTTCGCGTTGCTATTCATCGTTACCTCTCCAATCCTTTGCCTTTTGTTGGCTGCTTCTCAGGTTGTTTTCCCTGGGAATCGCCTCTCAAGTCGGCCAGCGACATCTTCTCTCGCTTGTCCGCGGCGCCTTCGAGCCTTTTCGCTTCCTCTATCTCGCGGAAGTCGCGACAATGTACCCGCATCCAAGCGGCCATATCAGTCGTCTGCCGTTCGAGCTTTTGCTTGTGCAACTGCCCAATTTCGTTGTCGCCGTGTTCCGCCAGCTTTTTCCTCACTGATTCCAGTTCCCCGATCTTGTCGTAGTACAGCACAAGAATTTCAAAGCCGTCCATCTTGGCAAGCGCATCCGGACCCGCGACGACGTAGGCGGCATCCAGGCGGAGAACTGCCTCCATCAAGACCAGTTTTCTTACATCGTCAGTCGTCGCCTTTGCTGCGCCCGAGGGTTGCTTGGTCCTAACCACAAGTCCTCCTTACCTCTCCAGGTCAAAGTCTCGCCTCTTTTGCGGCTCGTTCTGGCGTGGGCGATCAGGTTGCCGGAAGGAGCGGAGATCGGAAAGACTGACCCCGGCAAGCTGGCCCTTCATGTATGCCGTCAGGTCTTTGATCTCCAGTTCCAACTGGCGGTTTTCCGCCTTCTGATCTTGGCCAAGGTCACGGCTCTTGGCCGCATCTCTGAGGTGAAGCTCCTTCGAGGACAACAGCAGGCCCACATCAGTCACGGAGTGATCTTTCAGCCCGTCCCGCCCAAACTTGCGATAGAGCGCTTCCAGGGTGGCTAGCTTACTCTCTAGCCAGCTTGCTCCAGCCTGCCGTTCCCGTTCCGGTCGCATGCGTCTCTCTCTGTTCCAGCTTTTCATCGCGGCTGCGTCACTCGGCTACCTTTCCAGGTCCCCACGATCATGCTGTCGAACCAGTTCCTTGTCCGCATCGCGGGTATTCGTGGCGCTATGCCTCAAATCATCTAGTCCGATAGTTTCCGCTGTTCGTGAACTCTCCCGCCCCAGACTCAAATCTCGCGATGTGTGGAACTCAACGTCCTTGTGCGGATTGCTTGCTGCATCCCGCACCAATTCAGTGAGCATTGGTCCGTCGCCCAGGGCCGCGTCCAAAGCGATCGGCATGATTTCCGCTTCGCGGATTGGGAAATACAGAGCTTCATAATGCTTCCAACTGTTGACACCGAAATCGGCGACAGCCTCTTTACCCGGCCATACATCGGTCAGCATGGCCATGACCAGGCCGAGGGTAGTTGGCCGCACAAACAATAACTCCTCAGCGAACTTCGTGTGCTTACCAATCATTGTTTGTCCTCCTGATAGCAGGCGGGTTTGCAGTCCCCGCCCCGTTGTTACCTTTCCATGTCGTCGCCGCGATCCTGTTGCTGGCTTCGCTCCTTGCCGGGCTCATTGCCTTGCTCCCGGCTGCGGTCCTGCGCCTCTGAGAGTTCCTTGGCGTAGGCCCGGATGTCATCCAGGCTGAGCGTAGCGGCAGGCGATTCCTGCTTGCCCTCGGGTGACTCCTGCTCCAGTCCGTCACCGGGGCTGCGTCGTGCCTTGGCGATCTCGCCCTGGGTTTCTGTCCCATACAACCCGATTTCGTGGTCGGCCACGCTCTCGCGCGATGGATTCAGCGCGTTGCGTAGTTCCTTCAGCCCAAGGCGGAACATTGCACCCGCATGGCCTTCGCCAATCTTTCGTGCCATCTTGCACCTCCTTCACATGTTTGAGTCGCTACTCAGTGATTCACTCTGTTAAGCAGCGCCACCACGATCAGACACATCACTCCAGCCACGATGAGCTGCACCTTCAACGACGGTGGCGTCCAAAGCCAAGCGTACCGCTGCTTCGTTGTCTGTGTCTGAACTGGGTTGAACATCGGGTCCTGGTACCACTTCAGGCGCTGCGCCAGGATCGGCGACATTCCGCGGTTTAGGACAAGCAGGCAATCGTTGTCGAGGGTTAAAATCTCTTCGGGACGGAGGAGCGCCCTGCCGGTCACCGAATAACTCAGCGTGGTGCCCCGGCTGTTCTGCCCGCCACCCTGCGAGTTGCCCCCCGATTGCGAGGAGTACGACTGGTTTTCCGAGTAGCTCTCGACTACCTGCGTCCACTCGCCGATCGACTTGCTCAGACGCTCGGCAGTTTCATAACTGCTAGCCGCGCCTAAGTAGATTTGCGTGCTGCAATTGTCGTAAAGGAGCGTCGGCTTATCCTTGAACGCCGCTCTTATCTGGCTGTCGGACTGGTAGGCGAGCAACAGCCGCACACCGGCACTCCGCCCCCGTACCATCGCTTCCTCAATAGCGGGCAGTGAACCCAGCGCCGACGCCTCATCCAGAAGGAACAGCGTTTCACCATCCCACTCGCTCCCGACGGAGCCGATGACCCGTACCAAAGTCGATACTAAGCAGCGAAGCAATCCCTTCTGCGCGTCGAGCTGGTCCGGCGGTATCTGCAAGAACAGCGTAATGCCAGGCTTTCGCAAATCGGCCGGATCAAACGTGCTGCTGCCAACTGCCTTCGCCACCAGGTCGGAGTCCAGGAAGGACAAGTGCCGTGTCACGGTGCTGAGCACCCCGGCTCCTTCCTTGGTGAGGCCAGACCCATCCCTTTCAAACAGCGTCTTGAGCTGGTTGCCGAGCCGGGCGGGCACGCCGCCAACCTGCTGCAACATTTTGACGGTTGCCTTCAGCAACTCCGGGTCGCTGATGATCTCCTGAACGGAACTGAGGTTTCGGTCCTCTCCTTTGAACCGCAGCAACACCAACACCAGCACGGCGCAAATCACCTGGACGGATTTGTCGTTCCAGTGCGGATCGGCCTCGGTTCCTTGGCGTACCACCAGCGCCTCCGCCATCGCTCTGGCGGAATCGACAAGCCCAGGGCTGTCGTGCGGAATTGTAGCGAGCGCGTTAAATGCATCAGTGCCGCCGTTGAAAGGCGCCAGCCGGATGATTCGCTCTCCCTTTGCGGCGCGCCGCCTTGCCGTTGTCTCGAACAGATCGCCTTTCGTGTCGAACACCACCACCGAGCCGTGGAAGTAAGAGAGCAGGTTAGGGATGATAACGCTCACGCCTTTACCCGAACCTGTCCCGCCGCACAGCAAAATGTGGCAGTACTGCGGCAGACGGATCAGAGCGCCCTCAAAGGTGCGGCCCAGGATAAGGCCGTGGCCAGAAAGAAAGCCCCAGGCACGGAGGGCTTTGTCGCTCATCCAGGAAGCGGTGCCGAATGCCGTGCCCGATCCCTTCCAGCGATGGCGGTACAGGCAGACGACCACTATCGCCGCGAAGGCAAGCAGACAGACAACCTGGTCGTTCGCACTCGGGTTCATGGGAATACACCTTGTATTCGATTTCCAGCATGCGCCGGAGCATAGTTGCGTTTCAGTTGTTGAGCGGCCGGAGCCGGTGCAGAAGGTCTTTTGCTTCCTTGTCGTAGACGGCGAGCGCATCCTTCACGCGTTCGTAAATCATCGGGAACGCCTCGTGACGTTCCTCGTCGCGGAGGTTGAAAAGCTCCAAAATGCGAAAAGTCGTTGCCCACGCGATGTCATGCTTGACACGCACCATGACTCACCCCTTCTTCGCCTTGTCCCGGAGCACTGCCTGGAAAGTGCGTGCATCCAGCCCTTGCTCGCGGGCCTTTTTTGCTTCGCGCTGGGCATCGCCAAAGCTCTGAATCAGATCATCAAGTGTCAGACCTTCTCCGCTGGCGACGATCACGACACCGGAGGGCAGCATGGCCTTGATCCGCGAGAGCCTGACCGTTGCGGCTGCCGGCGCGCGCTTCCTGCGGCCCGCTTGCTCAATGGCGTCCCGGCTCGCGCCGGAGAGCTTCAGACGCAGCAGTTCGGCCTGCTCCGATTCGCTGAGCTTGCTTGCCGCATAGCAATCGCTAATGCCGACCTTGCCGGCGGCGAGTGCTTCCTGCCATGCCGCGATGCACTTCGACGGCGACAGCAGGCGCGTGACCATCGAAGGATCGAAATGGAGCTTTTCCGCCAGGTCCTGCATCCTCCAGGTTGGGTTAGCCGACATCAGCTCCGCGCAGAGAAGCCACTTCTGATAGCCGACCAGTTCATTGCGTTGCAGATTCTCCGCCGCGCGGATCAACTTAAACTGCGTGTCGGAAAGGGACGCGGGGTAGAGCTTAACCTCCAGCGTCTTGATGCCGGCGGCCTTGGCCGCCAACCAGCGACCGTGGCCGAAGATCATGCGACCGTCTTCGGTCGCACCCACCGGTTGAAGCTGGCCGTTTGCCAGCATGTCGAGGCCGCGAAGCCGGATCTTCTCGGGATCGTCGTGCCGGGCCAGTTGGCCGGCATCCGTCTTGAACCAGTCGAGCGGGCGGTATTCGGTTGCAACTTTGGTCGGTATATGTGTCATGGTCATCTCCTTAGTTCACCGTGGACGGGTTACTGTTGCCATTTGACTTCACGCGCAGCATGACTCACTCCCGTTCCTCTTCCTCTACTTTCTCTGCCACGGCGCTGGCAAAGTGTGGTGCATTGGGATATGCCGCATTCAGGGCCGCCAACGTCACCGCACACACTTGGCGGGCTTCCTCCGTCTTACCCGCGGCATCGATTGCGACCCGCAGCTTGGCGTTTTCAGCCAAGGTTTCGGCCAATGCATCGGCGAGGCCAATAACCCTCGCCCTGTAGTAAGTCCAAATGCCAGCGGCGGTCAAAACCATCATCAGCACCGTGATGACAAGACTTGCTCTGTCCATTGCATTCCTCCAAAAAATGGGCCGCTGTGCGCGCCCCGCGACTGAACGAACCGCGACGCGATCATCGGTTTGCCAGAGGGCCGTACCAGATGCAGTTTCTGATCTTCCGACGCGAGATCTCCACGTCGGACGTTTTCTTAAACAACCTTCGATAGGAGAGCCATCCGGAGCAGATCACTGCCAATGTCGTGATGACCCCGCTACAAAATGTCGCTCCAAAGAGCATGTGAACATTCCCTCAGACAAAAATGGGGCTGGGCGCGCCCCGCCAAGGGTTAGCCAAACCGCCGCCGAAGCCATTCGGCGAACCGCTCATTGGCGGACTCTCGTCCCTCGCCTGTGTCATCAATGGTCTTCAGCAGCCTGATCCCGATGACCAAGAACATCCAGACCGTGATGAACGCAAAGCAGAGGTACTGGCCGAACGAATCTGCGAATCCCATGGGACTCCTCACTTTCTGAAAATGATCTGCCAAACGGACTTTCTCAGTTTGTCATTGCTCTTGAGCACCGAGCCGATCTTGCGGAACCCGATGAACATGATGAGCATGAACAGAACGAAGTTGAAACTGCCGCCTGACGCTTCTGCGAACAACATCGGACATCCTCCCGTTGGGCGAAGTTGTGGTTGACTAGCTTCTGGTCGAATCACGCGAGGTCGGGCTGCCCTAGCCGTCATCTCGCGGTGGCCGTTTTGCGGCCTCTCGACTGGCCACCGAAGTCTACGCGCACCGGTGGGGGTGTCAGCAAGCGACCAAACGCTTCAGCGACGGTAACCAGCGGCCTTTTCTCGTGGTTCGCGTGGGTTGATCTTGTCCTGGTGCTAGCGCAGGGTGATGCCGCTCATACCCCTTGCGGAAGTGAGCCGTGCAAAGCCTTTACCGCGTGCTAAGTTCTGCTGACTGACGGGGATTCCCCGTGTTCCTGGCGGTAATCGCCGACGTTTGGCACTTCGCAAGGCCTGAAGAGTGTGTTCGAGTTGACGTTTCAGCAGCCTGTTGATCTACCCCCGCCACTCGATGCGTTAGAGGTCATGAAAGTCGCCGTTTCCGCTCCGGAATACTTCGCCACCCCCCTTTAAGCAGCCGCGCGATGGTGCTTTTGGACAACCGACACGCTTCCATGAACTCGTTGTTCTGGTGTCATCTGCACTCCGGTTCGTTTGTGTCGCCGAGAATCACTTGGTCGATGTCGGTTTGGACAGCCTTTTTCGGCTTAATCTCGTACTCCTGCCGTCCTGAGCAGGTCGCAGCAGCGCCCCCCGACAAGCCTGAGCACGTCGATGAACTCGAACAGCCCGCGATTGGCGATCTTCAGTTCGCCGCCGAAACCGAACGCCCTGACTCGTCCTTTGGTTAGAATGTGCCGATGCCGTTGTGGCCCTGCTCCCTCAGCATCAGCCCATAGACCTTCACCTCGGGCGGGGAACTCGGTGAAGAATGTGTACCGGCTACCCTTCTCCTTGTTCTCGTGCATCCCCTCGGTGCCCTGCCCAACTCGCGGGACGTAACCCTGGTCAGCTTGATCGAGTCCTTTTGGCCCTCGAACAGCTTCAGCTCCAGCGCCTTCCGCAAGCGGGCCAAGTCGGCCAACATGGGTTCGATCTTCCTCGTGTGCGGGCGACATGTGCTTGCCTCAGCCGCGATGGTCGGTGCATCTTCGTCGGCGGCAATGGCACGCCGGACCTCGTTCTCGACGATGTCCTCTTACTCCGGCTTGCCTTCTCGTCCTTGGATTGGAACGGACTGGCGGTCCGACCCCGAGTTAGCGAGACGAGGCCAGCAGAAATGCGCGGGCGCGTCAGCCAGTCGCTGATTGCGGCAGCGGAGCAGCTTGGGATCGGAGTAAAAGTCCCTGAGGCGGGCGTCAACATAGCGTGGTGAGAAGCTGGCACGACACGGCAACGACGAGCCCTTTGCCAGGGGACTGCCATCTACGATTCGGCGAAGTCGCGGCCTCCAAAACGTCGCCAGCGGCCACGAATCGCTCGATTGAAGCTCCCGACAAATTGAAGGCGCTAGCCGGACCTGATTCGAAACCGGCGAGGAAGATATGCGCGAGGAAGCTTTCTGAGCTACAACTCTGGCCGGCGGCTGATACCCGTGGGCTAGGCCAACTCATATTGCACCGCACAATAAGCCCAAACTGGCTCTCAGTGCGATTCTCCGAGACATTTGGCCGCCGGTTATGGTAAACTGGGACGTTAGCAAGGAGAGAGGCTTTGATATGTATGATGTTCCAGAAACGGGGTTTTTACGCTTGTCGCAAGTGCTAAGCGTTATCCCCCTCGGCAAATCCAGTTGGTGGCAAGGAGTGAAATCGGGTCGCTTCCCGAAGCCGGTGAAACTATCGGCGCGGTGTACGGCCTGGCGGGCTGAAGACATACGGGCATTAATCAAGAGTCTGTCAGATGGAGTGCCACACAATTAACGCCCGGCATTGGAAAGACGCACGGTTGCTTATGGTACGCAAACGGGTTGCCAAACCCTTATGGGGTAGGTTTGGGGGTATCGCGAGTAGTCATAGGACCGTTTCCTTTTTTGTTATAGATGGTTATTGGCCCAATATGTATCCTGTCTCCCCGACCATTTAATAATCCTGAAGTGTCCAACAGAATCCAACCTTGCCAGTGCCAGCCCACCTCACAGCGGGTCTTAGCATCCAGTAGCATCCATTAATAACTTGTTGACATCCGGGGGTGAGTGGGGGTAAGTATCTTGCTTGTTACCACCACTTCACGATCAGTTACCCCCATGTCTCTTACCGATGCAACAGTCCGCAACGCCAAACCGACAGCCAAACCCTTCAAGTTATCTGATGGCGGTGGATTGTTTCTGCTCGTGCAACCAAGCGGCGGCAAGTGGTGGCGCTATAAATACCGCTTTGCAGGAAAGGAAAAACTGCTGGCGCTGGGCGCTTATCCCGACATTAGCCTTGCCGATGCAAGGGAGCGTCATTCGCAAGCGAGGAAGATCCTGGCGGCAGGTAACGATCCCAGCGAGGTAAGAAAAGACGCCAAGCGGCTTATGGCAATCAAAGCGGAAAATAATCTTGAAGTGATTGCCCGCGAGTGGCACCAGCAACACATTCATGAATGGGCAACCCATTATTCCCGCGATGTTATTAACCGTTTAGAGACGCATATTTTCCCCAAATTAGGTCCCAGGCCGATAGCCGATATTACGGCCACGGAAATTCTTGCCGTGTTGCGTGTCATTGAAAAATCAGGTGCATTGGATATGGCACAGCGCATGATGCAGACGTGCGGCCAGCTTTTCCGATACGCTGTCACTACCGGACGCGCCGAGCGTAATCCGGTAGCAGACTTGCGAGGGGCGCTCAAAACGCCGGTTAGAAAACATCATGCCCACCTAACGGCGGACGAACTGCCGGACTTCTTGGAAAAGCTGGAATGCTATCATGGCGAAGTGCAGACCAAACTGGCATTGCAAATGCTGCTGCTGACCTTTGTACGCACCACTGAACTGCGCGGAGCGGAATGGGCAGAGGTTAATTTTGACAAGGCAGAATGGCGCATACCTGCTGAACGCATGAAAATGAAGGACCAGCATATTGTTCCCCTTTCTCGGCAGGCCATAGAGATTCTAAGGGAACTGCAAAAGCACACCGGCAACCGGCAGTACCTGTTTCCTAATCAACACAAACCTGCCAATTACATGAGTGGAAACACGATGATCTATGCGCTCTACCGCATGGGCTATCATTCCCGTGCCACTGGACACGGCTTTCGCGCCACAGCCAGCACTATCCTCAACGAACACGGCTTCGTGCCGGATGTCATTGAGCGCCAACTTGCCCATTGTGAACGCAACAAGGTACGTGCTGCTTACAATCATGCCCAATACCTGCCGGAGCGCCGGAAAATGATGCAATGGTGGGCCGACTATCTTGAGGGAATTGCCAGAAAGAAATAGCTGCCGGGTTCAGCAGGTCAGTGCAACGTCCTGCCCGGAAATACTCGCGAATCGGCGATGTGTTCGACCGCCATGTCCGCGAAATCTGAATAGAGCGTCCTGATGCGTGCTTCGGCGTCGTCAAGGCCCCTGACCATGCAGCAAGCAAGGCGCTGAACGATGCGGGCGTGTTTAATGATCTGGCGTTCGAGATCGTCATCGCTCGCGCAGTCAGCGAGTATGTCTGCAAGGTCGTCATCTGCTTTATCCATACATGTCCTCCTTTACTTTTCTCCAGGCAAGAACGCAGGAGCGTTTTTGCCGAGCCATTCCTTTAAGGCCGCCTGCGACTCGAACTCCCCGATTTGAATTCGGTCAACGGTCGGGCCGCTGTCGCCCACCTGCCTAATCGCCGCATCCTCCATTTCGCGTATCCACACAACGCGATTCCGTTGAAGTCCGCCGCTAGTCAGGTTGATCGCTCCTTCATTCAGCGGCTTGGCGAGATTGCTGCCCCGGATCAGGACCAGGTAGATTTGATCCCCGGAGAATTTCAGCAGCAGCCCTTCGGAAGGGTTGTACCGCCACGTCCCGAGAAGTGAGTACGCAAACCAGACGGAGTTACCATCGCGGAAGCGGAATTCAATCGAGCCGGGCGTATCACGTATGCCTCTGAGATATCCAAACGCCCCTCCGCCCGAAACCTCCGCTTCCTCGGCGTCGGCTTCGTTTTTCGGCGGAGGTCCCGCCTTGCCTTCCGTCTGAAGGAACCGTTTCAGCCGTTCCTGATGTGTCGGTTTGTCATCGCTCATGGTCCATGTCCCGTTCTACTTTCGGGTTCCTGGTATTTGCCTGCTGCATCAAACGGTGTTGCACACCAACGGCAGCTAGCTGCTGGGCGGTCGTCAGGTGTTTCGCGAGCCCATTGTGGGACGCCGCCTTGCCGTTCGTGGAGTCGGCAAGCTCGGTTGCCGAGATCGGGTCATCGGGGCGGCTCATGGCCTTCAGCAGTTCAACGCGATCGTCCGTGAATAGCTGGACCTGTTCCTTGCCCCTGGTGATGGACACGTAGCCCGTCCGCTGGTCGGTTGCCGGGAAGGACTGGCTGGACAGCCCGATAAACACCTTGTCCACGGTGGCACCCTGGCTCGCATGGCTGGTCACGACGTACCCGTGCGTGAGGTGGCCGAAATCACGGTCGATCACGCGGCCGCCATCCACGACAATGTCACCGTGCCGATTGAACCCCTTTACGGTGAACAGCGAGCCGTTGCTTAGCTTCTTTCCATCCTTGGTCTGGCCGCCGGCCGTTATCCGCACCCGGTCGCCCACGGAAAGTGGCAATTGCATCGGCCGGTACACTTCGAACCGTTCGGCCAGGTCCACCGGCGGTGCCACGCCATCGCCCACGATCAATCGCGCTCCTTTCGCAAAGCCTTTGGCGTTCTGGTGAAACTGGAGCAGATTGCCCGCGTCATACTGCGTCGCATCAGCCTTCTCCGGCTCGGTCAGGTGGGCTGGCACCCAGACATCGACGATTCGTTGCCTGGTGATCTTGCCTTGCGCCTTGAGTCCAGTGCGAATGGCGTCGGTGATGCGATCCGCTTCGGCGTGCGTCGGCGAAACCACCAGCGCCGACTTATACTCGCCGCCGCGCTTCTTTTCCGCCACCGCCGCCAGATAGGCGTCGGCCAGTTCCTTGTTGCGGTCGGCGTCAGCAACTTCCCTGATCCAGCCAAGCCTGTCCAGCTCCTCGAATGCCTCTGGAATCCTGCCCTCACTCAGTGCTTCGGCCGCCTTCTTGTAATCGCCCTGCTGCCGCAGGATCTCGGTCACTTCGGCCACCGGCAAGCCGGCCAACTCTTCCAGGAGTTTGAGCGGTTCACCCGCCGTCACGCTGCGATGCTGCCGGCGATCCCCGACAAGAATCACGCGGGCATTGACGGCTTCGGCCACGCCAAAGACCTTGAACATATCGCGCGTGCCGAGCTGGCTGGCTTCATCGACCAGGATGACGCCGCCCTTGGCCGATTGCTGCATCCGCTCATCCTTCAGGAACCGGGCCACTGTATCGGCGTCGTCGAATCCCGCTTCCTCCCGCAGCACTTCACGGCTCGCCTTGACCGACTGGGCCAGGGCAACCACGGGTTTTCCGGCTTCGGACAGTGCCTCGCCGATTTCCTGTTCGAGCGTTGTCTTGCCGGTTCCGGCAACACCGCGAATCACCATCACACGGTCGCGGGAGCCGAGCACATGCCGCACGGCCGCCTTCTGCCCGTCGTTGAACCAATCGCGGGAAACCGGGCGATCCGGATTGCCCAGCGGGCGGCAACGCCCCCGGCCATCGCGTGCGAAGTCGATCAGCCGCGATTCGAGGGTCAGCATTTCATTGGTGGTTGCCATTTTCCGCCCGGTGATTTCGCTGCTTATCCACGGGCGATTGTTGACCTCAGTGTTCACTCCGGTTACCGTCACCGCCCCCAGCCCACGCTTCAGGGCTTCCGTGACAATCTTGCGTTCCGGCACCACCGCCTCACGCACGAAGCAATGCTGGGTCGCATGATCCACCGCCAGTTTCTCACTGTGTTCCGGCCTCGCGGCCACCTGCTCGCGGCGATGAACCTCTGCGATCGCATCCCGTTCCTTGTCGGAGAGGCGTGCACTCCATTCCTTGCGTAACGCGCCGAGCCCCAGCGGCTTTCCCTTTTTCTCGCGGGTGCCAGCACCAAGGCCGTCCTTGCGCCGTGGATCGGTGATGCCAAGCTCCTCGGCTACCTTTTCGATCAGGGCGGTGCGGCGCGAGAAGCGTTTCAGCACATCCTTCGGTATTCCGGCGATCTCGAAATCGTCGCGCTTACGCTCGACGGCGAAGCCAATGTCCTGGAGCCTGTTGGCCAGCCGCACCCGAAACGCCGCCTGGAAGTACGGGGCATCGCGTTTCAGTTCGCGGAACTGGCCCGCCTTCCAGCGTTCCTCTTCCTGGTCCCAGGTGGTGTTGAAGGCAAAGACATGGGCGTGCAACTGCGGGTCGGGCAGGCCGTCCACCGGCCGGGAAGTAGTGTGGATGAATTCCGCCCAGACCATGTTGCCCGTGCTGCGGTTTTCATCCTTGCCGCCCATGCGGACGCGGGTTTTCATCTCGGTTTCGATTTCCCGCATCGTCTCATCGACGGCGGCCCGGAAGGCATCCATGATGTCCTGGTCGCCGCTCATGGCGTAGAGCACCGACACTGACTTCGGCACCGAGAAGGTGAAATCGTAACCGACGGTCCGTTCGGTGCGCGTTCGCACCGTCAGCGGGTCACCGGTCCTTGGATCGAGATTGTCGCACAGCCGCTCGAAGGCGAATTGGTCCACCGTCCCGGAGAGCCCGAGCATCAAGGCGCCCTTGCCGCCCCACAGGCCCACCAGTTCCTGTCCCTCACTGTAATAGTCCGCCACCGCGAAGTAACGTTTCGCGCCCGAGGCACAATCCTGTTGCGTGATTCGGATCATGCCTAATTTTAGGCTACCACAATTTCGTTAACGAAGTCTTAACGATGATGTGCTCCACCGCAGCCAGCCTCACTTTGCGCGCGATTTGCTTTCCTCAATGTCACCCTTGTGTCACTGAAATGCCACCCCTAGGGGTAGACCCATTCATCCACCTGACGATTTGTTTTGCCACTGCTCCTGCTTTTGCCTTGATGGACACTTGGTTGTAGTTTTTCCTCTTTCTACAATCGCCTATCCGCTTTCCGTCCTTGTTCCTTGTACCCATCTTTCAGGGCACCTCGCCATCCCGGCGACCGGGTGCCTCCCGGCTCCGCTCCACTCGGTCGGAGTATCGACGGCTGTCGCCCCCTACGGCCCCCTGGTGCAGCAAACCCAGGAATCCGCAACCCTGCGAAAAACCTTGCGCAATGTCCGGTCAACGGAGGCGTGCTGCCAGATAGTCAAACCCCTCCTTTCCCACCACCCAGCCCCGCACCTGGGCCTTTGTAAACGGCACTTGTAAACCCGGCGCCGGTCCGGGCAAGCAGAAAATCGGTTCCCCCTGAAGGTCTCCACCCAATTTTCAGCTTGCCCGGTCGCTGGCGCTCGCTTCGCCCCGGCTCAAGCGGGTTTTTGAGAAGTGCCGGAAGGCCCCGGTTGGCGGGGCTGACCTGATGCCGTTCTGCGGCGTCATTCAACCGTTAACTAATGGAGTTACTTATGAATACCATCGAAAACACCAGCACGCAGCCCCGGCTCATCGCGGTAACCAAGCTGGAAAAATCCCCTGACAATGCTCGCCGCACCACGCCCAAAATCGGCATGGAGGAACTCAAAGCCTCCGTGCTTGCTCATGGCCTGATGCAGAACCTCGTGGTCACCGATGCGGGCGACGGCGGTTTTCGCGTCATCGCCGGCGGCCGCCGGCTGGTGGCGCTCCGCTCGCTTCAGTCCGAAGGCAAGCTGCCGGAGGACTTCGCCGTTGCCTGCCAGGTCGTCGCCGACCAGCATGGCCTGGAAATGAGCCTCGCCGAAAACACGGTGCGGCTGGCCATGCACCCGGCGGATGAGTTTGAAGCCTTCGCCGCCCTGATTGACAAGGGCGACACGGCCGCGCAGGTGGCCGAGCGCTTCGGCGTCGATGAAAGCCATGTCCTCAAGCGGATGAGGCTCGCCCGTGTTGCGCCACAGCTTCTCAAGGAATACCGCGACGAAAGCATCACGCTGGAATCGCTGATGGCGTTCACCGTCACCGACGATCACCGTCGCCAAATGAAGGTGTTCAAATCGCTGCAAGACTGGCAGAAGGACGAACCGAGCGAAATCCGCGCCGCACTCACCGAGAAGATGATCCTGGCAAGCAGCAAGCTTGCCCTATTCGTCGGCGTCGAGGCTTACGTCGCAGCGGGAGGCCCAACCCGCGCCGACCTGTTCGGCGAAGAGGTCTATCTCGAAAAGCCCGCGCTACTGCACAAGCTGGCCGAGCGGAAACTCGAATCCATCCGCAAGGAAGTCGAAGCCGAAGGCTGGGGATGGATTGAGGTCAGCCCTGAACGGGATCACCAGCTCATCTACCGCTGCGAGCGGCTCAAACCCCGGCTGATCGACGCACCGCCGGAACTGGTCGAGTTCAAGGCACGTCTCGACGCGGAACTGGAGGAGATCGAGCAAGCCCTTATACAGGGCGACGGGGCGGACGAAACCGAGGAGCTTCTGAACCTCACCCGCGAGCGGTTGGACGATGCAGAGGAGAAACTCGCGGCCTTCATCGGCTTTGATGACGAGCAGAAGCGGCTTGCGGGTTGCTGCGTCTCCATCAATGATGACGGCACGCCGTTTATCGACAAAGGAATGGTCAAGCCGGAGCACCGGAAAGCACTGGCAAGATTGCTCAAGGAAGATGGATGCGACACCGACGACGCCGAGGCCAAGCCGAAGAATCCCATCTCGGAGAGCCTTCGCCGAGACCTTGCCGCTTCCCGCTTGCAGGTAGCCCAGGTCGAAATTGCGCGGAATCGCTTCATCGCCTTTGACCTCCTGGTCTTCCACGCCGCAAGCAACATGCTTGGTGAAGACCCGTGCTCAGACGGTCCGAAGGTGGAGTTCATCCTCCCCCGTCCCACTTCGAGGAAAGCGGAAGAAGTTGCAGAAGCCGCGAATGCCCTTGCAACCATTCGTGAGTCGCTTGCCACCGACTGGCTCAAGCCGAAGTCGGAAGCGGCCCGATTCGAGGCGTTCTGCTCGCTGCCGGAACACGCCAAGCTCGACCTACTGGCCTACTGCGTGGCGTTGACGTTGCAACCGAAGCTGTCACCGGCACACGGCGAGGAGTCGACAGCCTACGATGCGGCGCTGGCGCTGACCGGTGCGAGCGTGGCCGCCTACTGGCGGCCTAGTGGTGCCAATTTCCTGAGCCGCATCAGTCGCGACCAGTTGCTGGCCCTCGCCCGCGAAACCCTTGGTGAACCGTGGGCTGGGTCGCGAGCACGCGACAACAAGGCATCGCTCGTCGCCCAACTGGAGCGTGCCTTCGCTTCTCCGGACAGGCCGGGCCAGACTCCGGAGCAAGCTCAGAAACTGAAGAACTGGCTGCCAGCCGGTATGGCCTTCGATCCCGTCGCAACGCCGAAACTGACCAAGGGCAAGAAATCCAGGAAAGCAGCTTAATCAACTCGGGCGGGCGATTCGTCGCTCGCCCATTTTCTGAAAGGAATCAGCTTATGACCAAGATAGTTCACACCAAATTCCACCTCGGCCAGGTCGTCATCACCGCCCACGCCCAAGCCCGCCTCGATAGCACTTCCGTCCAAGAAGGCTTGAGCCGCCACGCCGCTGGCGACTGGGGCGATATTCCCCCGCACGATGCCGCCGAAAATGACGCCGCCCTGATTCAAGGAGAGGGCGGATTCATGTCGGCTTACGGCACGGGCGACGAACGCTTCTGGATCATCACCGAAGCAGACCGCTCGGTGACGACGGTTCTCCTTCCCGAAGATTACTGAGGGGGAGGCGAGCATGACCACACGCATTGACCTCTACACCCGCGTCACCGACACGATCGTCGCCGAGCTTGAACAGGGAGTCCGCCCGTGGCTCAGGCCATGGAACGCCGAGCACGCCGCCGGTCCTATTACCCGACCCTTGCGGGCGGGCGGACAACCCTACAAGGGCATCAACGTGCTGATGCTTTGGGGAGCGGCGATGACGCAGAACTTCGCTTCCCCCATCTGGATGACGTTCAAGCAAGCGAAGGAACTGAATGCCAATGTCAGGAAAGGCTCCAAGGGATCGCTGGTCGTCTACGCCGACCGCATCACCAAGATGGAAACCGCAGCGGACGGCGAGGAGCAGGAACGCGACATCTATTTCATGAAGGAATACCACGTCTTCAATGTCGAGCAGATCGAGGGGCTGCCTCCCCATTTCTACTTCACTTCTGCCCAGCCGCTCGACGCGGCAGAGCGGATTGACTCGGCCGACCAGTTCTTTGCCAGCACCGGCGCCGACATCCGCCACGGCGGAAATCAGGCGTATTACGCCCCCGGCCCGGACTTCGTGCAGATGCCACCCTTCGAGTCGTTCAAGGATGCCGAAAGCTACTGCGCCACGCTGTCGCATGAGATGACGCACTGGACCAAGCACCCGTCGCGCCTTCATCGCGATTTTGGCCGGGCGAAGTTCGGCGACGAGGGCTACGCCCGCGAGGAACTGGTGGCCGAAATCGGTTCCGCGTTCCTGTGCTGCGACCTTGGCATCACGCCGGAGCCACGCGACGATCACGCCTCGTACCTGGACCACTGGCTCAAGGTCCTGAAGGAGGACAAGCGAGCCATCTTTCAGGCGGCTGCCCATGCCCAGAAGGCCGTGGATTTCCTGCACGGCCTACAGCCCTGCGAGGCGAGCGCGCAAGGGAATGAAGCGAGAGGCCAGCTATGAGCCGCACCTCTAACTTCCCGCTCGGCCAGCTCGTCACCACGGGAAACGCTGCCGTGCGGCTTTCCACCGAGGAGGTCCTTACCGGCCTTCGCCGCCATGCCTGCGGCGATTGGGGCGATTTGTCCCCGGAGGACACGCTGGCCAACGACTCGGCTGTGCAACAAGGAGGGCGGCTATTCTCCGCCTATGGTTTCGGCGCCGCGCGTTTCTGGGTCATTACCGAGGCCGACCGCTCGGTCACCACCATTCTGCTGCCGGAGGATTACTGACGGACGCATCGTCGCCGCCGCTGTGCCCAGTGTTGTCCGGCGTGGCACTGCATCACCAGTATCGTCACCAAGCCGGTTGATCGGTTTCCTACTTCTTGGGACGCATCGCCCCGCTACTTTGTGCGAGGAATCTGATTAAGGCGTACCCGTCTCTGCCGCCAGTCTGTTGATGGCAGGACGCCGAGAGCGGATGTGAGCGGATGGTTAGCCCGTTCACCTTCACGGTGTGAGCCAACCCCGCACCCAGGCCTTCCAAGGGGCACTTGTGAACCCGTCGCCGGTCCGGGCAAGCAGAAAATCGGTTCCCCCTGAAGGTCGCCCCCAATTTTCAGCTTGCCCGGTCGCTGGCGCGAGCGAAGCCCCGGCTGCAAGGCGGGTTCCTCGGTGCCGTAAGGCCCCGGTGGTCGGGGCTGAAACTCAAGAGAAGGAGAACATCATGTCTAAACCCGCACACAAGATCCGCAACGGCGTCCTGCAAGTCACGATCTGGAGAAATCATGGCGAGAAGGGCAACTGGTACTCGGTCAACCTCTCACGCAGCTACAAGGTCGATGAAGGCTGGAGAGAAACCGACGCTCTCGGGCAGGACGACCTGCTACCCGCAGCCAAGCTGCTCGACCTGGCCGACACCTGGATCATGCACCAGCAGCAGGCCGATGCGAAGGCCCGCAAGGAATCCCAGCAGGCAGCATAACTCAACCGGGCGGCCCGGCGACGGGCCGCCCCTTCATCTGAAAGGAATCACATCATGACACAACAGATTGACCTAAATGCTCCCTGGTCTTTGCACTTTGATCGCGACGGCACCGAAGACTTTGGCATCATCTGCGATGCAGAAATGAACGACCTCGTGGCTAGTCACCTGCCATGCACGAGGATAGCAGAGCGCACTTTTGGAGCCGGAACATTTTGGCTGCCGGAATCCAGTGACGACGTAATGCCCCAGCGAGTTTGCCAGATGCGGTTGATGACCGCAGCCCCGAAGCTGCTGGAGGTGTTGACAGAATTGCTGCGACAAATCGATGAAGACATTGCTACCGACATTACCACAAAGCACTTTGCCAGTGCAGTCGATGATGCCGTAGCCGCCATCGCCGAAGCGACTGGGAGGGCAGCATGAAACCGTCAGCCATAAACGCCGTTAACTTCGAGTCAGCCCTCGAACACTATCGTCCAGGTCGTGACGACGAAGAAGCCTGCACTGACCTGATTACCGATGCCATGCACTTCATGGCTTTCAACTTCCTGAACATCAGCACGGTGCTCTGGCGGGCGAGGATGCACTTCGATGCTGAAGCGGCCGTGGTCACCGATGAATCGGTCGGGGCTGAATGCTATCGCCCGATCGTTGGCAGCAGCATCACCTCTCGCAGCCATTCCCCGGCACCGTGGGGCTACGAGTACAGCTCGTGGACAATCCGGTCGGAGCATGACACCCGTGGCGTCGGTGCCGAAATCCCCGCTTATGAAATCTTCGATGCCAACGGCGACAAGGTCTTCGACACCAATGAAACCACGCCAGCCGATCTTCAGGAAGCGAACGCTTGCCTTGCGACGGCTGCCCCGCGATTGCTGGCTTCCCTCATCACCTGTGCCACACTGCTCGCCGACTTCGACGAGTCGGACGGAGAGGAAGGCGAAGCCTACCGAGAGGCGCTGGCCGCCATCGCCGAAGCGACGGGGAGGCCAGCATGACCGAACCCACCAACCACCATCGTGCCCGGCGTGTTCTGGCAGCCTTCACCTCCGAATCGTGTCGCCACGACCATGCCAACACGATGGACCGCGCTAGTCCGCCACAGGATTGGCATTTGAGAAGCGTGTTGCGACATGAACCAAACCGTACTATCAGATTAGGAAATCCCGTCCGCAGAAAGGAATCACTATGAATGTCCACCCGACAGTAACAGATGCAAAAGCGCAGCTTGAAGAAATGCTCACCCACCTTGACAGGGCCTACGTCGTTCTGGAAGAGTTCGGCTGTTTCGTCGCCTTGTCTCAGGATCGGAAGACGCTGTTCTTCTGTCCGATGAATACTGACGGAACTTCAGAACGCGACGAGGATGATCCTGTACACATGAACTGGACCGAGGTCACTGCTCCGGAGCGTGACTTCGTCCAAAAGGTGAATACGGTATTTGGCACGTCGTTCGACTGGAAGGTTTTTGCGGGCCGATAGTTCCCCCTCAAGAGGTACTGGACGCTTCCGACGAAGGTCCTGACCATCCACCCTCAAAGCTCCTGGGCACCTCGTCATCCTGCCGACCGGGTGACTCCGGGCTCCGCTACGCTCGGTCGGAGTACCGACGGCTCCCGCCCCCTCCATCCCCCTGGTGCAAAGACAAGGCAGCCCCTGCCGTCCGGCACCCTTCTATATATGGTGGGATAGCCTCCTACCTCCGGGTCATACCCTAGCCCGGTATCGTATCAACCAACATCGTGGCCGAGCCCTGGCTATGCCGACGCTCGGCTGCATCATCACCATCCCTGCCACGCGATCGCCGAGTTTGGCGTCGGCGGCTTGTCCTGTCCGGAAACCGCAGGTCCCGGCACGGATCGCGCTTCCCGCCACCACATGCCGCACCGCTTCATGTCTGGGCTGCTTCCAACCTGAATGCTGCACTTGCACAAGGTGCGGACATCGCACAATTCTTCCAGATTCACATGACAACATTGACTACAGGCATCTTCCCTATGCTCTGCATAGGCCAAATGGAACGGTTCCAGCCGTTCCATTAGGGGACGATGCCTGCCAGGATGGCCCACAATGGCCCGAAGGCAGGCACGAGGCGCCGCCGTCTCGGATTTCCGTCCTGCCCAAGCTGCGGCATCCATGACCGCACCTTGGGACCCGCGTCCGAAAATCCGGGGTGATGGTAGTCGGCGGGCGTCCCCGATTAGAGTGCAGGAGATGGACGCCAGATTGCCGACGACAAGTCCATGTCAGAGCCGCACAAAACACAAAACATGCAAACGCTGAGACACTAGGGATTGTGCGGCGTTGCAAAGTACCAACGCTCTGTGAGCCGCAGAAACCCTCACTTTTTTGCACATGAACACGCGGATACCCGCAGCCAGCCTATTGCGCAGCCACATTCAGTTGTGCTAAAATACTTAACAGGGATTAAGGAGAATCCCAGTAACGACAAGGAGGACTGTATGTCACGTAAACGCACACCAGATCAGAAATCAACAGAAACTTCCACCACAGAAACTACTACACCAGAAACCACCACAGCCGTCGCCGAACCGTCAGCACCAGAGTCCAGAGGAAACCCCCAAAGCTTTGCCGACAGGGTTGGTCAAAGGCAACGGGTAACCGCCGACCCGTTCGGCATCGCATCGGACAACCTTGCCGGCGTCCGGCTGTTCGAGAGCCGGCAGGACCGCCAGATGGCTATTAAGTTTGACGACAAACCCAGCCGGGCTGTCCTCGACACGCTGCGCGATGCAGGGTGGGTGTGGAAGCAGGCAGACCGGATATGGGCACATGCCCTCACGCCGGAATCCGCCATGAGCACCCGCATCGCAGCCGAGAGAATGTACCAGCAAGTGTGTGCCATGATTCGGCAGGAGAAGGGTATCGAATCCGGACAGGAAGTACCGTTCTAACCGACAGACCGTAGCCGAGGCGACCCATGACAATACCACCAACCTACCATCTTCAAGACCTTGGCTCGCAGGCCCAGATGATGTCGAAGAACTGCAACAACGAACGCATGGCGATGGTATTGCAGTACGTCGCCATCGGTTCGATGATCGTCATGGCCGGAGCCGCAGCAAGCCGACTCTTGAAAGAGGTGTTCGGTTCACCCGATTCCGGACACGGCCACGGCAGGTCAAGATGACTACGCCGGGGAGTTCCTGTAACGACCAATTGCAAGACGCAGCACGGTGCCAGCCGCGAACCGGTAGCGAAGCCAATGACCGGGAACCAGGTATTACTAATGGTTCCTGACAATGGCACGGAAACCGCCGGACTGGCACCAACCCTCGCTATTCCCAACCGACCCAGACAAATCACCTGAGCCCGAAGACCAATCACACTCTAACAACGAAGGAGACTCTCATGCAGTACAAGACGATCGTTCTCGAACTTCTGCAACAACAACCGGAGATACACGACCAGCTCCGGAGGGACAGGAAGTTGCTGGCGACAGTGGAGATGTACGCGAGGGAGCTGAAGGCCAGCCACGAAGCCTGGAAGGAAACGCTGGGCAAGGAGAGGCCGGACAGCGACCAGAACCAGATCGCGTTCGAGGCGCTGGAGATGGCGCTCAAGGACCTGGAGGATCGTTTGCCCTCCGCGTCACTTCGCAGCGACAACGAACCGATTTCCCTCGACGCAGCAATGGCGTTCATCAAGGGTCACACGTCGCGCGGCTGAAAGCATCCCGGAACGAACCGACACTCTTTGATTCCGACTCTGGCAAATCTCCTCCCGCCACGCCACAGCCATCTATTCCCGTCAGGCAACAAGAACCCCAGCAACCAAAGCAAGCGCCAATCGCCAGCGGCGAAAAGTCCAAAGCCCGCGACATCATCACCGCCATCCGCACGCTGAAAGCCATCGAGCAGCAGCAGCGATCGGCGACACCGGATGAAAAGCTGCTGCTCTCCCGCTTCGCTGGTTTTGGTCCCGTTGCCCTTTCACTGTTTCCCGATCCCGTCACCGGCAGGTACAAGGATGCCGGATGGCAAACGCTCGGCGAAGAGCTGAAGACGCTGCTTGACCCCGAGGAATACGGCAGCGCCCGCCGCACTACTTTCAACGCTTTCTACACATCACCAACCGTCATCGCTTCCATGCACGACGGCCTTGCACGGCTTGGCATCCCGGAGGGCGCCACCATCCTGGAGCCCGGCTGCGGCATCGGCAATTTCATGGGCCAGGGGAAGCCGGGCAATCGCTTCATCGGCGTGGAAATGGATTCCATCTCCGGCCGCATCGCAAGGGCCATACATCCGGAAGCCGATATACGCATCGAGAATTTCCGCGATAGCAGGCTCCCGGAAAACCGCATCGACGCCGTGATCGGCAATGTGCCGTTCGCCGATTTGAAGATCGAGTACCAGGGTCAGAAGCTCTCCCTGCATGACTTCTTCTTCGCCAAATCTATCGACGCCGTAAAGCCCGGCGGTGTGCTGGCGCTAGTCACGTCGCATTTCACGCTCGACAAACAGAACGCCGCCATCCGGGAGTACCTCGCTGCGAAGGCTGATTTCGTGGGAGCGATCCGCCTGCCGTCGGATGCGTTCAAGCGGGAAGGAACCGCCGTGGTGACCGACATCGTGTTCCTTCGCAAGCGCGCTCCCGGAGAGTCGGCCAACCATGTTGATTCCGATTGGCTGGGTATTGCACCGCTTGCCATCGATGGCGCAGAGGTTCCAGTCAACCGATACTTTCTGAACCATCCGGAGATGGTACTGGGCAACTGGACCCGCAAGGACACGCTCTACGGAGGCGAAGGCTACAGCGTCCTGGGCAACGGTGAGTTGGCCGGGCGGCTCGCGGCAGCGATCCACCGCCTGCCGGAATTCGCACCGCCGCAGGCATCACCGGTGCGCAATGAGCCGGCCACGGCCTTCACACCACCGCCGTCCGAACGGCATATCAGCGAAGGCAGCTTCTTCATCGGCGACGACCGCATCATCTACCAAACCGAAGGCGGTCAAGGCGTGCCCGTCGTCTATGGCGGCACCGCCCTCAAAGCAGACGGCACGCTGACGGGGAAACGCATCGCGGCGCTCGTAAGCCTTCGCGACCGTGCCCGCCGAGTGTTGCAATCGCAGAACGAAGGCTGGCCGGAATCCAACCGTGACGATTCTCGCCTCGAACTCAACCGAGCATACGACCGTTTCGTCGCCGCCTACGGGCCGATCAACAAGACCACTTTCGGCGAAACCGCCGACGGCGGCGTCATCCGCCGGATGCCGAATCTAGTCAAGTTCCGCGAAGACCCGGACGCCATGCTCGTCATGTCACTGGAGGAATACGACGAAGTTACGGCCAAGGCGACGAAGGCCGCCATCATGTCCCGCGACGTGGTGGGCAAGACGCAACCAATCACGCATGTCCGCAACGCCGAGGAAGGGTTGCTGGTGTCACTCAACCAGAAGGGAGCGGTGGACCTGCCGTTCATCGGAAACCTCTACGGCAAGCAGAAAGCAGAAATCGTCGCCGAGCTTGGCGACCTGATTTTTCCGGACCCGGAATCGAAAACGTGGCAGACCGCCGACGCTTATCTTTCCGGCACCGTGCGGGCGAAACTCGCCGCCGCTGAACAAGCCGGCCCGCTGTATGCCCGCAACGTCAAAGCCCTACGGGAGGTGCAGCCCGAGGATGTGCTGCCGGGCGACATCGACGCCAATCTCGGCGCACCGTGGATTCCCGAAAGCGACATCCAGGCATTCGCCGCCGACCTTTTCAAGGTCGAGCCGTCGTCAGTGCCGGTTGCCCATTTGAAGAAGGATGCCGTCTGGAGCATGGACGCGGCATACGACGCCAAGGCATCCGTCGCCGCTACTTCCGAATGTGGCACAGGGCGGGCCAACGGCACGTGGCTGCTGGAACTCGCACTCAACATGAAATCGCCGACCATCTACGACACCATCCAGAATGGCGACCGCGAGGAGCGCGTCGTCAACCAGGAAGCGACGATGGCCGCCCGCGAAAAGCAGAAGCTCATCAAGGAGCGGTTTCGTGCGTGGATCTTCTCCGATCCCGAACGCACCGAGCGTTTGGTGCGGACTTACAACGACACTTACAACAATCTGCGCCCCCGCCTGTTCGATGGATCGCATCTCGATTTCCCCGGTATGAACCAGACGCTGACGCTTCGGCCGCACCAGAAGGATGCAGTCTGGCGCGGCATGAGCAGCGGCAACACGCTCTTGGCCCATGTGGTGGGCGCCGGCAAGACATTCACGATGGCCGCCACCGGCATGAAGATGAAACAGGCCGGCATCCTCAAGAAGCCGATGTACGTCGTCCCCAATCACCTGCTGGAGCAGTTCTCCCGCGAATTCATGCAGCTTTACCCAAATGCCCGCCTGCTGGTCGCAGCCAAAGAAGACCTGACGCGCGACCGCCGCAAGATGCTCACCGCCAAGATCGCCAGCGGCGAGTGGGACGGCATCATCGTCACGCATTCCAGTTTCGAGCGGATCGGAATGTCGCGGGATTACCAGGAGAAGTTTCTCACCGAGCAGATCGCCGAGTACGACAAGCTGCTGCTTGAGCACGCCGCCGAAAAAGGAGCCAACCGAAACCTCATCAAGACCATCGAGAAGCAAAAAGCCGCCCGCTGCGAACGCCTCAAAGACTTACTCGCCAAGGACAAGAAGGATGACGGGCTGGTGTTTGATGAACTCGGCGTCGATCACGTCTTCATCGACGAGGCGCATTATTTCAAGAACCTGGAGACGCCGACCAAGATGGAGCGCGTCGCGGGCATCCAGACCGGAGGCAGCGAACGCGCTTTCGACGTGTACATGAAAGCCCGCTATCTCGACGAGCAGCACGCCGGCCACGGCGTGACGTTTGCCACCGGCACGCCGATTTCCAACACGATGGTCGAGATGTACACGATGCAGCGCTTCCTCGATCCGAAAGGACTTCGGGATCGTGGGCTGGAGCATTTCGACGCATGGGCCGCCACGTTCGGCGAAGTCGTGGACACGATGGAGATTTCGCCCGATGGTGCGGGTCTGCGGCCCCGCAGTCGCTTTGCCCGCTTCACCAACCTGCCCGAACTCCAGCAGATGTTCCGGCAATTCGCCGACGTGCAGACCGCCGAAATGCTGAACCTACCGACCCCGCACCTGAAAGGCGGCAAGCCCACCGTCGTGGCTTGCCCGATGTCCGAGGAGCAGCACCAGTTGCAACAGGAGCTAGTGGAACGCTACGAGCGGCTTCGATCGCAAAAGGTAGACCCACGTGTTGATAATGCACTCAACATTACCACGGACGGCAGGAAGCTCGCCACCGACGCCAGGATGCTGTCGGCCTCAGCCCCCGATTTCCCGGAATCGAAAGTCAATCGGCTGGTTGAAAACGTCTTTGCCATCTGGCAGGCGACAGCCGACACGCGCGGCGCACAGATGATTTTCGCCGACATGGGCGTGAACCCGACGCAATGGGGTTACTCACCCTACGAGGAAATCATCGAGAAGCTGGTTTCACGCGGCATCCCCCGCAACCAGATTGCTACCATCGGCGACGCGGATTCCGACCCGAAAAAGCAGGCGCTCTTCGAGAAGGTGCGGCAAGGCTCGGTTCGCGTGCTAATCGGCAGCACCCAGAAGATGGGCACCGGCACCAACGTTCAGAAGCGACTGGTCGCCCTGCATCATCTGGACGCCCCTTGGAAGCCGGCCGAGGTGGAACAACGCGACGGCCGCATCCTGCGGCAGGGAAACGAAAACGAGGAAGTCGAGATTGACCGCTACGTCACGGAAGGTTCCTTTGACGCCTATATGTGGCAAGCGCTCGAAACCAAGGCCCGGTTTATCAGCCAGGTCATGTCTGGCGAGAATACCGCCCGCCGTGCCGAGGACATCGGCGGCCAGGAACTCTCCTACGCCGAGGTCAAGGCAATCGCCTCCGGCAATCCGGCTGTGCTCACCCTCGCCGAAGCCGACGCCGAGCTGCAACGCCTCAACCTCCTGAAAAAAAACCACCTGGACGAGCAATACATCGCCCGCCGCAACGTCCGCGACTTGCCGGCCAGTATCGCAAAGCTCAATGAAAGGCTTTCAAAACTCACGACCGACGAGGCGACGGCAACGGGCCATACCGCCGATCCAATCACAATCGGCAAACGCGCCTGGTCACAAAAGGATGCACCCGCCGCACTGACAGACCAGCTCGACCGCTTGCCACGCAACGTCCGGGAGACCACCCGCGTGCCGCTCGGTGTCTACCGTGGGCTGCGATTCGGCATGGTCCTGCACCCGCAATTCCCGGCTGAGGTGTTCCTGGAAGGCGCGATCACACGCCTGTCCACGCTGTCCCGCGACCACCAGGGGCCGCGCGCCGTGCTTAATGCCCTCGAACGCCTGGCCACTGGCTACGGCTCCGAGTGCGTGCGTGTCCGGCAGGACCTGGCCATTGCCGAATCGCAGCTGCGTGATTACCGGGAGCGGCTGGGCAAGCCATTCGCCCATGCCGCCTACCTGTCGGAACTCACCAGCCTGCGGGACCAACTCAAGGCCGGGCTATCCGCCACGGCCCATGACGCGAGCAACGAAAACGGTCCGACCGTTTCCGAGCTGGCCGACAGGGTCAAGGCACTGAAAGCCGCCAACACCATCGAAGCCACGCCACAGCGGGTTCAGTCGAAGCAAGCGACCGCCGAGGAGCCGATCACCGCTCGCATACGCAAGCGGCAGGAAGCGAATTCCGCATCGGATCACCCGGTCGAGGGCAATGTTTCGCCGGAACTGCAAGCCCTCCAGCCGCCGCTGGCAGCCGGGGAGGATTCATCTGATGGGCAGCCGATGACGTTTCAGGAGCGAATCGCTATGGAACGCAAACGGCAAGACCACGAGCCGAGCCTACCGTGAAAACAGGAGCCGCGATGGTTGGCTTGACCCCGTGACGCCTGGTGTTCCGGCTGGGAGCGACGGCGGGTCTCTTTCTTGTGTACAAACGCGCTCGATTCATGTACAGGTCGAGACTATGCATATACAAGTGCATTGCATCCCACTTGCTGGCAAAGCACCCGTGGGTTCATGGCACAATGTTCCTAACCTCCACGGAGCGACGATGCCTAGAAACCGTTCAACCCGAGACTCCACATGCGGCCTGCGCTGACGCACTGGGACCGGCTAGTTAAGAACCGCTAGATGGGCTCCGGCTTGAGCGCAGCGCCCGCTGCTGACGGGCCGGTTGCAATTTCTCTCGTCATCTGCACCCGCAATCGAGCCAGCCAGCTTGAACGGTGCCTGAAAACCATCGAGCAACTGCAATGCAATCATCCTTGGGAACTCGTTATCGTCGATAACGGGTCTACGGACGCCACGCAGGGCGTAATCGATAGCCTTCGCAACTCCCTCCCGTGCCACGTTTCAGTCCGTGTGGAGCCCACGCCTGGCCTCGGCCGCGCCCGGAATCTAGGGTGGCGAACTGCCCGCGGAGAAATCGTCGCCTTCACGGACGACGACTGCTACCCGGACCCGAGCTTCCTGAGAGCCATGTTGGACGCTTTCCGGACCAATCCCCACCTCGGCTTCTTGGGCGGCCAAATCCGCCTCTATGATCCCACCGACTACAGAATAACGATCCAAGAGCACGACCGAAGGGAATCACTCCCGCCCCGATCCTTCATACAGACCGGCCTCATCCAAGGAGCGAATATTTCATTCAGACGCGCTGCATTGGAAGATGTCCACGGCTTCGACGAAATGTTCGGGGCCGGCGCTCTCTTTTCGTGCGAGGACATTGACATCGTTGCGCGCGTGTCCGCAGCTGGCTGGGAAGGAGCCTATGATCCGACGCCTGTAGTGTATCATCATCACGGTCGCAAAACGGATGCCGAGGCTGCCCGATTGATGAAGCAATACGATCGGGGAAGGGGAGCCTACTATGCCAAGGGATTGCTAAACCCTGTCCTCCGCGTGACAACACTGAAGCACTGGTACTGGAGTATCCGCTTTCAGCCCTATCGCACAACCGGCCGCGAACTCGCCGCCGCATGTGAGTATTGGGCGCGCCTCGGTCTAACCGTCGCTCGAAAGATGCGACTGGCCCGGTAGACACTGCAACACAAGACTTCTATTCTGAGAAGCTTTGGATAATACGTCTATTTACCGTCTTTGTCTCAACGCAACATCTGCATTGAAATTGCAGGCCATAACGTCCATACTCTTCCACGAAACTCGGCAGCACGCCATACGCTTGCTGATCGAAATCGTTGAGGATACCTTGTCACTTCGCCTGATCGTGCGCGGCACAGCCGCTATGTCTTCTGTTAATGTTCTCCGGATACTGGCGCAATTCATCGCGGTCCCGATCTTATCACGGCTCCTATCCCCGACCGATTACGGGCTTGTAGGGATAGCCATGCCCTTCGTTCTTTTCGCCATGATGATTGCCGACGCAGGAGTCGGCATGTCATTGGTTCGAACTCCGGCGAGGGAGAGGGAAGAGTGGTCAACCTGCTTCTGGCTCTCCGTCCTATTCGGACTGGTGTTGGCAATTCTCAGCTTCGGCCTGGCTCCTCTCGCAGCACAGCTTTTCGGAGAACCGCCCCTTAAGTCGATTCTGAGGGCACTGGCCATCGGAGTCTTCGCTCAGGCCGTGTTCCTAGTTCCGCGGGCCGCACAGCAACAGAGCGACCATTTTACGACGATTGCAGGGACTGAAATCGCGGCGATCTTCACGGGAATCGCGGCCGCGGTAGCCATCGGCCTGTATGGCGGAGGTGCCTGGGCTCTCGTAGGTCAGCAATTGGCGTTCTTCGTGGTCCGTCTGTTGCTGACCCTATACCTCTCTCCGTTCCGCCCTGTATTCGCGTTCGACCTGCAAAAGGCCAAAAGCCACCTGGTGTTTGGTAGAGACGTTCTAACCACCAACATCGTGGGGTTCATCACTCGGTCAGTAGACAGCCTCGTGATCGGGTGGGTATTGGGGACTGCGTCGGTCGGCATCTACACGATGGCAACTCAGTTCGCTCGCCTTCCCACCATGCTGATCGCCGGGCCATTGCAGTACGTGCTCTACGGTCAGCTCGTCAAGGTGAAGAACGATCCCGAGGCCGTCACAAAGACATTCTTCGCCCTTACCCGAGTTCTCGCCATTCTTGTCTTACCGGCAGTGGGCATGGTAGCCGTAGCCCATCAGCCAGTCTTCACATTCTTACTCTCGCCGAAATGGGAGTTTGCGGGGTTTCTTTTCATGCTAATCGCCCCAGCCTGCGCGTTGCAGGCGGTGACGGGTATAGGGGGAACCGTGAGAATGGCCCTTGGACGCATGGACATTGTGCTCAGGATGGCGGTGGAGTTCGGAATCCTGTGGGTTGTCGTCTTGTCTTTAGCCGTAGCGCATGGCCTGACCAGCACAGCGGCGGCATACAACCTTGCGGTCCTGCTCTATTTTCCCCGGTCTTTGGGGTTCGTCCTTCCCATTGTCGGCGGCACTAAGTTGTCGTACCTTGGAAGTCTTGCGGTTCCGGCAATCGCGACTGCGATATGCGCTGGGGTCTTTGTTGTATGCACAGGCGTCGCGACGCTTGGAAGCCCCGCTCAACTTGTCTTAGCCGCCACTCTGACAATTCTGGCGATCCTTGGGAGTTGGTTCATGCAACGCCATTACGTTCGGTCGGAGGTCGGCTATCTGACACAGGCACTTCACAGGGCTGCCGATTCCTCCGCAACCGGAGCTACTCCGGCCTTGTAAGCCTGCCTTCAACCTTGGGGCTGTTCAGGAGCGCCCGAGGACAACTCTTCTATACCACGACACAGCTTCTTCGCGCACCACCCAGGGATGGACCAGTCGGTGCCTTCCAGTGCCGCGGCGTCGCGGTCGGGGTGGGAAGTCGTGGCAGCCAGCTTGCCCTCACCGACCACTCCGCTCTCGGAAAACGCTGCCGTGATCTGAGTGAGCACGTTGTCAAACTCCACAGCATCTACCTGCTTTCCAGCGCCAACCGCAGTTAGGAGCAAGGTCACTGAGGCCAAAGCGTCCAACGCTACCAGGTGATCCGCTGGGGTTTGGAGGGGCTTATCCTCGCCCCGGCCGGGCCAGAGTCCCGCTAGCCCCTCCTCCAGGTATTGCCGCAACGCCTCCGCGTAGTTCAGCAAGGCGATAGCCTTGGCCGGCCGCCCATCGCCCTCCCTCGGGCTGTTGTCCGGAACGGATGTGGCCAGGCCTTGCTGCGGAAATTCTCGCTTATCGCTCATCGCCGTCTCTACCAACGACGGGACACGAGCCGGATGGCCCAGCCAATCGCGGCCTTACGCCTGAAGTAATTAGCAAACTCCTCCACCCAAGCGTCGTTTTGGCTGTCGGCCTGCTTCTTCAAGGGCGGGGGCGGGATAGTACCTTCGACTCTGAGGAAGTTAATCACGTTCCGCAAGGTTCCCTCGTAATCCTCGTCGAGGTCTTCGTAGACAACCCTGAGTGGTTTGATGCCGTGGCGGGCGAAGAACTTGTCCCACCACTCGATTTCTCGCAGTGTGATAACGACGTTCTTGAGAATTGCGTAATAGTTGAACCGCGCCGGCTTACGACGTTCCAGATGCGAGGTCCATGCCATTGTTTGCGCGGCCTTTGCGGCGGAAATCGCCTGCCGCAGCACGTTACGCCGGGTGATCGAGATATACTTGGCATCCGGAAACAGCGTGCCGATGTGATCCGCGATCTCGGGATACCGGGCCAGGTCGGTGTAGTGAGTCTTCAGACCGAAGATGCCGTTGACGGTCCTGGTCTGTTTGAGACGTGCGATATACTTAGTCGGCGTCGGCTCCATGAAATCCTGACGCTCGCCGGAGTGCGTCTTTTCTACCAGCGACGGATTCAGGTATTCGCCAGGATGACCGATCCCCATGTCCCGGAGCGCCTGAGCTAACAAGGTCGAGCCCGAACGGGGGGACGAACAAATGATGTAGCACATCCGCGGTTTTGTTCCGTACTTCCCGTCCTCTGTACCCCCGTCAGGCATACTGGCCTCCTCACACAACTGGCTGTTACTGATGTCTTTTCGCGAGAATAATACTTCCGCCTGCCGGCGAAGTAAACAACAATGAGCCATCTGAGCGAACATGTCTGTATGGTTGGGTTGCCCCGAACGGCCTGGCACATGGCTATATCAGGCGTTTCATGAGCGCGCGCCGTAGTGGTGTATCGCATAGTTTATCCAGCATCCAAGCGAGTAGCATAAGCGACAGAATCAGGCATACACCGCCGTAGGGCGCGTATGTCTGGACGGGCGTGCCGATAATCTGTTTGAAATACTCTTTGGTGAACGTAGCGAGCGGAAAGTGTACAGCGTAGAGTGGGTACGAGATGCCGCCCAGAAATGTAAATACGCGGGCTGTTCGGGTCTCCGGTTCAAACCACAGGGCCAGATACACGAGAACCGGAAAGACAATTGTTACTGCCGCTAGTTCAACATACGGCACTAGGGCCGCAGGCGGAGAGGAAGTGAGCACTAGAGCGACGATTGCAAACAGCAGCAACGGTACCCAGGAGCGCACAGCTGTGGCGCAGGTCACTGGGAGATGCCCGGAGCGGAAGATGCGGTAGAGCAGCACGCCGCCGAAGAACGAGTAGCCGACACGGAACAGGCCGAACGGAAGGCCCTTCAGGGTCCAACCGATATTCAGAGTGTGAGTATGCCCAAGATAGAGGCCCAGCACGATGCCGATCGCGGATATGAAGATGATTCCGAGCAAGTGTGCGGTAGTCAGGGTACGGATGAAGGCAGCGTACGCAACGTTGGCGGCCAGTTCAAAGAACAGGCTCCACGAAGGAGCGTTCAGTGGGAAAATGTGCTCGTTGCCGATAATAGGATTGGGCAAGATGAATACGGCTAGGCAGATGAACAGGAAGAGATGCGCTGCATCTTCTTGCGATCCAATACCCGATGCGAGCGACAAGATCGTTATGAGGCACCCGAGAAGGTACAGCGGATAGATTCGGATCACTCGGATGACGATGAAGCGCCAAGTACCTAGCCCCGCAAGTAATCGCTGCTCGTAGGCATTGGCGAGGACCACACCACTGAGGAGGAAGAATATATCGACTGCCAGATGTGCTTCGTTCAGTGTGATGGGGTTCAGAAAGACGAGCGTGTGCGACATCGCGACGAGGATCGCGGCCAGCCCCCTTATGCCATCCAGGGTGCAAAAGAAACGTTTGGGATAGTGCGAGGGCTTGTTGGGAAGTGTCATTCGGCTGTCATTCGTCGTACAGTCTTGAGGTACTTGCGGGTGACGAGCAGAAATGGACCCGCTGAGCGGCGATTGGCAGCAGGACGGTCATGAGTTCGAGGAGACTGTAAGGCACGTGAGACTTATCAGGAGCGGCGCCTGGCACGATGGCATTGAGGAGAGGATGTAGAATACACAGCATGGCCGGGAAACTATATCGTGTCGTGTCGCGTGTCAATTGTCCGATGTAGGCGCCGATCGGATCAAGTGACTCAGGTGCCCGCAAAGTACGACAGATGGAGAGTGGTGTTATCCACAATTTACCTTGGACCGCTCGTTCAATCCGGGGTTGAGCCGGGGTTTGTCTTCCTCACGAGTCCATGTCCGTTCAGGGCAAATCCTCGGTTCGCCAGTCGGTTTGACCAGCCGTCTTTCGTACCGATGGCGCTTGGTTCGTCCAAGAGACTGTGTTTTCCTCTTGAGCCGTCAGGCGGGCGAATTTCTCCCTGAGAGGATCATCGGCCAGAAGGAACGTCTCCTTGCGGTTCGGGACGGGCCGATTGGCGCTCTGGCTATTGTGGGCAACGGCCCGATGGCGGGCCGTTTGCGGAACCGAGCCACCCCACCCAGCTTCCTCGGCTCTAAGCAGCGCTTGCAGACAGAAGCAGAACAGAACGCCGCCGCATGGCATCGCTCGGTCACCAGTCTGGGGTGCCGGGGCGCGATTTTACCACGGCCTCCGTGCCGTCGTGCGCCCCTCTTACCACCCCAGACCGGCGAGCGACGGCGACGAGCAGAAGGCAGGGCAACTGACGGCAAGGGTGGTTTTCCCACAAATGGCGCAACTGCAATGCTCTTTACCGATTGCACTGGGCCTTGCCGCCCGCGCCTCCGCCGATCAAGACACTCCCCCTTCGCCTCCATCCCCGTTTTTCCCTAAACTTAGGCCAGGTAGGCTGTTTTCGTCGCTACCAAGCTCGCTTTTCTCGCTGCCGTTGTTACGCTCTAAAGCGAGAATATCGCCAGATTGCGTTCCAAGCCCGATCACTCGGACGCCCGATTCGCTGATGCAGCGGAGTTTTGATGGCTCGGCTCGACGATCTCATCACCCAGGTTGCGGACAAGCCGCTACGCCAGAAGCTTCAGGCCGCGATGGCGGACATGAAGCGCAAACAGCGCTTCGGTCTCGTTTTCGAGGAGCACATCCCAGAGACGACGTCGCTGATTCACTTCCCGGTCACAGCCGGTGCGACCGTCCAGCGACGTGGGAACGGAGACAAGCTCTACCAGGTCCATTCACTCGACGGACGCAACAAGGCGACCATTGAACCCGAGGGCGGAGGCCCTGCCGAACCTGCTGCCGTCACCGACCTCATGGTCGTGAAGCGGTTCGGCGACCCGATATTCCCATCCCTGACCTCGCTCGGATCGGTGAAAAAAGGTGCGGCGGATAAGCCGTACCACGCTGTCATCAACGGCGAGAACTTTCACGCGCTCCAGCTATTCGTGTTCCTCTACGAGGGGCAGGTTGACTGCATCTACATCGACCCACCATACAACACGGGGTCGAGAGATTGGAAGTACAACAATCGCTATGTAGACAAGAACGACGCGTGGCGTCACAGCAAGTGGCTCTCGATGATGGAGAAGCGACTTCGGCTTGCGAAGCGTCTCCTGAAGCCGGACGGCGTAATCATCGTGATGATTGACGAACACGAGGTTAACCACCTCGGGATGCTGCTCGAACGAGTGTTGCCCGAAGCATACAGGCAGATGGTGACAATCGTCATCAACCCAAAAGGTGTGACGCAGGAACGATTCTCCCGTGTCGATGAATACGCGTTTTTCTGCTTTCAGGGAAAATCCAAGACGATAGGCCGCGGCGATGATCTATTAACGCCAGGCATTGAAGACGAAGATGCCGCCGATGACAACGGAGATATTCGCCGCCCGCGATGGAAGGGGCTGCTGCGGTCAGGGACAAACGCAAGAAGGCAAGACCGAAAGAAGATGTTCTTTCCGGTGCTGATCGATACCGAAAGAGGAGCGGTTGTAGGCGCGGACGATTATCTCCCTTTTGAGCAGAAGCCAAACCTCAATGCCAAAGTCAAAGGGTATACCGCTGTTTGGCCAATCCGGAAGGATAAGACCCTTGGCAATTGGGGCATAAGCCCGGCCACGCTGCGCCTCATGATCGATAAGGGTTACGTCTCACTCGGCGAATATGACCCCAAAAGAAAAACGTGGGCGATCAGCTATTTGAGCCGCGAGCCGCAGGAGCAGATTGCGAGTGGCGTATTGGAGATCATCCAATTCGACAAAGTGAAGAATGTAGTCGATGTCAAGTATACCTCGACGGCAAGCCGCAGGATGAAGACCGTATGGCACCGCTCACGCCATGATGCTGGAGTTGGTGGAACCGACGTGCTACGCGATCTACTTGGCGGACGCTCATTTTCATTCGCGAAGTCGGTGTACGCCGTTTACGACTGCCTCGCCGCCGTAGTGCGAGACAAAAAGGACGCGCTCATCATGGACTTTTTTGCGGGGTCAGGAACAACCCTGCACGCGACCGCGATGCTGAATGCGTCGGATGAAGGCCAGCGCCGCTGCATCATGGTCACGAACAACGAAGTTGAAGCCGAAGCCGTCACGAAGCTTCAGAAAGACGGCTATTTCCGCGGCTCCGCCGAGTACGAAGCCCAAGGCGTTTTTGAAATGGTAACGCGGCCTCGATGCGAAGCCGTGGTGACAGGCAAACGGCCGGACGGAACGTCAGTGCCGGGAACTCATATTGATGGTCGCCCCTACGCGAAGGGATTTGCGGAGAACATTGAGTTTTTCCGTATTGATTATCTTGACCCCGACGACGTTGATCTTGGCAATCAATTCGAGGCGATCCTTCCTTCGCTCTGGCTTGCAGCAGGAGGAATCGGTGCCCGAAAGCCGGGATCGCAAACGAAAGCGTTTTTCATCCCGACCGGTTCGCCTTACGGCGTGTTGTTTGAGGAGGAGTCGTTCAGGAAGTTTCGCAAGGAGTTGGATGCCCGTAAGGACATCACGAATGTTTGGATCGTTACTGACTCGGAAGACGCCTTTGCGGAAATGCGGTCAGCCCTCCCGTCCCACCTGTGTACCTCGATGCTGTACCGCGACTATTTGCGGAATTTCCGCATCAATACGAGGCAAAATCTATGAGGCTCCAGCTAAAAGAATTCCAAGAGGATGCTGTAGCGAAACTGGTCCGGCACATGCGTGCGGCATCCAAGGATTCCAAGGCTGGCGACCGCCAGTCGGTTTGCCTTTCTTCCCCGACTGGTTCGGGAAAGACCGTCATGCTGACGCGCGCCATCGAGCTTATCCTTCAGGGCGACGAAGATCAGGCACCCATTTCAGACGCTACCTTCCTGTGGGTCACCGATCAGCCGGAACTCAACGAGCAGACGCGAAGGAAAATGCTCGCAACCAGTTCCGTGCTGACGAGCGAACTTCTTCTAGTTCTTGACGCCAGCTATGACCAGGAGACGCTGAAGCCAGGCACCGTGCATTTCCTCAACACCCAGAAGCTTGGCAAGGACAAGGGGTTTATTTCGCGCGGAGATAAGCGCGACTACACCTTCTGGGACATCATCCGTAACACCCTCGACACCCGAGCGTCGAAGTTCTTCGTCATTATTGACGAAGCGCACCGCGGCATGTCCGAAGGAAAAGAACAGGCCGATGCCACGACGATCATCCAGAAGTTCATCAAGGGCGCACAGCCGGAGATCCCGCCGATTCCGCTCATTGTCGGCATCTCTGCAACGCCCGAGCGATTCAACCGCCTGATTACCGGCACAGGTAGGATGACTCGCCCGATCGACGTTGACGTGGCCGATGTGCGTTCGTCAGGGCTGATAAAGGAAACAATCATCCTTCATCACCCAAAGAAGGAGCAGCCAACGGACATGACGATGCTCCGCGAGGCGGCAAAGTCACTTAAGGAGTTCACCAAGAGATGGGGCGACTATTGCGCGACGCAGGACGACGTGCAGGTAGCTCCGCTCCTCGTTGTGCAGGTCGAAGACTCCGGCGGCAAAGGGAAAATCTCCGAAACCGACATTGCCCAGGCAATGCGAATCCTGCGGGACACTCTCGGCACCGTGCCGAACGATGCCTTCGCCCATTCGTTTCAAGAGAAGACGGCGGTCAAGATTGACGGCGAAGACCTTCGATACCTCGCCCCGTCAGACATTCAGGACGACCAGGATGTTAGGGTAATCTTCTTCAAGACGAGCTTGAACACGGGCTGGGACTGCCCGCGTGCCGAAGTGATGATGTCGTTCCGGGCCGCTGCGGATTCGACCTACATCGCCCAGCTAGTCGGTCGCATGGTGCGGACGCCGCTTGCTCGCACGATCGTCGATAACGAAACCTTGAACACCGTCGGCCTCTACCTGCCGCATTACGATTCCAAAGGCCTGAAGCACATCGTTGACAGGCTGACGAAGCACGAGGATGACCTGCCCCCGGTTGACGTTGAAGATGCTGATGACCTCATCGAGCTGCACAAGGCGAAGGGAAGCGAGAAGCTTTTCGAGGCGCTCGCGGAGCTTCCTTCCTACTTCGTGCCACGCCGGCGGAAGGCGAATCAGGTTCGCCGCGTCATGAAACTGGCTCGGCTTCTCACCAACCACGACATCCTTGATGATGCCCTCGCCATCGCAAAGAAGCAGCTTCTGGCCGTTATTAACTCGGAATACAACCGCCTTAAGAGGACCAAGCGGTTCAAGGAAATCGTGGAGGACCGGAGTCAGATCGAGATTGAGGCGGTCAATTGGGAAGTGGGCGCCGACACGTTGCAAGAGGGGCAAAGCGTCAAGGTCGATATTGCCTCGGAGAACGTCGAAGACCTGTTTGAAGCGGTCGGCCGGAAACTGAACGAAGGCCTCCATAAGCTCTGGTGGCGTGACCGCGTCCAGAATGCTCCCGCCGACCGGGAGAAGGCCAAGCTTGAGCTGTTCGCGCTCTGCATCGACCCGGAGTTCATCCGGAAAATCGAAACAACCGCCACCGACCTGGTGCAGACGTGGTTCAAGCGCTTCAACAAATCGATCAAGAAGATGGATGATGCGAGCCGGAACGCCTATGAGGAGGTCTGGAACCTCGCTGCCGAATCAGAACTGATGCCGCTCAGCTATCCCGCGAACTTCTACGGCCGCGAATCGGATAGGACGTGGGAGAAGCATCTCTACGTCTCGGATGCGAACACCTACCCGTGCACACTGAACGATACCGAAGACCCGATCTTGGCCGCTGAAATCGAGCCGAAGAACGTCGTCGGATGGCTACGCAACATCGACCGCAAGAAGTGGGCTCTGTGCGTCCCCTACGAGGTCGATGGCGAAGAACGATCCATGTTCCCGGACTTCCTCATCATCCGGTCGGAGGGCGGACAACTTGTAACCAGCATCCTCGACCCACATTCCATCGGACTGGCCGACGCCCCGGCCAAGGCGGCAGGCCTCGCCAAGTTCGCGGCGAAGCACGCGGGCGATTTCGGGAAGATCGAGCTTATAATGCTGGATGGAACCAAGTCGAAGCGATTCGACCTGACCGAAGAGAAGACCCGGAAGAAAATCATGGGCCTCAAACTGGTCGATCAGATGAAGCAGTTGATGGACTAGGCGTGAGCAACTGTGTAAAAGCACCGATGAATGATAGCCAAGGGAAACCATGATGCGAACCACCTACACCTGCGACCCCGGCCCTCCGAAGATCGCTCAAGCCACTGGCTGCGGCTACCCTGTAAACATGGTCTACGACGACGGCACCGCGCGCGTTCTGCCGATTGAGCCGAAGGCCGACGAGCCGACCGTTATTGAGAAACCTGACGACCAAACAATCTAACCACGACCCTTCTTCTTTCGATGCTTCGCCCGGTGTTTAATCTCAGGGCCTGGCAGCGTCGGTAAAGGCAGCCCCGCTTCTCCTCCCCCTCTGGCTCAAGAATAGCGCTGTCATGCACGCCCGCCTCTGGGCTTTTCATCGCGGGGACCCCCACCTTCGAGCCCCGCGACGAAAACCCCGACGGCGACGGAATAGCAGGCAGCAGATGATCTGGGCGAATGGCCCAACAGGCGACGCAGAAGAGAGTGACTTATGTCGAGCCGTTGGGAGAAAAGAGCATTGGCGCAGGTGGTCGCGAAGCTCGATCCACTAGCCGTGGGTGGGCGTAATATCCGCTGCGCCGGACTTGACCCACGAGTTTTCAATGCAAAGCCACAGGCTCACGCTGAGCCGACAGCGTCGGCATGCCGCGAGCTTTACGATACATTGTGCTTGGGGGCGCAAGCTGACGGGCGGCTAGCGACCGGGGAACCGCTGGTGAAGAATTGGAGTCTGACGCCAGACATCTACTCCCCCCACTTGCACCGTTTCATTGAAATCGACGAGAGCCAACACTTTTCAATGGTCAGACTTACTCGGCTACTGGCGAATCGGGCAGCGTCTTGGGGACCACTCTACATTGCGAGCTTTTGGGAGGAAACTTACCCCCGTCTGGTGAAGAGTCCAAGGAGTGACTTCGATCCGCCGCACCGGGATGAGGCTCGTGCCTTTCGAGATGAAATGCGCGAAAGGCTTCCAGTCGTATACGGATTGCGCCGCACAATTCGTTTAGATGAATTTACCTTGAAGCAGGCCGGGATCGAGGCCGTTGCTGACCTTGTTCTTCAGCTTGTTGAGAAGGAGTAGGAGTTCGATGGAAAATCCGAGCGCGACCCAGCCTCATCCACAGGACCCTTTCGCTGGCTACGGCGCTCAGCCAGTTACTTGTCAATGGTTCAGCAACCACGACGAGCAATCAGCGCGGTCGGCTGAGATCATTCGCCTGATCCTGGACGATCAGCGGGGCCACTGTGACGCGTGGGCGAATGATGTTTACCAACAGCACTTTCTTCGCGAAGTGCAGGACTTCATCGGGCCGACAAACGCTGTGCTTGTTACCGATGCCGGCTCGATCAAGACCTATATCCCGCCAATCTCCCAGACCGTGGGTTGCTTGCGTTCCGGGCTGACGACGTTGGGAGAGGCTCTTTCGCGAATTGAATTGGGTCAAATGGAATTGCTCCTTGGCGTCGACGGGTGTGTTGCTGGCGAGGCGACACACCTGCAAACCGTCGCTCACCTAAAGGGTAAGCCCGAGGTATCCTTGGATAACACAACGGTCAAGCTGTATCCTGCCGGAGACGAGCGCGACTCCCTTATTGGCTGGCGTATTTGCAACGCGTTGCGTCGAGTACCTGAGGACTTGGCCAAAGCACGCAGGGTCCAAACGTCCCTGGGGACAATTCTTGTACTCGTCTGCAACGACGCGGCCATCTTCTCAGCCCGGTCGCGTTCAAACCTGGGCAACAGCCTTGGGTTGGCGATCCGCGACCACTTCACGGAACAGAGCCGCGCCGAGCCGCGGCCGGCCTACATCCTGATCGCTACGCACTGGCAGGGCACGAACCCCAAAACCGGCCGCTGGTCGGGTGAAGCGTTTCGCCAGGCTGCTAACTACCTGACCAAAGAGACTGGAGCTACCGTGGTCACTACGATGCGCACTCCTCGCCAAGAATTTGCCTTGGCCGCTGACCGATTTCCCATCGTTGGACCGCGGAGCGAGAAGGTTGCAACCCTCTTGGTCAGCGACACTTCATGACGGCAGCTTCCGCCAACCAATAAGTATGGCAGGCCCAGAGGACCCGCAGAAGTTCGGCGTTCAGAGTTGTCGTCGTCGCCATAAAGCCTCCGAGATTAGGACCAAGAACCACGGCCCGATCACCAGCCGAATTTCGCACGATGGTTTGTGTCGATTTCGTCTTCTTCCTCTTCCTCCTCGGCGAAAAGGGCCTCGTCGTCCATCGTCAGTAGGACGACCAGCGTCCCCATGATCCTGATCGGCATGAACGCTTCGGTGATCTCCACACCCGCCAACTCATCATCCCTTGCGTAGGTCTTAAACCAATGGCGGAGTGATCCATCCTCCGAGCTTCTCTCATTGCTGCCGGCATCGAACGTGGCCCACGCCCGCTTAGCCACAGGCGATTCGATTTCGATCTTCCCCGGAGGATAGCATTTCGCCTCGATCAACCGTTTCGACGGGAACATCCAGGCGATGCGTCCTTCCCGCAGACCAGCGACAGCGCACGGCTCATCGGAAAGACGCACCCCGCGGATAGCCGTGCAGAGCAGCGACGCCCTGAAATCAGTGGCGACGCGGTCGATCTTGTCGAGGCTAAGTTCTCCGCTATTCAAACGCGGCTCGGCAAGGTGGGTCGGAAGCAGCAGGCTTGACGCGAACGCATCCGCCTCGCGTTCGACCTGCTCGCCGTTCAAGAACTCGCCCCGTGAAGGGTGGGGCTTGCCACCGCTGCGCAGGTGCTGCCGATGTTCTTCGATGAAGTAATGGCCGAGTTCGTGTCCGATCGAGAATCGCGTTCGCGGATGGTGCCGGCCGTCCGCCTCCCACTTGTCGTACTTCGTGTTGTAGAAAAGCAGGAATCGCTTCTTCTGCTTGTTGAACTTCAACTTGCCGTCGTAAAGATCGCCGAGATCCCGCCCCCCGGTCGTGAGTATCGGGTGCTCCGACCGAGCGACCTCAAGCGGGTCGATTGGCGCGACCAGCCCGAGGCTCTCGATCAGATCATCGGCCTGTTTGCCCGCGCGCTCCTGGCAGTTTTCGTCGATTTGCCAGTCAAGCTTTGTCTTCTTCGGGGTCATCGTTAAGCATCTCGTCTTCGAGTTCTTGCTCGGCCTTTTTCGCTGCCTCATCGCCCTCGCCCGGCTTTCGGAATAGCTGAAGCTCCCTTTCCTCGGCGCTCTCCAATTCCTTTTGCCACTCACCTTCATCGGTCAAATCTTCTTCGTCCTCCGACTTCGCCGCTTCAACAATTGAGTTGATCCGTTCTTCCGAGAGCGGGACCGACGGGGCTGCATTGAACGCTGCTTCGGCTTCCTCGGGAGTTGGAGGGCAAAACCCCTTCTTCCTCCGAAGTTTGCCGGCGACGTTCTTCCAGAAACTGTCGGCGTCCGGACTCATTTGCTCCCTTTCGTGGTGTTCCTGACGGCTTCGCGCTCAAGGATCAGTCGCATGATCTTCTTCCTGACTTTGCTCCGTGTCGTGTGGACGGTGCCGATGGTTTTGTTGTGCTCTTCGGCGAGACGGACCGAATCCGCCGAGCCGCCCACGGCCATATCCGCACGGGCCAGGATCTGCTCGAAGCCAGTCAATACGTTTTCGATGATGTCGTCCATCTGCTGGACGCGCCACTCGTCCCGCGACAGGGATTCAGGCTCGTCGTCGCAGCCCGAGGTGACATCCCTCGGATCGAAGTCCAGTTCCCCGGCAGGTTGGTTCTTTTCGCCCTCCAGAATGTCGAGCGCCGCCCGGTGGGCAATCGTCAGAAACCAACTGCCAAATTTCCCCTTCTCGATGTTGAAGGTATGGGCGGAACGCCACAGGTTCTGGGCGGCATCGTTGACTGCCTGGTCGATTTCAGGGTGCTTTAGCTGGTCGTCGAATTGACTTCTGAGATACCCCGTCACCTTCGGCGCGTATTTCTGCATCAATTCGGTCAGCGCGGATTCGTCCCTGTCTTCGGCAATGCGGCATACCAGCGTTGCGTCTTCGTCGCCCGGGGGCGTTTCGCTCATCGTTGGGACCTCCGGCCTTCGCCATCACCTACGGATTCCTCTTAACCGCGACCCAAAACAGTAGAGAACGTCCACCAATCCAGCCTATCCGTTTGCCGGGGGAATGTCACATCAGGTCGCCGCAACAAAAATCGCCATTCCGGTTAAGTGCCGGGGGTAAGTAAGGGTGAGGCGGACGTTCCGCCCCGGAATCCGCCCTCGAAGCGGATAAGTGCGAACCGCCGCCCGCTGGCGGCTGGGAGATTTGATGAACACTATTGCCGAACCGGCCCGCAAGGGCCACGACCACGACGACCGCGGCCGGGACGAACACTGTGAAACCCGCGTCAAAGTCCCATTCAACAACAAGGAGGTTTTTCTCCACATCGGGGAACTGACCGTCGAAACGCTCAAGAAGCTCGCGGGCATCCCGCTGACGGAGGATCTGGACCAGCTCATCGGCTCGAAGATCGTGGCATTGCCGGACGACGGCAAGGTCCACATCACGGGCTGCGAAATCTTCCTCCATCATCCGAAGGATGGCGGGTCGTCATGAGTTTTTCCGCCGAAGAGGTCCAAGAACTGGCCGCCACGTTCCCCGGCACCGAAAAAGCCGAGGAGGCCAGCGTCACCTACTTCCGGATTCCGGACGTGACGTTGCCGGACGGATGCGGCCCGTCGCCGATGACGCTGCTTCTCTGCCCGTCGCACGTCGGCGGCTACGACTACCGGCTGTTCTTCGCCGAGAAGGTGAAAACGCCGAAGGACAAAAACTGGAACGCGAGTAACCACATCCTCGGCCAGACGTGGCACGCCTTCTCGTGGCAAGCGAAGGAGAAGGTCAGCCTGACGCAAATGGTGGCCCGCCTGTTGAGGGCCTTGGTATGCCCATAACGATCCAGCTTTCGCGGAAGCTCTACAAGGAGATGCTTACGGACCTACGTCGGCCCCACGCGCATGCTGCGGAGCGTGTAGGGTTTCTCTACGGCCGTCTCGCGGCTTCGGTCATCGTGATGACCCGGTACGTTCCCGTGTTCGACGAGCAATACATGCGCGACTTAACCGTCGGTGCCCGGATCAACGGGGATGCCATCCGAGCCGCCATGCAGGGCGTGATCGACACCGGTGACGGGGTTTTCCACACACACCTTCACGAGTGGCCGGGCCGTCCTTCGTTTTCCCCGACCGACGATGACGAACTGCCAAAGCTGATTCCGGCCTTCCGCGCTGTCGGCCGCGACCAGGCCAGCGGTCTGTTCCTTCTAAGCCCGGATTCCGCGATCGCGAATGTGTGGGTGCCGGGAGCGAGCGGCCCGGAACGGGCGGCCAGAATCTCGATCATCGGGTAACCAGGAGCGAAAAATGGACGAACGATATTCCCGGCAGGGCTTTCTCGGCGAGGCCGGGCAGCAGGCCATTGAATCGGCCCGGGTGGTCATCAACGGGCTGGGCGGCGGCGGCTCACACTTTGCCCCGCAATTTGCCCATCTCGGCGTTCAGAACTTCGTCCTGTTCGATGCCGACCACGGCGACGAGTCGAACCTGAACCGCACCATGACCCTCGTGGAATCCGACATCGCGGCCAGGACGCGGAAGGTCGAGGCGGCCCGACGGCGGATTCGCGAAATCAACCCGCGCGCCAACGTCGAGGCCCATGCGTGTCGATGGCAGGACCACCCCAAGGCTTTCCACGGAGCCACCCTCGTCATGGGTTCCGTCGATTCCTTCAGCGAACGCCAGCAGATCGAGGCTTGCAGCCGGCGGCTGCTGATCCCGTACATCGACATTGGCATGGACGTTCACCCCGGAGAACCGCCGGGAATGAGCGGGCAGGTCATCCTGTCGGCGCCGGGCGGTCCCTGCATGTTCTGCATGCACTTTTTGACCGAGGAGAAGATCGGCCGGGAAGTCGCCAACTACGGAGCAGCCGGCGGGAAGCCGCAGGTCGTCTGGGCGAACGGCGTGCTCGCCTCGACCGCCGTAGGCATTGCCGTCAACATCCTGACCGGCTGGACCGGTTCACCGGCACCGATCTACCTGCAATACAACGGCAACGACGGCACCCTGGTGCCGCACATCCGGCTCAGCTACCTCCCGCCCGGACCGTGCGAACACTACCCGCTGGAGCAGGCCGGCGTTCCCGTGTTCAAGAAACTCGCTTCCGAATGAGGAAGCACTCGTCGAGGCATTCGTGGGATAAGCGTGGCGGCCAAGAAAACCGTCGGGCCATCGCCGGCAATTGTCCCAAAGTGATGCCGTGAACCTGAAGATGTCTTTTAGTCTCTATCCCCTCGCCTCGTTTATCCTTTAACATCAAGGATCAGCAAGTCGGTCGCGGTTCGCCGGGAAGCAGGGGGAATGATGGCAGACCATTGGGAAGAGCTGTGTTCGGGTGCCGTTCCGATCAGCATCGACTTCAGGGACACGCTGGGGCAACTGGCCAAGATCGCGCGAACTGCCCCAAAAACTCGTGGCATTAACCGTCAGCTAGAGCTCTGCCTCGTCGGGCTGGTGTCGTACTTCGAGGCCTTCTGCAAAGAACTCTTCGCATTTTCCATCAACATCTACCCCACCTTAATTGAACGGTTGCGCCGTGACGGTCCAGACATTTCCATCGACCCGCTCATGGCGGTCGAAATGGGAGAGAAGCTCAAGGACAAGATTGGTTTCATCATCACCGAGCGATTGAACTTCGGCACGCCAAAAGAAATCAACGCCAACTTCCGCCGGCTGCTGACCATCACTCCGTTTGGCGACGACGACGCGAAGAACTTCGAGGAGCTGCTCCGTGACCGGAACCTGCTCGTGCATTACGGAGGGACCTACACCTACAGGTACATCGATCAGCTGCGGGCCTCCCCAACTGGCCAGCGCGTCAGTGATTCCGAAGCGCATTGGAATTCGTTTGTTCTCGACAACGATCTCTACTTCAAGCTGCACGAGTTTGTTGAGGCAATGAGCAGGAAAATGCTGCTAGCCACTCACAAAGCACTCGCAACCTATGGCAAAGAGAAGCACGGCATCGAGAAAAGTGCGCCGGTAGACTCCCTCCTTTGGGACCCACCGGATCACGACGACAACTGACCCCCCTTAACCGCTCCTGTGTCCGTAGGGGCCGCTTCACGGTTGCGCCGCGAAACGTTTACCCCTTCTTGATCACCCGCACCTGCACGTGCGCTTGCGACTCCAGCCCCTTCGGCAATCCACCCATCTTGATGCCTTGGAACTCGCCAGGGAGGCCCTTTAGCAAGTCGAGCGGAACGCCGCGTTCTTTGCAGCGCCGTTCGAGTTCTCTCCGCCGGTCGATATTACGATTCACCACGTCCTGGTAGTAGTTCAGGAGCGCCGAGCCCGCGTCGGTTGCCTTGACGATATGCAGCGTGTGATCGCCGTCGGCCCCGAAATAGAGTTCGGCCTTCCACTCTCGCGTGTCGCCAATGCGGTGCAAGGGATTGCGGCCGGGCCACCACTCCCCGCCCCGCTGCATGATGATCTTCGTTGTTGCGTCCGGGTCGTTGGCGCACTTGCAGACCAGATCACACTTCCCATACCAGCCGCCGTTGTCTTGCTTCACTAGGTCGATCGGCTGTTCCGGCACCGGGTGTAGAATCTGAGCGCCAAGCGTCTGTTGGAAGCGGATGAACTTCTGGTTGATGGCGAGTAGCGCCTGAGCCAGTTCCGGCGGAAACAGTTCGACCTCGATCCCGCGACTTTGCAACTCCCAAAGGCCTTTCCCGCGAACGCCCTGGTTCGGGTCGAGGATGCCGATGAAGACTTTCTTCACCTTCGCTTGTAGTAACTGCTCGGTACAGCACTCCAGCGGTTTCGAGCGGACTTCTCGCGTGCATGGCTCCAGGGTTGTGTAGACCGTGGCTGAAGGGAGTTGCCTTCGGTCGGGAACCTTGAGAAAGGCGTTGTGTTCGGCGTGCTCGTCGTCGTTGGGCTTCCCCGTTCCGCGGCGACCGCTGCCGATGACGACCTCACCAACTGCGATGACCGCCCCGACTTTGGGGATACCGTCCTTGACCGGGTTGCACCCCTCGGCCAGGCCGATGGCCTCCCGCATCAGCCTGATGTCCGTCTCGGTCATGAAGCTGCTCTCCCGGATGCCACGTGCCTGACTACTCCGGGTGACGCGCCAAAGATGACCCATGCCGGGTAGTGCCGAAAAAGTGGGTCACCCGTCCGCGTTTTTGATTCAGTCTGTTCTGCACCGGCGTGGCAACCGATCCGATTATGAGCTTCTCCTTCTCCCTATGCGTGTTCGGTTCCGGTCATTCTATCCGATTCGCGCTGGCCCTCGAAGGCTCGCCGACTCGGTATGCCCGGTGGCAGCGAGTCAGGCCGCCGTGGAACCGTCGTTCGGTTTTGGGGGCAAATTGGGGGCAGAATTGCCCACGCGGTCCCAATTCGTATACAATGCGGGTGAAGCCCGATTCGGGAGAAAAGGGCTGGTTTTCAAGGAGTTTCCACGCGAGATCAGCACCGGAGCGACGCGAGGCCAATGTCCAAAAGGTAGCTTCGAATCCCTCCCTCTCCGCTTTCTTTTTGTGCAGCCAGCCGTTTAAGTGGTGTTTCGGTTCCGTGTCTCACGGAGCCGTGAGACACGGAATGTCAGGTTTCGATCGGCTAAAGACAAATTCTCCGGCTTCAGTCAATTGGATCGGCCAACGGAATCGTTTCTTCGTGACCAGGAGCGCGAACCGTGGAAGTATGGCGGGCTTCGAGCCGCGGTTCGGCTGTAAGAGTAACAGATTTTTTCAGGTTTTTCTGGCGATTCTTGTGCATGACCCAGGACAAAGTCGTGAGACCCAGCATCAAAGCAAATACGACCGGAACCAAGTTCTCCATAATGCACAGATATTCGTAAACGGAGCCGATAGACCAAGCGAGCCAAGATAGAGCATCCGAGGGTCTGTCATTCAACACGGTCGCGGGCTCGCTCTTCACGACATAGGGAACCTCCGGCAATGCGTCGTAAAGCGATTTCTTTACCAGGTATTCTAGATATTGCCCGGAAGTGACCCCATACATTTGCTTCTGAGGGGGGCTAGGATTGGAACCTCCGGGTTCAGCCGGAGGCCGAAGCGCGCCTCCGCGCCCGCCTCCGGGCCCGCCTCCGGCCGCGCCTCCGGGACCGCCTCGCCTGCCGCCTCCCGGCTGCCCGGCCGCTGCGGCGCCATTGCGCCGGCCGGCCGGCGCCGCTTCTTTCTTTTCATTGTCGGCCTTGTCCTTGTCATTCTCTGCAACGGCGCCGTCCTTCTTTGCCTCCTCCTTGGGCTTGTCTTGGGCGGCAGCGGCGCTTACGGCCGTTTCAGAAGGGGGTTTGCCCTCGCGTGGGATTTGGCCTCGCAGAGGGTGCTCCTTCATGTAGGCGGCGCCCAAGGGCAGCAAGATTGTCAATACCGCGAGCAACCAAGTGAGGCGCTGCGTCGTGCTTTTCATGCGCACCGGGATATCCTGAAGCAGACGGCCGTGTTGGAAAACTTTCACTAGCGCGCCGGGTATTTTCCCTTTGGCGACCGGCGTCACCTGAAAAGTCACTGAGTTTTTGGGCTTGGACGCGTCCAGGATTTGCTCATGCGGCTCGACGAAGGCGCCTGGAATGCTCGGCTTAATCGCCAGCGTGTTGGCGTTCGCCAAGACGGCAGAAGCGCCATCGGGAACCTCCACTGTCAGTGGAAAGATGCGCTGCGTTCGCATGACTGAGAAATAGCGAAAACGTAATGGCAGCGACTTGCCCTGCCCGGTGCCGTGATCGATACGCCTGGCAGGCTCCTTGCGCGGCACGGGATTGCCTTTTGGGGCTGGTTGCGTGTTCATAGTTTGGTTTTCCTCTTTCTCCTAAAGACGGCTTTAGCTCGATGGTAAGGCAAAAGGGATTGGGCGGTCATGATTACGACCCGCATTGCCGAACCTGCCTGGGTAAAGGATGAATTCGTAGCCTGAGTTTAGCAGGGGGTAATCGTGAATAATAGCAAAAACGGAAAGCGAAATCGGAGAGGCTCACAAAATTTCCCGTAAAAGATGCTCATCGTATTATTGCAAGATCTCAATTTGGTTGGCGACCTGCCATTAGCTGTTTGGGAGTCCATTTGTGGAAAGCTCAGAGGCATTTTTCCGCCTTGATAACCGCGTTGCATTAGTAACCGGCGGCGGCCAAGGAATTGGGGAGGCAATTTGCCGGCGCTTGGCTCAAGCAGGAGCCCGCATCGCGATCTTTGATCGGATCGCGGAAGAGGCCCAACGGGTGGCTAGGGAAGTCGGCGGCCATGCTTTAATCGGGGACGTAACTGTCGAAAAAGATGTGCAGCGAGCCGTGGCCGAATTAATAGCCCGACTCGGTTCGGTGGATATTTTAGTAAATAATGCCGGCATCACAGGTAAAGCCGGCCGCATTTGGGAGTTGGCGAAAGCTGATTTCGAGAGCGTTCTTGCGGTCAACCTTGTTGGGCCGTTCCTTTGCTGCCGCGCCATTGTTCCCAGCATGATGCAGCGCCGCTATGGACGCATTGTTAATATCGCTTCCATTGCCGGCAAAGAAGGCAACCCAACTCTGGGACCCTATTCAGCCAGCAAGGCAGGGCTTATCGCTTTGACTAAATCCCTTGCGAAGGAATTGGTAGGCCAGGGAGACATTACTGCCAATTCCATTTCGCCTGCGGTTATTGCGACGCCTATTCTCGAGGGCCTGCCCAAAACCACCGTTGATTACATGGTTTCACGCATTCCGATGGGGCGGACGGGAAGGGCCGACGAAGTGGCCGCCCTCGTGCATTACCTGGCCAGCGCCGAGGCCAGCTTTACGACCGGGCAATGCTACGATATCAGCGGAGGCCGCGCAACCTACTAACATTATGCGCCAATGCAATTTTCGCTAACCTTCTATCCCTCTTGGACTTGACCGCTTTTTGGGAATATGTGAGATTTGCCGGTTGGCCGCAAGGAGTATTGTCTGCCGCTGCGCAGCGGCGTAGTGGTCTAGGAAATGCTAATGAGCGAAACTACGGCAACGGATGGCCGCGCGCTCGGAAGCCCCCATGTCCATCGCCCTGCGCGCTGGTTATGGCAAGTTCCCGTCTTCGTCGTTGGCATGGCGGCCTTGACCGTTGTCGGCTTGACGCGGCTGCCTTGGAATGGCTGGCAACCTGCGGGCGCCGAGCGCGAACTGATCCAAGCGCGCCGGCTTCTTGAAGAGTCTAATTGGGATTTCGATAAACTCGTTGCACTTACTAGCCCCGGTCTCGCCCAGGAGGACAAGAATCCTTCTTTGGCTGCCCAAGCCCATTTTGTTCTTGGGAGTGCTTATCTTTTGCAAGCGGACCGTCCCGGCACCGGCGCACCGACCGTCCACTTGCGGCAAGCTCGAACTCATCTGGAACGAGCCAATCAACTGGGAGTTCCGCAAGAAGACCGGTCGAAATTGGCTTACCGGCTTGGCAAAGTATATTTTCGTCAAAACGAAGACCCGAAATTAGTCCTCGAAAAACTGGTCGCCACGGTGGATGAGGCAGCCGACGATCCCGCCGATGGCTATTTCATGCTGGCGCAGACGTATCTCCGGCTTCCTGAGAAAGAGCAGGACTTCGAAGCGGCACTGGCAGCCAACACTAAACTCTTGGAACTCCCGATCGAGAACGATGTTCTGCTAGCCCCAGGACGTCTTCAGCGCGGAGACCTGTTATTGCGTCTGCACAAGCCTGAGCCCGCTCGTGAGGCGCTGGAAAGGGTTAGCAAGCAAGCCTCTCCCGACATCGTCGCCCAGGCCCGTTACCTCCTGGCTTGGAGCTATCAACAAGAAAGTCAGTGGACGAAAGCGTCGGATTTATGGCAAGAATCGCTTGCGGAGAAAAAGGTCGCGCCCCAGCATCCAGAGCTGATCTTTTACAATCTTGGCATATGCCAGCGCCAACTCGATCATTACAAGGAGGCCGGACAATCGTGGGAGAACTGCATTCATGCCGGTCCCGGCAGCGAGGCCGCCAGTGCGGCTGCTCTGTTGCTAGGCGATCTGCGTTTGGGAAAACTGGCCTTGGAGGATAAAGGGCAAGCCAGGAAAGCAATCGATTCCTATGCCCTGGCGTTGCAGACCATTTCCGACGCATCGCAATGGAACAACTCGCTTCTCTCTTTGGCCCGTTGCCGCAGCGCCTTCGATAGCGCCTGCCACATCTTGCGGGAGACCGGCCAGTATGAATTGTCGATTGAGTTGGCCGGTCAATACGAAAAAATAGCCGCCAACGGACGGGCAATGGAGTTGCGCGGCGAGGCGGCCCACTTTTGGGCTTTGGCCCAGGAAGACCAAGCTCATAAGCGAGCCAAGCCCGAGGAGGCGCTCGCGCTCGAAAAAGAAGCGGTATTGCACTTTCGCATTGCCGGTGAATCCTACGAAAAAGCCGCGGCTGTCGCTTCCAATCCCGAAGAGGGGGCGAACCGCTTATGGAACAGCTCACTGGATTACTTAGAGGCGAAGAACCAGCCCCGAGCCATTCAAGTCTTGAACCGGTTCATTGAAACCGGCAAAAAAGATAAACGGCTAAGCCAAGCGTTTTATCAGCTCGGCGAAATCTATCAAACCCAAGGCAAGGACAAGCGGGACAAGGCGAGAAAGAGTCCCGAATCCCTCGGCGTAAATTACGAAACCCAAGCGAAGGAAAAGCTCGAACTGGCCAAGCAGAATTACAATCATTGCATTGAGTATCCCGGACGGTTTGCCTACCGGGCTCGCTTTCAGTTAGCGCAAATCTTTATCGATGAGCCGAATCTCGACCACGCCAAGGACATCCTCGAACAGAATTTGAACTTGCTGGTCGGCGATATGGATTCGGAAGCCCATGAAAAAACGCTCTATGCCTTGGGCCATCTGCAAATCGAGCGGCAAGACTATCGGGGCGCTCTGTTTCGCCTGGAAGAAGCCGTTCAAAAATATCCCAAGAGCCCGGAAGCCTTGCGAGCGCGCACCGAAGCCGCAGAGTGTTACGAGCGCCTGGGAGAAGAAGAAATTCGCAAGCTCAAAGATAGCCTCGTCCCGGCATCGAGAGAATCGCATACCCGGCTGGCCGAAGAGAACTTAACCAAGGCCATCGCGAAATACAAAGATGTCGAAAATCTGCTGCGCGAGCGCAAAGCAAAACGCGCGCTAACCGAAGAGGAGCAGACGCTCCTGCTTTTGTCGTCCTTCAATGAAGCAAGCTGTTTGCGGAGCCTCGGCATAAAAGCCGATGGACCGGCCAAGGCCCGAAAGCTCTACCGCGATTTGGCCGTCGAATACGATGGGCAGCTGGAAGGAATTCGGGCCCTCTCTTGGATCGTAAGGTGCTATCTGGATGAAGAAAAGATCAAAGACGCCCGAGCCGTCGTCGAAGAAATCGCCAAGGCGGTCAAGCTCATGCCCGACGCCGCATTTACCTCCTTAGTTGACAGCAGTTCCCGCAAGGAATGGGAACTGTGGATTGAAGAGACCAAAGCGGAGATCGACGATCTTAAGAAGCAACCCTGAGGCCGAAGCACGGCATCTTTTCATGTCAAGTGATAGATGATTCGATCCGCAAACTCGGAGCTGCTGACGCCGGCTTCGGCGCCGTAACCCTCAAATTGCCGAGCGATATCATAAGTCACATGCAGCTTGCCGCCGGGGCCTTTGCCCGCTGTAGATTCGCTTTCGGCGAAGGTGGCTTCGAGGGCGGCGTTGACGGATTGAGCCGCCTCCTGCCAGCCTAGATGTTCCAAGAGCAAGACGCCGGAAAGCAAGACCGCGCCGGGGTTGGCCATATTTTTGCCCGTGTATTTGGGCGCCGTGCCGTGCGTGGCTTCGAACATCGCCGCTTTGTCGCCGATGTTGGCGCCCGCGGCAAGGCCCAGGCCGCCGGTTAAGGCCGCGGCGGCGTCGGAAATGTAGTCGCCGTTCAAGTTCGGCGTGGCCACGACGCTATATTCGTCCGGGCGAAGCTGAATTTGCTGAAACATGCTGTCCGCGATCCTGTCCTTGATAATGACTTTGCCTTTGGCTGAGGCCCCCTTTGTCACCTCCTCTTCGGTGACCGTATGATCGCGGAACTCCTCACGAGCGACCTCATAACCCCAATCCTTGAATGCCCCCTCTGTAAACTTCATAATGTTGCCTTTGTGCATGAGCGTCACGCTGGGCAACTTTTTGGCGATCGCGTAGCGGACGGCCATGCGAATTAGGCGTTTACTGCCTTCGGGGCTCATCGGTTTGATGCCGACGCCGGAGGAAGGCAACACATTGTAGCCCATCTCTTTGAGCAGCCCGATAACGCGTTTGGCCTTGTCGCTGTTGCTCTTGAATTCGATGCCGCAGTAGACGTCTTCGGTGTTTTCGCGGAAGATGACCATGTCAATTTTGCCGGCGTGTTTGTTCGGCGCCTCCACGCCTTTGAAATAGCGCACAGGCCGCACGCAAGCATAGAGATCGAACTTGATGCGTAGGTAAACATTAATGCTGCGAAAGCCGCCGCCAATGGGCGTAGTCAGCGGCCCCTTCAGACCCAGACTGTAGTATTCGAAGGCTCGCAGCGAGTCGTCGGGCAGATAGAGTTTGCGCTGCTCGTCTTCGCTCAGGGCGTTAACAGTTTCGTCTTTGACGCCAGGATTGTAGAGTTCGCGAGCCGCATCGCCGGCGAGAATGTCGAACCAATGGATCCTACGGCTGCCCCGATAAGCTTTTTCGACTGCCGCATCGAGGACGCGCACCGCGCAGGTCGTAATGCCCGGCGCACGGCTCACATCTCGGCCGATCCCATCGCCGCGCAGTAGACAGACGATCGGATCATCGGGAATGTGCCAACGCCCGTCGCCGTCAACAGTGACGCGCGTACCTTGTTTGGGAGCTTGAATCTGTTCGAAAGTCGGTGCGGCCATTAGAAGGCAACCTTTTTGACAATGAGGAAAAATCTATCGCCTGTTCCGGAGGTTGGATGCCATTCTTTTTAGGGATTCGGCGCGCATCGCAAATCCCCATGTACGTTGAGGTGATGGCGCGTAAAAAGAAAAGAGCCGCCCCCTTGTTGTGCAAAGGAATAAAGGAGAGATATGCAACCGCTCGTAGCCATCGTTATGGGCTCGCAGTCCGACTGGGAAACCATGAACCACGCCGTGCAGTCCTTAGACAAACTCGGCGTTCCCTGTGAGGCCCGCGTCCTGTCTGCGCATCGGACGCCGGATCAATTATTCGAATACGTGGCGTCGGCCGAAGGCCGAGGGGTCGAGGTTTTCATTGCCGCTGCAGGTGGAGCGGCTCATTTGGCGGGCGTAATTGCCGCCAAAACGCTCGTTCCTGTTTTAGGAGTCCCTATGGAGTCAAAGGCCTTAAATGGCTTGGACTCTCTGCTATCGATGGTGCAAATGCCTGCCGGGATCCCGGTGGCAACACTAGCAATCGGCAAGGCGGGCGCCATCAACGCGGCTTTATTTGCAACAGCAATACTGGCGAACAAGCATTCCCAATTCCGAACAAAGCTGGCGGGTTACCGAGAGGACCAGGCCAGGGCGGTGCTAGCAGTCGGTGATCCGCGGACCTTACGGAAGGAGTAGGCCGGCATTGAGCTTCGCTCGAGGTAATTCTTGAATTCGGGGGATTCGGTGAGTAGACTCAAGCGGTTGAATTTCTTTTGCTTAGGCGCCCCTCGGGTTCAAGAGGTTCATCATGACAAGGCGATTGGCGCTGAGGTTGATGATAGGGCTTGTCCTTCTAGCGGCGGCCGCCCTTTTAACACCCGGTAGCCCGGTCTATTTCCCCAATTTGCTTTACGGAAACCGGGAATCTTTCGACGGCCATTCGACGGGGTACTGGATAAAAGAGCTAGACAGTTCCGACAGCCAAACTCGGCAACACGCGATTTTCGCTTTGGGCGCGATCGGCGACGATGGCGGCGAAGCGGTGCCTGCGCTGGCCAAGCGGTTGCACGAGGATCCCGATCCCGAGGCTCGTTACAAAGCCGCCCTCGCTCTTTCAAAAATGTGTCCTTCGGCCCGGGAGGCCGTCCCGGAATTGGCTGAGGCCTTAGACGACGATGAGCCTTTCGTGCGCGTAAATGCCGCCATGGCCCTCTTCCGTCTGGGTGGCGATGCGCGATCGGCGATCCCGGCGCTCATCAGAGCGGTAGAAGATGAGGCAAATCTCACGCGGTCTCCGCCCGTTTTTTCCTATACCACCCAAGAATTAGCGGTTTTGGCCTTGGGCCGGGCTAGCGCCGGCAGTTCTTTGGGCGTTCCTGTTCTTATGACGGCCCTAGAGAACGCCAAAACGACTAATATGCGCAGAGCGGCCGCGCGAGCCTTGGGCGATATAGGCGCCGAAGCGCGGCTCGCCGTCCCACAACTGCGGGCCATGCTCAAAGATAAAGACGATGACTTACGGCAAACGGCCGAAAGCGCTCTGGACCTTATCGGATCCGAAGAGCCTTCGATTGGCAGTAGGTGAATGGGCCATTGCAATCGAAGGCGCTAGGAACAACATAGTTGAAAGGCTGAAACCGCCCTTTCCAATTCTCGCAATACGTCAACTTGCTATTTCTCCTTCCATTCCGGCAAGCGGCCCGTCGTCCACGGCGCGCCGGCTATATCGAGGGCTTTCTCCAGATTCTTCAAATCCCCTTCAATTAGCGAGCGCAGCTTGGACAATTCTTGCGCCAGCTCTTGGCTGGCAATGCGGAAAGCCTCGCGCTGCGTGGCAGTCGGTTTAGCAAGTGAATAGCGCTCCGTTTCAATGATGCTGCCGACGCGATCCCAAGTGGAGGGAGGCGTATTTTCGTTGCGGCCGCGCAGAACACTATCGCCCCGCAAGGCACGCAGAATGTCGCGATTTTCTTTATCGAGCTTTCGGACCACGTCTTGCCATTTCTTGTCGGCGGTTGGCGCCGCGTCGAGGGCTTTCTTGATTTGCTGCAGGCGCCCCGTCAGATCATTGGCCACTTGAAGCGTTCCGGATAGGGCTCGTTCGAGCTTCAAAGCCTTTTGCTGAAATTCGTGGAGTCCCTTGACGTCGTCCGGGTTCATGGAGGCAGCGCCGTCAACAACGACGTGGCATTCCACGGGGTCGTTCAGAGGCGTTGTCACGCCTTCGACACGTTTAGCCAAAGTGATTCTGTAATCGCCGGGCATGACCAGCGGACCAACTCCCTCCTCGTAGAACAAATCATCATCGGCTTCGCGTGGGCGGGGCGTGGGCAGCGCGGCGGGCGGATTGCGCAAGTCCCAATTCACGCGGTGGAATCCTTCCGTTACCGGACCAGTGATCGTGCGCATAACGTGGCCGCTCCCATCGGTAATCGTGACTAAAATAGTCGGCGCTTCCTCCTCGGCCTCCTCCCGTAACTGGGCCGGCGTGGGGTAGGGCAGAGAGACGTTATTCTTGGCGGCTTCCTTTTCCGCGTCTTGTCTTTTTTGTTTTTTGGTTTTGATTTTGTCTTTCAAATAATAAGTAATGTTGGCGCCGAACGGCGGGTTTTCGGCCGCGAAGAACGCTTCACCTTGAAACGCCTTGCCACGCAGCCCGTATTGCCGGGTCGGGACGAAAAGCAGCGCCTCCTTGGGCGGAAAGAGGAGGCTTTCTTGTTTAAGCGTTTCCGCCTTCAATCCGCGCAGAGCGGAAAAATCATCCAGCACATAGATGCCGCGTCCGAATGTGCCGACCACCAGATCGTCCATCTGTTTTTGAATAGCCAGATCGCGGACCGCAACCGTCGGAAGGCCTCCCTTGAGCCGGATCCACTTCTGACCGCCGTCGATCGTGAAATACAAGCCAAATTCTGTGCCGGCAAACAGCAGGCTCGGATTGACGTGGTCTTCGGCAAATGCCAACACCGGCCCATTGGCCGGCAAATCGCCTTTGATGGAAGTCCAAGTCTTGCCGGCATCCGTGCTTTTGAGCAGATACGGCGCGAAATCCGCGTTTTTGTGATTGTCAAATGCGGCAAAGACGGTTTCCTGGTCGTGTTGCGAGGCCAGTAAGCGACTGACATAGGTGCGGTCGGGCACGCCGGGGAAGGTGTCGATTTTCGTCCAGCTTTCACCGCCGTTCTTCGTCACCTGAATCAATCCGTCATCGGTTCCAACATAGATCAGGTTTTCCTGCTTGGGCGACTCTACGAGGGCCACAATGTTGCCGTAAAACGACGTCGAGACGTGCTTCGAGACCGCATCGGGGGTCTGAATCTTGCCCATGACTTTCAATTGATCGCGGTCGAGTTGCCGCGTCAGGTCGCCGCTGACGGCTTTCCAAGTGTCTCCCTGGTCGTCGCTCCGGAAGAGTTTGTTGGCCGCGAAGTAAATGCGCTTATTGGCATGCGGACTGATGAGCAGAGGCGAGTCCCAGTTCCAGCGCAGCGGCGGCTCGTCTTTGCCCGCTTGCGGCTGGATGCCCATGCTTTGGCCCGTGCGCCGATCGTAGCGAATTAGCACGCCGTATTGCGATTCCGAGTAGACCGTATTCGGGTTCTTCGGATCGACGCGTGACTGGAAGCCGTCGCCCATTTGCGTGACAAACCAATCGGTGTTGGTGATGCCATGAGTGCTGCGGTTGCGCACCGGCCCGCCGACGGTGGCGTTGTCTTGCGTGCCGCCGTAGACATGGTAGAACGGCGCGTCCTCATCCACTGCGATGTCGTAAAACTGCGTGATCGGCAGGTTGCCCTGAAACTTCCAATTCTTAGCGCGATCGAAGCTTTCATAGACGCCGCCGTCGCAGCCCACGAGGTAATAGTTGGGATTGTTCGGATCGATCCACAGGGCATGATTATCGACGTGTTTGAACTTCTCGCCCAGCTTGTGCAGCGTCTTGCCGCCGTCGTCGGAGACCTGGATGTAGACGTTCATCGCGTAGATGCGGTCGGCGTTTTTCGGATCGACGTAGAGGCGAGCGTAATATTGGGCCTGGGAATCGAACTCGTTGCGCCGTTCCCAAGTGGCGCCGAAGTCGGTCGAGCGGAATATGCCGCCGGCCTTGTTGGCCGCCTCGATGATGGCGTAGACCACGTCCGGATTGGTCGGCGCGACCGCCAGGCCGATGCGGCCCATTTCCTCGGTCGGCAAGCCGGTGCTCAACTTGGTCCAGTTGGCGCCGGCGTCGGTTGATTTATAGATCGCGCTTTCGGGGCCGCCATTGACCAGGGTCCAAACGTGCCGTCGTCGTTGATAGGCGGCGGCAAGCAGGACGTCGGGATTGCGCGGATCGAACACCACGTCGGTGATCCCGGTGTTTTCGCTGATTGAGAGCACATTCTTCCACGTCTTGCCCCCGTCGGTGGATTTGAACAGGCCGCGGTCGCCGCCCGGGCCCCAGAGCGGCCCCTGCGAAGCCACATGGACAACCTCGCTATTGCGCGGATCGATGACGATCTTGCCGATGTGCTCGGATTTCTTGAGCCCCAAGTTCTTCCATGATTTGCCGCCATCGTCGGAGCGATAAACGCCGTCGCCATAGCCCACGCTGCGCTGGCTGTTGTTCTCGCCCGTCCCGACCCAGACGACATTGGGATTCTTCGGATCAAGCACCACAGTGCCGATGGAATACGAACCCTGGTCGTCAAAAACGGGCGTCCACGTCGTGCCTGCATTCTCGGTTTTCCAGACGCCTCCGGATGCCGCGGCCACGAAATAATGGCTGCGATCCTTGGGATGCACGGCAAAATCCACCACACGCCCGGAGGAAACCGCCGGGCCGAGCAAGCGCAACTTCAACCCGCTGAACGTGGAACTGGACAGGAGGTCGGCAGGCTTGCTATCCGCCGGCTTAGGCCCCTGGGCCAGGGAACTCGTGGCTAGTAGAGCGATCAAAGAAAACGAGACAGCATGCACGGATTCACCTCGGGTTGGCAGTAGTTTCCATCAGGCAATCAATTGAAAGAAAGCCGGGCTTGTCTCATTGTGCGAAAGGAAGGGCAGGGTGCCAACAAATTCTTGACGCAGGCCGACCCAACTCTAAGGCCCCATTCAGATCTAGCGCTTCAAAGCTTCCAAAAGAACACGAGAATCAAAGGGGGCCAGGCCAACTCCGGGGCCCGCTTCGACCGACGCTGGCCACCTTCGAAGCCGACGCTGGCCACCTTCGAATGAAGGCAACCAAAGACAATGAAAGACTGCAAGTCGGCATCATGTGTTCAATTATTGATCACCCTCTGCCGCGCGGGCGGTGCACCACAGGGTCTTCACCTGGGCCAGAGGGTCGGTGCCGGAGAGCTTCAAAAGCCACGAAAACGCACGAAATCTTACCAAAAGATCCATAGCCGGCTAACTCGCATGGGTTTTTGCGTTTTTCGTGGCCATGCGGATTGGGAGAGCCTGAAAGAAGGTCGCTACTTGAGCCTAGGGGTTTATCTTCAGGCCAGCTAAATGGTTCTCTCCATTTCGCCGGACCCCCCCGTGGAAAGAAATGGAAAGCACGTGGAAAGCAATGGAAAGCATTTGGGGTTAACGGGCGTCCAATATGAAGGCGCGACGGCAAGCGCCTTTCACATCCTGCGGCCATGTTGCTACCGGCGGGGCCGAGAGAAAGCTGGTAAAATCAGATCCAATGCGGCGAAGCTTAATTCCTAGGGAAATCGTGAAATGCGGTTTCTTGAATGGTGGACATCTCTGAGCGCATGGATTCGGTACTCTGTGGCGCTGCTGGTGATTGCCGGCTCGACCATCGGGTCCATGACTATTGGCATCGGATCCGGAAGACTATGGCAATTGGCGTGGGGGCTCGGATTCATTCTGCTGCTGATTGGTCCGTCCCGGTCCGAAAAGAAGGGTTATCACTTTTGAAAGGCAGCCTGGTTTAGTGCCTCACTTCGGCAGCAATCACTAGTTCGTAAGGTTCAATGGTTCTAGACTGGGTGAAACATTTGATCGGTCTCCTTGTATTTACCGGCGTCGGTATTGGAGGCGTGGTTTGGATAGCTTTGATGCTTCGCGAGGTTCCCTGCTTTAGCAGACTCTCAAGCGGTGGCATATTGGCGCTAAGCCATGGCCTGATCATCGTATTGTTCCTAGTCGCAGCCCCGCTCGTAATTGCTCGGCAGTGGGGGTCCCCATACGGGGACGTCTATTTACCATATTTATTAGTCCCCGGCATCCATATTTATTACCCAGCTATGCTGCTATTTGGCCAACCAATCTTTCATTGGCTCTTGGCTTATATGGACTCGTTTCCAGCATCAGTGTTGTGTGTAATTGTAGGGCCGGGTTTGTTCGCGCTCTTTGTCGGCGGGCTGCAATGGCTTTTGATAGGAGCTTGCTGGGATCGCCTTGTGCAAAGGCGCCAAGGCGGGACGTGATTCCAGTCCTGGTTCTTTATTTCGACTTCTTCGCCGGTTCGATCGGGTTATTGTCCATGTTCTTGATCGTGGTCTTCTGTGTCTGGATCAGATCCACGGGCGTGATCATGCCGGCGATTTCGATGTTGAGCTTGCCCTCGAGTTCCATTTCCGAATGGGAACTTTCCATGCGGCCTTTGGCGCTGTTGAAGAGAATTACGCCGTCGGATCGGGTCGTCTGTAGATAAGAATTAACGACTTTGAAAGGCAATCCCCCTACATTTCGACCGGGCGCGCGATACTTCACGTCCGTTTTCATTGCAATGCGGCGGCAATCGGGATTAACTGGGTCTTTACCTTCGTACGTGTAGTGATAGTTGATGTCAAAAAGGCCAATGGTTCCCATATTTAGTTTGACGGGCCCGCCCTCCCAAGAGTCGCCCGAAGGTAAATTGCGGTCCGGAAGCGCGGTAAAAGCCAGGCCTGCCGTTTCCTTCAAGCTGTCCTCGTTCATCGTTTCCTTCATAACTGAAGTCAATTCGGGCGACCCTCCTCGAACCTTGTTGGTAATAGCCTTGGCGCCCTCAACCCTCAGAGGTTGGCCGTCCCGGTCGATAACCAACAGGAACTCAGAACCCACCAAGCTTTTGAAAAAGGTCTTAAATGAACTGCCGGTGAAAAGCGAGACTACTATGTCCAAAAGGTTTCCGGACATTTTGTCAGTTGTGGAATCGCAAGAAATTCTCGAGCCGTTTAAATCGAAATCCACCTTGATCGCTTCAATTCTCTGCACGATCAACCAGTTTCCATCAGCATCGCGCCCCTTCGGCGTGTAGCTGTAGACAAATGTCTGCTTTTGCTTGTTGGTTGTCTGATTGGCCAGAATCTGCATTATCTGGTCTGTATCCGTGGTCATCTCTTGATAGAAGGTTCGTCCTATCTCCAACTTCCATCGAAGATCCCTGTCCCGTAGGGGGAGTGGAGGCGCACAATGTTCGGGCAGAGGCTGGTAATGTTCGCAAGGATAAGACGCCATGCTCCGGCAACGTCTGGCGCGCCTGCCGCATGCCGAAGCGTAAGGAGTTTCTACGAGGGTCAGAGCCAGTAGCAGGATGACAATCCGCAGGTGATAGGGGGCGCACATAAAAGGTCCTCCGATGGGAGTTGCGGTAACAGAAACTACGAACTCTCGCGGCACAGGGTTCATGGCGCAACCCGGTCCGGGCTCCCTCCATGATGCAGAATTCATCTTCCGGGGAATATTTTGCCCTTTATCTGTCTCTTGCTAGAGGGAGATGTTTATCCCTTCTGGTGAGGTGACTGATGAGGAATCTCAAGACGTCGCTGGCATTCGGAGCACTGATGCTCTTCTCCTTGAGCTGCGGGCCGCTCCAAAGACCCATGCCGACCCGGCTTGGAAACGAGAATCAGCTACAAATCGACGAGGCCTGGAATAGGGCGCTTTCTCCCATTACCAAGCACAATCACCAAGCGCTGCTCGACCTCATGGTAATGACGGCTGCCTACGAGATCGGCGTGGACGAGCTTTTCCTTCGCAGCACGAAGCGTTACCAGGCCGGCCTAGTGGTCATGGAGTTGCATTATAATCGGTTAATTCCCGAGAACGATCGCTTCGTCGTCCAGATTTTCGATCCCGAAGGCAAATTGCTTCGCCAGGAAAACTATGACCGCGCGGAGGTTGAGAAAACCAACAAAGAATTGTCCAAGGACCTACGCGAATTGGAACAAAAGAAGGGATCCGGGACCGCCACGCCGGAGGAACTAAATCAACTAGCGGACCTCGAAGAGCGCTCTAAGATAATTGAACAAGCATTCCCCAGGTTCAATGACAAGGAAGTTGATTCCGCCGGCAATAAAGAAGGGAGCAGACACTGGCCAGGGCTCTTTGGATTCTCCTGCTGCTCCTTCCGTTCATGCTCATTGTCCTGAGCGTGATTGCAGGATTCATTTTGACTATTGCTGCCGGTGATCGATAGCCGCGTGGCAATATCGGAGCGCACGCAAGCTCCGCAATCTGAAGCGGGCGGTGAAGGCCAGAGGAATAATCCGTTAACCGCTCCGTTAGTTCTCGGTTGCTATTTCCACGGGGGATCACCAGACGGCCGGCTGCTGCCCTTGGGCGTTATGTTGCCTGATTCGCGCGGTTTTCTTGAAGCGCTCATCGACGATGGCCGTCCATTGATTACTTTGACCGGTCTTTGCCTAGCGCTGTCCGGGGCGTTTGCCTTGTTTCAATCCGCAACCGGCCAGTTTCTGCCCCATGACACGGCTTTTCTGCAAATGTCGCCGCAGGAACTTTGCAGCATCAATGAATGCCGGATCGTTCATTTCTGTTCCATGATCGCGTGAGTTTCGGCGGCGCCCTTATCGCCATTGCGGTGGTTTACTTATGGTTGGCGGCGTTTCCGCTCAAGGCTGGTGAGCCGTGGGCCTGGTGGACGCTGCTGGCCAGTGGGATTACCGGTTTCGGCAGCTTCCTGAGTTACCTCGGCTACGGCTACTTAGACACCTGGCATGCGGTTGCGACGGTCGCACTGTTGCCGTGCTTTATCGGCGGGCTGTGGCTATCGCATCAACGCGTTCTTACCCAGCCGGAATCAAGCGGCGAAGCCACGTCATGGGCGTCCTTGTTTCGCTCCCGAGCGATTGCGGCCACGCGCTCGCGCGCCGGGGCGGGCCGCTTCTGTCTTCTCTTAACCGCGATTGGCCTGATTGGAGCCGGCCTTACAATTTTGGGCGTCGGCATGACCGAAGTCTTTGTCCCGACCGATTTGACTTACATGGGGATGACTCGGGCGGAGCTAGACGCTGTTAATCCACGTCTAATTCCGCTCATTGCCCACGATCGCGCAGGGTTCGGCGGAGGCGTCGCCACTGCCGGCCTGCTGCTTTTCGCCTGTGTCTGGTGCGGCGCGGACTCGCGCTCGATGTGGCAAGGAATGTTGATCGGCGGCATCGCAGGCTGGGGCGCTGCCATCGGGATTCATCCCATCATCGGTTATATCGACGGCGGACATTTGGGGCCGGCGCTAGCGGGCGCTGCCTTGTATTTCACCGGGCTGGCCCTCACGCGGTCATCAATGATGAAAGGCGAATCGCAAGCCATTGATCAGTCAGCTCAATAGCGAGCATAATACAAAGGCGCGAACTTGGGATGAGTTATTCTCTCTTACTTGGGAAAGAGTTGACCCGATCAGCGGTGATTGAGATGAATAAGGACGATAAACGTAAGCTCCGCATTCTGAAGCGGGCGGTGAAGCGAGACGGCAACAAGCATCGTCGCAACGCACTAAAACGCCAACTTCAACAGAGTCCCGAAGAGGCTCATCTCGCTTCGGAAGACCTGGGCGGCAGTGCATCCCGAAACCTGAACGGCATGGACCGCCCAGTGGATGGAAGCGAATGAATGCCCGGCCGCAGTTCGCGACCACTTCGGTGACGTTCTCGGTCGTTACGCTGCAATTTTGAATCGTACTTGCGGCGCTTGACCCTGGAAGGGTCGCAGCCATTAGCCGGTGGTTGAGCGCAGCGACACCACCGGAAAAGCGCCCCCATAATCTCGACGACCCCGCAGGGGTCACAGAAGGCCCTCCACCCAAACCATGGGCCGGGTCTCTGCGACCCTTCCAGGGTCCCTTCCAGGGTCGTTGTGGATGGGGCATCGTCTACCGGTGGTGTCGCTGCGCTCAACCCATAGGCATCAAGTTAA